>NZ_RRAZ01000006.1 GCF_003863335.1 Falsigemmobacter faecalis | reverse complement strand
GCCGATGGTGCCGATGTTGACGTGCGGTTTGTTCCGTTCAAACTTGGACTTCGCCATATTGCGGCCATCCCCATTCAAGGGGGCCGCCGCAAGAAACGGACGGCCCGATTCAATACCACGGCGCATTTATCCCTGCCGCCGCGGATTTTCAAGGCGTTGTGGAAAAAACTGACGTGATTCAGCCGCGTTATGCTTACTGAGCCGCAGCGCCGGCTTCCCGGACGAGGGGTTTTGCGCTCGGATCGAAGAACTGCGGGTTTTTACCGAGCCAGTCTTCGATCGCCAGCGCGGTGTTGAAGGCGAGGTTCTCAAGCTGCTCTTCGGCGGATTTCGTCAGGCCCGAGCCGATGGCCGTGCCCGCAGAAAGCGTCTCAAAAACGGTGAGCTGTTCGGGCTTTTCGTTCAGCTTTTTGCCGCCCGCGGTGTCCGACATCAGCGTGACCGAGACGATCATCACCGATTTCGGCGAGACGACCAGCGGCACACCGGGGGGCGCCAGGGCATAGCCGTCAACATTGATGCCCAGGTGATAGAAGGCATTGCCATCGAGGCGGGTGAAGCGGTCTTTCACCGCTTTGCTGACCGCGGCCTCAAGCTGCGCGGAAGTGGCATCGCGTGAGATCGGCGCTTTGGTCGCGTTTTCGGCGATCACCACCGCGTGGCCGAGCTTGAAATGCTGGGTCAGCATGGCCGGCGGCGGGGTCAGCCCGGTGCGGGTTTCGCAGGCCGAGAGGGCCAGGGCTGCGATCATCAGGGCGGCGGGCAGACGAAAACGGGTCATGTAACTCTCCGGCAGACAGCTTTGGGATAGCGGATGCCCGGGCTTCGGGCAACGAAGTTGCGCAAAGGCACGGCGATTTCCGCCCCCTGCGACAAGCCTTCGACCCGCAGGGTGGTTCCGGAAGGGGTGCAGATCGCTCTTGCAGAGACGCGGGTCCGGGGGCAATTTGCCCTGATACAGGAGACCTGACTGATGATCCGTCCGCTGAATCCCGCCATGGCCGCCACTTTTGCCCCGCCGGTGATGGAGGCGCACCGCTGGCGGGCGTCCACGGTGCTGCCCGCCGGGCTGTCGCTGATCAATGTCTCGCAGGCGGCGCCCACGGATGTGCCGCCGCTGCCGCTGCGCCAGGCGATTGCGGATGCGGCCCTGAACCTGCCGGCGGCGCATCTTTATGGTGCGGTTCTGGGCATGGATGAGTTGCGCGCAGAGATCGCGCAGCAGTGGTCGCAGGCCTATGCGGGGCAGATCACCGCCGCGCAGGTGGCGATCACCCAGGGGTGCAATCAGGCCTTCTGCGCCGTCCTGGCCACCCTGGCCGCCCCCGGCGATGAGGTGATCCTGACCGTGCCGTGGTATTTCAACCACAAGATGTGGCTCGATATGCAGGGCGTGAAGGCCGTTCCGCTGACCCCTGGTGCGGGGCTGATCCCTGAGGCAGAGGCCGCCGCGCGGCTGATCACCGATCGCACCCGCGCGATTGTTCTGGTCTCGCCCAATAATCCGGGCGGCGCGGAATATCCCGCTGAGACGATGGCTGCGTTTCGCGATCTCTGCCGCGCGCGCGGCATCACGCTGATCGTCGATGAGACCTACCGCGATTTCGACAGCCGTGACGGTCGGGTGCATGATCTTTTCATGGATCCGGACTGGTCGGATGTTCTGGTGCAGCTTTACAGCTTTTCAAAGGCATATCGCCTGACCGGGCACCGCGTGGGGGCCATCGTCGCCTCAGAGGCGCGGATGGCTGAGGTGGAGAAATTCCTTGATACCGTGGCGATCTGCCCGGGGCAGCTGGGCCAGATCGCAGCGCTTTGGGGGATGCGGAACCTTGGGCCCTGGGTTGAGGGCGAGCGTCAGGAAATCCTGAACCGCCGCCGTGCCGTGGAAGCTGCCATGGCCGATCTGCCGGGCTGGGAGCTGATGGGGGCCGGGGCATTCTTTGCCTATGCGCGCCATCCCTTTGCGGGCAGGGGGCCGGAGATCGCCAGGGCGATCCTTGCACAGCAGGGCATCCTGATGCTGCCGGGCACGATGTTTAACCCCGAAGGCGCGGCAGAGGCCCATGGACAGATGCGGATCGCCTTCGCCAATTGCGATGCTGCGGGGCTGCAGGAGATGGCCTCGCGCCTCGCGCGGCTGACGCTGACGCGCCGTTGAACCGGCGCTGACATGGCTAAGGGATTGCTCCGGCAGGCTGCAACCCTTAGACAAACGGAAAGTTTTCAGACCGGAGGGGTTGATGGCGAAGGGTGGCAAGGCGGGACAGCTGTTCGTCTGGGTTCTGATGGCATTGCTCATCATTGGCCTCAGCGGGTTTGGCGTCAGCAATTTCGGCGGCAATGTGCGCAACATCGGCTCGGTCTCGGGCGAGGATATCTCGACCACTGAGTATTTCCGGGCTTTGCGCTCGGATCTGAATGCGCTTTCTGCGCAGACGGGCAAGCCGCTGAGCTTCAATGAAGCTGCGGCCTTTGGCTTTGACGGTGCGGTGCGCCAGCGTCTGGTGACGCAGGGCGTGCTTGATGCCGAAGCGAAGCGCATCGGGATTTCGGCCGGCGATCAGCGTCTTGCGACGGAGATCCGCCTGACCCCCTCGTTTGCCGGGGCCAATGGCCAGTTCGACCGCGGGGCCTACAGCGGTATGCTGCGCGACAACGGCTGGTCGGAAGCTGAGTTTGAAGGCCGGATGCGCCGGGATCTGGCCCGGGGCCTTCTGCAGACCGCTGTGGTCGCGGGGATGCCCGGCTCGGATGTCGCGGCCTCGACTTTCCTTGATTACATCGAAGAGCGCCGCAGCTTCAGCCTGCTGCGTCTGAGCGCCGAAAACCTGCCCGCGCCGGTGGCGACCCCGGATGCGGCTGCAGTGAAGGCCTGGTATGACGCGCATCCCGCGGAGTTCACCAAGCCGGAAACCCGCCGCATCACCTATATCACCCTGATGACCGATGATGTGGCCAGGACCACTGAGGTGGATGAGGCTGAACTGCGCCGGCTCTATGAGCAGCGTCTGTCCGACTACGTCCAGCCCGAGCGTCGTCTGGTTGAGCGGCTGATCTATCCCGATCAGGCTGCCGCAGAGGCCGCAAAGGCCCGTCTTGATGCGGGCAGCGTGACGTTTGATGACCTGGTGACCGAGCGTGGCCTGACGCTGAACGACATCGATCTGGGCGATCTGAGCCGCGACGATCTGGGCGAAGCGGCCGAGGGCGTGTTTGCTCTCACCGCGCCTGGCGTGGCAGGCCCGCTGCCGACCCCGCTGGGCCCGGCACTCTTCCGGATGAACGCGGTTCTTGCGGCCGAAGAAGTGACCTTTGAGCAGGCGAAAGCCGATCTGGTCTCGGAGTTTGCGCAGGATGCGGCCCGCCGCGCCATTGCCACCCGCGTCAACGAGCTGGAAGACATTCTGGCCGGTGGCGTGACCCTGGAGGATGCCGCAAAAGAAGCCGGCATGACCCTCGGCAGCATGCAATTGACCGCCGACAGCGATGAAGGTCTGGCCGCCTATCCCGCCTTCCGCGCCAAGGCGCTGGAGGCAGGCGAGCGTGACTTTGCGCATGGCTTCCTTCTGGAAGACGGCAGCCTTGTGGCGCTGCGCCTCGACGGCATCGACGCGCCCGCGCTTCAGCCGCTGGACGCGGTGAGCGAGCAGGCGAAAGCCGCGGCCTTTGCCGCTGCCGAGCGTGAGGCGCTCGCGGCGCGCGCCGCTGAGCTGCAAAAAGCGATCACCGAAGGTGCCGATCCGGCCAGCCTCGGCGTTGTTGAGGTGCACAGCGATATGCCGCGCGGCGGTCGTGTTGACGGCGCCCCTGCCTCGCTGCTGGCGGATGTCTTCGCGCTGCAGGCCGAAGGGGATCTGACCACCGTCAGCGCCGGCGATTTCACCGCCGTTCTGCGCCTCGACACCATCCGCAAGGCGGATCACGACAGCGAAGAGGCCCGTCTGCTGGTCTCGACCGTCTCGTCGCAGATCGGCCAGGACATGGGGCAGGATGCCTTTGCGCTGCTGGCAGCGGCACTGGAAACAGGGGCGGATATCTCGCTCGATCAGGCGGCGATTGAAGCCGTCCATGCGCAGATGCGCTGAAATCTGACTGTAGAAGGCTGACCGACATGACACTGGTTCCTGGTTTCGACGCTTTTGAAAAAGGCTGGAATGAGGGCAGGAACCAGGTCGTCTGGACCCGGCTTGCGGCAGATCTCGACACGCCGGTCTCGCTGATGCTGAAGCTCGCGGAAGCGCGCTCGGATACTTTCATGCTGGAATCGGTGACCGGCGGGGAGATCCGCGGCCGCTATTCGGTGGTCGGCATGAAGCCCGATCTGATCTGGCAGTGCCACGGCGCGCAGAGCCGCATCAACCGCCAGGCCCGCTATGAGGCCAATGCCTTTGAGGATCTGGAGGGTCATCCCCTTGAGACCCTGCGCGCGCTGATCGCGGATTGCGCCATTGATATGCCGCCGGCACTGCCGCCGATCGCGGCGGGGCTCTTTGGCTATCTGGGCTATGATATGATCCGTCTGGTCGAGCATCTGCCGAATGTGCCGCAAGACACCCTGGGCCTGCCCGATGCGGTGCTGATGCGGCCTTCGGTGATTGCGGTTCTCGACGGGGTGAAGGGTGAGGTGACTCTGGTCGCCCCGGCCTGGGTGGCCTCGGGCCTTTCGGCGCGGGCGGCCTATGCCCAGGCGGCAGAGCGGGTGATGGATGCGCTGAAGGATCTCGACCGCGCACCGGCGGCGCCGCGCGATCTGGGCGAAGTGGCGCAGGTTGGTGAGCTGCGGTCGAACTTCACGCCCGAGGGCTATAAGGCCGCTGTGCTGAAGGCCAAGGATTACATTAAAGCGGGCGATATCTTCCAATGCGTGCCGAGCCAGCGCTGGTCGCTGGATTTCCCGCTGCCGCCCTTCGCGCTTTACCGCTCGCTGCGCCGGACCAATCCGTCGCCCTTCATGTTCTTCTTCAACTTCGGCGGCTTCCAGGTGGTCGGGGCCAGCCCCGAGATTCTGGTGCGTCTGCGCGAGGGGGAGGTGACGGTCCGCCCGATCGCCGGAACCCGCAAGCGGGGGGCCAATGAGGCAGAGGACAAGGCTTTGGAGGCCGATCTGCTGTCGGATCCCAAAGAGCTGGCCGAACATCTGATGCTGCTGGATCTGGGGCGCAATGACGTAGGCCGGGTGGCAAAGATTGGCACGGTGCGTCCGACCGAGAAGTTCATCATCGAGCGCTATTCCCACGTCATGCATATCGTCTCCAACGTTGTGGGCGAGATTGCCGAGGGTGAGGATGCGCTTTCGGCGCTGCTGGCGGGGCTTCCGGCAGGGACGGTCTCCGGCGCGCCCAAGGTGCGGGCCATGGAGATCATCGACGAGCTGGAGCCGGAAAAGCGCGGCGTTTATGGCGGCGGCGTCGGCTATTTCGCCGCCAATGGTGAGATGGACTTCTGCATCGCGCTGCGCACGGCGGTGGTGAAAGACGAGACCATGTATATCCAGGCCGGGGGCGGTGTTGTTTACGACAGCGACCCGGAAGCGGAATTTGAAGAGACGGTGAATAAATCCGGAGCCCTCCGGCGCGCGGCGCAGGATGCGGGGCTTTTTGTTCGGCGCGGCAATCACTGAGACGGTGAGCGCGCCGCGCGCCTGCCCCGCACGAAGAGTCTGTGTCAGCAGCCACTCAACGCCCTTCTCCCCAATCCGACCGCGCCAGCGGGTCAGAGAGGCGGGCTCAATCGAAGGGCGGTGCTGAAGAAAACCTCTCCGGTGAAATGCTGATCGCAGGGGGGGCTCAACCTGGCGGGCCACCACCGCCTCATCCGAGGCGTGCTGCAGATAAAGCAACCCGCCAACAGCCGCGGTGACGTCGCAGGACGGCCGCAGTGGGGCGGGAAGAAGCCGGAGCATTCCGGCTCGAACAGATCCCGGTCGATCATACCGGCCAGTTTCACCCGCTCATGCCGCGGATTGATCAGATCGACCAGGCGGGGATGAAAAGATCATCCTGTTCTTCGGCGCGAGGACCATGCTTCATGGTCGGAGCCCTGCAATGAAATGTGAGAAAAATCGCGCTGATTGTACATAAATACAAACACTTACGGATTGTTCAGGACGACCTGAATACTCTCGGGTGGGGTCCGGGGAGGGCAGACAGCCCTCCCCCGGCTTTATCACTCAGAGCCAGTCGCGCAGAATGGGGATCAGCGGGATATCCGCCGGCGGCATCGGATAGTCCTTCAGTGCCGTCGGGGCCACCCATTTCAGCACCTGCCCTTCGCGCGGCTCAGGGGTGCCCTGCCAGCGGCGGCAGACGAAAAGCGGCATCAGCAGATGGAAGTTTTCATAATGATGTGAGGCAAAGGTCAGCGGAGCGAGGCAGGAGGACCAGGTATCGATCCCCAGTTCTTCCTTCAGCTCGCGGATCAGAGCCTCTTCCGGGGTCTCTCCCTTTTCGACCTTGCCGCCGGGGAACTCCCAGAGCCCGGCGAGGGATTTCCCTTCGGGACGCTGCGCCAGCAGCACGCGGCCATCTGTATCGATCAGCGCAACGGCCGAGACCAGAACCAGTTTCATCTTATCGCTGTCCCTGAAATGCGAAGGCCGGGGGCGCTGCCCCCGGACCCCCGGAGTATTTTTAAAAGCCAAAGCCGCGGTGGCGTCAGGAGCGGTAATCGGCGTTGATGTCGATGTAGCCATGGGTCAGGTCACAGGTCCAGACGGTACGCGATGCACTGCCGAGGCCCAGATCAACGCTGAGGACAAGGTCATCATTTTTCATATAGGCAGAGGTTTCTGCCTCGGAGTACTTCGGGTTCCGCCAGCCTTTTTCGGCCACGAGAATATCGCCAAAACGGATGGAAAGAAGATCGCGGTCGGCCTTTGCGCCGGATTTACCGACGGCCATCACGACGCGGCCCCAGTTTGCATCCTCGCCCGCGATTGCGGTTTTCACGAGGGGTGAATTCGCAATCGCCATGGCGACCCGGTGGGCATCCTGTGCATCCGCAGCACCGGTGACGCGGATTTCGATGAATTTTGACGCACCTTCACCGTCGCGCACGACCTGTTTTGCCAGATCGAGCATGACTGATTTCAGCGCGGCATCGAAATCCTTTGCCACTTTTGAGCGCATATCGGTGATCGGAGCTGCCGGCGATTTGCCGGTGGCTGCAAGGATCAGCGCGTCGGAGGTGGAGGTGTCACTGTCGACCGTGATGCAGTTGAAGGTCTCATCCACCTGGCGGCTGAGCATCTTTTGCAAAAGCGCCGGCGCGATTTTCGCATCCGTAAAGATATAGACCAGCATCGTCGCCATATCGGGCGCGATCATCCCCGAGCCTTTGGCGATGCCGGAGATTCGGATTTCGCCGCCTTCGCCCTGCAGGGTGGCTGAGGCGCCCTTGGGGAAGGTGTCGGTGGTCATGATGGCGCGCGCCGCGGCGGTGATGCCTTTGGCGTCGAGGGTCGTACTGAGGCCGTCCAGCGCTTCGACGATTTTTTCATGTGGCAGCGGCTCGCCGATCACCCCGGTGGAGGAGGTGAAGACGCGCGCGGCGGGAAGGCCGAGCTTTTCGCTGACGGCTTTGGCGATGGCATCCACGGAGGCCTGGCCCGCAGCGCCGGTGAAGGCATTGGCATTCCCGGAGTTCACGAGGATCGCTGCGCCCTCAGTGCTGTCTTTGGGCGAGAGCTTCGCCTGGGCGTCGAGCACGCAGGCGGCGCGGGTTGAGGAGCGCGTAAAGGCGCCCGCAATTGCCGTGCCGGGGGCGAGGCGCGCCAGCATCACATCGGTGCGGCCCTTGTAGCGCACGCCTGCTGCTGCGGCGGCGAAGTCCACTCCGGCGATTTCCGGCAGATCGGGGAAAGCGGCCGGGGCAAGCGGCGAGACCGGGTGGGCCTTTTTCGCTGCCGCTGCAGGTGCGCAGACCGCGCCCGCAGCGACCGGGGGGGAGGCCTGAGCCTCCACCTGGTCTTTGAGTTTTTTAAGTTTTTTCTTCAGAGCCTTCGCCCGCGACTTCCAGTCTTTGCCGGCCATGGCGCCCTCAGTTCTTGAAGAGGTCAGATTTAAGGATCGCAGGATCGATCCCGTCCGACTTCCGCTCAATCTTCGCAGCCGCTTCGGCCGCTTTGATTTTGTCATCCACGGCGGCCTGTTCCAGCTCCATGGTCAGCTCGGCTTTGACGTCTTCGAGCTTTGGGGTTTCGGCCTGACGGGTCTCATTCAGTTTGACGATATGCCAGCCGAACTGGGTCTGCACCGGAGCCGAGATTTCGCCCGCCTTGAGGGCCAGCACCGCGTCTTCAAAGGGCTTTACCATCATTCCAAGGCCAAACCAACCCAGCGAGCCGCCGCCCTGAGCCGAGCCGTCGGTCGAATGGGCACGGGCGAGTTCCGCGAAATCGGCACCATTGTCGAGCTCGGCCTTCAGCTTCTTCGCCTCTTCTTCCTCGGCCACGAGGATATGCGAGGCGTTATACTCAGTCGCCGGTGCCGCATCTTTATAACGGGCGTCCCAGGCTTTTTGCAGTTCCTCATCGGTCACTGCGGCTTTCACGGCGGTCTGCAGCGCGAGGCCCGCCAGATAAGCGCGGCGGTCGTTCTCAAGGGTCAGCTCATCGCGTTTGGCGATCAGGCTCTCGCCTTCGGTGGCCAGCGCGGTCTGCTGGATCACCTGATCAAGCAGGCCTTTGAAAAGAACATCGTCGGGCAGCTGGCGATATTGCTCGGAGAGCTGGTCGCGAAGCACGGAAAGGTGACCCAGCGTAATTTCCTGACCATTCACCGTAGCAACAACGGTCGAGGCGTCCTGCGCCAGGGCCGGAAGGGCGGCTGTGGTGGCCAGAAGGGCCAGTGCGAAGCCGCATGCGCGCATTTTCATCGGTCTTTTCTCCCCAAACCGCACAGGTCGGCGGCGTTGACACCTTGCAGACGGCCACTTACATCGCGAAGGTCGCAATGCCGGACCGCGTGCCCTTTGTGCTTCTTCTAGGCAAGGGCGGGAAGCGGAGCAAGTCCGGCGTCGTGGCGGACGCATCACGAACGGCTCAGCCGTTCAGAGGAGACGAGATAATATGCTGGGATTCGGAGCACTGGCGCGCAAAATGTTCGGCTCGCCGAATGACCGCCTGGTGAAGTCAGTTCGCCCGCTGGTCGCACAGATCAACGCGCTTGAGCCCGAGTTTAAGGCGTTGTCGGATCAGGGGCTGATCGACAAAACCGAAGAGCTGAAAGCCCGCGTGGCCAAGGGTGCCTCGCTGGATGAGATTTTGCCGGAAGCCTTTGCAAACTGCCGTGAAGGCGCACGCCGGGCCATTGGCCTGCGCGCCTTTGACACCCAGCTGATGGGCGGCGTTTTCCTGCATCAGGGCAATATTGCTGAGATGAAGACCGGTGAGGGCAAGACCCTTGTCGCGACCTTCCCGGCCTATCTGAACGCGCTTGCGGGCAAGGGCGTTCATGTCGTCACCGTCAACGATTATCTGGCAAAGCGTGACGCGGAATGGATGAGCAAGGTTTACGGCGCTCTGGGTCTTTCGACCGGTGTGGTCGTGCCCTGGCAGCCCGAGGATGAGAAGCGCGCGGCCTATGCCTGCGATATCACCTATGCCACCAACAACGAGCTGGGCTTCGATTATCTGCGCGACAATATGAAGATGCGCGTTGAAGAAATGGCCCAGCGTGGTCACTTCTTTGCGATCGTCGATGAGGTCGACTCGATCCTGATCGATGAGGCGCGCACGCCGCTGATCATCTCGGGCCCCTCGCAGGACCGCTCGGATCTTTATAAGGCCGTGGATGTTCTGATCCCGCTGGTCGTGGAAGAGCATTACAAGCTTGATGAGAAACAGCGCTCGGTGACCTGGACCGAAGAGGGCAATGAGTTCGTTGAGAACAAACTGCTGGAAATCGGCCTGCTGCCCGAGGGGCAGTCGCTTTATGATCCCGAAAGCACCTCGCTGGTTCACCATATGACCCAGGCGCTGCGGTCGCATAAACTTTACCTCAAAGACCAGCATTACATCGTCCGTGACGGTGAGGTCATGCTGATCGACGAATTCACCGGTCGGATGATGAAGGGCCGCCGTCTGTCGGAAGGTCTGCATCAGGCGATTGAGGCCAAAGAGAACGTGCAGATCCAGCCGGAGAACACGACCCTCGCCTCGGTGACCTTCCAGAACTACTTCCGCCTTTACGACAAACTCTCGGGCATGACCGGGACGGCGGCGACGGAAGCTGAGGAATTTGCCGAGATTTATCGACTCGGCGTGGTCGAAGTGCCGACCAACCGCCCCGTGCAGCGCAAAGATGAGCATGATGCCGTCTACCGCTCGGCGGCGGAGAAATACAAAGCCATCGTCGAAGAGATCAAAAAGGGCCATGCCACCGGCCAGCCGATGCTGGTGGGCACCACCTCGATCGAAAAATCCGAGATGCTCTCGGCCATGCTGACCGAAGCCGGGGTTCCGCATAACGTGCTGAACGCGCGTCAGCACGAGCAGGAGGCCCAGATTGTGGCCGATGCCGGTAAACTCGGCGCGGTGACGATTGCGACCAATATGGCCGGTCGCGGCACCGATATTAAACTCGGCGGCAATGTTGAGTTCAAAGTGATGGAAGCCATCGCCGCGAACCCCGAAGCCGATCCCGATGCGATCCGCGCGCAGATTGAGGCTGAGCATGAAGCCGCTGAGGCGGAAGTCAAAGCCGCAGGCGGTCTCTTCGTTCTGGCGACCGAGCGTCACGAATCGCGCCGGATCGACAACCAGCTGCGCGGCCGTTCGGGCCGTCAGGGGGATCCGGGCCGCTCGGCGTTCTATCTGTCGCTTGATGACGATCTGATGCGCATCTTCGGCTCGGAGCGTCTCGATAAGATGCTCTCGACGCTGGGCATGAAAGAAGGCGAGGCGATCGTTCACCCCTGGGTCAACAAATCGCTGGAGAAGGCGCAGGCCAAGGTTGAGGCCCGCAACTTCGACATCCGCAAGCAGCTGCTGAAATACGACGATGTGATGAACGATCAGCGTAAAGCGATCTTCAGCCAGCGTCTCGATATCATGCAGGCCGAAGATCTGGGCGAGATCGTTGAGGATATGCGCGTTCAGGTCATCGAAGATCTGGTCGATCAGTATATGCCGCCGAAGACCTTCCCCGATCAGTGGAACATGGATGGTCTGGCCGAAGCTCTGCGCGAAAAGCTGACCATGGATCCGCCGATTGCGGACTGGGCCCGCGAAGACGGCGTTGATCAGCAGGCCATGACGGACCGCCTGATCGAGGCCTCGGAAAGCATGATGGCTGAAAAAGTCGCGGCTTTCGGCGCGGAGACCATGCGCGATATTCAAAAGCAGGTTCTGCTCCAGGCGATTGACGCGAAATGGCGTGAGCATATTCTGCGCCTCGATCATCTGCGCTCGGTCATTCACTTCCGCGGCTATGCACAGCGCGATCCGCTGAACGAATATAAGACCGAAGCCTTTGCTCTCTTTGAGACGATGCTTGAGGCGCTGCGCGGTGATGTCACCCAGCACCTCTCGCGCATCCGCCCGCTCTCGGATGAAGAGCGCGAGCAGATGATGCGTCAGATGCTGGCCCAGCAGCAGGGTCTTGCCGCCCCCGCTCCGGAGCCGGAAGCCCCCGCCGCTGCACCGGGTTTTGATGAGGCCGATCCCGCGACCTGGGGTAACCCCAGCCGCAACGATCTCTGCCCCTGCGGTTCGGGAGAGAAGTTCAAGCACTGCCACGGCCGTCTCGACTGAGACAACTGCGGCGGCATTGTGAAGCTTTCAGGCGGGCCGGGCGGAATCTTTCCCCCGGCCCGCCATTGTCTTGCCGCTTTCGCGGCTCAGAAGGTTGAGAGATCGTAAAGGGAGCGGGAGAGGTCGGGCCATGACGAAGCAACAGATGATCCGCGTAGGGGCCATTGTCACCGTAACGGCGGTGTCCTTCGTCGCGCTGCAGATGGCAGGTGATAAAGGCGGGCCCGCCGCCCCTGTGCAGATGGCGGCCGCGGCTGTCCCCGCCGCAGACCCGGCCCCCGCAGCCGCCGCCCGCGTTGAACCCGCCCGCGCTGAACCCGCCGCCCCGGCTGCGGTGGTCACCTCTGCTCCGGTCATCATAGAGCAGACAGCAGACAGCAGTCTCGACGCGCCTCTCGCGGACAGCCCTGTCATCGCCGACTGCCGCGAAGATATGGCGCTGATCCCTCAGGCCGGTGCGATGCTGGATCTGGGGCTGCTGGCCCCCTGCCGCCCGAATGAGCGCGTGGTGATCCGCCACGGCGGTCTGGTCATCACCGGCCAAACCTCGCAGGCGGGCACGCTGATCGCCTCTGTCCCGGCCTTTACCGCCCCGGCAGAGGTGCGGATGGACTTTGCCGACGGCACCTCGATTTCGCAATCCGTTGAGATCGAAGGCCTGGATGATTTCGACCGCTTTGCCGTGCAATGGATGGAGGGCGATGCCTTCTCGCTGCACGCCCTGACGCCGGGTGCGGATTACGACAGCGTCTGGCATCTTTCCGCGATCAACCCCGGTCGTGGCTCGGAAGAGGGGCATTTCATCTCGGTGCTGGGCGATCCCTCAGCCGAGCGTCCGCTGATGGCAGAGGTTTACACCTGGCCCAAAGGGCAGGCCGCCGCCGACAGCGCGATTGCCTTTTCGCTGGAGGCCGCCGTCACGCCGCAAAGCTGTGGCCGTGAGATGCCCGCCGAAACCCTGCAATTCAGCGGCGGCAAGCTTCTGGTGCGCGAGCTGTCGATCTCGATGCCGGACTGCACCGCGACCGGGGAATTCCTGGTCTTGCCAAATCCCGTCAGCCCGGAGAAACTTGCCGCCAACTGACCCGGCGTGCTGGATATCTTATGGCTTCCCTGTTTCGCGCGGCGGTAATTTCCGCCGCGTTTTTCGTATCCGCTCCGGGTCCTGCCCTTGCTGACGATGTGACGCTCCGCGCCCGCTCCGGCCCGATGGAGGTCTCCGGCACGCTGGTCTCTTTTGATGGTGAGACCTACCGCCTTGACAGCCGCTGGGGCCGCCTGACGCTGGAGGCCGCCGCCGTAGACTGCGAGGGACCTGGCTGCCCGGAACTACAAAGCTTTGCCCCCGAGCTGCGCGTGATGGCGGATGAGACCCTTGGCGATCACCTGCTCCTGCCGCTCCTCACAGCCTGGGGCGAGCAGGAGGGGCTGACGCTCAGCTCTGCCGGTCCCCGTCACACCCTGGCAGGCCCGGACGGCACAGCGCGGCTGCATCTGCGCCGCCTTGCGCCCGCGACTGATCTCACAGCGGCTCTGGCCGCGGGAGAGGCCGATGCCGCCCTGGTGCTGCCGCCTGCGGGCGGCGGGCGCGCCACGGGTCGCCCGGTTGCCCGCCTGCCGCTGGTGCTGGCCTCGGCCCCCGATGCGCCCCAGGGCATTCTGACCCGCGAGGCGCTGCGCAAAGCCCGCAGCACGGACGGCAACTGGAGCGCCCTGACCGGCAGCGGGCACCCCCTGGTCTGGCACAGCGCGGGCCGCTTTGCCGATCTCGCGGCCCTCGACCGCTTTGGTCCTACCCGCTTTGCCCCGCAAACCTCCGCGGATACGGCGGCGGTGGTTGCGGCGCTGAAGCGGGATCCCTGGGGTCTGGCCCTGCTGCCCGCCCCCCTGCCTGAGGGGCTGGTCGAGCGCGCGGTGGCCGACAGTTGCGGGCTGATCCGCGATGCCTCGCCCTTCGCCCTGGCCGCCGGAGAGCACCCCCTCGCGGTCACGCTGCTCTGGCAGGGCGCGGGCCGCCGTCTGCCCGCTGAGGCGCGCCGCTTCGCAGATTTCGCGACCAGCCGCGTCGTGACCGGGGCCCCGATGGCTGAAGCGCTGCCCCTGACAGGCCAGGGCACCCGGCTCAGTAATGCGCTGCGCGTGCGCAACCCCGATGTCAGCCTTCAGGATCTGCAGGAGGCGGTGGAGCTGTTGTCCCCCGGTCGCCGTCTTCCGCTGACCATCCGCTATGACAGCAGCGGCGCCCCCGACAGCGATGGCCGCGCCGCCATGGAGGCGCTGATCGCGCTCAGCGATGCCGGAGCCTTCCGGGGCCACAGCCTTCTCTTCGCGGGCTTCACCCCCTCGGCGGGCAAGGGCCCGGCCAATCGCAAAGCCTCCGCCGCCATGGCCGCAGCACAGCGCCGCCTCTTTGAAGCGGGCCTGCCCGAGGGTCGCCCGCGCCCCGAAACCGCTGAGGCGGGCTTGGGCGAAGCTCTGCCCATCGCCTGCGACGACAGCCCCGAGGGCCGCGCCCTGAACCGGCGTGTTGAGATCTGGCTGCTGCCCGCGCCGTAAAGTTATCCCCGTTTTCCCCAGGGGCTCACTTTCCTGGGGACAGTTCTCACCTTCGACTCTGCCCCCCTCACCGGACGCGGTACAAGCGGTTCCGGCCCCGGATTCGCGCCATTTCGGCGGGTTTTCGCGGGCTGGGACCGCTTTTTTTCACTCCCGGGGTTATCCGAAGTCTTGTCCACAGAATTCTGGAAACTGTCCCCCGATGTTTTGCTTTACAGGGTTTCCACCGACTGCCACCATATCTAGTAATATCCCACATGATGTTGCGGATCGCGGCGGCTGAGAGCCTGGTAGTATGGGTGGTCGGCGCGATTCTTTTCAGGGGAAGGACCTCCCGTGGCGATTGCCGAAGACTTCGACTTCCACGATGACCTGCACCCGATCGACATGGTTGAGTCGCTGGCCGCGCATCACGCCTGGGATTTCGACCGGGTGACGGATGATCAGATCGCCATGACGGTGGACGGGCAGTGGCGCAGCTATGCGCTGACCCTGGCCTGGTCAGAGCGCGATGAGACGCTGCGCCTTCTGTGCACCTTCGAGATGGAGCCTCCTGAGGGCCGCGAGGCGGAACTCCTCAACATGCTCAACCGCGTGAATGATGACTGCTGGACGGGCTCGTTCAACTGGTGGTCGGACCAGAAGATGATGGTCTGGCGGTATGGGCTGATCCTCAGCCCCGGCCATGGTGCCAGCATGGATCAGCTTGACCGTATGATCCGCTCGGCGGTGGGTGCGGCAGAGCGTTTCTACCCGGCCTTCCAGCTTGTCTCCTGGGGCGGTCAGTCGCCCGATGACGCGCTGAAGATCGCCATGGCCGACGCCTGGGGCCGCGCCTGAGCCCTTGCCCCTCGCCGGTCGCGCGCTTAGGCTGAGCCCGTGCGACCAGAGGGGCAAGAGATGGATTTCTCAGAGATTTCGCAACGCGGCCTCGTGCTGCTTGGCGCGGGTAAAATGGGCTCGGCCCTGCTGCAGGGCTGGCTGGCCCGGGGCCTTGCCCCGGATGCTGTCTACGCCGTCGATCCCCATCCCTCTGACTGGCTGAAGGCCCAGGGCGTGCAGATCAACGCGCCTCTGCCTGCCGATCCCGCCGTGGTCCTGGTGGCGGTCAAGCCGCAGATGATGGGCGCGGCACTGCCGCAACTGCAAAGCTATGGCGGCGGGCGCACGCTCTTTGTCTCCGTGGCCGCAGGCACCACCATCGCCGCCTATGAGGCCGTGCTGGGCGGCGCCACCCCCATCGTGCGCTCGATGCCCAATACGCCTGCTGCGGTGGGCCGTGGCATCACCGCCATCATCGGCAATGCCCATGCCACAGCCGCCCATGTCGACACCGCAGAGGCGCTTCTCAGTGCTGTGGGTCAGGTCGTCCGCCTTGAGACCGAGGCCCAGATCGATGCGGTCACCGCCGTCTCGGGCTCCGGCCCGGCCTATGTCTTTCACCTGATCGAGGCGCTGGCCGCCGCAGGTGAGGCTGAGGGGCTGCCGCCGGAAATGGCCATGCAGCTTGCCCGCGCCACCATCATCGGCGCGGGAGAGCTGGCCCGCCAGGCCCCTGAAAGTGCTGCGCAACTGCGCATCAATGTCACCTCCCCCGGCGGCACCACCGCCGCCGCCCTTGAGGTGCTGATGGAGCCCGGGACCGGCTTCCCGCCGCTTCTCAAACGCGCCGTCAAAGCCGCGGCCGACCGCGGAAGGGCCCTCGGAAAATGACCATCTCATGGGAGGAATTTGAGAAGGTCGACATCCGCTCCGGCCGCATCATCGCGGCCGAACCCTATCCGGAAGCCCGCAAACCCGCGATCAAACTGCAGGTCGATTTCGGCCCCGGGATCGGCGTCAAACGCTCCTCCGCGCAGCTGACGGCGCATTACACCACTGAGAGCCTGATCGGCCGCCAGGTGCTGGCCGTCGTCAACTTCCCTCCGCGACAGATCGGCAAATTCCTCTCCGAGGTTCTGGTCCTCGGCCTGCCCGACGCCCAGGGCGATGTGATCCTCGTGCAACCCGACATGCCGGTCCCGGACGGAGTGAAACTCTTCTGATGCTGAAGCTCCTGATCAGTCGAACCCTGCCCGAGCGTATCGAGGCTGAGGCCCGCAGCCTTTACGATGTCACCCTGCGCCGCGAAACCACGCCGATGACCGAAGCAGAGGTCAGCGCCGCGCTGCAAAGCTATGACGCCATCCTCTGCACCCTGGGCGACAGCTTCTCCGCCGCCGCCATCAAAGCCGCAGGTCAAAGCCCCCGCTGCCGCCTGATCGCCAATTTCGGCGTCGGCTATAACCATATCGCGACGCAGGCCGCCAAAGCCGCCGGGATCGCGGTCACCAATACCCCCGGCGCCGTCACCGATGCCACCGCCGACATCGGTATGACGCTTCTGCTGATGACCGCCCGCCGCGCGGCCGAAGGCGAGCGCCTCGCCCGCTCCGGCACCTGGACCGGCTGGCAGCCCACCCAGATGCTCGGCCAGCATGTCAGCGGCAAAACCCTCAGCATCATCGGCATGGGCCGCATCGGCAAAGCCATCGCCAAACGCGCGCATTACGGCTTTGGCATGGAGGTGCGCTTCTTCAACCGCTCTGCGGTCCCCGATCCCGGCCTGCCCGCCACGCAGCTTGGCACCCTGAGAGAGGCGATGCGCTCTGACTTCGTCGTGATCGCCGTCCCCGCCAGCCCCGCCACCCGCCATCTGATCGATGAGACAGCCCTTGCCGCCATGCCGCCACAGGGCATCCTCATCAATATCGCCCGCGGCGATATCATCGACGAAAGCGCCCTCATCAAGGCGCTGCAGGCGCGCTGCATCGCCGGCGCGGGCCTCGACGTCTATGAGTTTGAGCCCGCCATCCCTGACGCCCTCCGCGCCCTCGACAATGTGACGCTCCTGCCGCATCTCGGCACCTCGGTTCTCGAAGTGCGCGAAGACATGGGCCGCCTTGCGCTGCAAAATATCGCCGATTTCGCCGCCGACCGCCCGCTCTCCACACCGGTCTGACAGCAAAAGACGAGGCTTCGCGGACTTTGGTTTCTCTTAAATCCTAGCCTTGAATAATCCGTAAACGCTTGTTTTTGTGTTAAATCTGCGTGATTTTTCACGTATTTCATTGCAGGGTTTCGAATATTTTCTTTCGAAACCCTGCAGGTTCGGCTCCGACCATGAAGCATGGTCCTCGCGCTGAAGAACAGGATGACCTTCTTCGCCCCGCCTGGTCGATATAGTCGATCCACGGCATGAGCTGGTGAAACTGACCGCCATGATCGACCGGGAGGTGTTTGAGCGGGAATACTCCGGCTTCTTTCCGCCCCACCGCGGCTGGTGGCCGGGGTGCTTTATCTGCAGCACGCCGTCTTCTGCCGGATCTCCCCCTAGGCGACCTCCGCCAGGCTGGCGCTGATCCCAGGGGCGATGGCAGGATCTATGCTCTGCACGCCCCGAAGTGGACTGCATCGCAAAGGGCAAGGCACGGGTGCGCTAGGGGTTCGGCTGTAAACTCAGCATTGCCACCAGCCTCGATGAGGGCCTTGTGCCCCGCATGCGCCGCTTTGTCGGTAACCCTATGACGGTCATAGGCTTTGCGGGCGCTGAAGCAGGGCGAAATCCTCACCGACCAGCGCCCCGAACTGTCGGTGTCGATCGCGGCTATCGCGGCCGCAGTGGCGTTCGAACCGCGATGCATTTGGCTGGCTGAAGGCTTTGTTCTGAGAAAAGCCAAAAACAAGAGCCGCGCCCGGTTACCGGCCGCGGCTCTTTATGTCGTTGCGGCAAAGATCAGACTTTGTCGTGATAGGCGATGATCTTCACATCTGCGCCCGGGGTACCCTTCGCGCGCCGGGTTGCCAGGCGGTTCAGCGCATTCAGATAGGCCTTGGCGGAAGCCACAATGGTGTCAGTATCTGAGCCGTGCCCCATCGAGACGAAGCCGTCTTCCTCAAGGCGCACAGAGACTGTGGCCTGGGCGTCGGTGCCTTCGGTGACGGCACCCACCTGATAGAGCTGCAGATTGGCCTGATGGGGCCACAGGGCTTTGATTGCGTTGAAGGTCGCATCGACGGAACCATCGCCGGTGGCATCGGTGCTTTTCTCAACACCCTCGATCACCAGGGTGATCTCGGCTTCCTGCGGGCCTTCGGTGCCGGAGATCACGCGCAGCCGCTTCAGCTTCAGGGTGTCGCTTTCGGTATTGGCAGCCTGATCCGCGACCAGAGCGACCAGATCGTCGTCATAGACTTCCTTCTTGCGGTCCGCGAGCGCCTTGAAGCGAACGAAGACATCGTTCAGCTGGTTGTCGGCCAGCTCAAAGCCGAGGTCTTTCATCTTCGAGCGCAGAGCGGCGCGGCCCGAGTGTTTGCCCATCGCGATGTTCTTCGCGGTCAGGCCGATGTCTTCGGGCTTCATGATCTCAAAGGTTTCGACGTTCTTCAGCACGCCGTCCTGATGGATGCCCGATTCGTGCAGGAAGGCGTTTTTGCCGACCACGGCTTTGTTGAACTGCACCGGGAAGCCGGAGACGGCCGAGACACGGCGGCTCAGGTTCATGATTTTGGTGGTGTCGATGCCGGTGCGGTAGGGCAGGATGTCGTTGCGCACGCGCATCGCCATGACGACTTCTTCCAGCGCCGTATTGCCCGCGCGCTCGCCCAGACCGTTGATGGTGCATTCGATCTGGCGGGCACCAGCCTCCACGGCGGCCAGCGAGTTGGCGGTCGCCATGCCGAGGTCATTGTGGCAGTGGGTGGCGAAAATCACCTCATCCGCGCCGGGAACTTTTTCCAGCAGCATGCGGATGATTTCAGCCGATTCAAAGGGATAGGTATAGCCCACGGTGTCGGGGATATTGATGGTCGTCGCACCCGCTTTGATCGCAATTTCCACCACGCGGCAGAGATAGTCGCGTTCCGTGCGGGTGGCATCCATTGCCGACCACTGCACATCCTCGCAGAGATTGCGGGCATGGGTGACGGTCTGATGGATCAGATCAGCCATCTGGTCCATATTGAGGTTCGGGATCGCGCGATGCAGCGGCGAGGTGCCGATAAAGGTATGGATGCGCGGTTTGGCGGCGCTGCGCACCGCTTCCCAGCAGCGGTCGATGTCTTTGAAATTGGCGCGCGACAGCCCGCAGATGGTCGAGTTTTTGCTGCGCTTTGCGATTTCGGAAACGGCGGCGAAATCGCCCTCCGAGGCGATCGGGAAACCGGCCTCAATCACGTCGACGCCCATCTCATCGAGCAGGCCCGCGATTTCCAGCTTTTCAGCATGGGTCATGGTCGCGCCGGGCGATTGTTCGCCGTCACGCAGAGTGGTGTCAAAAATGATTACGCGGGGTTGATCGGTCATCGCCTGAACTCCTTTGGGTTTTGCTTCTGTCTTCGGGCGCTGGTCACCTCTGAGCGGTCGCGCCCGTGGGCACGCTCAGAGGAGCGTAAGAAGAAGCAGACCCCGGGAGAGGCTGAGCGCGGCGGGAGTGCCGGCATGCGCGATATGTTGGTCCCGTGTCATACCTGGAACTATACTCAGCCTGATGCGGTTGAAAAGACCGAATATTGCTTTTCAACGCGCTAAATTTTTCGAATTTTCGGCTCAGCCTGCAGGCGTTGCGGGACATGCGTCTCCCGGGAGGCACCGGCGGGGGAGGCAGACTGAGGCATGCCGGTGCGGATCGCTGCCTGCTGCGGGACGGCTTTTCCCGGGCGGGCTGTGCGCCGGTGATGTGTTTCGTCAAAGATGTCGGAGACTGATTTTGCGGCAGGTGGCCAGGGGCCTGTTCGTCAGACTATTTCGCTCTGCTGCAGGGATGCCCTGAAATGGCGCGGTATGACGCCGATTGAGGAAGGGCAGATCGGGCAGGCGCGGGTCGACCGGGGCGATTCTGACGAAGAGAGGCATATGCTGGCGGCACAGGATGGTCTGCCTTGCGGCACTTAAAGCCCGGGGCAGTCTGAGAACGTTCCGGACGAAAGACGCGCGGCTCTGGCGGTCCGGATGCCGTGCTGAGGAAATATTCTTCCGGGCGGGGCTGGGAGTGCCAGGGGTCTGTCCGATGTTTTTGGGGGCCGAGCGGACAGGATCGGGCAATGAAAAACCCCCGAAGGCCAGGCCCTGGGGGTTCACCATCGGTGACCTAAGTCACCCAGTGTTCGAAATCGCTCAGAGAGCGCCTTCGCGCTGCGCTTTCTTGCGCGCGAGTTTACGCGCACGGCGGATCGCTTCGGCTTGCTCACGGGCTTTTTTGACGGACGGTTTCTCGAAATGCTGCTTGAGCTTCATTTCGCGGAAGACGCCTTCGCGCTGGAGCTTTTTCTTCAGAGCCCGGAGGGCCTGATCGACGTTATTGTCGCGAACGCTGACCTGCATGTGGTTTTCACCACCTTTCTAGGTTTGAGTTGCACTGAATGTGCAGGCCTGGCGCCTATAGCAAAAGGCGGGGAAGTTGTCTACCCTGCCGGTCTGCAAAGCGGAGGCTGAGATGACCGGGCTGAAAGCAAAACTGGCACGGGCGGCACTGGATCACGTGCCATTTGATGGCTGGTCGGATGCGACTCTGGCGGCCGCTGCCCGCGATATTGGCATCGATCCGGCCCTCGCGCGCGTGCATATGCCGCGCGGCGGCGCAGATCTGGCGCTGACCGCGCATCGCCTGGGCGATGAAGCGCTGCGCGACAAAGCGGCTCAGATCGATCTCAGCGCTTTGCGGTTTCGCGAGCGAATCACTGAACTGGTCATGATGCGCCTCGAGGCTGCCGGTGACCGTGATGTCGTGCGGGCGGCCAGCGCGCTTCTGGCGCTGCCGCATCTGGCGGCAGAGGGGGCTTCGGCCATCTGGCAGACGGCGGATCTGATCTGGAAACTCGCCGGAGACAGCGCCACGGGCTTCAGCCATTACTCCAAGCGCGCCACGCTTTCAGCGGTCTATGGCGCAACCGTTCTTTACTGGCTGGGTGATGAGAGTGAAGGCGCGGCGGACACCCGGGGCTTTCTCGACCGCCGCATCGCCTCGGTGATGCGGTTTGAGCAGGCCAAGGCAGATCTGCGGAAAAATCCGCTGACGGTCCCTCTGCGCATTTTGAAACGTGCAACCGCGCGGCCCGGCGTTCAGTAAATATACCGGATCTGCTCAGTCCAGTAGCGCTCCATCCGGCGCAGGGCTGAGTTGACCGTCTCCATCGAATCGGGGTTCACGATACTGCGGGCCACCAGACTTTCTGCGTGGCGGGCGAAAAGCTCATGCATCAGGATGCGCACTTCGCGGCCCTTGTCGGTTAGCCGGACCCGGACTGAGCGGCGGTCAATCTCAGACCGCTGGTGGTGCATATAGCCCAGTTCCACCAGCTTTTTCAGATTATAGCTGACGTTGGAGCCCTGGTAATAGCCGCGGGTTTTCAACTCTCCGGCCGTTACCTCATTCTCGCCGATGTTGAAGAGCAGCAGGGCCTGGACGGAGTTGATCTCCAGCATGCCCAGCCGTTCAAATTCATCTTTGATGACGTCCAGCAGCAGGCGGTGAAGCCTTTCCACCAGGGCAAGGTTTTCAAGATATCCGGGCATCAACCCGCGGACGGAGGGATCGGGAACGCGGCTTTGAAACGACATGGAGGACTCCGGCTGAACGCGAAAGTTCAGGCAGAATCACCGCAAATGTCCAGGATAGGGTAAACCGCGCGTCAGTGATGTGCGCGAAGCCGCGCCCGGGCAAAGACGCCGATCTCCGCGATCAGATCGCGCAGCGCCTCCGGGGCCTCCGCCTGGCCGAGAACCCAAGGGAGAAGGTCCTGATCGTTCTCATCCAGAAGCTGCTCATAGGTGTCGAGTTTCGCGCCACTCAGATCCGCCAGATGCACATCCGACCAGGGCCCGAGCACCAGATCCATCTCTTTGGTGCCGCGCCGCCAGGAGCGCATGGAAAGCCGCTTGAGGCGGTGTTCGTGAAGTTCGGACATGGGGCTCCCCTCGGAATGGCGACGGCGCCCTGAATGGCGTCAAAGCAGGCAGTGCGCAAGGGGCCCGGGGCATTGCAGGGGGCCTGGGGGCGATAAGCCTTGAACCGTTTCCCCCGTGGTCCTATGAGATCGTCTCGGAAAGTTCAAACCGAGGCCGATCATGTCCTTCCTCTCCGAGACGCTTGCCCGCGTGAAACCGTCTGCCACCATCGCGATTTCGAACAAGGCGCGTGAGCTGACTGCCCAGGGGCGCGACGTGATCGCGCTGTCGGCAGGCGAGCCTGACTTCGACACGCCGCAGAACATCAAAGATGCTGCGAAACGCGCGATTGATGCGGGCAAAACCAAATATACCGCCGTTGACGGCACCCCGGCGCTGAAAGCCGCGATCTGCGCAAAATTTGAGCGCGAGAACGGTCTGACCTATAAGCCCTCGCAGGTGACCGTTGGCACCGGCGGCAAGCAGATCCTTTATAACGCCCTCGTGGCCACCATGAACCCCGGCGATGAGGTTCTGATCCCGGCGCCTTACTGGGTGTCTTACCCGGATATGGTTCTGCTGGCGGGCGGCACCCCGGTCTCGGTCGAATGCCCGGCGCAGACCGGCTACAAGCTGACCCCTGAGCAGCTGGAAGCCGCGATCACGCCGAAGACCAAATGGTTCATCTTCAACTCGCCGTCGAACCCGACGGGTGCGGGCTATACCCGCGCTGAGCTGAAGGCCCTGACCGATGTTCTGATGCGTCACCCGCATGTCTGGGTCATGACCGATGACATGTATGAGCATCTGGTGTTTGACGATTTCGAATTCGTCACCCCCGCTCAGGTTGAGCCTGGCCTTTACGACCGCACCCTGACCTGCAATGGCGTCTCGAAAGCCTATGCCATGACCGGCTGGCGCATTGGCTATGCCGCGGGTCCGGAAGAGCTGATCAAGGCCATGGGCAAGATCCAGTCGCAATCGACCTCGAACCCCTCGTCGATCAGCCAGGAAGCCGCCACTGAGGCGCTGAACGGCCCGCAGGATTACATCGTCGAATCGCGCAAAGTCTTCCAGCGCCGCCGCGATCTGGTGGTGAAGATGCTCAACGAGGCCCCTGGCGTGATCTGCCCGGTTCCGGAAGGCGCTTTCTACGTCTATCCGACCATCAATGGCTGCATCGGCAAAACCTCTGCCTCGGGCGTGAAAATCGAAAACGACGAAGATTTCGCCAATGCGCTGCTGGAAGAAACCGGCGTGGCGGTGGTCTTCGGCGCGGCCTTCGGCCTCAGCCCGGCGTTCCGCGTCAGCTATGCGACCTCGGATGAGATCCTGGTCGATGCCTGCACCCGCATTCAGACCTTCTGCAAAGGCCTGAAATAAGCCTTTCAGAGATCCGACGGATCAGGGCGGCCCTTCGGGGTCGCCCTTTTTCTTGACCGCAGGCGCTCTGCCGCTCAGGTTGCGGGCGAGAGGGAGGCCCGTCATGTCTGAAACTGCCGTCACGCATTACTTCCGCCACCGCGACAACGGGGCTTCGGTCTTTCGCATCGCGCCTGAAAACCGGCTGCGGCGGGTGGAGCTGGTGGAGATTGCCTTTGTGAATGTCAAAAACGGCAATATCCGCGCCCATGGCGGGGCGGTGCTGACGCCGGAGGATCATGCCGCCATCGCCTGCTGGCTGGAGGAGCGGCGGGGCGAGCTGGCCGCGCGCGAGGCTGAGGATGCGCTGCGCCTTGCCGATGCGCTGAATGCCACCGCCCATTGGGTGCAAAGCCGCGCCACAGCCGCGGAGGCTGAGGTGGTGACGGACCGCCTGCTCTATGCCATGCAGGATCTGCGCGAGGCCCTGGTGCGCCGCCGCGCGGAAGCCATCGCCAAAGATCAGGAGTGATCCCAGGGCATGGCGCGCTTTTCCAAAAAGGCCTGCATGCCGGCCGCCGTCTGCGGCTCCATCAGGTTGTCGGTGATGGCGCGGCTGCCGGTGGCCCAGGCCTCTGCGAGCGGCTGGTCGAGCTGCGCGTAAAACGCGGGCTTGCCGATGCGAAGGGCTGCGGGAAGTTTCGCCGCCAGGACATCGGCCATGGCCCCGACCTCTGCCTCCAGCGCCTCGGCGGGGACGGAACGGTTGATCAGACCAAGCTCCGCCGCGCGGCTGGCCGGAATGAAACTGCCGGTCGCCAGCATCTCAAAGGCCTGTTTGCGCGGGATATTGCGGCTCAGCGCCACCATGGGGGTTGAGCAGAAAAGCCCGATATTGACGCCATTGACGCCGAATTTCGTCTCCTCGGCTGCGATCGCCAGATCACAGACGGCCACCATCTGACAGCCCGCCGCCGTGGCGATGCCATGCACCTGTGCGATGACCGGCTGCGGCAGGTTGCGGATCTGCTCCATCATCTGCGTGCAGCGGGCAAGCAGATCCTGGTAGGCCGCGCGGCCCCCGTCGGGACGGCTGCGCCAGCTTTGCATCTCGCGCAGATCATGCCCGGCGCAAAATCCCCGTCCCGCCCCTTTCAGGATCACCACACGGCTGTCGCCTGCTGCGATGCGGCTCAGGGCCGCGCTCAGCGCTGCGATCATCGCCTCTGACAGCGCGTTCAGCGTGGCGGGACTGTTGAGGGTGAGTGTCGTTACGTCACCCCTGCGGGTTTCGGTCAGAATGCTCTCAATCATATTGCGCCTCCCTGCGTCTGTGCAAAACTCTACAACAGAGGGACGCGGGAGGAGACAGCAAATGATGGCGGCAACGCTGGGGCCGGAGGATCTGACCCAACTGATGGATCAGGTTTTTCCACAGGTCTCAAAGGGATTCGTAATCGAAGAGGTGACGCGCAGCGGCGTGCAGGTGCGGCTGGTCACCACCGAGGAGCATCTGCGGCCGGGGGGCACGCTCTCGGGGCCCTCGATGTTCGCGCTGGCCGATGTGGGGGTCTATCTCGCGATCCTGGCACGTCTTGGTCCGGTGACGCTGGCGGTGACCACCTCCTCCAGCATGGACTTCATGCGCAAGCCTGAGGCCGGGCGCGATCTCATTGCGGATGTAACGCTTTTAAAACTGGGGCGGATTCTGGCGGTTGGCGATGTGCTGATCCGCTCGGACGGGCGTGAAGAGGTGGTGGCGCGGGCGACCATGACCTATTCCATCCCGCCGCGCTGACGGCTGAACCCGGGGGACGCTGCGCGCCCTCCGGGTCTCTGCTTTAAATCGGCAGGATCACTCCGCCGGGGTGTCGAGGCTGTCGTCCTCGCCGGTTTCCTGCGCTGTCTCGCCGGAGGGGATGGCAGAGGTCTGCGGGGCCGGGGCAGGCTCCGCCGTTGCCGCCGGGGCAGGGCGCGAGAAGCGGCCTTCCACTTCGGCACCGGATTCGATGATCAGGCGGGGGCTCTGCACATCGGATTTGAGCCTGGCCGACTGGCGCAGCGTCAGTGCCGAGCAGGTGATCGCGCCTTCGACATAGCCCAGCACATCCACCAGACCCGCCTGGATGCGGCCCTTCATATGGCCATCGGGGCCGACGGTCAGAACCGAAGCCGCCATTTCCCCATCCACCTGGCCGTGCAGCTCAATGCTGCCCTCAGAGGCAACCACGCCGGTAATGATAAGGTCAGAGGCCAGAACCGAGACCTGGCCGCGGGTGGCGGCGGGGCTGCGTTCGTCCTGGGACTTGCTGAACATGAAGGGTTCTCCATTTGAGAGCGGCCACCGGATCCTCCGGTCTGACGCGCATTTGACGGTGTTTCAGGGCCGCCGGTCAAGACCGCTGCCGCAAAGGCGGGCGGGGACTTGCCGGGGCAGGGGGGGTCAGGTGCCGCAGAAGGTCTGGCGCACGATCTCATTTTGCAGGGGCGCATGACGCAAAGGGTCATCCGCGGCGGCGGTGAAGGGGGTCTTCAGCGCGGCCTCCAGGCGGTGGAAGGGGGCGATGTCCCCGGCCACGGCCGAGGCGATGGCGCCCTCAATGCGGTGGTTGCGCGGGATGAGGGCCGGGCTGACCGCGGCGATACGGGCGCGGGCCTGCTCAACCGGGCTGCCTTCGCGGGCCAGACGGGCCAGCCATTCGGCCTCCCAGGCGTCAAAAGCCTCAGGCTCTGCGAATTCGTCGCGGGCCCTGCCTTCTGCAAGGCCGCGGAAGGTGCGGGTGAAATCGGCGTTCAGCTTTGCCATGCGGTCCAGAAGCCGGTGGATCAGGGCGATATCGCCCTCTTCTTCCGTCAGCAGCCCCAGTTTGGCGCGGAAGCGCCGCGCCCAGGCCGCCTGATAAAGCTCGGCATAGCGGTGCACGATGGCCGTGGCACGCTCAACCGCTTTTGCCTCATCGGTATCCATCAGCGGCAGCAGCGCCGAGGCCAGCTGCGCGATATTCCAGACCGCGATCTGCGGCTGGTTGGAATAGGCATAGCGCCCGTTGCGGTCGATCGAGGAGAAGACCTTATCGGGGTGATAGCCATCCATGAAAGCGCAGGGGCCATAATCGATGGTGATCCCGCCGACATGGGCATTGTCGGTATTCATCACGCCGTGGATGAACCCAAAGCTCATCCATTGCGCGACCAGTTCGGCCTGGGCGAGAGTGGCGGCCTCCAGCAGGCCTTCGGCCCCGCTGACACCCGGATAATGCCGCGTGCAGGCAAGATCGGTCAGCAGGCGCAGCGCCTCCAGGTCCTCGCGGGCGGAGAAATACTGGAAGGTGCCGACACGGATATGGCTTGGTGCGATGCGCGACAGGATGGCACCCGGGAGGGCGCCTTCGCGCCAGACCGGCTCTCCGGTGGTCACGGCGGCCAGCGCGCGGGTGGTGGGCACCCCAAGGGCATGCATCGCCTCAGAGATCAGATATTCGCGGATCACCGGCCCCATCCAGGCCCGGCCATCGCCGCCGCGCGAAAAGGGCGTGCGCCCTGCACCCTTCAACTGCCAGTCCTGATGGCTGCCATCGCGGGCGATCAACTCGCCCAGCAGCACCGCGCGGCCATCGCCCAGCTGCGGCACCCAATTGCCGAACTGCTGCCCGGCATAGGCCTGCGCCAGCGGCTCGGCCCCCTCGGGCAGGGCGTTTCCGGCCAGAACGGCCAGACCTTCGGGGCTTTTCAGCCAGTCGGGATCAAGGCCCAGCTTCCGCGCCAGGGTGTCATTAACGGCAATCAGCCCGGGCTCGGCCACAGGGGTGGGCGGGACCCGGGCAAACATCCGGTCAGGAAGGCGGGCATAGAGGTTATCGAACTGCATGGGCGGCCTCTCGCGCTGACCGGGATCCGCCAGGGGCGCAGGGCCCCCGGCGAGGGGGCCTGTCAGCCCATGGCTTTCAGAAGAACGGCCAGAGCGGCGGCCGGATCCTCATGACGCCAGATCTCTTCGCCAAAAGCAAAGAAATCGGTCACCGGAGTAAGCTCACGCACCAGATCTTCGGTCAGCGCGCCTTCGGCCACGACCGGCACTTCGATCATATCCGACCACCAGGCGAAGAGATCGATATCGGCCTTGCTGCCGTCCCCGAGCACGGTCTCACCGACCGGGCCGAAGGCCACGTAATCGGTGCCGGCTTCAGCCGCGCTGATGCCTTCGTGGCGGGTATTGCCGCAGAAGGTGCCGATGATGGCATCGGGGCCCAGATCCTTGCGGATCTTGCGCACATTGCGCGCGCCATCGGTCAGATGCACACCGTCAAGGCCAAGGCGCTCAACCAGCTGCACATGTTTTTCGATGACCAGCGCCACGTCACGGGCATGAGCAACCTCGCGCAGCGCATCAGCGGCGCGGGCGATTTCATCCTCATCGCGGCTGGAGAGCGACAGGCGCAGGCAGGCAATCTCAGCGCTGTCGAGCACCGAGGCGAGTTTGGCGGGGAACACCTCGAGATCAAAGGTCGGCGGGGTGATCAGGTAAAGCTGGGGGCGATCGGCTTCAGTCATGAGACGTCCTTTCCGTTTGGCCCCCCTTTAGCGCATCGCCTGCGGCTTGGCTACGGGGCGCGGTGGCCGCAAAGCCTGCGTCACAGGGACCACCGGCCCCCGGTTTTGCTTGCGGAGGGGACGGTGCGGGCCTATCACCCGCGCCAGTTTACGCCGCGAAGGGAAATGCGATGAGCCAGCCCATGATGATCCTTGTCCGTCCGCAAATGGGCGAGAATATCGGGGCCGCAGCGCGCGCCATGCTGAACTTCGGGCTTGATGGCATGCGCATCGTCGATCCGCGCGATGGCTGGCCCAACCCGAAGGCGGTGGCCATGGCCTCGGGCGCGGGACGGCTGCTGGATAGGGCCGGGGTGTTCCCGGATGTGGCCGCAGCCGTGGCCGACTGCCAGTATGTCTTCGCCACCACCGCCCGCCCGCGCGAGTTGATCAAGCCCGTGCTGACGCCGGAAGAGGCCATGGGCCAGGCCCGCGCCATGATCGCCAAAGGCATGAAGGTCGGCGTTCTGTTCGGCCCCGAACGCACGGGCCTGGAAAATGACGATGTGGCGCTGGCCAATGCCATTATCACCGTGCCGGTGAACCCCGAGTTTGCCTCGCTGAACCTTGCGCAATGCACGCTGCTGACCGCCTATGAATGGCGCCGCCAAACCGATGGCGCGATCCCGGTGCCCGAGATCGACCTTGCCACCGGCATTGAGGTTGAAAAGCTCGGCGATCACTACGAAGAGGTGCTGGACAAGGCCGGCTTCTTCTTCCCCGGGACCAAGGCCGCCAATATGAAGCTGAACCTGCGCTCCATGTGGTCGCGCCTCGCCTTGACGCGGGCAGATGTTCAGACGCTGCACGGCATGCTGCGCCAGATCATCCGCCGTCAGGGCTAAGGCTCAGGCCACCGCGAGACTGCGGCGCGCGTCCTCACAGTCGCGCGCCATTTGCTCAATCAGCGCGGGAAGGGTGGTGAATTTCACCTCGCCGCGCAGATAATCGACCAGCGAGACCGACAGGCGCGTCCCGTAAAGATCGCCTTTGAAGTCCATGAGATAGGTCTCAAGGTTCGGGGTGTTCTCGCCAAACATCGGCCGCACGCCCAGGCTGGCAGCGCCGCTGTAAAGGCCCTTATGCGGCCCCTCGAGCACCTCAACCCGCACCGCATAAACACCCAGCTTTGGCAGATGCAGCCCCTCGACCGCCATATTGGCCGTCGGAAAACCCAGTTCCCGGCCGCGCTTTTCGCCATGGATGACGGGGCCTTCAAAACGGTGCCAATGCCCCAGAAGCCGCGCGGCTTTGCGCGGATCCCCGGCGGTCAGCGCCGCGCGGATCGCGGTTGAAGAGATCACCCCATCCACATCGCAAAGCTTGCGCGCCACGGTGACGCCAAAGCCATATCGCGCGCCAAGGGTCTTCAGCAGCTCAGTCGAGCCACTGCGCTTTGAACCAAAGGTGAAGTCATCGCCGACCACGACATGGCGCACGCCCAGCCCTTCGACCAGAACCTCCCGCACGAAGTCCTCAGCCGAAAGCGCAGCAAGCTCGGTGAAGGGCAGCTCATAAACCAGCTCAATGCCTTCTGCGGCAAGAACCCCTGCGCGGGTCTCAGCATCCATCAGCCGAAAACTCTCGCCGCCGGCGCTGAAATATTGCCGGGGATGGGGCTCAAAGGTCACAACCCCCGTTGGGCCGCCCTCAGCCTTCGCAAGATCCAGAAGCGAGCAATGCCCGCGGTGCACCCCGTCGAAATTCCCCATGGCGACTGAGGCTCCGCGATCTTGCGCGCTCAGGTTCTGCCAATGCGTCAGTCGTTTCATCTTGCCCCGATGGCGGGCCGCCCGCCGTCTCAGTCGAACTTACGGCTCGGCGCCAGAACCAGCGCTTCGCCCTTAAGGACAAGGGTATCACCCACGCGGGCAAGGGTTTCAAGGGTGACACGACGCCTCGCATGATCGATCGCCGTGACGGCCACTTCCGCCGTCACCCGATCCCCGGGGCGCACGGGGGCCATGAACTTCAGACTTTGCCCCAGATAGACCGTGCCATAGCCCGGCAGCTGCTCGCCGATCACGGCCGAAATCAGCCCGGCCGTCAGCATGCCATGGGCAATCCGGCCCTGAAACATGGTGTCGCGGGCATAGTCCTCATCCAGATGGACGGGGTTCCGATCGGTCGAGACCTCGGCAAACAGCTCAATATCCGTATCGGTGATCACCTTGGAGCGGTCACGGCGCATGCCGATTTCCAGATCCTCAATGCAAATCGTGCCGCGCGGAAGATTATCGAGCATCTCAGCCTCCTGAAGGACCAAAGCCCTCAGAGACTGCCATATGCTGCGTTGCAGCGCAAGTCCGCAACGCAACTATTGGTCCGATACTGCAGTCAGAGGGAAATTTTATTTCCCGACCACTTTCAGCGCAGCCGCCCCATAACCCAGGCAGGCGCCATCTGATGCCGGTCAAGCCAGGGCTGCAGCAGTGCGGCCTGCGGGTTCTCAACATCCGGCCCGAATTCCGCCGCCGCCAGACCGCCGGTCAGAAAGATCGTATCCAGCGATTCGCCCGCACCCCCGGCCACATCGGTCAGAATGCCGTCGCCGATGCACAGGATCCGCGCCTCCGGCACATCGCCCGCCAGCGCCTGCAGACGCCGCCGCGCCAGATCATAGATCGGCGGATGCGGCTTGCCGAAGTACAGCGCCTCACCGCCCAGCTCTTCGTAAAACTTCGCCAGCGCCCCGGCACACCACTGCCGACGCTCGCCCACATCCACCGAGATATCGGGATTGGCACAGAGCAGCTTCAACCCGCGCTCTTTCGCCAGCATCAGCTGCCCGCGGTAATCCTCCGGGTTCTCATTCACCGAATCGTTCAAATCGGTGCAAACGATGCCCTCAGCCGCTTCAAAAGACACCAGCTCAATCGCCTCACCCGGCATATCCGCCCCGCGCTCGGTAAAGAAGCTGCGGTCCTTTTCCGGCCCGATATGCAGAACCTTATGCCCGACAGCCCCCGAAAACAGCGCAAACTGCGCCGCATCGCCCGAGGTGACCAGATCATCCCAAGTGTCTTTCGGCACCTGCAGATAGTCCAGCTGCCGCTCAACCGAGGGCTTCGGGCGCGGCGAATTGGTCAGATAAATCACCCGCCCGCCTTTTGCGCGAAACGCCTGCAGCGCCGCCACTGCGGCGGGCCAGGCGGTAATCCCATTGTGCACACAGCCCCAGAGATCACAAAAAAGCGCATCATATTGATCAGAAATCTCAGCGAGCGACGACAGAATGCGGGTCATGATTTTGGCTTTTCCAAATACTCTGCAGGGGGTCCGGGGGACGCAAAGTCCCCCGGCTTGCGCGGCTTACAGCGTCAGCGCCGGAAGGATCTGTTTCTTACGGCTCATAACACCCGGCAGCACCACGGTGTCACCCGTAACCGCCACCCCGAAGGAGGCTTCCGCCATGGCCTTCACCAGATCATTCGGCACCAGCAGCGTGGCTTCTTCGCGCAGAATATCCACCACAAAGAGCAGCACCTGATCGGCCCCATCTTCTTTGGCCACATCCACCATCGAGGCCATCAGGCTGTCTTTACGGTCCAGCACCACCTGCGGTGCCGTGGTCTCCAGCACCGAGACGCGCAGCTCTTTCCCGGCGACGGTATATTCTTTCGAATCCATCCGCAGCAGCGCCGCATCCGAGAAGGCCGAGACATCGGATTTCGCTTCAAACATCGCCGAAGCCAGCTCCGCAATCTCCACCCCCAGATCTGCCGCCAGCTTTTCGGCCACCGCACGGTCATGCGCCGTGGTGGTCGGCGAGCGGAATTCCAGCGTATCCGACAGGATGCACGACAGCATCGCGCCCTTGATCCCGCGCGGCGCATGCGCCAGATCCGCACCCATCAGATCATGCATCAGCGTCGCCGTGCAGGCCAGCGGGCGGATGGTGATCTCAATCGGACCACGGGTCTTCAGACCGCCGACCAGCATGTGGTGATCGATGATCCCCTCAATCGAGGCCTCGTGGATCGAGGCCGGCAGCTCCGCCGGGTTGTTGGTGTCCACGATGACCACCTTCGTACCCGCCTCAACATCCGCGATGATTTCGGGCTTCGCCAGATCCCAATGCGTCAGCACGAAAGCGGCTTCCGTGTTCGGCTCACCCAGCAGCACCGCTTTGGCGGGCACGCCTTTCACTTCGTTCAGATACCAGGCCCAGATGATCGGCGAGCCGGTGGAATCGGTGTCGGGAGATTTATGGCCGAAAACGAGCGTGGTCATGGAGCCCTCAGGGGAAGAGAATTTTCCCGCGCGTTATAGGGCGGCAGCGCCCGCTTGTCACCCGACAAGCAAAAGGCCCGCGCAGGTGGGTCACACCGGCACGGGCCTTTGCTGAACTCAGAAGAAAGGCCTCAGCCCTCCAGCAGACGGCGCAGCATCTGCAGATCATCGGCCAGCTGGCTGTCGGTCGACATCAGCTCTTCGATCTTGCGCACACCGTGCATGATCGTGGTGTGATCCCGTCCGCCAAACCGACGCCCGATCTCGGGCAGCGAGCGCGGGGTCAGCTGCTTGGCCAGATACATCGCCACCTGACGCGGCCGCGCCACGGTGCGCAGACGCTTTGGCCCGATCATATCCGCCAGACGGATGTTGTAATGCTCGGCCACCTTGCGCTGGATTTCCTCAATGGTGACCTTGCGGTCCGAGGCGCGCAGAATATCCGCCAGACAGTCCTGCGCCAGCTCCAGCGAGATCTCCCGACCCACCAGCGAGGCAAAAGCGAAAAGCCGCGTCAGCGCGCCTTCCAGCACCCGCACGTTGGTCGAGATGCGATGCGCCAGAAACTCCAGCACGCCGGAGGCAATTTTCAGCCCCTCATATTGACCGCGGTAGAAATCAGCCTTCTGCTGCAGAATACCCAGACGCAGCTCATAATCCGTGGGATGCAGATCGACGATCAGACCACATTGCAAACGGCTCGCGATCCGCTCTTCCAGACCCTTGATCTCGCCCGGCGCGCGGTCCGCGGAAATCACGATCTGACGGTTCTGATCCACCAGAGCGTTGAAAGTATGGAAGAACTCTTCCTGCGTGCTGTCCTTGCCGGCGATGAACTGAACGTCATCCACCATCAGCACATCCACCGAGCGGAAGAGTTCCTTAAAGGACATGATCTGCTTGTCGCGCAAAGCCTGGACAAAGCGGTACATGAACTGCTCAGCCGAGAGATAAAGGATACGGGCCTCCGGATTGCGCGCGGTGATCTCATGCGCAATCGCATGCATCAGGTGCGTTTTACCAAGGCCGACACCGCCATAGAGAAACAGCGGATTGAAGGTCACCGGACCGCCCTCCGCCACACGCCGCGCCGCGGCATGAGCGAGCTGGTTCGGCTTGCCGACCACAAAGCTGTCGAAGGTGAACCGCGCATCAAGCGGCGCACTTGCCAGCGCACTCTCCTCTGAGGAAACCACTGCCGGGGTTGCCACGGAGGAGGGGGCCGCGGCGGCTGCCGGGGCCCTGCGGGCTGCGGGCACGGCCGCATGTGCCGCAGGCTCTGCCTTTGGCATATCTTTCAGGACGGTGAATTCCACCCGTGCGACCTGCAGGCCGGCCGAGCCCAGCTCACGGCGGATGGCTTCCGCAAAATTGCGGCTCACCCAGTCACCATGAAAACCGGTCGGCACCGCAAAGCGGGCCACACCTTCCGTGAGGTCACGAAACCGAAGGGGTTCGATCCAGGTCAGATAATTGTTGCGACCGACCTGCCTGATAAGCCCTTCGCGCACCTGCCCCCATGTCTCTTCGGTCATTTGTCCCGTTCCGAGTTCTGGATTATTATACTTATGCCGCCCGCGGGCATCTCTGCCCGGGAACTGATTAAAAGGGCCGATCCGACCATCTGACAGGGAAACGCAAAAGCTCATCCCGCCCGGGCAGCCGTTTTCGGCTTTACCCAAAGCTTGCAGAGCCATCACTTGACGCGCAGCAGTGCAGAACCCCGTTCAACGGAACAGGCTTCGCCAGTCTGAAACATCCCCCCCGGGAGACGACGTGAATCGCAAGTCTGAAGCTAGCAAGTCCGCAGCGGGGGCTGCAACAGATCTTCTCTGTTGACTCCCTCAAACGCGGGAAGAATCCGGCCTGTCAGGATTCTGGCCTGCTGGCGCAGCAGGAAACAAAACGGGCGCCGATCCGGCGCCCGCCTGTAACCTGTTGCCGGTCTGATAAAATCAGATCAGGCTTTGACCGCCACAGCTTTCACACGTGCGTTCAGGCGCGAGATTTTGCGCGACACGGTGTTCTTGTGGACGAGGCCTTTCGAGACAGCACGGGTCAGTTCGGTCTGTGCGCCTGCGAAAGCAACCTTCACTGCCTCAACGTCACCCGAAGCAATTGCTTCTTCGAGCTTGCGCACATAGGTGCGAACGCGCGAACGACGGGCTTTGTTGACGGCAAAGCGGGCTTCCGACTGACGGGCGCGCTTCTCGGACTGTTTCGTATTTGCCATGGGCTATTCTGCTTTCAGAGTCTGTTGCGTTTAAGTTGCGCAAAAGCCCCGAAACCGGACCATAAGATGTCCGGATCGAATCTTGCCTAAGCGGGCCCACGCGCATGTAAGCCGTCTCCTACACGCTGCCGCCCCGAAAGGGAAGACCCCTCCCGCGGCAGAGTTGCCGCAGTCTGCGGCTTTGGCTTTTTCCAAATACTCCGCGGGGGCCCGGGGGCGCGAAGCCCCCGGGGTCTGCCACGGCTCCGCCGCCTCAGCGGTCGCGGAACTGCGGCTGGCGCTTCTCAGAAAACGCCGCCATCCCCTCTTTCTGATCTTCCGAAGCAAAGAGCGCGTGGAAGATCCGGCGCTCATAAAGCACACCCTCGCGCAGAGTGGTCTCATAGCTGCGGTTGACGGTCTCTTTCACCACCTTCACGGCGACCTGCGATTTCGAGGCGATCTTACGCGCCGCATCCATCGCCTCTTTCACCAGATCCGCCACCGGCACCACCCGCGAGACCAGCCCCGAACGCTCGGCCTCAGCCGCATCCATGAAGCGGCCGGTCAGATGCATATCCATGGATTTCGACTTGCCGACAAAGCGGGTCAGGCGCTGCGTGCCGCCGATGCCTGCCACCACGCCCAGATTAATCTCCGGCTGGCCGAATTTCGCGCTTTCCGAGCAGATGATGAAATCGCACATCATCGCCAGCTCACAGCCGCCGCCCAGAGCATAGCCGGAAACCGCGGCGATGATCGGCTTTCTGACCCGCAGCAGGGTCTCGGAATCGGCGGTGAAGAAATCTTCCGTGAACATATCCACGAAGCCCTTCGTGGACATCTCCTTAATATCCGCCCCCGCCGCAAAGGCCTTGTCCGAGCCGGTCAGCACGATGCAGCGCACCTGATCGTCGCGGTCGAGCTCCGTCAGCGCGCGGGCAAGCTCCGACATGAGCTGCGAATTCAGCGCATTCAGCGCCTCCGGACGGTTCAGCCGCACCAGTGCGACATTGTCCTCAACCTCAACGATCAATGTATCCCAGGCCATGGTAGTCCCCCTCTTAACGTCGCAGAAAGTTCTGGCAGGCCGGGGCTTTGCAATCAAGCGTTTCGCGGGCTGCGCGCTGATTTCGCCGCCGGGGCTTTTGCGGGGGCGGGCAGGAACTGGCACTGCGGGCACCAGAAGCTTGAGCGCCCCGACTGCACATCCCGGCGGATCACCCCGTCACAGCCCGGCGTCACACAGGCCCCGCCCTCGCGGCCATAAACGCGAAAGCTGTGCTGGAAATAGCCAAGCTCTCCATCCGCCTGGCGGTAATCCTTCAGCGATGAGCCCCCGGCCTCAATGGCCTCGGCCAGCACATCCCGGATCAGCGGCACAAGGCCCGCGACCTCCGCCTCTGAGAGGTCTCCCGCCAGCCGCAGGGGGCTGATCCCGGCGCGGTAGAGCACTTCACAGACATAGATATTGCCAAGCCCTGCCACATTCGCCTGATCCATAAGCGCGGCTTTGACCGGGGTCCTGCGCCCGCGAAACCGCTCAATGAGCCAGCTTTCTGAGAAATCATTGCCAAAGGGCTCCGGCCCGATAACGGCCAGAAGCGGATGGGCCTCCGCGCCCTCGGTCGGCAGCAGATCCCACATGCCAAAGCGGCGCGGGTCGTTAAAGGCCACCTGCGCGCCATTCTCCATCTCCAGCAGGATATGATCGTGCTTGCCGGGCGCCGCATGGGCGTGGACATAATCTGCCGTCTCCTGACGATCCTCACCGGGCGGTGTGATCAGCATCCGGCCTGACATCCCCAAATGGATCAGCAGCGTCTCGCCGCTGCTCAGATCGGCGAGGATATATTTGGAGCGCCGCCGCATCCGCTCAATCCGCACGCCCGTCAGCCGCGCGGCCATATTCTGCGGCAGCGGCCAGCGCAGATCGGGGCGGCGCACTTCGGCGCGGGCGATCATCTGACCCTCCATCAGGGGCAAGAGGCCCCGGCGGACGGTTTCAACTTCGGGAAGTTCCGGCATCAGAGGCAGATCCTTGCGCAGCGGCGATCCAGTGCTCTGCGATCTGCAGCAATTCTCCGCGGCCTTCAATATGTTTGGGGATCACAAGCGCGCTGCCATCGGCGAAATGCAGCACCAGCGACAAAGGGTCATCGCGGCTCAGCCCGCTCAACTCGCGCCACATCCGCCCCTCGCGCCGCCCCGCAGGTCCGGCAGGCCAGGACAGGCCCAGCTGATCAAAGCGCAGCTCCCAGGTCTGCGCCGCAAGGCTTTGCCAGATCACCACGGCCAGCAGCACCGCCGCCGTCCAGAACAAAAGGCTTTGCTGCAGATCCTGCAGCGCGCTCAGCGACAACAGAAGGCTCAGCGACAGCAGCACAATCAGCCGCCGCATCCCCGCAGAGGTGCGCAACACCCGCTCCTGGCGCAGGCTGCCCGGCGGGCGAAGCCCGTAAGCCTGTCCCGGGGGCACCGACCAGAGGGGCGCGGGGGCAGGGCGCAGATGCAGCCGTCTCCTGCGCAAAAGGCCAAAGGCCAGCAGCGCCAGGACCAGCAGGCTCAGGGAAACTGCGGGCATAACAGTCATGTCAGGCCTCCTTTTGCGAAAGCCGGTTTTCCAAGCGGCCCTCAGAGGCTATATGCCGGATAAGGCAGATTTCGGGCGAGGACGCGGCATGTCGGGCGAACACGAGGCAACAACGCATTTCGGATTTCGCGACGTAAAGGAGTCCGAGAAGGCCGGCATGGTCCATGAGGTCTTCACGTCCGTGGCGTCGAAATATGACGTAATGAACGATCTGATGAGCTTTTCGATCCATCGGATCTGGAAAGACGCCATGATGGACTGGCTGGCCCCGCGCCCCGGTCAGCGGCTTTTGGATGTCGCGGGCGGCACCGGGGATGTGGCCTTCCGCTTCCTTGAGCGCGCAAAGGGCAGCTCAGCCGTGGTCTGCGATATGACCGAGCAGATGCTGATCGCGGGCCGTCAGCGCGCAGAGGCGGGCAATCTCTCAGAGCGTCTGGACTGGGTGGTGGGCGACGCCATGGCGCTGCCCTTCCCCGACAACAGCTTTGACACCTATACGATCAGCTTTGGCATCCGCAACGTGACCCGGATCCCCGATGCGCTGAAAGAGGCTTACCGCGTGCTGCGCCCGGGTGGCCGTCTGATGGTGCTGGAATTCAGCCAGATCCCAAATGATATGATGCAAAAGGTTTACGACTGGTATTCCTTCAATATCATCCCGCCGATGGGCAAAGTGGTAACGGGCGATCGCGACAGCTACCAATATCTGGTTGAATCGATCCGTCAGTTCCCGGATCAGGAGGCTTTCGCCGCCATGATCCGCACCGCGGGCTTTGAGCAGGTGAAATATCGCAATATGACCATGGGCATTGCGGCGCTGCATTCCGGCTGGAAAATTTAAGTCATGCGCGGACCTCACAATATCTGGCGGCTGATCCGCACGGCAGCCACCATGGAGCGCACCGGCGCGGCCTCTGTCCTGCTGGAGGCTGTGGAGGCACCGCCCGCGCTGCGGATGGCGGCGCGTCTCTTAGGCTGGCCCTTTAAGTGGCTGGGGCTGAAGGGCGATGAAAGCCTGCCGCCCGCCACCCGCGCCATCACCGCGCTGGGCCCGGCCTATATCAAATTCGGCCAGATCCTTTCGACCCGCCCCGATGTGGTGGGGCCGGAACTGGCGCAGCAGCTGAAAATGCTGCAGGACCGCCTGCCGCCGTTCCCGACCGCAGAGGCCCGCCGCATCATCGGGATCGATCTGGGGGTCTCGGTTGAGGAGACCTTCTCTGAGTTCTCCGAGCCGGTGGCCGCGGCCTCCATCGCCCAGGTCCACCGCGCCCGTCTGCGCGAGACGGGGCAGGAAGTGGCCGTCAAAGTGCTGCGCCCCGGCATCGCCAAAGCCTTCCGCAAGGACATCGACGCCTTCTATCTGGCGGCGACCTGGATGGAGCGTCTTGCGCCCTTCTCGCGCCGCCTGCGGCCCACGGATGTGGTGGCGCATTTCGACAGCGTGGTGCAGGCGGAGCTTGATCTGCGCCTTGAAAGTGCCGCGGCGGCTGAATTTGCCGCCAATACCGGCAAGGATGCAGGTTTCCGCGTGCCCCGCCCGATCTGGGAGCTGTCGGCCCGTCAGGTCATGACCCTCGACTGGGTCGAAGGGATGAGCCTTGCCGATACCGCCTCGATCGATGCGGCGGGCCTCGATCGTCAGGCGCTGGCGGCGCGGGTGCTGCAGCTTTTCCTCAGCCATGCGCTGCGCGACGGCTATTTCCATGCGGACATGCACCAGGGCAACCTGAAGGTCGATCTTCAGGGCGAGATTATCGCCTATGATTTCGGCATCATGGGGCGGCTCGATGAATATACCCGCCGGGTCTATGCCGAGATCCTGTTTGGCTTCATCAAGCGCGACTACCGCCGGGTGGCGGAGGTGCATTTTGAGGCCGGTTACGTGCCCGCCGACCGCGATATCGACGAATTCGCCTCCGCCCTGCGGGTGGTGGGCGAGCCGATCTTCGGCATGGATGCGACCCGTATCTCCATGGCACGCCTGCTGGCCTATCTCTTTGAGGTGACCGAGCGGTTCGGCATGGAAACCCGGACCGAGCTGATCCTTCTGCAGCGCACCATGGTGGTGGTGGAAGGCGTGGCCCGCACCCTCGATCCGCATATCAATATCTGGGATGTCGCGCGTCCGGTGGTGGAAGACTACATCCGCTCGAGCATCGGGCCGAAGGCGGTGGTGCGTGATCTGATGCGCACCGCGCGGGTGCTGTCGCGCTTTGGTCCGCGGCTTCCGGCCATGGCCGATGCCGCGCTGCGCCGCCAGGCCGCAGAGGAAGAGCGCCGCTTTGCCCCGCCGCGCCGTCCCCGCAACAGCGGGTTCATGCAGATGATGGGCGGCGGCACGCTGGCTCTCGCCGGGGTGGCGCTGGGCGTCTGCTTTGCGAAATTCCTCTGAGCCTCAGCGGATCAGCAGTTCGAGGGGGTCGTAAGAGATCCCCTCATCCCCCCAGGCCACGGCGGCAAGGCTGTCAGGCTTATGAGGCAGACCGGCCAGCTCATCGCGGCTGACAAAGCGGCGGCGGGTGACAATGGCCTCAGGGTCCACCCAGGCCTCATCCAGCGCGCCCGCCAGGATTTCGCAGCGGAAATAAAGATCGACCTGGTGAAACCCGCGCTCGGGGTCGTGAAACTCATTGATCAGGCAGGGCGCACCGACCCGCACATGCAGCCCGGTTTCCTCAAAGACCTCGCGCGCAAGGTTCTCATGCAGAGAGCTGTGCGGCTCTGCCCCTCCGCCGGGGGCACACCACAATTCCGTCCCCCCGGGCGGATAAGCATTCACGATCAGCAGGCGATCCTGCTGTAAAATGACGGCGCGGACGGCAAGGCGGGGCGGGCGTGGTTTCATAAGCCAGTTCTCGCCTGCCGCCGGGGCGCTGTCGAGCCGCAAGTGACTTGCGGGCGCGCACAGACAGGATCAGTCTCAGGCTATGAAAAAGCTTCTCACCGCCGTCACGTTTGCCCTCGCCCCGGCGGGGGCACTGGCCGATACGGCCGCACAGCCGGGCGACTGCGTGGTCCTGTTGCACGGGCTTGCGCGCACGGAGGTCTCGATGCTGGTAATGCAGGCCGCGCTGGAGGCGAGCGGCTATTATGTGGTGAACTCGGGCTATCCCTCAACGGCGGGCAGCGTCTCGGCCCTGGCGGGCGGCTGGGTTGGCCCTGCGGTGGCGGAATGTGAGGGACGGGGCAGGGTGCATTTCGTGACCCATTCCATGGGCGGCATTCTGCTGCGGCTCTGGCTCACACAGCACCGCCCGAAGAATCTCGGCCGTACGGTCATGCTGGCCCCGCCGAACAAAGGCTCTGAACTGGTTGATAAGCTGGGCACCGTGCCGGGCTTTTCCCGGCTGAACGGCCCCGCCGGGATGGAGCTGGGCACCGGCCCGCGATCCCTGCCCAACCGCCTGCCACCCGTGGATTTTCCGCTCGGAGTGATTGCGGGCAGCCGCTCGCTGAACCCGCTTTACTCCGCGCTGATCGGTGCGGAAAACGACGGGAAAGTGTCGGTGGAAAGCACGAAAGTTGCGGGCATGGCCGCGCATCTGACGCTGCCTGTCACCCATACCTTCCTGATGAATTCGCCCCTCGTCATCGTGCAGGTGCTGAATTTTCTGCACCACGGTAGCTTTGAGCCGAACCTCGACTTTCTTGAGGCCTCACGCCGCCTTGCAGCGCTTGGCACAGAGGCGCTGAAAGGCGAATAAGCACGGCCCCGACAGGTCGCCGGGGCCGCAAAATCTTCAGTGCACGCTGACCGGCGCGAACTCATGCTCACGCGCAAGGGTAAAGGCCAGACTGCGGTCCTTCACCAGGGCCAGCCGCTCACCATCGGGGCTGTGCACAGAGTAAAGGACATCGACTCCGGGAACCTGCTCGCGCACCTCATCGGGGAGATCCGCCACGGCAACCTCGCGGATATAGACGATTTTATCGCCTTTCTCCGGGCCGAAGGAATAGGGATGGTTCATGATCGTCTCCTTTCAGGCGCTCTCTTAACAGGCAGGGAAGGCGCTTCGCCGGATCAGGCCGTTACGATCCGGATCTGCTGTACCACCACATCGGGGACCGAGCGTTTCAGATCGACGTGCAAAAGACCGTTCTCCAGCCTCGCACCCGCGACCTCCACCCCTTCCGCCAGCACGAAACTGCGCTGGAACTGCCGCGCGGCGATCCCGCGGTGCAGAAAAACCCGCTGCTCAGGCCCCTCGTCCTGACGGCCGCGAATCACCAGCTGACGGTCTTCGACGGTGATCTGCAACTCCGCCTCCCGAAAGCCTGCCACGGCCAGGGTGATGCGGTAGTCATGCTCGCCCAGGCGTTCAATATTGAACGGCGGATAGCCGTCGCCTGAACTTTTCGCCGTGCGTTCCACCAGCCGTTCCAGCTGCTCAAACCCAAGGAGGAAGGGATATCCCCCGAAACTTTTCGTCGTCATTCCGATGCCCTTGAAGCAAGCGACATATCGCAGGCCGCCGGTCACCGGCCGGCCCGTCAGAGTTTAATATGGGGCGCGCGTCGGCCTGCAACAACCCCTTGCCGCAGCGCAAAGCCAAAGGCGCATGGCCTTCCCGCAGAGGCCCCTTTCCGCTATGGTTGCGCCGAAGAGGCGTGATTCACTTTGGAAGGCCCCCGATGAGCATCCCCGCTGAGATGAGCCAGGAAGATGTTTTGCAGGTCCGCCTTGGACTTCTGCAGCGTGAGCACCGCGATATGGACGCCGCGATCCTCGCCCTTGAGCAATCGGGCCGCGCCGATCAGCTGACCCTGCGCCGCCTGAAAAAGCAAAAGCTCTGCCTGAAAGATCAGATCGCCGTCATCAGTGACCGGCTGATCCCCGATATCATTGCCTGAAATCCCTCTCTGCACCGCGCCGCGCCTTGCCCTGACGGGCGTGGCAGGCTATGCGGCGCTGACGCCGCGGAGGGTCTGATGAGCGATATGAACAAAGCCATTGAAGTGGGCATCATTATGGGCAGCCAGTCCGACTGGCCGACCATGAAAGAAGCGGCAAAGATCCTCGACGAGCTGGGCATTGCCTATGAGGCGAAGATTGTCTCGGCACACCGCACGCCCGACCGGCTCTGGACCTATGGCAAAGAGGCCGCAGGCCGTGGCCTGAAAGTCATCATCGCCGGCGCAGGCGGCGCGGCCCACCTGCCGGGCATGATGGCCTCCAAAACCCGCGTGCCGGTGATCGGCGTGCCGGTCCAGACCAAAGCGCTCTCGGGCGTCGACAGCCTTTATTCGATCCTGCAGATGCCCAAAGGCTTCCCGGTTGCCACCATGGCCATCGGCGCTGCGGGCGCTGCCAATGCGGGGCTTATGGCGGCAGGGATCCTTGCGATCTCGGATCCGGCTCTGGCTGTAAAGCTGGACGCCTGGCGTGAGGCGCTCTCCGCCTCCATCCCCGATGAGCCCTCCGACGACTGACCCTGACCCCAGGGGGCCGCGCCTCGGGCCATTCGGGGGCAGGTGCATAAGATGACCATGCCGCTTCCCACCGGTGCAGTGATCGGGATCCTCGGCGGAGGACAGCTCGGGCGGATGCTCGCCGTGGCTGCCGCGCGACTGGGCTATAAAACCCACATCTATGAGCCCGCCGCCAATCCCCCCGCCGCCGACGTGGCCCATGCGCTGACCACGGCCTCCTATGAGGATGCCGCCGCCCTGCAGGCCTTCGCCGGGGCCGTGGATGTCATCACCTATGAGTTTGAGAATATCCCCACCTCCGCGCTTGATCTGCTCGAAAGCCTGAAGCCGATCCGCCCGGGCCGCCGCGCTCTGGCCGTCAGCCAGGACCGGGTGGCAGAGAAAACTTTCCTCAATGATCTCGGCCTCACCACCGCCCCCTGGGCCCCGGTTGAAACCGCCGCCGATATGGCCGCCGCCGTCGCCAAAATCGGCGCGCCTTCCATCCTGAAAACCACCCGCCTCGGCTATGACGGCAAGGGCCAGGCCCGCCTGCGCGACGCCTCCGACGCTGAGGCCGCTTTTGAAGCCATGCAGGGCGCGCCTGCCGTGCTCGAAGGCTTCGTCCATTTCACCCATGAGGTCTCGGTCATCGCTGCCCGGGGCCTTGATGGCCAGGTCTCCGCCTATGATCCGGGTGAGAATATCCACCGCGAAGGCATCCTCCACAGCACCACCGTCCCCGCCAGCCTGCGCCCGGCGCAGCGCCAGGACGCGGTGCTGATCGCGGCCCGCATCCTCAATGCGCTTGATTACACCGGCGTCATGGGGGTAGAGCTTTTCGTCACGCCTCAGGGCCTTCTGGTCAATGAAATCGCCCCGCGCGTGCATAACTCCGGCCACTGGACGCAGAACGGCTGCGCGGTCGATCAGTTTGAACAACATATCCGCGCCGTGACCGGCTGGCCGCTCGGCGATGGCAGCCGCCATTCCGATGTGGTGATGGAAAACCTGATCGGCGAGGATATCACCCGCCTCGCTGACTACGCCCGCGAGCCCGGCACTGCCCTCCATCTCTACGGCAAAGCCGAGGCCCGCCCGGGCCGCAAAATGGCCCATATCAACCGCGTCAAACCGCGCAGCTGATCTGGCCCGGCACTGACAAAAAGGCGCGCCCCTGCCACCGGGCGCGCCTTTTGCTTTGGCTTTTCCCAAATACTCATCTTTGCAACCGGGCAGCAAAAAGCCCCGGATGCCTGATGCACCCGGGGCTTTTCAGATCCATTTTTCAGATCAGCGGTTGGTGAATTCCGGATAGGCTTCCATGCCCAGCTCCGACTTATCCAGACCGTTGATCTCATCTTCCGCGCTCGGGCGCAGACCCATGACCGCTTTGATGACCAGCCAGGCGATGGCCGAGGTGACGATCACAAAGAGACCGATGATCACGATGCCCTTCAGCTGCACAAAGAGCGAGGCATCGGGGTTGGTGAAGACCACCGCAATGGTGCCCCAGATACCAGCGCCCAGGTGAACCGGGATCGCACCGACCACGTCATCGATTTTGAACTTATCCAGCAGCGGCACCAGGAAGACCACCAGCGCGCCACCCACGGCACCGATCAGCGTGGCCGAACCCAGACCCGGGGTCAGCGGCTCTGCGGTGATCGACACGAGGCCGGCCAGCGCACCGTTCAGCACCATGGTCAGATCGACCTTTTTGAACACCAGCTGCGTCAGGATCAGCGCGGCAATCGCACCACCGACGGCAGCAGCATTGGTATTGGCCATCACGCGGCCGACATCCGCAGCATCCCCCACCGAGGAAAGCGCCAGCTGCGAGGCCCCGTTGAAGCCAAACCAGCCCATCCAGAGGATAAACGTGCCCAGCAGCGCCAGCGGCAGGTTCGAACCCGGGAAAGCGGTGACGCGGCCGTCTTTATATTTGCCCAGACGCGGACCGACGATCAGCGCACCGGTCAGAGCCGCCCAGCCGCCCACCGAGTGCACAAGGGTCGAGCCTGCGAAGTCGAGGAAGCCCGCTTCATCAAGGAAGCCACCGCCCCATTTCCACGAGCCCTGCACCGGGTAGATCGCAATGGCGAGCACCAGGGTGAAGACGAGGAAGGGCCAGAGTTTGATCCGCTCCGCCACAGTGCCCGAGACGATCGAGGCGGCGGTGGCGCAGAACATGACCTGGAAGAAGAAATCCGAAGAGGTCGAGGCATAATCATAGGCATCCGCCGCATCACGCGACAGGCCAACGGCTTCCAGCGCTGCGGCACCGAATTTGCCGAAGATGCCGGCAATGGTCCAGTCATCGCCCGGATACATGATCGAATAGCCGATGATGTAATAGGCAAAGCAGGCCAGGGCGAACATCGAGACGTTCTTCAGCAGCTGCATGGTGACGTTTTTGGAACGCACCAGACCGGCTTCCAGCATGGCGAAACCGGCCGCCATCCAGAAGACCAGGATCCCGCCCAGCATCATGATCAGCGAGTTCATGATGAAGACCATATCGGTCGGGGTTTCCACCGCCACAGCCGCCACGGCTTCAGCGGCGGCGGGGGCATCCTGTGCAAGGGCGGGAAGACCGCCTAAGATCAGCGCGCTCGCGGCGACCAGCCCGGAAATTTTAAGATCTTTCAGCATTTTTGCTTTGTCCTTCGCGGTCAGGCGGGTCAGAGGGCGTTGTCGTCGGTCTCGCCGGTGCGCACGCGCAGCGCGGCTTCAACGTCGAGCGTGAAAATTTTGCCGTCGCCGATCTTGCCGGTCATGGCAGCGGCCCGGATGGTCTCGGTGACCTGGTCGGCCATGCTGTCCTGAACCACCAGCTCAAGCTTTACTTTCGGCACAAAATTCACGGCATATTCGGCGCCGCGATAGATCTCGGTGTGACCGGACTGGGTGCCGAAGCCTTTGATTTCAGTGACCATCATACCGCGCACACCAATTTTGGTCAGTGCTTCGCGGACTTCTTCCAGCTTGAATGGCTTGATCGTCGCAATGATGAGTTTCACGTCTTCCCCCTTTGTGGGCTGCCTGAATGGCCCTCGCGGTTCTGTGACTTCACGACAAAGCAAAAAGCCGCCGATGCACAGATTGAGCTGGTCCGAAAAAGGGGCAGAATCCCGTGAAATTGCACAATTTTTGCACAGAGAGGCCCTCGTGCTTAATCCTTGGGCGGGGTTGTGACGCGAATCGTGATGGGTTTTGAGCTTCGCCTCAGCCCGCTTCCGGTTTAATGTGCGCAAAACCAATCAGGGGCCGCCGGTGCGTCCGGGGGCGTTAGGCCGAATGACGAGCAGACCGAGTAATCGTACCCCGCTGGTGGCGCCGCGCCGTGCAGTCAGCGCCCGGAAACCTGCGGCCGCAGCACCGCGTAAACCTGCCGCCAAGCCCCGCCGCACAGGCGGTGGCTCGGGCGGTGGCGGGCGTCGTGGGGGGCCGGTGGGTCGCTTTTTCGGCGCGATTTTCGGGGCAATTTTCCGGGTGTTCTGGGGTCTGATCTGGCGGGTCGGGGCCGTGGTTGCCCTCGGCATCTTTGCGGTGACCTTCTATTTCTATTCACAGCTTCCTGAGTTGAACGCGCTTCTTGATGGCCGCGCGCGGGGCTCGGTCACGATTTTGGACAATGAAGGCGATGTCTTCGCCTGGCGCGGCGAGACCTATGGCGGCGATGTGCGCGCCGAGAAGGTCTCAAAATATCTGCGCAATGCCGTGATCGCCACCGAGGATAAGCGCTTTTACGGCCACTGGGGCGTCAGCCCGCGGGGCATTGCAGGCGCGATCCGCATCAATATGTCCGAAGGGCGCAAACCCTTTCAGGGTCACGGTGGCTCGACCATCACGCAGCAGGTCGCGAAACTTCTGTGCCTTGGGGTCGACTACGATGCGACCCGCTGGAAGAATGAGACCGAATATGAGACCGACTGCCGTCGCGGCTCGCTGGTGCGCAAGCTCAAGGAAATGCCCTATGCGCTGGCGCTGGAGTGGAAATACTCCAAAGACGACATTCTGACGATCTATCTGAACCGGGCCTATCTGGGCGCGGGCACCCGCGGCTTTGAGGCGGCGGCGCAGCGCTATTTCGCAAAATCCGCAGCCGAGCTGAACGCGCAGGAAGCCGCCATGCTGGCGGGTCTGCTGGTCGCGCCCTCGACCTATGCGCCGACCAGCAATCTGGCGCGGTCGCAGGCGCGGGCGAATGTGGTTCTGGGCCTGATGCAGGAGCAGGGCCTTCTGAGCAAAGCTGAGGCCGATGCGGCGCGCGCCTCTCCGGCCACGCTTTCGCCCCAGGCGACGCAGCCTGCGGGGGGCTATTTTGCCGATTGGGTGATGGATTCGGTGCCCTCTTATCTGGCACGCGGAACCACGGAAGATGTGATTTTGCACACCACGCTGGATCAGCATCTGCAAAAGGCCGCCGAAGATGCGGTCAGCTATATCTTCACCAATAAGGTCCGTGAGGGCTCGGTCGCCCAGGCCGCGGTGGTGGTGATGTCTGCTGATGGTGCGGTGCGTGCCATGGTGGGCGGGCGCAATAAAGCGGCACCGGGCAGTTTCAACCGGGCGTCTCAGGCGCGGCGGCAGACCGGATCGGCCTTTAAGCCCTTCGTCTATGCGGCGGCCCTGGATCTGGGCTATTCGCCGATGGATTTCGTCGACGACAGCCCGCTGACGCTGAATATCCCCGGCTCGGGTCCCTGGACGCCGCAGAACTACACCCGGCGCTTTTCGGGCATTGTGACCCTGGCAGAGGCGGTGAAGCAGTCGCTGAACATTCCCGCCGTCAGGGTCTCGGAATCGGCTGGCCGTGAGGCGGTGCGCAAAGTGGCCGAAGATTTCGGCATCGTCTCGGATCTGGCCAATGGCCCGGCGCTGGCGCTTGGGGTGTCAGAGGCGACGCTTGTGGAGATGACCGGGGCCTATGCCGGGATCCTGAACGGCGGCTCGGCCGTAAAGCCTTACGGCATGATCGATCTGACGCTGCGGGGCGAAAAGAACCCGCTGCTGACGCAGAGCGGCGGTATCGGCGAGCGGGTGATCCAGGAAGACGCGGCGCAGTATCTGACCTGGATGCTGAAACAGGTGATCGAGGGCGGCACCGGGACGCGGGCGAAACTCCCGGGGCGGGAGGCCGCGGGCAAAAGCGGCACCACCCAAGGGGCGCGTGATGCCTGGTTCCTGGGCTTTACGGCGGATTACGTTGCCGGGGTCTGGATGGGCTATGACGACAACCGTCCGCTGACCGGCGTGACGGGCGGCGGTCTTCCCGCTGAGATCTGGCAGGAGGTGATGACCCGCGTTCACAAAGGTCTGCCCGCCCGCCCGCTGCCCGTGAAAGTGCCCGAGCCGCGTGCGCGGCCCGATACCAGCAATACCTCAACCGCGCAGTCGGATGGCTATGGTGATCCGAATTATAACCCCGGCTATAATCCCAACGATCCGAACGCCCAGGGCGGCTATATTGAAAGGACGCCAATCGGTCCGGCTCCGAGCCTTGGGGATCAGATCAATGGCGTGCTCGACAATCTGCTTGGCGGACGCTGGTAAGGCCGGGCGCGATGTTTCTTTCTGTCTTTGATCTGTTCAAAATTGGCATCGGCCCCTCCTCCAGTCATACCATGGGGCCGATGGTGGCGGCGGGCCGCTTTCTCGGGCGGCTGCGCGCCAGCCCCTTTCAGCCCAAAGCGCTGCGGGCGCGGCTTCATGGCTCGCTGGCGCTGACCGGGGTGGGTCATGCCTCGGACCGCGCGGTCATTCTGGGGCTCGCGGGCTTTCTGCCCGAGACCTTTGATGCGGTGGCGGCAGAGGCGGCGATGGCCGCGATTACGGCCAGCGCGCGGATCCCGGTCGAGGGGCTGGGGGAGCTGAAATTCGACCCCCGGCGCGATCTGGCGATGGATTTCGGCCCCTCGCTGCCGGGGCATGCCAATGGGATGGTGCTTCAGGCGCTCGACGCTCAGGGCGATCTGCTGTTCGAGGAGACCTATTATTCGGTCGGCGGCGGCTTTGTGCTGACCGCGGCGGAGTTGGCGGCGGGGCAGTCGGGGCTTGGTCCCCGGGGGCCTGTGGTGCCCTATCCCTTTGATAAGGCGGCCGGGATGCTGGCCATGGCGAAATCCACGGGGCTGAGCATCGCGGCGCTGAAGCGCGCCAATGAGCTGGCGCTGCGCAGCCCGGAGGATCTTGATGCCGGGCTGATGCGGATCTGGCGGGTGATGCGCGACTGCATGGACCGCGGTCTTGCGGGAGAGGGGATCCTGCCGGGCGGGCTGAAGGTGCGCCGCCGCGCGCGGGGCATCCATCAGGCGCTGCTGGCGGAGCGCGGACTGAATGTCTCGGCGCCCCATATCATCAACGACTGGATCAGCCTTTATGGCATGGCGGTGAATGAAGAAAACGCAGCCGGGGGCCAGGTGGTGACCGCGCCCACCAATGGCGCGGCGGGGGTGGTGCCTGCGGTGATCCGCTACTGGCTTGATCATGTGCCGGGGGCTTCGGAGGCGCGGGTCGGGGAATTTCTGCTGACGGCGGCGGCGATTGGCGGGCTGTGCAAGCATAATGCCTCGATCTCAGGCGCGGAATGCGGCTGTCAGGCGGAGGTCGGCTCTGCCGCAGCCATGGCGGCGGCGGGGCTTTGTGCGGTGCTGGGCGGCAGCCCGGAACAAGTGGAGAATGCCGCTGAGATCGCGCTGGAGCATCACCTTGGGATGACCTGTGATCCGGTCGCGGGGCTTGTGCAGGTGCCCTGTATCGAGAGGAACGGGCTGGGCGCGATCAAGGCGGTCGCGGCGGCCTCTCTCGCGTTGCGCGGGGACGGGCAGCATCTGGTCTCGCTCGATGCCTGTATTGAGACCATGCGTCAGACCGGGCGCGATATGGATACGCGCTACAAAGAGACCTCTCTGGGCGGTCTCGCGGTGAATATTCCGGAGTGTTGACAGACGGGCGGGGCAGGGCGGGGGCGTGCCCGCCCCCGCACCCCCGGCTTCAGGGGGCCCTCAGGCCCCCTGAAAACCCCCGCGTCAGCCCCGGCGGCGCAGGGCGCTTTGGAAATCCGACAGCCGGAAGGCGCGCAGGGCAAAGCCCGCCGCGAAATAGCTGAGCATCCCCGTTACGACCAGAAGTCCGAGCACCGGCCAGCGCATCCCGCGCGCCGCCAGCAGATCGGCCAGGGCGATCTGTGCGCCGTAAAGCACCGCGCCCATCACCAGGCAGGCGAGAAGGATGCGCCAGATCCGCGACTTCAGCCGCGCATCGGCGCGGGCCGCCTCCCCCATGGCGCGGGTGCCCGCCCAAAGCTGCAGCACCATGAACCAGCCTGCGAGCGTGGTGGCCAATGCGGCCGCCGCAAAGCCGATCAGCGGTTGCAGGCCAATGGCGATCCCGAGGTTCACACACATCGACACCAGCGCAAAGCGGAAGGGGCGGCGGGTGTCTTCGCGGGCGTAATAGAGCGGCTGCAGGGTCTTTTGCAGCACGAAGGCCGGAAGCCCCGCGCCATAGATCGCCAGCGCCAGGGCCGTATTGGTGATATCGGTCGCGCCAAATTCGCCGCGCCCGTAAAGCACCGCGATCAGCGGGGTGGCGATGACCATCAGTGCCACGGCGGCGGGCAGGGTCAGGGCCAGTGACAGCTCGGTCGCGCGGTTGAGGGAATTGCGGCCCCCTTCCAGGTCATTGGCGCTGAGGCGGCGCGAGAGGTCGGGCAGCAGCACGGTGCCGATGGCAATGCCCACCACCCCAAGCGGCAGCTGATAGAGCCGGTCGGCATAGGCGAGCCAGGCCACCGCGCCTTCGGTAAAGCTTGCCACCTGGCGGCCGACCAGCAGGTTCACCTGCACCACGCCGCCGGCCAGAACGGCGGGGGCCGCGATGACAAAGAGGCGTTTCAGTTCGGGCGTCAGCCTCGGGCGGCGGGGTTTCAGCACATAGCCCGCCTTCGCCGCCGCAGCCCAGGTCAGCGCGAATTGCGCAACCCCCGCCACCGGCACCGTCCAGGCCAGGGTCAGCCCCATATCCCAGCCGAACTGCGCCGCCATCCACATGGCCGCGATGAACAGAAGGTTCATCAGCACCGGCACAAAAGAGGCCTCGGTAAAGCGCCCCATGGTATTGAGCACACCCGAAATCAGCGCCACCAGCGAGATAAAGAGGATATAGCAAAAGCCGATCCGCCCGTAGAGCACGGCCAGATCGAAGCGCGCGTCCCCCGCAAAGCCCGCCGCCATGGCCCAGACGAGCCAGGGCATCAGCGCGGTGCCGATCAGCGAAAACAGCGTCAGAATCGCGGCCATACCGCCGAAAGCATCCTCGGCAAAGCCCTTTGCATCCTCGCCGTTTTGCATCTTTTTGGCGAACATCGGCACGAAGGCCATGTTGAAAGCGCCCTCGGCGAAGAAGCGGCGGAACATATTCGGCAGCGAAAAGGCCACCAGAAAAGCCTCAGCCGCGGGGCCTGCGCCGAGATAGGCGGCCATCATCATATCGCGGGCAAAGCCCGCGCCGCGCGACAGCAGCGTCCAGGACCCGACCACCACGGCCGAGCGGATCAGTCGCACCGGCTTCATGCCTGATGCGCCCGTTCGGCACCGTCGATGATGGCCTGGCGCAGCTTTTTCTCCAGCGCTTCGAGTTTGGGTTTGCTGTGCAGCTTCAGCCCGAAGGCGTCTTTGATGTAGAAGGTATCGACCACCTGGGCCCCGTAAGTCGCAATCACCGCCGAAGCGATATAGATGTTATTGGCCGCCAGGGTGCGCGTCAGATCATAAAGCAGACCCGGGCGGTCACGGCTTTCCACCTCAATAAGGGTGTAGATATCCGAGCCTTCATTGTCGAAGGTGATATTGGTCGGAAAGCGGAAGGCGCGGTCGCGCTTTTTGATCTTATCGCGGTCTTTCAGCGCCTCACGGGCGACGACCTCGCCGCGCAGGGTCTTGTCGATCATGCTGCGCAGACGCGGCAGGCGGCTGACCTCATAGGGGTGGCCATCGGCGTCCTGCACCCAGAAGACTGCCGTGGCATAGCCATCCTTTGAGGTATAGGTCCGCGCATCGACCACATTTGCGCCGACCAGTGCCAGCGCCCCCGCCAGACGCGAGAAGATACCGGGGTGATCTTCCAGCACAAAGGCCGCGCGGGTGGCGTCGCGCGCCTCATCGGGGTGCAGGTCGATCCGCACCTCATCCGAGGCAATCCCGCGCAGCATCTGCGCAAAGATCGCATGGGTCTCAGAGGGCAGCCCCTGCCAATAGGGGCCGTAATGGCGGTCGGTCTCGGCCTTCAGATCCGCGCGCGACCAGTCCTTCAGCGCCTCGCGCAGCGCCTTTTTCGCCTCATCCTCGCGCATCGAGCGGGTGACGCCCTCAAGCCCGTTCTCCAGAGCCTGGACGGTTTCATGATAAAGCGTGCGCAGAAGCTGGCTTTTCCAGTTGTTCCAGGTGCCCGGACCCACACCGCGGATGTCGCAGACGGTCAGCACCGTCAGCAGATCAAGCCGTTTGCGGGTTCCCACCAGCCGGGCAAAGCCCTTGACCGTGCGCGGATCGGAAATGTCGCGCTTTTGCGCGGTATCCGACATCAGCAGGTGATAGCGGATCAGCCATTCGACGGTCTCACATTCCTCAGGCGTCAGCCCCAGACGCGGGGCCACCCGCCGCGCGATCTGTGCGCCAAGGATCGAGTGATCCTCGGGGCGCCCCTTGCCGATGTCATGCAGCAAAAGTGCCACGTAAAGCACTTTGCGGTTGATCCCGGCCTTCAGAATATCGGTGGAGATGGGGGATTCGCCCTTCAGATCGCCGCGCTCAAGCTGATCGAGGACCGAGATGCACTGAATGGTATGCTCATCCACCGTGTAGTGATGGTAAACGTTGAACTGCATCATGGCGACGATGGGTTCAAACTCGGGGATATAAGCCGACAGAACCCCCAGCTCATTCATCCGCCGCAACGCCCGCTCGGGGTTGCCGTGTTTGAGCATCAGATCGAGGAAGATCCGCTGCGCCTCAGGCGTGGCGCGCATGTCGTCATCGATCAGCTGCAGATTGGCGGTGACCAGTCGCATGGCATCGGGATGGATCAGAAGCCCGGTGCGCAGCCCCTCCTCAAAGAGGCGCAGCAGGTTCAGTTTGTCGGCCAGAAATCCCGTGGGGTCTGCGACCATCAGCCGGTTGTGCAGCACCTTATAGCCGGGCTTCACCTTGCGGCGGCGCGAGAAAAGCCCCTCCAGCAGTGGCGCTTTTTTGACGTGGCGGTCTTCCAGCGCGGTCAGAAAGACCCGCGTGAGTTCGCCCACATGGGTGGCGAAGCGGAAGTAATCCTGCATGAAATGCTCAACCGCGCGGCGGCCTTCGCGGTCGGTATAGCCCATACGTTCGGCCACTTCGACCTGCAGATCAAAGGTCAGCTGGTCCATGGCGCGGCCCGCGAGGTAATGCAGATGCGCCCGCGCGGTCCAGAGAAAGGTCTCGGCGGCGCGGAAACGGGCATATTCCTCCGGGCCGAAAAGGCCGTCTTCCACCATCATGGCGGCGGTCGGCTTGCCGGTCATATATTTGCCGATCCAGTACAGCGTCTGCAGATCGCGCAGCCCGCCCTTGCCCTCTTTGACATTGGGCTCAAGCACATAGCGCTGACCGCCCTGTTTGCGGTGCCGCTCGGCGCGTTCGGCGAGTTTGGCTTCAATAAATTCCGGAACGGTCGAGGCGAAAAGCTGTTTGCGCAGGGTGCCGGCCAGGGTCTCGCTGAGGGCGGCATCGCCGGTGATATGGCGCTTTTCGATCAGTGAGGTGCGGATGGTGATGTCTTCACGCCCGAGCCGCAGGCAGTCTTTGACCGAGCGGGTGGCATGTCCCACCTTCAGCCGCAGGTCCCACAGCAGATAAAGCATGCTCTCCACCACCTGATTGGCGGCGGGCGAGGGGTCGTCTTCGGTCAGAAACAGCAGATCCACATCGGATTGCGGCGCCATCTCGGCGCGGCCATAGCCGCCGACGGCCAGGACGGCCAGCACCGGATCCGGGGTGCCGGACGGCAGAAACCGGCTGCGCGCCACGTCATAAGCCGTCGTCACAAGCGCATCCGTCAGCCAGGTCTGCGCCGACAAAAGCCCCCGCACGGCGCGGGGGCTTGCCAGATAAGCTGCCGAGAGTTTGGCGGTGGCGTCTTTTTTCGCCTCTGCCAGATGTTTCGTCACCAAAGCGCGGCGCGCGGCAGGGTCCAGATCGGCGGGGGCCTGGTCCAGATCCGCAAAGATGCGCTGGCGCAGATCTGCCGGATCAAAGAGCTTTGCGGTCTCCTCCGAGCGACGAAAGTCGTCCCGGAGGGTCAGTTGCGCGTCAGCCTCAGAAGAGGGAGCCGGAGAAGTTTCTCGGAGCAGGGTCAATCACTACCACCTGTCTGTTGCGGATCTCTGCCACGGCAAGAGCCCGCTCATTGGTGCCGTCGGGACGCAGTCGGAACACGCCGCCCACGCCCGCGAAACCCGAGGACTGGGTGAGCGAATTGCGCGACAGCGCATCGGCGCGGCCGGATTTGATCAAGGCGCCTACCGCGGCGATACCATCATACGCAAGGCTGGCCACCGGATGCGGAGCCGAGCCGTAAGCCGCCTGATAACGGCCCTGGAAGGCGTTATAAAGCGCAGGATCGGGCAGCGCAAACCACCCCCCCTGCAGACCCGGCAGCGAGAGTGTGGCCGCAGGAATATCCCAGCGGGTCAGGCCCAGATAGCGCGCCTGGTCCGGGGTGAGCCCCTGCTCGCGCAGCAGCTGCGTCATCATCGGCAGCGAGCCCGCGGTATCCGCCGTGAAGAACAGCGCATCCGCCCCTGAGCTGCGTGCCGTGGCCACGATCGAGGGGGCCGCCTGGGTCACGCCGTTTTGCGAAAACTCATAGCCGCTCTGGGCGACAACCGTCGCACCGCTTCCTGCGGCGGCGCGGGCGATCGCGTTACGCCCGGCTTCACCGCCCGGCGTTCTGTCGTGAATGATCATTACCCGGCGCTGACCCTGACCCGCCGCATAGCGCACAAGGCGGTTGGCGGTGTTCTCAAAGGTCGGGCCAAGCACGAAGACGTTGCCGCCTGCGATGTCGGTGTTATTCGAGAAGCTCATGACGTTCACGCCGGTGGCCGCCACGGCGACGCCTGCGGCATTGGCTTCCTGGGCAAAGAGCGGACCAAGGATCACCCGGGCGCCTTCGGCCACCGCGCGTTGGGCGATGGGACCGGCAGAGCCTGCCTGACCGCTGGTCTGATAGACGCGCAGATCGATCTGCACACCGCCGAGATCGGCAATCGCCAGCCGCGCGGCATTCTCCAGCGAGCGTGCGAGCAGCTGGTCACTGGCCTGACCCGAAGCGCCTGGAACCAGCAGCGCCACCGGCACCGGGGCGTTGGGATTGATCGCAGGACCAGTCCCGCCCATGGAAACCGGCTGACAGGCCGCAAGAATGCCGGCAGCTGCGGCAAGACCAAATGCGGCCACAGACTTGCGGGCGCGTTGCAAAAGGGCAATCATCATCACTCCCCGGAGATGGCGGTCGGTCATCGGACCCTATGCCTTTATCCTGCATGTGTAAACTTTCCAGAGCCTGAATCTGCCATGAATGACCCAAACCTGCCGATACCCCTTACCGGGGGGCGGCGGCCCGAGCCGGGGCTGCATCTCGTGGCCACGCCGATCGGCTCGGCCCGCGACATAACGCTGCGGGCGCTCGACACCCTTGCGGGCGCCGATGTGCTGGCCGCTGAAGACACGCGCACCCTGCGCCATCTGATGGAAATCCACGGGATCCCGGTGAATGGCCGGCTGATGATCCCCTACCACGACCACAACGGCGAAGCCGCGCGCCCGCGCATCCTGGGTGTGCTGGCCGAAGGTAAATCGGTGGCCTATGCCTCAGAGGCGGGCACGCCGCTGATCGCGGACCCGGGCCTGAAGCTCGCCCGTGTGGCTATGGAAGCGGGCTATAAAGTCATAGCAGCCCCCGGCGCTTCGGCCGTTCTTACGGCGCTGACCGTGGCCGGGCTGCCCACGGACCGCTTTTTCTTCGCGGGCTTCGCGCCGTCATCCGCCGGTGCAAGACGCAGCTGGCTGAGCGAGCTGAGCGCGGTTCGTGCGACCGTGGTGATCTATGAAAGCCCCAAGCGCACAGCCCGGATGCTCGGTGAACTTGCAGAGATTTTTGGGGCCGGCCGTCAGGCGGCGGTCTGCCGTGAGCTGACGAAGCGGTTTGAAGAGACCCGCCGCGGAACGCTGGCCGAGCTGGCCGCTCATTATGCCGAAGCGGATCCGCGCGGCGAAGTGGTGCTGGTGATTGACCGCAGCGATGAGGTGGTGGTCGAGGAGGCCGATGTCGAAGCCGCCCTGCGCGCGGCTCTGGGCGCCGGGGCACGGGTCAAAGAAGCGGCTGCAGAAATCGCCCTGAAATTCGGGCTTGCGAAACGGGATGTTTACCAATTGGCCCTTACCCTGCAGGAGGATGAGCCACCTTCGGAGGCGTGATGCAGGGCCAGGTCAGAACTCTCTACGGCGAAGCCGCCGAATTTTCTGTTGCCCGCCTTTATGAGGCGGGCGGCACCCGGATTGCGGCACGCCGCTGGCGGGGGCGGCGCGGCGAGATTGATCTGATCGCACGGGAAGGCGATCTGGTGGTTTTCGTCGAAGTGAAGGCGGCGGTTACCCATGACGCGGCGCTTCACCGTCTGCGCCCGGCACAGATCCGGCGGATCCGGCAGACCATCGACGAATTTCTGGCCGGTGAGCCGAAGGGTCTGATGACCGAGATCCGCTTTGATCTGGCGCTCGTCGATCGATACGGGCGGATCGAAGTCAGACCCAATATCCTCGCCGCCTGACCGCAGCCCCGCGCCTTTCTTGCATGTTGTCCCGGCCTGTTGCATCAACGTGGCAAAGTTGCGCGGAGGTCGGTGATGAAAGTAGCCTTGCAGATGGACCCGATCGGGTCTGTAAATATTGACGGGGACAGCACGTTCCGCATCGGGTTTGAGGCCCAGGTGCGCGGGCACAGTCTGTTTTACTACACGCCCGACAAACTCGCCTATCAGGAAGGTCGTGTCACCGCGCGTGGCCATTGGATTGAGCTGCGCCGCGTGAAGGGCGATCACGTCAGCTATGGTCCGGAAGTTGAGGTCGATCTGGCCGATATGGATGTGGTCTGGCTGCGCCAGGACCCGCCCTTTGATATGGGCTATATCACCACCACCCATCTGCTCGACATGATCCACCCGAAGACCCTGGTGGTGAATGACCCGTTCTGGGTGCGCAACAGCCCTGAGAAGCTGCTGGTGCTGAACTTCCCGGATCTGACGCCGCCGACCACCATCGCGCGCGATCTGGAAACCATCCGGGCCTTCAAACAAAAGCATGGCGATATCATCCTGAAGCCGCTTTACGGCAACGGCGGTGCCGGGGTGTTCCGGCTGGATCCGAACGATCGCAACCTCTCGTCGCTTTATGAGCTGTTCACCGGCATCAACCGCGAGCCGATGATCGTGCAGAAATTCCTTCCCGACGTCGCGAAGGGCGATAAGCGCGTCATCCTGGTCGATGGTGAGCCGGTGGGCGCGATCAACCGCGTCCCCCAGGCGGGCGAGACCCGTTCGAACATGCATGTCGGCGGGCGTCCCGAAAAAGTCAGCCTGACGGAACGCGATCTGGAAATCTGCGCCCGAATCGGTCCGGTTCTGCGTGAAAAGGGCCAGATTTTTGTTGGCATCGATGTGATCGGCAATTGGCTGACTGAGATCAATGTCACCTCGCCGACCGGCATCCAGGAGCTTGAGCGCTTTGACGGCACCAATACGGCCGCAAAAATCTGGGAAGCCATTGAGGCCAAACGCGCCTGATCAATCCTGACCGTGGCGCCCTGCGGCGCCGCGGTAGCCCAGAGCCTCGGCCATATGGGCGCTCATGAGCCGGTCTGACAGCGCCAGATCGGCGATGCTGCGGGCCACGCGCAGCACGCGGTGATAGCCCCTTGTGCTCAGGCCAAAGCGCTCGGCCGCCCGGGTCAGCAGGGCCATGGCCTCAGGCTCAGCCATGGCGCGGGCTTCGAGATCGGCGGCGCCTGCGCGGGCGTTCAGAAGCGGGCTTCCCCAGCGGTCGGCCTGCCTTGCGCGGGCCTCGATCACACGGGCGCGGATGGTGGCTGAGGCTTCACCGCGCGGCGCAGCGCTCATCTCACTGGCGCTCAGCGGCGGGACCTCAATCCTCAGGTCAAAGCGGTCCCGGAGCGGGCCGGATATTCTGCCCAGATAATCCTCCGAGCAGCGCGGCGCGCGTGAGCAGGCCCGGGCCGGATCGGCCGCATGACCGCAACGGCAGGGATTGGCGGCGGCGATCAGTTGAAAGCGGCTTTGATAGCGGATGCGGGCTTCGGCGCGGGCGATCAGAATCTCGCCGGTTTCCAGAGGCTGGCGCAGCGCATCGAGGGTTCGGGGCGCAAATTCGGGGAGTTCATCCAGAAAGAGCACGCCGTTGTGCGCCAGGGCCACCTCTCCCGGTCTGGCATTGCGGCCACCGCCGCAGATTGCGGCCTGGGAGGCACCGTGGTGGGGATCGCAAAACGGCCGTCTGGCACTGACCACGCTCTCGCCGCTTTTGCCGGAGACCGAGCGGATCACGGCGGTTTCCAGCATTTCCACCGGCGTCAGTTCCGGCAGCAGTGAGGGAAAGGCCCGGGCCAGCAGGGATTTTCCCTGGCCGGGGGGGCCGGTCATCAGCAGATGGTGCCCGCCAGCGGCGGCGATCTCCAGCGCGCGCTTGGCCTTTTCCTGGCCACGGATGCCGTTGAGATCCGGGCCGGGCTCTCTTGGCTCAGCTGCCGTGAGAGAGGCCCGGACCCGGGGCAGGGGGCGCTTTCCGGTCAGATGGTGAAGGGCCTCCTCCAGCGTTGCGGGGGCTGTCACCGAGGCGGCCCCCACCCAGGCGGCCTCGGGGCCGTTTTGCGCGGGCACCAGCATCTGCCGCTCAGAGCCTGCCGCCGTTAACGCGGCGGGCAGGCAGCCGGCGACCGGGAGCAGTCTTCCGTCGAGGGTCAGTTCGCCCAGCGACAGCGTGGTGGCCGCGATCTCACGCTCCAGAAGGCCCAGTTCTGCCAGAAGCGCGATGGCGATTGGCAGATCGTAATGCGCGCCCTCCTTTGGCAGATCCGCGGGGGCGAGGTGGAGGGTGATGCGTCTGGCAGGCAGCGCGAGTGCCAGCGCATTCAGCGCCGAGCGTATGCGCTCTCTCGCTTCAGAGACGGCTTTATCGGGCAGGCCCACCATGTGAAAGGCCGGCAGCCCCGCCATGGAGGCGCATTGCACCTCAACCAAGCGGGCCTCTGCCCCCTGGAGGGAGACGGTGAAGGTAGTGCTGACCACGGAATTGCCTGTTCTGCCTGAGGTGAAAGCCTCGCAGAACAGGGTTTATGAAGGGTTAACCGATCAGGCGTATCGAGCCGCTCTCAGCCCTGGAAGATCGCCATAAACTTTGGCCAGGCCTCGGGATCGGCAACGGTTTTATCCCGACAGAAGGGATTGCAGAAACCATAGACCCCTGCGCCGATGCGGGCGAAATCCGTCACCGCCCTGCCGGAATAGGGGCAGGCGGCATTCACCGAGGGTCCGGATGGCACAGGTTCAGCGCTTAAGGGGGTGGGGCCGGGCCAGGGGCGGGTTTCCCAGGGACGGGCATAGAAGGGCTGGTCGGCCCCGTCGCAGAGTCCCATCGCGCGCCACATCCGGAACGAGGGATGCGCGAGATGCGCCGCGACATAGCTTTGCGCCTCGGGTGAGACGGGCAGATTATAGCCCGCGATCCGCGCCGCAACCGGGGCAAAGAAGGCATCGGCCACGGAGTAATCCCCGCAAAGCCAGGGCGTGCTGCTGCCGCTTTCGCGCCGCGCCCAGGCCCAGATTTCCGACAGCCGTGCCAGATCCGCCAGCACCTCCTGCGGCGGCGCGCAGTCCTGATAAGAGACCCGCAGGTTCATCGGGCAATGGCTGCGCAAAGCGCCGAAGCCCGCATGCATCTCAGCCGCCAGCGCCCGGGCGATGGCGCGGGCGCGCGGGTCGCGGGGCCAGTGGCCGGCCTCGGGGTGGCGGGTGGCAAGCTCTTCGGCAATGGCGAGGCTTTCGGAGATCACCGGACCCTCGGGCAGCCGCAGGGCAGGCGCGGTGCGGGCGGGCGCAAACTCCGCCATCAGGCGCGGGAAATCATCGGTATAAAGCCGCCCCTGCCGCGTGGTGACCGGCAGGCCGAAGGCGTGAAACAGCAGCCAGCCGCGCAGGGACCAGCTGGAATAGGCGCGATCGCCGATTGCAAGTTCATAGTCCGACATCTTTGCGCTCCTCTGCCTCAGGGAACAGAACCGCATTTCCGAGCGCGTTGAAAGGATGTTATGCAAAGTTCAAGGACCCGCGGGGAGGCTTTCATGCTGGCAGGCAAGCGCATTCTTCTGATCATCGGCGGCGGTATCGCGGCTTATAAATCGCTCGAACTGATCCGGCGGCTGCGCGATCAGGGGGCCGAGGTGGTGCCCGTGCTGACCGAAGCCGCAAAGCAGTTTGTGACGCCGCTTTCGGTGGCGGCGCTCTCGGGCAATCCGGTGCATCAGGATCTCTTTGATCTGACGACCGAGGCTGAGATGGGCCATATTCAGCTTTCGCGCAGTGCCGATCTGGTGGTGGTGGCGCCCTGCACGGCCAATCTGATGGCGAAGATGGCGGGGGGGCATGCGGATGATCTGCCCTCAACCCTCTTGATGGCGACCGATAAGCGGGTGCTGATTGCGCCTGCGATGAATGTGCGGATGTGGACCCATCCCGCCACGCAGCGCAATCTGGTGACGCTTGAAGGCGACGGCGTGCTGACCTGTGGCCCCGATGACGGCTCCATGGCCTGTGGCGAGTTTGGCCCCGGCCGCATGGCCGAGCCTGCGATGATCCTGCAGGCGATTGACCGCGCTTTGGGCGGCGGCAAACTGGCGGGAAAGCGTATCCTTGTCACCTCTGGTCCCACGCATGAGCCGATTGATCCGGTGCGCTATATCGCCAATCGCTCATCCGGGGCGCAGGGCACGGCGCTGGCGGCGGCTTTGCGCGATCTGGGTGCCCATGTGGTCTTTGTGACCGGCCCCGCCGATGTCCCGCCGCCCCAGGGCGTTGAAGTGGTGAAGGTTCAGACCGCGCGTGAGATGCTGGAGGCGGTGCAGGCCGCGCTGCCCGCGGATGCGGCGGTGATGGCGGCGGCGGTGGCCGACTGGCGCGTGGTCAATGCGGCGGGCTCTAAGATGAAGAAAGACGGCTCGGGCAAGGCCCCGGGGCTGGAATTTGCCGAGAACCCCGACATTCTGGCCACCGTTTCAAAATCGGGCGATAAGCGGCCCGGTCTGGTCGTGGGCTTTGCTGCTGAGACCGACACGGTCGTCGAATATGCCACCGCCAAGCGGCTGCGCAAAGGCTGCGACTGGATCGTGGCCAATGATGTCAGCCCGGCGACGGGCATTATGGGCGGCACGTCCAATGCCGTGACCATCATCACCGATCAGGGCGCAGAGGCCTGGCCGATGATGGCAAAAGAAGAAGTGGCGCGCCGCCTGGCGGCGCGGATTGCCGCGGCGCTCTCAGAGCCCCGCGTGAAAGGATAAATGATGGTTAGTATCGCCGTTCGCCGTGAGTCCTGGGCCGATGAGGGAATTGAGCTTCCCGCCTATGCCACCCGCGGGGCCGCCGGGGCCGATGTGCGCGCCAACCTGCGCCCTGAAGACCGCGCCGCAGGTCTGGTGCTGGCACCGGGCGCACGGGCGCTGATCCCGACCGGTCTGGTGATGGAGATCCCCGAGGGCTGGGAGGTGCAGCTGCGCCCGCGCTCGGGCCTTGCGCTGAAAAACGGCGTTACGCTGCCGAATACGCCGGGCACCATCGACAGCGATTATCGCGGGACGGTGGGGGTGATCCTGATCAATCTCTCGGATGTGCCCTTCACCGTGGCCCATGGCGAGCGGATCGCGCAGATGATCGTCGCTCCGGTGGTTCAGGCACGCTTTGTGCTGAGCGAGCAGGACTTCAGCGCCACGGAGCGCGGTGCGGGGGGCTTTGGCTCGACCGGAGTGAAGTGATGAACCCCTGGGTCTTCCTGTTGGTCGTCGTCGCCGTTGCGACGATCCTGATGCCAAAAAAGCTGCGGCTGGTGCCGCTGGCATTGGTCTTTCTTGTGGCGCTGCAGATCGTCACCGAGATTGTGGAAGGCCGCTTTTATACCCGCGCGGCCGATTTTCCGGAGCGGCTCATGAGTGGTGCCTGGATCTGGTGGTCGCTGGGTCTCTTCATCATCGTCCTGCTGGCAAAGAAGGGGCTGCGCTGGATCCGCGCGCGGGCTCCGCAGCCTGACATCCTGCCCTCAGCCGCGCAGGAGGGCCCGTTGCAGCCGGTCGAGCTTGAGCGCTATTCGCGCCATCTTCTGCTGCGCGAAGTCGGTGGTCCGGGACAGGTGCGGCTGAAGAACGCGAAGGTGCTGGTGGTGGGGGCAGGGGGGCTTGGCTCTCCGGTCATCCTTTATCTGGCGGCGGCGGGGGTGGGGGAGATCTTCATCGCCGACGACGACCGTGTGGAGAACAGCAATCTTCAGCGCCAGATCATCCACACCGACCAGCGTCTGGGCGAGGCGAAGGCCGTCTCGGCGGCGGGCGCTGCGCTGGCGCTGAACCCTTTCATCAAAGTCCATCCGCTGGTGACGCGGCTTGATGAAACCAGCGGTCCGGATCTGATAGCCGGGGTGGACCTGGTGCTGGATGGCACCGATAATTTCGACACCCGCTATCTGGTGAATACGCTCTGTGTGGCCGCCGGTAAGCCGCTGATTTCGGCGGCGATTACCCAGTGGGAAGGCCAGATCAGCCTGTATCATCCGGCGGGCGGTGCGCCCTGTTACGCCTGCGTCTTCCCGACCCGTCCCGCAGATGGTCTGGCGCCTGCCTGTTCAGAGGCCGGGGTGATCGCGCCGCTGCCGGGGGTGGTCGGCTCGCTTATGGCGCTGGAGGCGGTCAAATATCTGACCGGCGCAGGCCAGAGCCTGAAGGGGCGGCTGATGATGTTCGACGGCCTCTGGCAGGAAAGCCGCACGATCGGGGTGAAACGCCGCGCGGATTGTAAGGTCTGTGGCGTGCCGCATTAACCCTCACCGCGACGATTCCTTTTGTCAGGCCGTGCGGGTGCCCCCTCGCGCGGCCTGCGCATTTCAGGGGCAGATCCCCTGCGAAGGGATGCGACAAAACGCCCCGCGCAGCCATGATTTGTTATGTTTTCGTTTCAGGATACAGTCTTGCGGCAAATGGCTGCATCGTTTTTCGATTGATTTGATGCAGGTCAATCCCAGCACCCTGCGAATGTGCAAGGTACGGCCCATTCATCGGATCCGGAGCCAGACCCGTGAGCGAAGACATCAACACGCCGCCCAGCCTGTATACCGCACGGGAGCCCGTCTTCCCGCGCCGCGTAAAGGGCGCTTTCCGCTCTTTGAAGTGGTGGATCATGGGGGTGACCCTTGCGATCTATTACGTCACGCCCTGGCTGCGCTGGGATCGGGGGCCGCATCTGCCCGATCAGGCCGTCCTCGTTGATCTGGCAAGCCGGCGCTTTTTCTTTTTCATGATCGAGATCTGGCCGCACGAATTCTATTTCGTGGCGGGCCTGCTGATTATGGCGGGGCTGGGGCTCTTTCTCTTCACCTCGGCTGCGGGCCGGGTCTGGTGTGGCTATGCCTGCCCGCAGACCGTCTGGACCGACCTTTTCATCCAGGTCGAGAGGTGGATCGAGGGCGACCGCAACGCGCGGCTTCGGCTGCACCGCCAGAAGTGGGATGGCGAAAAGCTTGCCAAATATAGCGTGAAATGGCTGTCCTGGCTTTTGATCGCTCTGGCAACGGGCGGTGCCTGGGTTTTCTATTTCTCTGACGCGCCGACGCTGCTGAAGGATCTGGTGACGCTGACCGCCCATCCTGTGGCCTATGTCACGGTGGCGATCCTGACCGCGACGACCTTTGTTTTCGGCGGCTTCATGCGCGAGCAAATCTGCATTTATGCCTGCCCCTGGCCGCGCATTCAGGCCGCGATGATGGATGAAGACACCATCACCATCGGCTATCGCGACTGGCGTGGTGAGCCGCGCGGCAAGCTGAAAAAGGACGAAAGCCCCGAGATTAAGGGCGACTGCATTGATTGTATGGCCTGTGTGAACGTCTGCCCGATGGGCATCGACATCCGCAACGGCCAGCAGTTGGCCTGCATCACCTGTGGTCTGTGCATTGACGCCTGCAATGATGTGATGGATAAAATCGGCAAGCCGCGCGGCCTGATCGATTATCTGGCGCTGACCGATGAGACGGCCGAGCGTCAGGGCGAGAAGCCGATCCCGGTCTGGAAGCATATCCTGCGCCCGCGCACCATTCTTTATACCGTGCTCTGGGCCGGGATCGGGATTGCGATGCTGGTGGCGCTTTTCCTGCGCGCCGATGTCGATGTGAACGTCTCTCCGGTGCGTAACCCGGTCTTTGTGACGCTGTCCGATGGCTCAATCCGCAACACCTATGATGTGCGTCTGCGCAACCAGTTCCACGAGGCGCGTGAGTTCCGCATCAGCCTTGAGGGGGCCGAGGGCATCCGGCTGGAGCTGGAAGGCGCTGAGGGCGATATCGTCCGCGTCGGAGCCGACCAGACGCTGCAGCAGCGCGTTTATCTGATCGCCCCCGCAGGGTCTGAGGTGGCAGAAAGCGGCCGCATCGATCTGACGATCTGGTTTGAAGCGGAAGGCTCGGGCAGCCGCGTGAAAGCGGGCACGGTCTTCAACGGCAAAGGAAACTGACCGATGACGCGCAAGCTGACCGGCCGCCATGTTTTTTTGATCCTGCTGGCCTTCTTTGGCACCATCACGGCCGTGAACGTCTTTATGGCCTCGATGGCGATCAGCACCTTTCCGGGGCTGGAGGGGAAAAACACCTATAACGCCTCGCGCAGCTTCGATTCAGACCGCCGCGCCCAGGTGGCGCTTGGCTGGCAGGTGGAGGATGCTTACCGCGACGGCCATCTGATCCTGACGATCAAAGACGGTGAAGGTCAGCCCGCGAAGGTGAAAGACATCAGCGTTCTGGTTGGCCGCGCCACGATTGCGGAATTTGATGAGCGCCCGGTCTTCATCCGCGAGGGGGCAGATTTCATCGCGCCGGTCGCGCTGAATTATGGTAAGTGGATCCTGCGCATTGAGGCGCTGGCCGAGGATGGGACGCCCTTCCGTCAGTCCCGCAACCTCTATGTGCCGAAGGGGTGATCCATGTCGCTTGCCGCTGATCCCGAAGGTCCGATCCCGCTTTCGGCCTGCCCGGCCTGCATCGCAGCGCCCGCCGCGGAGGATCTGGCACGCCGTGCGCAGCCCAAAGCGGCGCGGCTGACCCTCTCGATCCCGGAGGCGCATTGCGCGGCCTGTATCTCGACCGTTGAGAAGGGGCTGGAGAAGCTGGAGGGCGTGAAATCCGCCCGGGTCAACCTGACCCTGAAGCGGGTCTTTGTGGAGGCCGATCCTGGAATCGCGGCGGCGGATCTGATCGCCCCGCTGAAGACGCTGGGCTATGAGGCGCATGAGCTTGATCCGGGTCTTCTGAGCAGCACCGAGAACGACCGCAAGGGGCGCGAGCTGATCATGCGGATCGGCATCTCGGGCTTTGCGATGATGAACGTGAACCTTTTGTCGGTGGCGGTCTGGGTCGGTGCGACCGATGCCACGCGGGATATGTTTCACACCATCGCCGGGCTGATCGCCATTCCGACGGTGATTTTCTGTGCGCAGCCCTTCTTTAAATCGGCCTGGGACGGGCTGAAGGCGGGCCGTGTGGTGATGGATTTCCCCATCGCGCTGGCCATGGTGCTGGGCTGTGCGATCTCGATCTTTGAGACGCTGAACTCCGGCCCGCATGCCTATTTCGACGGCATCGTCATGCTGACCTTTTTCCTTTTGATCGGGCGCTGGCTCGATCACCGTACCCGCGCCATGGCGCGGTCCGCGGCGCAGGAACTGGCCGCACTTGAGGTGCCCCGCGCCATCCGGCTGCGGGAGGGCGTGGAGGAAACGGTCGGCATCGCCGATCTGGCGAAGGGCGATCTGGTGCTGGTGCGCCCCGGTGGCCGGATGCCGGTCGATGGTGAGATCGTGGCGGGCACCTCAGAGCTGGACCGCTCGCTTCTGACCGGCGAAGTGCTTCCCGTTTTTGCCGCGCCTGGCCAGGTGGTCAGCGCGGGCGAGGTGAACCTGACCGGTCCGCTGACCGTGCGGGTAGAGGCGGCGGGGCGCGACAGCTCGCTCTCGCGCATGGCCGAACTGGTGGCGGTGGCTGAGACCGCAAAGACCCGCTACACCGGGCTCGCCGATGCGGCGGCGCGGCTTTATGCGCCGGTGGTGCATACGCTGGCCTTTGGCGCGTTCATGGCCTGGCTCTGGATTTCGGGCGGCGATCTGCGGCTGGCGGTGAATATCGCGGCTGGCACGCTGATCATCACCTGCCCCTGTGCGCTTGGTCTGGCGGTGCCTGCGGTGCTGACGGCGGCCTCGGGGCGGCTCTTTAAGCTGGGCCTTTTGATCAAATCCGGCACGGCGCTGGAGCGGATGGCAGCGGTTGACACGGTTCTTTTCGACAAAACCGGCACCCTGACCATGGGCCGCCCTGAGCCTGTGAATTTCACCGATCACAGCGCAGAGGTGCTCTCGGTGGTCGCGGGTCTGACGGGGGCCTCCTCGCATCCGCTGGCCCTTTCGCTGAGGGCACGCAGTGAGGCGGATGGTATTGCACCGCTTCAGATCAGCGATCTGCGCGAAGTCCCGGGCTTTGGCATCGAAGGGCTGCTCGACGGTCTGCGCGTGCGTCTGGGCCGCGCGGCCTGGGTCGGCGCGGAAGAACGCGCTGAGACCGCGACCTATCTGATGCTGCCCGATGGCTCGACCCATGCTTTCACCTTTACCGATGCGCTGCGCCCAGGGGCGGAAGAGCTGATCTCGACGCTGCAATCGCGCGGGCTCACGGTGAAGCTGATCTCGGGCGATACGCCTGCGGCTGTGGCCTCGCTGGCCGGGCGGCTGGGCATTTCGGACTGGGCCGCAGAGGCCCGCCCCGAGGATAAGGCTGCCGAAGTAGAGCGTCTGCGCGATGCGGGCCGTCATGTGCTGATGGTGGGCGACGGGCTGAACGATACGGCGGCGCTGGCGGCGGCACATGCCTCGATCTCGCCCTCGACGGCGCTGGATGCGGCGCGGGTCGCCTCGGATATTGTTTTGCTGAGCAAGGATCTGACCCCGGTGGCCGAGGCTTTGCGTCTGTCGAAAGTGGCCACCCGGCGCATGCAGGAAAACTTCGTGATCTCAGGCGCTTACAATGTGATTGCGGTCCCTGTGGCCCTTCTGGGCTATGCCAGCCCGCTTTGGGCGGCGGTGGCGATGTCGCTGTCGTCGATCACCGTGGCTCTGAACGCCCTGCGCACGAGGTGAGGATATGGAAGTTCTGACGATCCTGATTCCGGTCTCGCTCTTTATGGGCGGGATCGGGCTCGTGGCCTTTCTCTGGTCGATGAAGAACCGGCAGTACGATGATCCGAAAGGGGATGCGAACCGCATCCTGTCACCGGACTGGGACGACCGCCCCAAGCCCTGAACAGGCAGGGGAAGACTGCCCTGAACACATGTCCCGCCGGCCCGAGAGGGGGCGGCGGGGTTTTGAAATTCTGACTGAGTTCTGACCGTGAACGCGACCTGTAGCGCCAGCCCCGCAGATCTGCTGCCCCTGTGCCCCCCGGTGATTGCCGAGGGGCAGGGTGCAGTCATGCTCTGCGGTGATGCTGCGCTGCGCTCAGCGCGCCATCAGAACAGGAACCGGCGCGTTTTCCAGAAGCTCGCGGGTGGCACCGCCGAGAATCGCTTCGCGAAAGCGCGAATGGCCATAGGCGCCCATCACCAGAAGATCGGCCTGACGGTCGCGCAGATGGCGGATCAGCACCTCCGAGACGCGGGGCAGGGTGCGGGCGAGCACCGAAATCTCGGCCCGCACGCCGTGACGCGCCAGCCACTGCGCCAGAGCGCCGCCGGGGTCCGAGCGTTCGGGGCCGTAGTCCTCGGGATCAATGATCGCGATATCCACGGCTTCAGCACGGATCAGCAGCGGAAGTGCGGCGCGGATCGCGGCCAGCGCCTCGGGCGAGCGGTTCCAGGCCACGACGATCCGGCCCGGATTGGCCGGGATGGCCTGGCCTTCGGGCAGCACCAGCACGGGCACATCGGCGTCAAAAAGCGCGGCCTCCAGCACGGCGACATCGACGGGATTGCGACCCGCGCCATAGGGGCGGCTGAGCACCACCAGATCGCTGAAGCGCGCGCGCTGCGAGACAACCGTGCTCAGCGTGGCCTGCTGGCTCAGCGCGGTATCGACGCTCCAGCGGATATCTTCGCGGCTCAGGCGGGCTTTCAGGCGCTTTTCCTCAAGGCGGGCGGCTTCGAGCGCGCGGTCGGGGGCGTCCTGCAGCACCGCGATATTGGTGTCGCCGTAAAAGAAGCCCCAGGGCGTGTCGTCGATCCCGATGCAGAGCGCCTCAAGATGGGCGTTTTCGCTGCGCGCCAGCCCGATGGCAGCTTCGAACGCGCTCAGATCGGGTTCGGGTCGGGCCGCATGGGCGGTGATGACCGTCAGCAGAGTTTTACAGGGCATGATCCTGACCTTTCACAAAGACATCCCGGCGCTCAGACCCGGGATCAGGTGTCACATTGCACACCACCACGCTTTCACGCTTTGACAAAGATCAAAGCTGATCAGAGTTTCCCGCGTTTCTGTGGTGCCTTAGCGCCGGTGAAAAGCGGGAGCTTGACCTGGATCAAGGCAGACCCCGGCATTTCTGCGCCAGGGAGTTCAGGTCGGATAACGTCTGTCGCGACGGCTGTGTCGCGCCGGATCAGACAAAGGGACGCATAATGTGGGATTACGTTAAACTGGTCGCGTTCGGCGTGATCGCGGTGCTCGCCGCGATTGCTGCCAATTATGCGCGCGACGAGGCTTATCTGGTCAACGCGCTCACCGTCATGATTGCAGCCGCAGTGGTCTTTATCTGGCTCCTGCGCAACATGGGTGAGGCGAAAGAGCCGGTAAATGAAAATGAATATCTGGACGGCGTTGTCCGTGCAGGTGTGATCGCGACCGCCCTCTGGGGCGTCGTGGGTTTTGCCGTTGGTGTTCTGGTGGCCGCGCAGCTGGCCTTCCCGAGCCTCAACTTCGACTGGGCGCATGGCTATCTGCACTTCGGCCGTCTGCGCCCGATCCATACCTCGGCGGTGATCTTTGCCTTCTGCGGCAATGCGCTGATCGCTTCGGGCTTTTACGTGGTGCAACGCACCTGTGCGACGCGCCTCTGGGGCGGCAACACCGCCTGGTGGGTGTTCTGGGGCTGGCAGCTCATCATCGTGATGGCGGCGACCTCTTACATCTTCGGCGGCTCGCAGGGCAAAGAATATGCCGAGATGCCCTGGCACATTGACCTGCTGATCGTTGTGGTCTGGCTGGGTCTGCTGGCGGTTTACGCCGGCACCGTGATGCAGCGTAAAGAGCCCCACATCTATGTGGCGAACTGGTTCTACCTCGCCTTCATCATCACCATCGCGATGCTGCATGTTGTGAACAACGCGGCCCTGCCGGTCTCGATCTTCGGCTCGACCTCGGTGCAGGCCTATGCCGGTGTTCAGGATGCGATGATCCAGTGGTGGTATGGCCACAATGCTGTGGGCTTCCTGCTGACCGCAGGCTTCCTTGGCATGATGTATTACTTCGTGCCGAAACAGGCGGAGCGTCCGGTTTACTCGTATAAACTGTCGATCATCCACTTCTGGGCGCTGATCTTCCTTTATATCTGGGCCGGTCCGCACCACCTGCATTACACCGCGCTGCCCGAATGGGCGACGACGCTGGGGATGATCTTCTCAATCATGCTCTGGATGCCGAGCTGGGGTGGCATGATCAATGGTCTGATGACGCTCTCGGGCGCATGGGACAAGCTGCGCACCGATCCGGTGCTGCGCATGATGGTGATCGCGATCGGTTTCTACGGCATGTCGACCTTTGAAGGTCCGGTGATGTCGATCAAAACCGTGAACTCGCTGTCGCATTACACCGACTGGACCATTGGTCACGTCCACTCCGGCGCGCTTGGCTGGAACGGCATGATCACCTTTGGTGCGCTTTACTTCCTGGTGCCGCGTCTGTGGAACCGTGAGGGGCTTTACTCGGTCCGTCTGGTCTCCTGGCACTTCTGGCTCGCCACTCTGGGCATCGTGCTTTACGCCGCCTCGATGTGGGTTGCCGGGATCATGGAAGGTCTGATGTGGCGCGAAGTGGATGCCAATGGCTTCCTCGTGAACGCATTCGCTGACACCGTGTCGCCGAAACATCCGATGTATGTTGTCCGTGCCCTGGGTGGCCTGATGTTCCTCTCCGGTGGTGTCATCATGTGCTACAACCTGTGGATGACGGTCCGCGCACAACCTGCGAAGGCTCCGGTCAACGCAAACAACTTCCTGCCTGCGGAATGATCGGAGCGCAAACTCATGGGCATTCTTGATAAACACAAAAAGATCGAAACTCACGCCACCCTGCTGATGGTGCTGAGCTTCATCGTGGTCACCATCGGCGGTCTGGTTCAGATCGTGCCGCTGTTTTACATCGAAAACACCATCGAGAAGGTGGAAGGGGTTCGCCCCTACACCCCGCTCGAACTGACCGGCAAGCGGATCTATGAGCGGGAAGGCTGCTATGCCTGCCACAGCCAGATGATCCGCCCGATGCGCGATGAGGTTGAGCGTTACGGCCACTACTCGCTGGCGGCTGAGACGATGTATGACCGTCCGTTCCAATGGGGCTCCAAGCGCACCGGCCCGGATCTGGCCCGCGTGGGTGGCCGCTATTCGGATGAATGGCACCAGGACCACTTCCGCAACCCGCCGGCCGTGGTGCCTGAATCGATCATGCCGAAATACGGCTTCCTGTTTAACCGTGAAATCGACGGCAAATATGTCGCCGACTTCCTCTCGACCAGCGCGATCTTTGGTGTGCCTTACACCACCGCGATGATCGAGAACGCGACCGCCGACTTCCGCGCTCAGGTTGATCCTGAGGGGGATGCCGAAGGTCTGGAAGAGCGTTACGGCAAGGCCGCCTTCGGCACGCCGGTCAATGTGCGCAACTTCGACGGTCAGGCCAAACTGACCGAAGCCGATGCGCTGATCGCTTACATGCAGGTTCTGGGGACGATGGTTGATTTCTCGACCTTCCAGCCAGACCTGTCCCGCTGACGGAGGATGTGATGGAAACCTACGCGTTTCTGCGCAACTTCGCAGACAGCTGGCACCTGCTGTTCATGACGCTGTTCTTCGTCGGTGTCTTTGTCTGGGTCCTGCGCCCGGGCAGCCGCAGCGTGCATGACGAGGCCGCGCAGTCGATCTTCCGCAATGATGACACCCCGGGCAGCCTGCATGTCCGGCCCGCAAAGGAGGCGTGACAGATGAGCGCCCATCACGACAAAGAGCACAAGCCCGGCGAAGTGCCGACCACGGGTCACTCCTGGGATGGTATCGAGGAACTCGACAACCCGATGCCGCGCTGGTGGCTCTGGACCTGGTATGCCTCGATTTTCTGGGCGGTGCTGTATTCGATCGCCTATCCGGCATGGCCGCTGATCAACGGGGCAACCCAGGGGATCCTTGGCTACAACCGTGTGGAAGAGCTGCAGTCGAATATCGACAAATTCACCACGCTGAACGCGCCGATGCGTGAAAAGCTGGTGAAGGCCGAGCTGACGGAAATCGGCACCGATCCGGAGTTGCAGTCCTTTGCCAAGCAATCGGGTGCCGCGGTCTATAAGACCTGGTGCGCGCAGTGCCACGGCTCGGGGGCTGGCGGCAATGTCGGCGGCTATCCGAACCTGCTCGATGACGACTGGCTCTGGGGCGGTTCGATGGAGGATATCCACCTGACCGTCACCCACGGCATCCGCAACACCCAGAGCGAAGAAGCCCGCTTCTCGATGATGCCGGCCTTTGGCGACATGCTGGAGAAAGAAGACATCACCAGCGTCGTGCAATATGTCCGCCAGATCTCGGGGCAGGAGCATGATGCTGCGCTTGCCACCGCTGGTGAGACGGTCTTTGCCGACAACTGCTCGGGCTGCCATGCCGAAGACGGCAGCGGTGACCGCAGCCAGGGTGCGCCGGATCTGACGGATGCGATCTGGCTTTACGGCGGCGATGTTGCCTCGCTGACCCATACCGTCACCTACGCCCGCGCAGGCGTGATGCCGGCCTGGAATGAGCGCCTGACGGAAGCCGACATCCGTTCGGTCGCAGTCTACGTCCACAGCCTCGGCGGCGGCGAATAAACACAGTCAAAGCGTCCCTTGACGAAAGGCCCGGCACTGAGAAGTGCCGGGCCCTTTTTGTTCCCGCAAAGTGGCGGTTGCCCCTTGTGGCCTGGGGCGCGTTTTGGCAGAATGTCAGAAATATTCCCCCCGACAGGAAGCGGCCCGCCTCGGGCACAAGGAGCCCGTGCGATGACCGAATTCGAGGACCTGCTGTTGAAGGCGGGTCTGAACGTATCTGATGCGGCCCGTATTCTTGATTACTCAGAGGGTCATATCTACCGTTTCAAAAGTGGCAAAGAGCATCCGCGCGAAGGCGTGCTGGAGCTTTTGCGCATGAAGGTGGCCGCGCGCACCCCGGCGGAAGATGCCGGCGCGGCTTTCACGTTTATTGACCTTTTTGCCGGGATCGGCGGGTTGCGCCGCGCGATGGAATCTGCGGGCGGGCGCTGCGTCTTTACCTCTGAGTGGGACAAATACGCCCAGCAGACCTATCTGGCGAATTACCCCGATAACCGCCCCGTGGCGGGCGACATCCGGCAGGTTGAGGCGCAGGATATTCCGCCCCATGACGTGCTGGTCGCGGGCTTTCCCTGTCAGCCGTTTTCCATCGCGGGGGTGTCGAAGAAGAACGCGCTTGGCCGTGCGCATGGCTTTGAGGATGAAACGCAGGGTACGCTGTTTTTTGATGTGCTGCGCATCCTGAAGCACCACCGCCCGGCGGCCTTCATGCTGGAGAACGTGAAAAACCTCACCAGCCACGACAAGGGCCGCACCTTTGAGGTGATCCGGCGCAAGCTGACCGAGGACCTGGGCTATACGTTGCACTTCCGCATCCTTGATGCCGGTCACTTCGTGCCGCAGCACCGGGAGCGGATCGTGCTGGTGGGCTTTCGCGATAAGGTGAAATTCACCTGGGACGACCTGTGTCTTCCGGCCTATGGCGGGCGGCGGATGAATGCGGTGCTGCATCCTCAGAACGGCACTGAGGCACCGGAAGGTCATTTCACCCTTGGCCCCGATGCCGAGGTGAGCCCGAAATACACCCTGACCGACAAGCTCTGGGCCTATCTGCAAAGCTATGCTGCCAAGCATAAGGCCAAGGGCAATGGCTTTGGCTTTGGTCTGGTCAATGCGCAGTCGATCGCCCGCACGCTCTCGGCGCGGTATTATAAGGACGGCTCAGAGATTCTGGTGGACCGTGGCCCGGGGCAGAACCCGCGCCGCCTGACGCCCAGGGAATGTGCGCGGCTGATGGGCTATGGCGACAGCTTCCGGATTCCGGTCTCGGATACCCAGGCCTATAAGCAGTTCGGCAATTCGGTGGCCGTTCCGGTCTTTGCCGAAGTGGCCCGGATCATGCGCCCGCATATCCTGGAGATCATGGCAAAGCCCGCATCCAAGCGGCGGAAGCGTGGCTGACGTTCACGACGCCCCCACCAGATCGCGCAATATGGCGGCGATCCGGGGGGCGGATACCGGCCCGGAACTGCTGATCCGCCGCGCGCTTCATGCGCGCGGCTTTCGCTATCGGCTGCATGTGAAAACCCTGCCCGGAAAGCCCGATCTGGTCTTTCCGGCCCGCCGCGCGGTGGTGTTGATCAATGGCTGTTTCTGGCATGGCCATGACTGCCCGCTGTTCAAATGGCCAAAGTCGCGCGAAGACTTCTGGCGGGCCAAGATCGGCGGCAATATGGCCCGGGATGCGGCCCAGGCCGCGGCTTTGCGGGCCGGGGGCTGGCGCATCGCCCGGGTCTGGGACTGCGCTTTGCGCGGGCGCAGCCGCCCGCCCTTTGAGACGGTTATTGAGCGCTTAAGCCTTTGGCTGTGCAGCGAGATGCCTGAGACAGATCTGACGGGCAGGGGGGCGGAATGATCACGCGGGGCTCGCTTTCAAAATATTTCATTGGTGCGGCGGCCAAGGGGCTGAAGGCGGTTGAGGTGGATCCCACCGCCTCAAAGCAGCATGAATTTCAAAGCGTTGACGTCTTTCGCACCTATCTCGGCACACCCTCTGACAAGGTGGTGATCCCGGTCACCTATCTGTGGATGGACGACGAAGATGAGGCCCCCTTGCGCATTGAGGCCACCGGGACCTGGTATAACACCCGCAAGCGCACCCCGCATCGCCCGCCTGAATACCGCCTGTATTACCCCCATGCCGCCAATCCGGTGGTCTATCGCGCGCGCCCTGGCGATACGCTCTTTTTGTGCATGACCACTTCGGGGCGGCTGCTGGCGATCCTGTGCCCGAGCGGCAGTTCGACCGAACAGAAACTGCTCTGGCTCTTTGGGCTGGAGCTGAGCCTCGATTTTGCGCTGGTGCAGCGCGATCTGACGGAAGGCGCGCGGGGCATCGATTTTGCCGCGAGCTTTATTCTCGAAGAGCTGGGCATTGAGCCGGAGATCCCCGAGACCGAGGCCTTCGCGCGGCTGGTGAAGAAATTCGGCCTGACCTTCCCGCGCACCGATGAATTTTCGGCCTTTGCGCGGGCCTGTGTGACCCAGGCCGATCCGGTGGGGGACCCCGATGGCACGCTGCTGGCCTGGATGGACCTTGATGAGGCGCTCTTTCGCAGGCTTGAGCGCGAGGTGGTGGCCGAGCGGCTGAAAGAGGGCTTCCTCATCGGTGACGAGGCCGATGTGAACGGCTTTCTGCGCTTTTCTCTGTCCGTGCAGAACCGCCGGAAATCCCGCGCGGGCTTTGCCTTTGCGCATCATATTGAGGAAATCCTCAAGGCCAATGGCATCCGCCACCGCCGTGAGGCCACGACCGAGAAACGCGCCGCCGCCGACTTCCTGTTTCCGGGAGAGGCCGAATATTCAGACCCGCTTTATCCGGCGGAGAACCTGCGCATGCTGGCGGTGAAAACCACCTGCAAAGACCGCTGGCGGCAGGTTCTGGCCGAGGCGGACCGCATCACCGACAAGCATCTTCTGACGCTGGAGCCCGCGATTTCGCGCGCCCAGACCGCCGAGATGCAGGCGCATAACCTGCATCTCGTGCTGCCAAAGGCGCTGCATGCCACCTTCCACCCCGAGCAGAGGCCCTGGCTGATGAGTTTTGCTCAGTTCATCGCCTCGGTGAAGGCCGAGGCTCAGCCGACGCGTCTGCCCTGAACCCAGACCCCGCGCAGCCCGCCGTGGCGCCCGATCCGGCGCACCCGCAGCAGATCGGCGCGTGTGCCGATCTCAAGGCGGCCGCGGTCGTGCAGGCCCGTGGCCTCTGCGGGCGCGCGGGTCACGGTGGCAATGCCACGCGCCATATCGCCCCAGAGATCGCCCAGATGCAGCGCCGCCGACAAAAGCGACGAGGGCACATAATCCGACGACAGGATGTCCAGAAGATCGAGCCCCGCCAGCTCCTCTGCTGAGACATTTCCTGAGTGAGAGCCGCCGCGGATCACATTGGGCGCGCCCATCATCACCTGAACCCCCTCTGCGCGGCAGGCCTTTGCGGCCTCAACCGTGGTGGGGAATTCGGCAAAGCTGACGCCATGGGCCTTTGAGACCGCCACCTGCTCTGCGGTGGTGTCATCATGGCTGGCCAGCGCCGCGCCATAGCGGCTGGCTTCGCTGACGGCGATTTTCTCATGCAGATCGCCAAAGCGCGCGCGCATCGCCTGCTGGTTTGCGACATGGGCCTGGAAATCCGCTTCAGACAGGCCGCGCTTGCCCATGACGTAATCGCGCAGCTTGGCAATATCGCGGAACTGCCGCTGGCCGGGGGTGTGATCCATCAGGCTGACAATGCCGATGCGGTCCTCAGGGCCGAATTTCGCCATTTCTTCAACCAGGGTTTCCGAGCAGACCTCGGCGCGCAGATGCAGGAAATGGCTGACCCGCAGAGCACCCTCGCGGCGCAGATCGAGGATCCCGGTTGCCACGGCACGGGCATATTCTGAATAGCCGGTCTTATTGTCGGTGATGACCGATCCCACCCGCAGCGCATCAAAGACCGTGGTGATCCCCACCCCCGCAAGCTCTGCATCATGGGCAAGGATCGCGGCCTGATGCGGCCAGTCCACCTTGGGGCGGGGCTGCAGATGGCGCTCAAGATTGTCGGTATGCAGCTCAATCAGACCAGGCATCAGCAGATCGCCCTCACAGTCTTCGGCGCCTGCGGGCACATGGCTGCCCTGTTCGATCGCCGCGATGCGACCGTCCTTAAGATGCAGCGCGCCGCGCAGGACTTCGCCGGGCAGAACGAGGGTGGCATTTGCAAGAAGTGTCATTATCAGTCTTTCTGTCGGACGGTCAGGCGCAGAGACGGAACGGAAAATGGGAAGCGGGCAGGCAATGGGTGGAATGAAACGATATGCGGTCTATTACGCGCCGCCGCCCGGGGCCTTTGCAAGCCGCGCCGCCCGCTGGCTGGGGCGCGACGTTGAGGCAGGCCGCGCGCTGCCGCATCCGGAGGCCGGATTTGATGTGGCCGCGCTGACGGGTGAGCCGCGCCGCTACGGCTTTCACGCCACGCTGAAGCCGCCCTTCCGTCTGGCCGGGGGCCAGGAGGTGGCGGGGCTGCATCAGGCGCTGCAGGATCTCGCGGCAGAGCTTGCGCCGGTGACCCTTGCGGGGCTGAGCCTCGCGCAGATCGGCCGCTTTCTGGCGCTGATCCCCGAAGGGGACACCGCCGCGCTGGAGGGGGTCGCGGGCGAAATCGTGACCCGGCTTGAGCCCTTCCGCGCGGCCCTGACAGCGGCTGAGACCGCACGCCGCCGCCCTGAGACCCTGAGCCCGCGGCAAAGGGAATTGCTGGGGCAGTATGGCTATCCCTATGTGCTGGAAGAGTTTCGCTTTCATATGACGCTGACCGACGGCACCCCCCGGGCGGCTGAGGCGGTGCCCTTCCTGCGCGAGTGGTTCGCCCCGGTGCTGCCGCGCCCCTTTGAGATCGCTGAGATCTGCCTTTTCGCAGAGCCGCAGGAGGGGCCGTTTGAACTGCTGCACCGCTACCCCCTGACCGGCTCAAGGGCGGCGAGAAAGCGCTGAAGCCCGGTGGCGGGATCGGCGTCATTCACCACCGTGACGGCGCGGATCCCCTCGGGCAGCGCGAATGAGGCCCGCGCCACGCGGCGGGCCTGATCCTGGGCATCCTCGCGCCCGCGCCCGGCGAGCCTTGCGGCCAGCACCTCGGGCGGCGCGGTGATCCGCACCACGCGCAGCCCCGGCCAGAGCCTTGCGGCCTCCTCCAGCACCGCGCGGGAGGCGTTGAAAAGCAAAGTCCCGCCCCCCGTCAGCTCAGATTTGGGAAGGCCGTAGCGCAGCCCATGGGCGGCCCAGGTCAGGGCGAAGTCCCCGGCGCTCAGGCGGCGGTCAAACTCCGCCTCGCTGATGCCCTCAAAGTCCTCGCCTCCGGCCTTTGTGGGGCGGGTGATGACCCGGCGCACGGCGCGGATGCCGGGGGTGCCGGCGCAGGCGGCCTCCATCAGGGTGTCTTTGCCCGCGCCCGACGGCCCGACGACGGCCACAAGATCAGGCGTCATGGCGCAGCCCCGGTGTGAAGCCTGTCACATCAACCAGCCGGTCACAGACCCGCGTGCGCGCCGCTTCGTCGTGGAAAATGCCAAGGATGGCCGCGCCGCGCGCCTTTGCCTCTTCAATCAGGTTCAGCACCACCTCCCGGTTGGTGGCGTCAAGGCTGGCGGTCGGCTCATCGAGCAGCAGCACCGGATAGTCATGCACAAACCCCCGCGCGATATTCACGCGCTGCTGCTCGCCGCCCGAGAAGGTGGTGGGCGAAAGCGACCAGAGCCGCTCGGGGATATTGAGGCGCGAAAGCAACTCTGCCGCCCGCGCTTCGGCGGTCTGCCGCGGGACTCCAAGGCGCAGCAGCGGCTCGGCCACCACGCCTGAGGTTGGCACGCGGGGGATGACGCGCAGGAACTGGCTGACATAGCCCAGATGCGTGCGTCTGAGTGCCAGGATCTCACGCGCAGAGGCGCCGGTCACCGCATGGCCCGCCACCCGGATTTCCCCCGAGGCCGCCAGGTAATTGCCGTGGATCAGCCGCATCAGGGTGGATTTTCCCGCACCCGAAGGCCCGGTCAGCGCGACGCATTCCCCGCGTCCGACATGCAGATCCGCGCCCGTCATGACCGGGATCACCGCGCCGCCCTGATTGTGCAGGGTGAAGGTCTTGCTGAGGTTTTTGACAATAATCATGGCATCACACCTGCAAAACCGAAGAAACAAGCAGCTGGGTATAGGCGTGCTGCGGATCATCAAGCACCTGATCGGTCAGCCCTTCTTCAACCACCCGGCCATCTTTCATCACCATCAGCCGATCCGCCAGCAGCCGCGCCACCGCAAGATCATGGGTGACAATGATCACCGAAAGCCCCAGATCGCGCACCAGCCCGCGCAGCAGATCCAGCAGCCGCGCCTGGACCGAGACATCAAGCCCCCCCGTCGGCTCATCCATGAAGACGAGTTTGGGGCCCGTCACCAGATTGCGCGCGATCTGCAACCGCTGCTGCATCCCGCCGGAGAAAGCCGAGGGGCGGTCATCGATCCGCGCGGCATCGATCTCTACCCGCGCCAGCCAGTCGAGGGCGCTCGCGCGGATCCCGCCGTAATGCCGCGCGCCAAGCGCCATCAGCCGCTCGCCGATATTGGCACCGGCACTCACGCCCATGCGCAGCCCGTCGCGGGGGTTCTGATGCACATAGGCCCAGTCGCTGCGCATTAGCCGCCGCCGTCCGGTCTCGGGCAGCGACAGCACGTCCTGGCCCTGCCAGAGGATCGAGCCCCGGTCAGGGCGCTGCTGCCCGGCCAGCGAGGAGAGCAGCGTCGATTTCCCCGAGCCGCTTTCCCCGACGATGCCCAGCACCTCGCCGCGGTAAAGATCAAAGCTTACCCCGGCGCAGCCGGTGCGGGGCCCGTAAAGTTTTGTCAGCCCTGACACCTGCAAAAGCGGTGCGCTGTTGTCTGTGGGTGCGGCCATGCTCAGGCCTCCGTTGCGGATGGGGCCTGACGAGAGGCGCAGAAATCGGTGTCGGAGCAGCAGTAAAGCCGCGTGCCGCGGTCATCGGTGATGAGCTCATCAAGATAGCTCTCCTGCGCCCCGCAAAGCGCGCAGCTGTGATCGGCGCGGCCCGGACGGAAGGGGTGATCCTCAAAGTCCAGCGGCACCACTTCGGTATAGGGCGGCAGCGCATAGATGCGGCACTCTCGCCCGGCCCCGAAAAGCTGAATGGCGGGATTGCCGTTTAATTTCGGGTTGTCGAATTTCGGGATCGGAGAGGGGTCCATGACATAGCGCCCCCCGACCTTCACCGGATAGGCATAGGCGGTGGCAATCTCGCCATGCCGCGCGATGTCCTCATAAAGCTTCACATGCATCAGGCCGTAGTCTTCCAGCTCATGCATGCGGCGGGTCTCGGTTTCACGCGGCTCAAGGAAGCGCAGGGGTTCGGGGATCGGCACCTGATAGACCAGGATCTGCCCCTCCTGCAAAGGCTGCTCAGGGATGCGGTGGCGGGTCTGGATCACCGTGGCCTCTGCAGTGGAGGTGGTGGTCGCAACCCCGGCCGTGCGTTCGAAAAAGCGCCGGATCGAGACCGCATTGGTGGTGTCATCCGCGCCCTGATCGATCACTTTCAGCCGGTCCTGCGGCGTCAGGCAGGCGGCAGTCACCTGCACGCCGCCGGTGCCCCAGCCATAGGGCATCGGCATTTCGCGCGAGGCAAAGGGCACCTGATAGCCGGGAATGGCCAGCGCCTTCAGCAAAGCGCGGCGCAGCATGCGCTTGGTCTGCTCATCGAGGTAAGCGAAGTTATAGCCGCTCATAAAAGCCCCCTCAGGGTCAGCTCGCGGCGCAGATCTGCTGCGCCGGTAAAGGGAAGGGCGTCCATACCGGCGGCTTTCGCCCCGGCGGTATTGGCGGGGAGGTCGTCAATAAACAGGCAGTCCTGCGGCGCGACATCCGCGCGCGCACAAAAGAGCCGGAAGATCGCCGGATCGGGCTTCAAAAGCCCCTCGCGCCCCGAGATCACCAGACATTCAAAGGTACTGGCCAGATCGGGGTGCAGCCGCAGCGCCTCGGGCCAGGTCTCTTGCGACCAATTGGTGATCGCATGGATGCGGTGGCCGCGGGCCTTCAGATCCCGCAGGATCTGCCAGCTGCCGGGGACCGGAGCGGCAATGCTGCGCGCAAAGCGGGCCGGATAGCTGCGGATCAGTGCGGCATCCGTCGGCTCACTGACCGCGCGGGCGAGATCGGCGAAAGCGGTGCCCTGATCGGCGCGCAGGTTCAGCGCGTAAAACCCCGTGCGCTGCAAAAAGGCGTCAAACTCAGCCGCCTCTGGATAGGCGTCGTCAAACGCGCGGTGCAGATCCCAGGCGATCAGCACATTGCCGATGTCAAAGATGATATTCATTCCTGTGGCTCCGCCCCGGATCCGGCGGCGGCGCGCAGGCGGCGGATCAGTTCAAGCTCGGCCTGGAAATCGACGTAATGCGGCAGTTTGATGTGTTCGAGAAAGCCGGTGGCCTGCACATTGTCGCAATGGCTGAGGACGAATTCTTCGTCCTGGGCCGGAGCGCCGGTGAAATCCTCGCCCAGCTCCTGCCAGCGCAGGGCGCGGTCGACCAGCGACATCGAGATGGCCTTGCGCTCGGACTGGCCGGGGACCAGACCATAGCCGCGGGTGAACTGCGCAGGCTCGGTCTTTGAGCCTTTGAACTGGTTCACGCTTTCGCATTCGGTCAGTTCGATCTCGCCGATCTCAATGGCGAAACCCAGCTCCGGCAGATCCGCCTCCACCGCGACGGTGCCGATGCGCAGCTCTCCGACAAAGGCATGGGTGCGGCCATAGCCGCGCTGGGTGGAATAGGCGAGCGACAGAAGAAACCCCTCATCCGCGCGGGCCAGCGCCTGAAGGCGAAGCGCACGGCTGGCGGGAAGCTGCAGCGGGCTGCGCGTGAGGTCGGGGGCGGGGGTGTCGGAGGCGGGCTCTTCTTCGATCAGCCCGTCGAGGCCCAGAAGGGCGGTGACATGGGGCAGGGGATCGCTTGAGGGCTCTGCCACCGGGGCGGGGGGCGGCGGTGCCAGCCCCTCGGCGGCCAGGGCGAAATCGAGCAGGCGGTGGGTGTAATCAAAGGTCGGCCCCAGGATTTGCCCGCCCGGCAGGTCCTTGAAGGTGGCCGAGATCCGCCGCGTCACCGCCATCTGCGCGGTATCGACCGGGCGCGAAGTGCCAAAGCGCGGCAGGGTGGTGCGATAGGCGCGCAGCAGAAAGACCGCCTCCACCAGATCGCCCCGCGCCTGTTTCAGCGCGAGAGCTGCGAGGTCGGGATCATAAAGCGAGCCCTCGGCCATGACGCGGTTGACCGCGAGGCTCATCTGTTCGCGGATCTGCGCCGGGCTGAGGTCCGGGACCGCTGGATCGCCGCGGCGTTCTTCCGCAAGCCAGGCATGGGCGGCATCAATCGCGCGCTCGCCCCCTTTAACGGCCACATACATCAGAGCGCCTCCGTGCGGGTGCTGCGCGGCAGGGCTGCAAGCTGCGCCCCGGCCGTGAAAATCACATCAAAGCCCAGCGGAAAGCGGGCGTGATTGACCTGAAACGCTGCGGTCTCGGGCAGGTTCAGCAGGGCGTGATCGCGGATGCCGGGGCCGCTCAGGCGGTGGCCCTGTGCCGCAAGCGCGCTGCGCTCAACGAGAAGGGTGGCGGAGCGGTCGGGATAGGCGGGCTCGCCGGCGCGAAAGCGGCTGACGGGCTGCAGATCCTGCCAGTCGCCAAGCGCAAAGGCGGCTGCTTCGGGCGCAGCAAAGGGCGCGCCGCAGTGAAAGGCGATCCAGGCCCGGACCTCCGCGCAGTCATAGCGCCCGGCCAGAAACAGCGGCGTTTCATGATCGCAGAGCGTCAGCAGCACCACGCCTGCCGCCACCGACAAAGGCGCAGGTGGCGCAGCACCCGTCACATCAAAGATGCGTCCCGGCCGTGCCATGGCTTCCAGAACGGCGCGAAAGCCTGTGGCCGCTTCTGTGGCGGGATCGATGAAGCCCCCGGTCAGACGTGTCATGCGTCTTCTCCGCGCATCAGTGTGAAAAACTCAACCCGGGTGGCAGCGGCCTTTGCGGCGCGGGCGGCCTGTCGCGCCTCTGCCTCAGCCCGCAGGGGGGTGAGAACCTCTGCCTCAAGGGTCGGGGCGGCGGCGGTCTGCATCAGCGCATCAAGGGCCGCCGTGCGCAGCGCGTGGTCGCGGTCGCGGCCCTGCACCAGGGCGTGCCCCACGCTTCCGCAGTCCAGTTGCAGCGAGGCGCGGGTCACCGTCATCTCGCCCAGCGAAAAGGGCGCGCCGGTGCCGCCCGTGCGGCCCTGCACCATGACAGAGCCGATCTCAGGGGCGCGCAGCACCAGATGCGGCGGCAGCTCAGGAAACAGCGCCGCAAGCCGCGCCGGAGGGGATTTGGCAAGCAGTGAGAGCCAGCTTTGCCGTGCAGTGGCGGGCATGAAAACCTCAACATCTTCGGAAGATGTCTATATAGACAACTAGACAAATGTTAGGATCCGCGTCACAAACCGGCAAGTGAAACTTTTGTGGCAGTGAGACATTATGGGTCGGAAAGTCTTGTGGCGCGCCATTGCGGGCACCCTTTCAGAAGAGATCGCGGCCGGGCAGTATCACCCCGGCGACCGCCTGCCGACCGAGGCGGATCTGGCCGCGCGTTTCGGGGTGAACCGCCATACCGTGCGGCAGGCGCTGGCGGATCTGGTCCAAAGGGGCATCGTGCGCACAAGGCGTGGGGCGGGGACCTTTGTGGCGTCAAAACCCACGGATTATCCGCTGAGCCGCCGCACCCGCTTTCATCAGAATGTGCTGGCGTCCGGGCGCAGCCCCTCGCGCCGCTTTACCCGCTCTGAGACCCGCGCCGCCGATCCGCGCGAAGCTGAGGCCCTGGCGCTGGAGCCGGGCGCTCTGGTGCATGTGGTGGAGGGGATCTCGCTGATCGATGGCCAGCCGGTGGCGGTGTTTCGCTCGGTCTTTCCCGCCGGGCCGCTGCCGGGGCTTTGCGAAGAGATCGCTGCGCGGCAGTCGGTGACGCTTGCGCTCGCGGCCTGCGGGGTGGCGGATTACACCCGCAGTGCGACGCGGATCACGGCGCGGATCGCGCGCGGCACGCTGGCCCTGGCGCTGGAGCTGGCCGAAGGCGCCCCGCTGCTGCGCTCAGATGCGGTGAATGTGGATGGTGCGGGGCAGCCGGTCGAATATGGCCGGACCTGGTTTGCCGGAGACCGCATCACCCTGACGCTGGCCCCCGACAGCTGACGGCCGCCCCGGGGGGCGGCCGGACGTGCTTACATCTGTGCGAGAGCCGCCTCAAAGGCGTCGAACAGCTCATCAATCTGCGCCTCGGTGATGACCAGCGGCGGGCAAAGCGCCAGAGTGTCGCCGATGGCGCGCGAAATCAGGCCCTGCTCCTGCAGCAGACCGACCAGCTTCGCGCCGCGTGCGCCGACCGCGCCCTCCTGGGGCTTCAGCTCCAGGCAGCCGATAAGGCCGACCGAACGGGCATCAAAGGCCAGCTCATGCTGAGCCAGCTTCGCCAGACGGGCGGCGAATTTCGGCGCCAGCGCGCGGACATTGCCGACCAGATCGCGCTCTTCGATGATCTTCAGGTTTTCCAGCGCCACGGCAGCGGCCACCGGGTGACCGGCGGCGGTGAAACCATGGCCAAAGGTGCCGATCTTTTGCGATTCGTCCGCCAGCGGCTGATAGACCCGATCGTTCACCAGAATCGCCGACATCGGCAGATAAGACGAGGTCAGCTGCTTCGAGCAGACGAGGATATCGGGCTCCATCCCATAGGTGGTCGAGCCGAACATATTGCCGGTGCGTCCGAAGCCGCAGATCACCTCATCGGCGATCAGCAGGATGTCGTATTTCTTCAGCACGGCCTGAATGGCGGCCCAATAGCCTTCCGGCGGGATGATCACACCGCCTGCGCCCATCACCGGCTCGCCGATGAAGGCGGCGACGGTCTCGGGGCCTTCCGCGAGGATCAGATCTTCGAGCTCTTTTGCGAGACGCGCCACGAATTGCGCCTCGGTCTCACCGGCTTCGGCGAAGGCTTTGTAATGCGGGCAGAGGGTGTGTTTCACCATCGGCAGCGGCAGATCAAAGGAGCGGTGGTTGTTCGGCAGACCCGTCAGGCTGGCCGAAGCAATGGTCACGCCATGATAGCCCTTGATGCGGGCGATGATCTTTTTCTTCTCCGGCTGGCCGAGCGCGTTGGCGCGGTACCAGATCATCTTCATGGCCGTGTCATTGGCCTCAGACCCTGAGTTGGTGAAATGCACTTTCGACATTTTTACCGGCGCCATTTCCAGCAGCTTTTCGGCCAGCAGGGTGGCGGGCTCATGCCCCTTCTGGGTGAAGGTGTGGTAATAGGGCAGCTTCGACATCTGCTTTGCAGCCGCTTCCACCAGGCGCGGCTCATTAAAGCCCACGGCCACGGACCACAGGCCCGCCATCCCCTCGATATAGCGTTTGCCGTTGGTGTCGAAGACATAGATCCCCTCACCGCGCTCGATCATCAGCGCGCCTTCGGCTTCGGCTTTGCGCTGGTTGGTATAGGGGTGCAGATGCGCAGCGATGTCGCGGGCTTCGAGCGAATTCGGGCGGGGGGTCAGATCAGACACGGTCTCTACCTCAGGTGAAATTGCAGCAGGGGCAGGCAGCACCCGCCAGGCTGCGGTGATTTGACGCGATCCTGGGCCGTGCGTCCAGAGGAAAGGCTGGTTTTGCTGCTTTGCCCGCCCTAGCCTTAAGACGCAGACTGAGAGGGGAAGAGGATGGAATTTCCGCAGATTGCCGTGCTGGGCGCGGGGGTGATCGGCGCCAGCTGGGCGGCGCTTTTTGCAGCCTCCGGGCGGCAGGTGGTGGTGGCTGATCCCGAGGCCGAGGCTGAGGAAAAGCTGGCTCGCTTTGTCGAAGAGGCGGCCCCCGTGCTGCGGGCGCTCGGCTGGGAGGGGGCGGGGGATCTGTCGCGCATCCGCTTTGTCACCCGCGCTGAAGAGGCGGTTGAAACGGCTGACTTCATTCAGGAAAACACCCCTGAGCGGCTGGAGGTCAAGCACAGTCTTTTTGCACGGATTGCGCCGCTGCTGAAGAAAGAGGCGACTTTGGCAACCTCTTCTTCGGGGCTGAAACTCTCGGAAATGGCGAAAGCTCTGCCGGATGCGGGCGGGCTGATCCTGGCCCATCCGTTCAATCCGCCGCATCTGATCCCGCTGGTGGAGCTGATGGGCACCCCTGCGACGCGGGCCGGGGTGCTTGAGCAGGCCGAGCGGTTTTACACCTCGCTGGGCAAGACCTGTGTGCGGCTGAACCGCGAGGTCACCGGCCATATCGCCAACCGCCTGCAGGCCGCCGTTTTTCGCGAAGCCGTGCATCTGGCGCTCAGCGGCGTCGCGGATTTCGGCGAAATCGACAAGGCGATGACCGCAGGGCCGGGGCTGCGCTGGTCGGTCATGGGGCCCTCGACGCTTTTTCACTTAGGCGGTGGGGCGGCGGGGATGGCGGGCTTTCTGCAGCACCTCGGGGATCCCATGCAAAGCTGGTGGGATGATCTCGGCCGACCCGATCTGACGCCCGGGGTGCGCGCAAAGATCGCCGAAGGGGTCAGTGCCATGCTGGCGGGCCAGAGCATCAGCGATCTGGCCGCCACCCGGGACCGGGCAATTCTGGCGGCGCTGACGGGCGGGCGCTTGCCGCAGTAAGGGCTTTCGTGGCAAAGCACGCGCAGAAAAGCCTTGCCGGGGGTCGCCATGCGCCGCAGCCTGTTGCCCGATCTCGCCGCCCTTCAGACCTTTGAATGCGCCGCGCGGCACGAGAATTTCTCGCGCGCGGCTGAGGAATTGAACCTCACGCAAAGCGCGGTCAGCCGTCAGATCCGCGATTTTGAAGAGCGCATCGGCCACCGGCTCTTTGAGCGCGTGCGCCAGAGGGTGGTGCTGAGCGAGGCGGGAGAGCGGCTTTTGCCCCAGGTCCGCCGCCTGCTGCGCAACGCCGAGGATATGATGACCGGGGCGCTGTCGCTGTCTCCGGCGCAGCAGGTGTTGCGGGTGGGGGTGCTGCCGGCTTTCGGGGCGCGCTGGCTGGTGCCGCGGCTGCAGAATTTCACCGCCACGCATCCCGGCCTTGCCCTGGCGCTGGAAACCCGGGACGGGCCGTTTAACTTCGCCGAAACGTCGCTGGATCTGGCGATCCATTATGGTCAGGGCATCTGGCCCGATGCCGTCGCAACCTATCTTTGCAGCGAGGCGGTGGTGCCGGTGGTCTCGCGCGATTTCGCGGCGCGCTGCCGGTTTGAAGAGCCGCAGGATCTGACCGGGCTGCCGCTTTTGCATATGTCGGGGCGGCCCTCGCTCTGGGCGGATTGGTTTGCGGCGCGGGGTCTTCCGGATCAGACCGCCTGGGCGGGGATGCGGTTTGATCAGTTCGCGCTGATTATCGCGGCTGTCAGCGCGGGGCTGGGGGCCGCGCTTTTGCCCTCATATCTCATCGAGCGCGAAATGGCGGCGGGCGATCTGGTCGCCCTCGATGTCGAGCCGACGGTGACCGAGAACAGCTATTACGTGGTGATTCCCGAAGGCCGGCAGACCAATCCCGCGGCCCTGGCGCTGCAGTCCTGGCTTTTGTCGCAGGTCCGTCCGCAGTCCCGCCGCTCTTTGCCGGAAATTTAAGCGAAACGTCACAGACCTGTAACCCTTGATCACAAATATGGGTGTCCGGGCGCGCGGGTGCAGCCTCACCGTTGACTTTTGAGAATGATTTGCATTTGCATTTATGCGGGGAAACGGAGACTTCAGAATGACGTTGAAAACCTACTGCCTGGCCGGGGCTCTCACCCTTGCTGCCGCATTGCCCGGGGCGGCGCAGGCGGAGAAGATGAAGGTGGTCACCACCTTCACGGTGATCGCAGATATGGCCCGTCAGGTGGCGGGCGAGGCGGCAGAGGTGGTCTCCGTCACGCGGCCCGGTGCCGAAATCCACGGCTATGAGCCGACGCCCCGCGATATCGTCGGGGCCTATGGTGCGGATCTGATCCTGTGGAACGGCATGGGCCTTGAGCTGTGGTTTGAGCAGTTTCTGCGCAACCTCGGCGAGGTGCCCTCGGTCACCGTCAGCGAAGGGATTGAGCCGATCGCCATCTCGGAGGGCGCCTATAGCGGCAAGCCCAATCCCCATGCCTGGATGGGCCTTGAGAACGCTTTGATCTACATCGACAATATTGAGCGTGCCTTTGCGCAAAAAGATCCGGAGAATGCGGCGATCTATCACAGCAATGCCGCCGCCTACAAAGAGCAGCTCAAAGAGGCCCTGGGCCCGCTGCGCGACCGCATCGCGGCTCTGCCCGAAGACCGCCGCTGGCTGGTGACCTGTGAGGGGGCTTTCAGCTATCTCGCCCGCGATTTCGGGTTGAAAGAGCTTTATCTCTGGCCGATCAATGCCGATCAGACCGGCACGCCGCAGCAGGTGAAGGCGGTGATCGACGGCGTGCGCGCGCATAATATTCCGGCCGTCTTTTGCGAAAGCACCGTCAGTGCCGCCCCGGCAGAGCAGGTCGCCCGTGAAACCGGGGCGATCTATGGCGGCGCGCTTTATGTCGACAGCATCTCCGAGGCCGATGGCCCGGTTCCGGGCTATCTCGAGCTGCTGCAGGTCACTGCGCGGACCATTGCAGACGGCCTTGCACCTGCCACAGAATGAGCGCGACCGGATCTCCGGCTGAGCCAGCGAATGAAAAGATCATGAGCCAGACTATCACGCCTGCGCAGGACGACCCTTCAGATGGCAGCGGCATCCTGGCAGCAGGGGTCACCGTCACGTATCGCAACGGGCTGACCGCGCTGCGCAATGCCAGCTTTCGCATTCCCAAAGGCACGGTGACCGCGCTGGTGGGGGTCAACGGGGCCGGGAAATCCACGCTCTTTAAATCCATCATGGGCTTCGTGCCCCTGGCGAAGGGCGAGATCCGCCTGCTGGGCCTGACGGTGCCGGAAGCTTTGCGCAAAAACCTCGTTGCCTATGTCCCCCAGTCTGAGGAGGTCGACTGGACCTTTCCGGTGCTGGTCGAGGATGTGGTGATGATGGGCCGCTATGGCCATATGGGCTTTCTGCGCCGCCCCAAAGCCGTCGATCATGAGGCGGTCACCACGGCACTGGCCCGGGTCAATATGCTGGACTATCGCCACCGCCAGATTGGTGAGTTGTCGGGCGGGCAGAAAAAGCGGGTCTTTCTGGCCCGCGCTCTGGCGCAGAACGGCCAGGTGATCCTGCTCGATGAGCCTTTCACCGGCGTCGATGTCGGCACCGAAGAGCAGATCATTCAGCTGCTGCGAGAGCTGCGCGATGAGGGCCGGGTGATGCTGGTCTCCACCCATAATCTCGGCTCGGTGCCCGAGTTCTGCGACCGGGTGGTGCTGGTGAAGGGGACCGTGCTGGCCTATGGGCCGACCGCCACCACCTTCACCCATGAGAACCTTGAGACGGCCTTCGGCGGCGTGCTGCGCCGCATGACCCTGAGTGGTCGGGATCTGCATGACGACGATGATCCGCGCCATGTCTCAATCCTGTCCGATGATGAGCGTCCGCTGGTGCAATATGGTCATCAGACCCGGACCACGGGGCAGGGTGGGGAGGCACCATGAGCCTGCTGCTGGAGCCCTTCACCTATGGCTATATGCTGAACGCCATGTGGGTCTCGGCCCTGGTGGGCGGGGTCTGCGCCTTTCTTTCGGCCTATCTGATGCTGAAGGGCTGGTCGCTGATCGGCGATGCGCTGTCGCATTCTGTCGTGCCCGGGGTGGCGGGGGCCTATATGCTGGGGCTGCCCTTCGCGCTGGGGGCCTTTCTCTCAGGCGGGTTGGCGGCGCTGGCCATGCTGGTGCTTTCCGATCGCAGCGGGCTGAAGTCTGATGTGATTATCGGGCTGATCTTCAGCGCCTTTTTCGGGCTTGGGCTTTTCATGATCTCGGTCTCGCCGGTCTCGATCTCGGTGCAGACCATCACCATGGGCAATATTCTGGCGATCACTCCGGGAGATACGCTGCAACTGGTGCTCATTGCCGGGGTGTCGCTGCTGATCCTGACGCTGAAGTGGAAAGATCTGATGGTGGTCTTTTTTGACGAAAGCCATGCGCGCTCGATCGGGCTGCGTCCGGGGCTTTTGAAGGGGATTTTCTTCACGCTGCTCTCGGCCTGTGTGGTGGCGGCGATGCAGACGGTGGGGGCTTTTCTGGTCATCGCGCTGGTCGTCACGCCCGGGGCCACGGCTTACCTTTTGACCGACCGCTTTTCGCGGCTGATCGGGCTTTCGGTTCTGATCGGCACGCTGAGTTGCTTTATCGGCGCCTATCTGAGCTATTTTCTGAACGGGGCGACGGGCGGGATTATCGTCTGCCTGCAGACGCTTGTCTTCCTGCTGGCCTTCTTCTTTGCGCCCAAACACGGGCATCTGGCCCTCAGGCGCAAAGCGGCTGAGGCCCTGCGCGCGGAGGCCGGGGTATGATCGAGGCGCTGACCTTTCCCTTTGTCTTTCCCTTCATGCAGAATGCCTTTTATGTGGCGCTGCTTCTCAGCGTGCCGGCGGGACTGTTGTCCTGCTTTCTGGTGCTGAAAGGCTGGGCGCTGATGGGGGATGCGGTCTCGCATGCCGTGCTGCCGGGGATCGTTCTGGCCTGGGTGGCGGGGGCTCCGCTGATCCTCGGGGCCTTTCTGGCGGGGATGCTGACCACGCTCTCGACCGGCTGGCTGGCGGGCAACAGCCGGGTGCGGCAGGACACCGTGATGGGGGTGGTCTTCTCGGGCATGTTCGGCGTGGGGATCGTGCTGCATACGGCCATCGGCTCGGGGCTGCATCTCGATCACATTCTTTTCGGCAATATCCTTGGCATCGGGCCGGAGGATCTGCGCACCTCGGCCCTGATCGGACTGCCGGTGGCGGCTTTTCTGGTGCTGAAGTGGAAAGACCTGATGCTGCAGGCCTTTGACACGGTGCAGGCGAAAGCCTCGGGGCTGAGGACCGGGCTTTTGCACTACGGGCTTTTAACGGCGCTGTCGCTGATGGTGGTGGCCACGCTTTCGGCCACGGGTCTTATTCTGGCGGTGGGGCTGCTGATCGCGCCGGGGGCGATTGCCTTTTTGCTGGTGCGCAGCTTTGGCAAGATGCTGGTGGTGGCCTCCGCCGCCTCACTTTTGTCGATGTGCGGCGGAATTTACCTCAGCTTCTTTCTCGATTCGGCGCCGGGGGCGACGATCATTCTGGTGCTGACCGCGCTGTTTTTGCTGGCCTTTGCCTGGCGGCGGCTGCAGATCGCGCGGGCGACCACTCAGCCCTGATAAAGATCCAGTGGCAGGCCGCGGCGGCCGTGTCCGGTGATCTTCAGCACGGCCCCGTCAAGCGGGCCGTCGGCCTTCAGTCGGCCGCTGTCGGAGATGGTGGTGAGGTAAAGATCACTCAAATCCGGCCCGCCAAAGCAGAGCGCAGCGGCATGTTTCACCGGCACATCAATGCGCTGCGTGACCTGACCTGCCGCATCCAGCCGCACAAGTGCCGAAGCCGTCACAAGCGCGGTCCAGAACCCGCCCTCGTCATCAAGACAGCAGCCGTCGGGCGGAGAGTTCAGCGCGGTGAAATCGGCATAAAGCTGCGCCGGGCCAAGGGTGCCATCGGCCGCGAACTCATAGCTTTCGGCGCGGCGGGCGGTGCTGTCGCAGATGGTAAAAAGCCCGCTTGCCGGATGGATCAGCGGCCCGTTCGCCACGCCCAGGGCCGGGCCGATGCGGGTGAAGCTGTGATCGGTCCCAAGGCGGTAGATGCCGCCCAGCGGCGCCTCGCCCGGCGCGCGCAGCGTGTGCATGGTGCCAAGGATAAAGCTGCCGTCGGGCATGGCCGCGCCGTCATTGAGCCGCATATTCGGGTGATGCACCTCAAGGCGGCCCACAGTCTGGCGGCTGCCATCGGGATCGATGAGAATCACCTCATCGCGCAGGGCGACAACCAGACCGCCGCCCTGACGCAGCGCGAAGGAGCCTGCCGGGGCCGGGACCTCTGCCTGGAGCGTCACCGCGCCGTTTTGATCGAGCGAGACGATCAGGCCCTTGCGGCAGTCCATCATCCACAGCTTTTCGCCGTCCCACATCGGGCATTCGCCGAGATCGGTGTGGAAACTCCCGAAACGCTCAATGTGCAGCGGCATGACGGCTCCCTCCGGCAGTTGTTCACAGGCTGCGCCTCCCTTAAAGCAGCGGGAGGAGCGCCGCCAGCATGAGGGGGAAAATGCGGGAACCATCCGCAGACAAGGTCACAGCCATTTTAGAGACCGCCGCAGAGCTTTTCGCCTCCAGGGGATATGAAGCCACCTCGATGCGCGACATTGCTCAAGGCGCCGGGGTCTCTAAGTCTTTATTATATCACCATTTTACCGACAAATATCAGATTTTCACCCGAATCACCTCGCAGTCCGGGCTGGGGTTGAATGAGGCGGTGGCCAGGGCGCTTCCGAAAGACGCCACGGCCTCGGAGCAGCTGGAGGTCTTTATGCGGACCACGGCGACCTTTTTTGAGGAAAACCGGCTGTCCTGGATTTCGGCCTCGCAGGAGTTCTGGACCTCAAATGAGGCGCAGATGTCGCTGCAGATGAAACTGCGGCGCGATTCCTTTGAGCATATGCTGCGGCGGATTCTGGAAGACGGTGTGAAGCGCGGCGAGTTTCAGGTGAGCGATGTCCGGCTTGCGGGGCGGATGATTCTGTCGTCGCTGAACTGGATGTATCGCTGGTATAACCCCGCAGGCAGCCGCGATGCGGCGGAGATCGCGGGGGAATATTACCGCATGATCGCCTTTGGCATTACGCCCCGGGGGGAGGCAGACTGAGGCGGCCTGGCTGATTCGGGGGTCTTTACCGGCCGGGCTTTGGCCTTTTAAGCAGCCCCGGGGAGGGCTGCCTGCCCTCCCCGGACCCCGCCCGGGAGTATTTTAAAAAGCCAAAGCGGGCGGGGGTGGCGCTCAGTTCAGTTTGAGGCCCTGGTCTTCGATCACTTTGCCCCAGACCTCTTTGTCTTTGGCGAGCTGTGCATCCAGTGCCTCGGGGCCGCCGGCTTTTTCATATTGACCGTTTTTCGACAGGAGGTCGCGGTAGGCCTCAGATTGCACGGTTTTTACGGCCGCGGCTGAGAGGCTGTCGATGATCTCCTGCGGCGTGCCTGCGGGGGCATGAAGCGCCGTCCAATAGGTCGCCTGAAGTTGCGGATAGCCGAGTTCGGCCACGGAAGGCACCTCCGGGAAGGCGGGATCGCGTTCTGCGGTGGTCAGGGCGAGCATCCTGAGATCGCCGGTTTTGACATATTCAGTGAGCGCAATGGGCGTGGCGTTCGACATCTCCGCCTGACCGCCGATCAGATCGACCAGCGAGGAGGGGTTGTTTTTATAGGCGACGGCGCGGACATCAAGGCCGAAGGTTTTGCCAAAGATCGCGCCGTAGAGATCGGTCACGGAGCCGGGGCCGAGCGTGCCGTAACGCACCGGCTTTCCGTTGGTTTTCGACCATTCGGCCAGTTCTTCGACCGAATTGACGCCCAGCTCTGTCGGCACGGTGATGGTCAGCGGGCCATCGAACATCATGGCGACAGAGGCGAAATCCTCCAGCTTATAGGGCAGTTTCGCACGCAGCATGGTGTTCAGCGAGACCGGACCGGTGCCGCCCAGAAGCAGGGTCGAGCCGTCTGCTTTGGATTTTGCGACAAAGGTGGCGCCGATGATGCCATTGGCGCCAGGTTTGTTCTCTACAAAGACGTTGCGGCCAAGTTCTTTGGCCATGCCGTCCGCGAGCATACGGGCGAAAGCGTCATTCGTGCCGCCTGCGGCATAGGGCACGACAATGGTCAGCGGCTTGTCGGAGGCCGCGGCTGCGAGCGGGGCACTAAGGGCAACTGCGGCGGTGAGGGCTGCAGTGAAGGTGCGGCGCGTCAGTGTAAGGATCATCTTTTCCCCTCCGTCATGGGTGCAAGGGCAGGGCTGACCGAGTGGTCGGTTTCCGGTTGACGTGAACGTCGCCTTTGCGGGGCCTGCGGTAAAGTGAAGCGATGAGGAAGGTCAACTGCGGCGTCGGCTGTGACGTTACGGCACATTGAGCCTGGGGGTGAGAAAGGTGATCAATCATTGATGCCAGTGCTCTGTGCTGCATTTGCTGCAGATCTGTTCTGCGGGTTGAACGGGCCGCGCAGGCTTGTTCCCACTGTGCCGCAATTATAGCCAAAACCAGCCCTGACCGATCGGTCAGTTGATGGGGAGGTTATCAATGGCAGACCAATTCGTTCGTCTTGAAGTGTCGGACTACGTGGCTCTGGTCACGCTGGACCGGGCTCCGGTGAATGCGCTGAGCCGGGACATGCGGCGGCAGATCGTCGCGACCTTCGATGCCATCTCTGAGCGTGAGGACATCCGCTGTGCGGTTCTGACCAGCACCGGCAAAGCCTTTTGCGCGGGCGCTGATCTGAAAGACCGCCCCTCGGCTGACATTGCGGGCGACTTCCTTGAGCACAACCGCATCACCCGCGAAACCACCAATGCCATCCGCGAATGTGCCAAGCCGGTGATTGCCGCGCTGAATGGCACGGCGCTTGGTGCGGGCTTCGCGCTGGTGGCGGCCTGTGACATCATCTACGCCTCGGAAGAGGCTTCCGTGGGCATGCCGGAGATCAACGTCGGTCTGGCCGGTGGTGCGTCGATGCTGAAGACGCTCTTTGGCCGCTCGACCATGCGGCGGATGTTCTTCACCGGTCAGCGTCTCTCGGCCCATGATCTGCTGAAGCGCAATGTGATTGAAGACGTGCTGCCCGCGGATGAGCTGCTGCCGGTCTGCATGGAGCTGGCGCGTGAGATCGCCTCGAAAGCGCCGCTTGCGACCATCTATGCCAAGCGTTCGGCCAATATGGTTGATGTCATGCCGCAGCGCGATGCCTACCGCTTTGAGCAGGAATTCACCATGGCGCTGGCGAAAACCGAGGATGCCCGCGAAGCGCGTATGGCTTTCCTCGAAAAGCGCAAACCCGTTTTTAAGGGCCGCTGAGCCCGCCTTTACGTCGCTTCTGCGACCCTCACGCGCCCTTCCCGGACAGATGGAAGGGCGCGCCGATGCACAGACGCGCGGGTGTGGCTCTTTGGGGCCGGACCCCCCGGCAACACTGAGGCCTGCCATGAGTTTTGACACCAATGTGACCCTGCCTGATCCGGCCACGGATCGCGGCGCTTTCCGCGCCCATGCCCGCAAGTGGCTGGCAGAGAACCTGCCTTCGACCCTGCAGGCCGACAGCCTGGATTTCAAATATCCCTCGCTGGAGGAAGCCCGCGTCTGGGAAGCCGCGATGCATAAGGCGGGCCTCTGGGGCATGACCTGGCCGAAAGAATACGGTGGCCACGGATTGTCGCTGCGCGAGCATCTGGCGGTCAACAAAGAGGTTGGCGCCCTGTTGATGCCGGAATCGGTGGGCTCGATCGGCAAAGAGCTTGCGGGTCCGGTCATCATGGCCGTGGGCACCGAGGCGCAGAAGAACCACTTCCTGCCCAATATCCTGACCATGTCGCATATGTGGTGCCAGGGCTTCTCAGAGCCCGAAGCGGGCTCGGATCTGGCCCGTCTGCGCACCCGTGCGGTGCAGCAGGAAGACGGCTCCTGGCGCGTCAACGGCCAGAAGATCTGGACCTCAGGTGCGGCCAAGGCCGATTACTGCCTGCTGCTGACCCGCACCGGCACCGTGGCGGACAAGCACCGCGGCATGCTGATGTTTGCGGTTCCGATGAACACGCCCGGTATCCGCGTGGTGAACATCAAATCGATCGACGGCAAAGACAGCTTTGCGGAAGTCTTCTTTGATGATGTCGTCATCGCCGATGACGCCCGTCTGGGTGCCCCGGATGAGGGCTGGTCGGCGGCGATCCGCGTGCTCTCGATTGAGCGTGCGACCAACCGCATGTATCGCCCCTGGCGCTTTGAGGCGGAGCTGAAGTTCCTGGTGAAGGCGCTGAAGTCCGATCCGGACCTCGCACAAAAGCTGGAAGAGGCGGATGTGCAAAAGCGCATCGGTCAGATCGTGACGGAAATCGACGGCCTGAAAGGTCTGATCGAGCGGGCGGTGGATCAGATGATGGGCGGTGCGCCGATCGGTGCGCGCGGCTCGCTGTCAAAGCTGTCGTGGTCGGAAACCCACCAGAGCTTCATGGGCTTCGCCTATGAGTTGATCTCGGGGGTGACGCCGCTGAATTCGGCGCTGGCGCAGCGTGCGAAAAAGCATTTCACCACCGGATATCTCTTTGCCCGCGCTGAGACGATTTATGCCGGCACCTCTGAGGTGCAGTGCGACATCATTGCCCAGCGTATCCTTAACCTGCCGACGGAGCTGAAAGCATGAGCGACGACAGCCTCTCGCCCGAAGAATTCGCAGAAGCCGCAGGCGCTGCCATCCTCGACGCCCAGTCGCGCCCGGATGCGACCCGGGATGTTCTGGCCGAAGCCGGGCTCTTCTCGGTCTCGGTGGATGAAGATCACGGTGGCATGGGTCTGGGGATCGCATTCTCGGTCCCGGTCGCCCAGACCGCCGGTGAAAAGCAGCTGCGCTTCCCGATTGTTGAGCAGATTGTGCTGGCCCGCGCTTTCGCCGGCACGGAACAGGGTGAGGCCCTTCTGGGTGGCGCGCTGACCGGCACCATCGCTTTTGCAGGCGCGCTGGAGGCAGGTTTTGCCGCCCGCGCCGCTTTTGCGACCACCGCAGATGTGATGCTGGTGGCCGAGGGTGAGGGTGCGGCGCTGATCGATCTCGCGTCGGTCACCGTGGAAGCCGATGCCACGCTGGACCCGGAGGCCCCCTCGGGCTTCGCGCGTCTGGAAGGGGCTACGGTTCTCGCGCGTCTCGATGCAGCCGGTTATGCGGCGCTGAAGCGCGATGTGACGATCCTCTTTGCGGCCTTTGTGAATGGTGCGGCAGAAGGCGCGCTGAACCGCTCGGCGGAGTATCTGGCGCAGCGCGTGCAGTTTGGCCGCCCGCTTTCGGCGAAACAGGCGGTGCGTCACCACCTTGCGCGCATGAAGCTGGGCACGGAAGCGGCGATTGCCCGTCTGCGCCGCGCGCTTCTCGACAATGAATTCGCGGAAAGCCGCGCCATTGAAACCGCGCTGACCGGTGCGCTGTCGAACGCGGTTTTCGTGGTGGAAAAAGCGGTGCATCTGCACGGCGGCATGGGCTTCACCGAAGAGCTGCCGCTGCATTATTCGCTGCGCGATGTGCGCAAAATTGAGACCGCGCTGCAGGCCGGGGCTCAGACCCGCGCCATCGGCCGCGCTTTCATCGACGCTGCCTGAGGGGGATTTCGCATGACCGTAATCGCACGCGATATGGAAGGCCTTGTGGCGCTGATCACCGGTGCCGGCAATGGCATCGGGCGTGAGACCGCCCTTCAGATGGCGGCCCGCGGTGCCACCGTGGCCGTCAACGATCTGAAGCAGGAATTCGTTGACGCGACCGTTGAGGAGATCACCGCTGCCGGTGGCAAAGCCTTTGGCGTCACCGCCAATGTCGGCACCCGTGAAGGCATTCAGGGCGCTGTGGCTGCTGCCAAAGCGCAGGGTGGCCGTTTCGACATCCTGGTCAATAACGCGGCCTGGGTGCGCTATCAGTCGGTGCCGGAGATCATGCCGGAAACCGTCGACCGGATGCTCGATGTGGGCTTCAAGGGCGTGATCTGGGCGATCCAGGCGGCGACCGAGGCGATGGACGCGGAGCGCGGCGGCGCGATCGTCAATGTGGCTTCTACGGCTGCGGTGCGCTCGACGCTGAATTCGGTGGTCTATTCGGGCATCAAATCGGGGATCCTCGGGATCACCCGCGCGGCGGGTGCCGAGCTTGGTGCGCGCAAAATCCGGGTGAACGCGGTCTGCCCCTCGGCGGTGCCGACCGAAGGCACGCAGCGCAACCGCAACGAAGAACGCGACAACAAGCGTATCGCCGCGACCCCGATGGGTCGTCTGGGGACCGTCACCGATATCGCCCAGGCGATCTGCTATCTCGCAAGCCCGCAGGCGGAGTTTATCACCGCCCAGGCGCTGGTCGTGGATGGCGGTGTGACCTTCACCAATATCTGATGCACGGGCAGGGGGGAGCGCCATGACCGGACGTATTGTTCTGACGGGAGCCGCATCCGGCATTGGCCGGGCTGCCGCAGAGCTGTTTGCAGCCGCAGGCCACGCCTGTCTGCTGCTCGACCGCGATGGCGCGCGCCTCTCTGAGGTGATCAAAAGCCTGCCGGGGGGCGCGGAGCGTCATCTCGGTCTGGCGCTTGATCTGACGGATCCGGCCTCTTTCGCGGAAGTGGCGCAGGTTGCGGGTCCGGTCTCGGCCATCATCAATAATGCCGGCATGTCCGATCCCTCGGGCGTGCCTTTGGCCGAGCAAAGCCCCGACCAGGGCGCACGGCTTTTCGCGCTGAACCTTGAGGCACCGCTGCGCCTCGTTGAAGCACTCTCTGAGCGGCTGGAGCCGGGGGCGCGGATCGTCAATGTGGCCTCGGGTGCGGGGCTTCGCGCCATTCCCTTTCGCGGCGCTTACAGCCCCACCAAAGCCGCGCTGATCGCGCAGTCGCGCGCACTGGCCAAAGCCCGCCCCGATCTTTGCGTGACCGTTCTGTGCCCCGGCTTTGTGCGCACCGAACTGGTTGAGGCGCTGATCGCTGAGGGCCGGATTGATCCCACCAGCGCCACGGCAAAGATCCCCATGGCCCGTATGGCCTCTCCGACGGAGATGGCGCGGGGGCTGACCTTCCTGGCCTCGCCGGAGGCGGCACCGCTTTCGGGCAGCTTTGTGGCGCTTGACGGGGCCTCCTGGGTCTTTGGCGGCTCGATCCGCTTTGACAGTCAGGGCGCGCCGGAACTGGCGGTCTGGGCCGAAGGCACGACATATCTTGTGCAAAATGAGCCGGAGCTTGCGGCCTATCTGCCCGAAGACGGCGCCTATGAGGCGCAGATCCGCTGTCTGGATGCCGGGGCCTGCTATGCCGGGCTGCATGCGGCGGCGGCGGACTTTGTCAAAGCCGGCTCGCGTCCGGCCAGCCTGACGCTGGTGCTGCCGCCCGCTCCCGGCGATCTGCGCGGGGCGGGCGATCATGCGGCGGCAAAGATGGCGGTGGCGACGCTTGCCTGCGAATTTGGCGCGACCGGGCTGCGCATCAATGCGCTGCAGGTGGCACCCCATATCTCCGCCCAGGAAGTGGCGGGCGTGCTGCATTGGATGGCCGGGGTTGAGGCGCAGTTCCTCACCGGCCAGGTGCTTGATCTCGGGAGCCTTGGCCAATGATTGATCTGACCCCCGAGCAGCAGGCCATCAAAGCCTATTTCATCGCTGAGCGCGGCTACTGGCGGCCCTGGACCGAGACGATCCTGCGGATCAACCCCGAGTTCCTGCGCCGCTATGCGACCTATGCGGGCTACCCCGCCCGCACCGGCCCGATGTCCGCGCGGATGATTGAGCTGATCTATGTGGCGCTCGATGCCTCTTCGACGCATCTGTTCACCGCCGGGATCAAAACCCATCTCGATCTGGCGATGAAGGCGGGGGCGACGCCTGCCGATATTTTGGATGTGCTGCATCTGGTGGCGGCCCAGGGTCTGGAGGCGGTCTATAGCGGCGTCTCGATCCTGGCCGAAGAAGCCGGACTGCCCGAGACCTGCCATCTGCCCTCAGAGCAGCGCGCGCGGGTGGCGGCGATTTTTCCTGAGAACGCCCGCCATGTGGCGGCACTGGCCCAGCTTGATCCGGGCTATCTGGATGTTCTTTTGGGCTTTTTGGAATATGGCGATCCCATGGAGGGGCTGCGCCCCACCGAGCGGACGCTCATTGAGATCGCGCTCAACGCCTGTTTCACCGGCCGCAATGAGGAGAGCCTTCGCCGGCACATCCGCATCGCGCTCGATGGCGGGGTGGACCGGGCTGAGATTTTGCAGGCGATCCAACTGGGAGCGCATCTTGCGGTGCATGGCACCGCACTTGGCGCAACCCTGCTGGAAGAGCATCTGACCACATCTCAGAGCGGTGCGGCGCATCAGAACCCGGCAGTGCCGGCGGAGAGGAGGAAGGCATGAACACAAGTCTTCAATCAAGACTACCCGATCTTCTCGGGGCGGGGATCACCCTCGCACTGGGGATCTGGGTTATCGCGGCTTCGGCCGATTACGACATGGGCTCGCTGCGCGATATGGGACCGGGATATTTCCCGCGACTGATCGGCCTGGGCCTTATTCTGCTGGGCGGTCTGCTGGCCGTCCTGACACTGAAAAAGCCCGGCACGCAGTTCGGCTCTGACCGACCGGCACTTTCGTCGGTGCTGCTGATCTCGGCCTCGCTGATTTCCTTTGCGGTTCTCATCGAACGCAACGGGCTTTTCCCGGCGCTCTTCGTGGCGGTTCTGTTGTCGACCTTCGCGTCTGACAACCGCAATGTGGTGCGCTCGGTCATCCTCTCAGCCATCACCGCCGGTGTGAGCTGCGTCGTATTCATCTATGCCCTCGGGCTCAGCATGAAGGTGTTCCAGCTGTGAGCGACGGTCTGCTTTCCAATATCGCGCTCGGCTTCAGTGTCGCGCTGTCCTTTGATGGTCTGCTTTACTGCACCATCGGGGTTCTGCTGGGCACTGTGGTCGGTGTGTTGCCGGGGCTGGGCACCATGGCGACCCTCGCCATTCTGATGCCGATCACCTTCCATATTGATCCGACCTTCGCGGTCATCATGCTGTCGGGGATCTATTATGGCGCGGCCTATGGCGGCTCGACGGCCTCGATCCTGCTGAACCTGCCGGGCACGGTGACCTCGGTCATCACCACGCTCGACGGCTATCCGATGGCGAAGAACGGCAAAGCCGGTCAGGCGCTGTTCATCACCGCGATTGCGTCCTTCGTGGGCTCCTTCCTGGGGGCGGTGCTGCTGGCGGTGCTGACCGTGCCGCTGGCCACTGTTGCCATGCAGTTTGGTCCGCAGGACTATTTCATGCTGATGGCCTTTGGTCTGATCGCAGCCTCGATGCTCTCGACCGGGCAGCCGCTGAAATCGCTGATCATGGTCTTCACCGGCATGCTGCTGGGCGTCGTTGGCCTTGATCTGAACTCGGGCGCTGAGCGGTTCACCTTTGGCTCGCCGGATCTTTTTGACGGGCTGTCGCTGGTGGCGATCGCCATGGGTCTCTTTGGTCTGCCCGAGATCATCACCGCCGCCCGCGGTGGTCCTGAAGGCACCGTGACCGATGAAAAGATCACCCTGCGCTCGATGATCCCCTCGAAGGCGGATATGAAAGCCTCGGCCATGCCGATGCTGCGCGGCACGGGTGTGGGGTCGTTCTTTGGCGCGCTGCCGGGCACCGGTGGTGTGATCGCGACCTTCCTGTCCTATGCGCTGGAAAAGAAGATCTCGAAAACGCCTGAGCGTTTCGGCAAAGGCGCGATTGAGGGCGTGGCTTCGCCTGAGGCGGCCAATAACGCCGCTGTACAGACCGCTTTCATCCCCACCATGTCGCTGGGCATCCCCGGGGACGCGGTTATGGCGATCATGCTGGGCGTTCTGATGGTGCATGGCATCGTTCCGGGCCCGGCGGTGATCTCGGAAAACCCGAGCCTCTTCTGGGGGCTGGTGGCCTCTTTCGTGGTCGGCAACGTGCTGCTGGTGATCCTGAACATTCCGCTGGTCGGCCTTTGGGTCCGTCTGCTGCGGGTGCCCTATCACCTGCTGTTTCCGATCATGGTGGCCTGTGTCTGCGTGGGGGTCTATTCGGTCTCGAATAAGATCATGGATATCTACATCCTGCTGGCCTTTGGTCTGGTGGGCCTGGGTCTGAAGATGCTGCGCTTTGACGGCTCGACGCTGCTGCTGGGCTTTGTGCTCGGCCCGATGCTGGAAGAGCATTTCCGCCGTGCCATGGTCGTGACGGGGGGCGAATTCTCCAGCTTCATCGAGCGCCCGATCTCTGCGGTCTTTGGCTTCCTGACGCTGGCGATGATCATCTGGTTCTCAACCACCGCGCTGTTGCGGCTGACGAAGAAATAAGGTCAAAATCCTTTGCAGCCGGGCTTTCGGGACCGGCTGCATGTTCCGGGGCCCTTCGGGGCCCCTTTGCATAACGACCCCGAAGTTGGGAGAGAGACGATGAGCCAGGCTGCTGATGTGGTCCTTGTAAGCCAGAGCCCCGAGGGTGTGACCCTTGTGACCCTGAATGATCCTGAGCGGCGCAATGCGCTGTCGCTGTCGCTGCGCCTGCGTCTGCTGGAGGTGCTGCGCGCGGAAGCCGCAGATCCGCGGACCAAAGTTCTGGTGCTGACCGGGGCGGGCAAAGGCTTTTGCGCGGGCGGCGATATCTCGGCCATGGGGCAGGGCTCGGGCGTCTCGATCCCGCGGATGAAGATCCTGCATGACATCGCGCGGGAGCTGGCGGTCTATCCCAAGCCGGTGATCGCGGCGGTGAACGGGGCGGCTTTCGGGGCGGGGGTGTCGCTGGCGCTGCTGTGCGACCGCATCTTCCTGGCACCTGATGCGAAGCTGGGTGTGACCTTCGGGAAGATGGGCCTTGCGCCCGATACCGGCTTTTTGTGGTCGGCCTGCCGCCGCCTGCCGCGCGCCCGCGTGTTGCAGATCGTCATGGACAGTGCCGTCTTTGACGCCTCAGAGGCGCTGGATGAGGGGCTGGTGGATGCGGTGGCCGATGATGTGGTGGAAGTGGCCACCGCTGCGGCCCGGGCACTGATCCCGGCGGCACCGCTGCCCTTCGCGCTGGCGCGCCGCGCGCTGGTGGAAATGGATGGCGGGCTTGATCTTTGCCTCAGCCATGAGCTGCGCGATCAGGGCGTGCTTTACGACAGCGCCGATCACCTGGAAGCCGTGGCCGCTTTCAAAGAAAAGCGCACTCCGGTCTTCAGCGGTCGCTGAAAGGTCCGGCTTTAAAGAAAAGGGGCGGTGCTTTGCAGCACCGCCCCTTTTGCTATCAGGCTTTCGCGGCCCAGGCTTTCAGCGCCTCAGAGGGGCCCTCTGCCAGACCTTTGGCGGCCAGGGCCTCAAGGCCCTCAGCCACTTTGGCAAAGCCGATGGCGCGGCCATATTGCACCGGGCCGCCGCGATAGCGCGGGAAGCCATAGCCTGCCACTTTCACCAGATCGACGTCGCTGTCGCGGAAGGCGATGCCTTCGGCCACGATCTTTGCCGATTCGTTGATCATCGGGAACATGATCGCCTCAACGATCTCGGCATCCGAGAAGGTCGCGGGGGCGGTGACACCGGCATCTGCACGGGCCGCGGCAATGGCCTCAGCCACAGCGGCGGGGGTGCCGGGCGCTTCTTTGCCCGCAGTATCATAGTCATACCAGCCGCCATTGGTTTTGCGGCCCAGACGTCCCGCCTCAAACACACGGTCAGCGACCGGGGCCCAGGGGCTCTCGCCACGGCCACGCGCCGCTTTGCGCTGGAAGGCACCGATGTCGAGACCTGAGAGGTCCTGGGTGCGGAAGGGGCCAAGCGCGAAGCCGAACTTCTGCAAAGCGTTATCGACCTGCGAGGGCTCTGCCCCGGCCACCACCAGACGCTCTGCGGTGGTGCGGGTCAGCTTCAGGATGCGGTTGCCGATAAAGCCGTCGCAGATGCCCGCGCGCACCGGCATTTTCCCGGCCTTTGCAGCCAGGGCAAAGCCCGCGGCAATGACATCCGGTGCCGAACCCGAAGTCGGCACGATTTCCAGCAGTTTCATGATATTGGCCGGCGAGAAGAAATGCAGGCCGATGAAACGCTCCGGCCCCGGCAGATCGGCGACGATCTCATCGGGGTTCAGATAGGAGGTATTGGTGGCAAGGATCGCATCGGGTGCGCAGACGCGGGTCAGCTCCGCAAAGACCGCGCGTTTGACATCAAAGTCTTCAAAGACCGCCTCAATGACCAGATCGCAATCGGCCACGGCGGCGTAATCGGCCGCCGAATTAAAGCCGCCGATCAGATCGGCGTATTTCGCCTCAGAAATCCGGCCTTTTGCCAGATCGCCTTTGAGGATCTTTTCCACATTGGCCTGACCGCGGACCGCAGCCTCGGCATCGCGCTCGATCATCTGCACGGGGATGCCTGCATTGCGCAGTGCCACGGCAATGCCTGCGCCCATGGTGCCGCCACCGATCACACCGATGCGGGTGAAGGGACGGGGCGTCACGCCCTTCAGCTCTGACGGACGCGGCGCGGCGCGCTCGGCGAAGAAGATATGGCGCAGGGCTGCGGCCTGATCGGTTTTGCGCAGACGCAGGAAGGTCTCACGCTCAAAAGCCATGGCCTCAGCGAAGCTGACTTCGGTGGCGTTTTTCAGCGAGGCCAGCGCCTCAACCGGGCCGGTATTGCCCTTGGCGGCTTTCTTTACGCGGGCGGCGGTCTCGGTCCAGAAGGCCTCGTCCTTTTGTCCGGTCGCGCGGGTCGAGGTGATCTCGGGCAGGGCCGCACCCAGGGCTGCGGTGACGAAATCTTCCGCCGCCTGATCGGCAGCCTCAGCGGGCAGGATCGCATCGATCAGGCCAAGCGCCAGCGCCTTATCGGCCTTCACCGGCTTGCCGGAGGTGATGAGATCAGCCGCCGCCTCGGTGCCTACCAGACGCGGGGTGCGCACGGTGCCGCCGGAGCCCGGGATGATGCCAAGGTTCACTTCCGGCAGGCCCATCTGGCTGCCCGGAACCGCCAGACGCCAGCGGCAGGCCAGCGCGATTTCCAGACCGCCCCCCAGAGCGGTGCCGTGGATCTGCGCCGCAAAAGGCTTGGCGCAGGCTTCCAGCGCGTCGAGGACATCGGGAAGATGCGGCTCAACCGGGGGCTTGTCGAATTCGGTGACATCGGCACCGGCCACGAAGGTGCGACCGGCGCAGGACAGAACCACGGCCCGGACCGCATCGTCGGCTTCCACGGCGCGAACCGCGTCCAGAAGGCCCTGACGCACGGCGGCAGAGATCGCATTGACGGGCGGATTGTCGATGATGACGCGCGCAATCGCGCCGTTTTTGATGACGGAAACGGTCATGGTCAGTCCTGAATGCAGGTAAAAAAGGGCGGGGCCACCTCCTGGCCCCGCCCCCGGATTAAATCAGCGGCGCACAAGGCCCTCTGCGGCCTGTGTCCCGGTCAGGCCGAACTCCTCGGTGACCTGATCGGTGTGCTGTCCGAAAGCGGGTGGCGCTTTGCGGTAGGTCGCGGGCGTTCGTTCCAGCTTGATGGGCGAGGCGGTGCCGCGCACGCCCTCAGTGTCGACGATCATCTTGCGGGCATGGGTATGGGGATCCGCAATCACCTGATCGAGCGTGCGCACGGGGGCTGCCGGAACGCCCGAAGTGATGAGCTTTTCGGCAATGGCTTCGGCCGTCCAGGACGACATCGCCGCCTCCAGACGCTCGCGCAGCAGGGGGCGGTTCTCTTTGCGGTTGGCATTGCTGGAGAACCGCTCATCCGCGGGCATATCGTCAAGGCCCAGCACTTTGCACAGATTGGCAAACTGCCCGTTGTTGCCGACCGCCAGGAAGACATCGCCGTCCTGCGCCGCATAGGTGTCATAGGGCGTGATATTGGGATGGGCATTGCCCGAGCGGCCCGGCACCGGCGCGCCGAGATACATATTCGGCAGATGCGGATGCATCAGCGAGAAGCCGCAGTCGTAAAGCGAGGCCTCAACAAACTGGCCAAGGCCCGAGCGGTGACGCTCCTGCAAGGCCAGCATGATGCCAAGGGCGGCGTTCAGCCCGGTCACCATATCGACGACCGGAACACCGACGCGCTGCGGTTTGCCGCCCGCTTCGCCGTTGACCGACATAATCCCGACCAGGGCCTGGATCGCCGCATCATAGCCCGGACGACCACCATAGGGGCCGTCTTCGCCAAAGCCCGAGACGCGGGCATGGACGAGGCGCGGGAAGCGCTTGCGCAGCTCTTCGCGGCCGATGCCCCATTTCTCAAGGGTGCCGGTCTTGAAGTTTTCGATGAAAACATCCGCGCCTTCAAGGAGATGCATCAGGAACTCGCGCCCCTCTTCGCGCGAGAAATCCAGCGCGATGCCCTCTTTGTTGCGGTTCAGCCCCTGGTAATAAGAGGCGCCGTCCCCATGAAAGGGAGGGCCCCAGAGCCGGGTCTCATCGCCCTGCGGCGGCTCAACTTTGATGACGCGCGCACCGTGATCGCCGAGGATCTGCCCGCAGTAGGGCCCGCCCAGCACACGGCTTGCGTCGATGACCAGCAGACCCTGAAGGGCGCCGGTTGCGCTTTGCTCAGTCATGTCTCACTCCTCCGACAGGCGCAGAGTGGTGCCGTCAAACTGCACCATGGGCCGGTCGTCGCGCAGAGTGGTAGTCTCAATGCGGCCCACAAGCAACTTATGGGTGCCCAGAGAAACCTCAGTGATGATGCGGCACTCCATGGCGGCCAGCGCTTCGGTCAGCAGCGGCAGCCCGGTTTTTCCGGCCACCCAGTCCGCGCCTTCGAAGCGGTCCACACCTTGAGCGGATTTGACAAAGCGCCCGACGATGGAGCCGTGATCAAGGCCAAGGATGTTGATCGCCATCCGGCCCTGCTGCTGAAAGAGCGGCAGCGAAGAGGAGGTCTCATTGACGAAAACCCCGACCAGCGGCGGCTCGGCCGAGATCGAGACCACGCTTGAGGCCACCATGCCCACAGGCGCCTCCATGGTGCCGGTGGTCACGGCGCTGACGCCGGCGGCCAGGCGGCGCATGGTGCCGCGGAAATCGTCCAGCGTGATGCGCGCAGGCGCGGCCTCTTCGCGGGTGATATGGGCGCGCACAAGGCCCGCCTCATCCACCCAGCCGGCTTTGGTGGCATAAGCGATCATGCCCTCAAAGCCCTTGTCCCACTCAGGGTCACCCGCGAGCGGCGACAGGAACTTCAGCACGGCCGGGGCGAGACGAATATGCTCTTCGCCCTCAAACCGCCCGATACGGGCCACCAGACGGTTGAGGCGGTCTGCGGGAAGGGGGTCAATCAAAACGTCAAGCCCGCGAAAATTCGCGGGCTCGATCAGCGTGATTGCGCCCGCATCGGTGATGTGGATACGCATTGTCTCTTCGCCTTATGCTGCTTCGCGGTTGCCAAGCTCTTTGCGGATCGCCGGGATGATGGTCGAGCCCCAGAGTTCGATCTGCTTGAGCATGGTCTTCTGATCAAAATCGCCCAGCTGGGTCTGAAGCGCAATATGCTTGGGCTTCAGGATCGAGATTTCCTCCAGCATCTTGTCGATGACCTGGTTGACCGAGCCGACCGGCAGGTTCTTGCGCAGCTGCTCAAACGACAGATCGGTTTCCGAGGGGATCTCTTTGACCATATAGCCGTCGTCGGACTGAGCGCGGCGGTATTTCAGGCTTTCCGAAATGCGGCGCTGGAAGCGGCAGTTATCGAGGTAGGCGTCGATTTCGGCGTTGTTGTCCGAGGCATAACCGCAGCGCAGGAAGCCGAATTTCACGTCGCGGTCGAGGTCTTTGCCCTCTTTGGAGGCGATGCCTTCCATCTTGCCGCGCAGGGTGCGGATCGCGTCATTGCCGTTCAGCAGCGAGGTGACAAAGAGGTTGTGACCATCACGCACCGCGCGGCCCAGCAGGTTCGGGTTGCCCGAAGTGACCCACATCGGCGGCAGCGGCTTTTGCACGCAGCGCACAGCGATCGACGACGGCGGGATGTTCAGGTGCTTACCCTTGTACTCAAAGGTATGCTGGTTCAGGCCCATCGGGATGATGTCGAGGAATTCGTTGTAGATTTCGCTCGCGTTCTCGATGCTGCAGCCAAAGCGCTCGAATTCGAACTCCTGGTAGCCCTGGCCGACGCCCAGCTCCAGACGGCCGTTCGAGACGGTGTCGGCAAAGCCCACCTCTGCGAGGAAGCGTGCGGGGTGATAGAGCGGCAGAATGCAGACCGCGGTGCCCAGACGGATGGTTTTCGTTTTGCCCGCAGCATGGGCAATCGTCATCAGCGGCGAGGGCGAGAGCGAGTAGTTGTTGAAATGGTGCTCGGCGTACCAGGCGGTGTCGAAACCGGCCTGCTCGGCGACAACGGTCTGCTCGATCGAATTGTTGATCACCTCAAACGAGGTCTGATGGTAGCCGCGCTGCTGGGCCAGAATAAAGACGCCGAATTCCATAGGTCCCTCCGAATTCATCTTACCCTGAGTCACTATTCGGTTTGATATCCGACAAAAAGTGGAGCAATAATTCGTTCTGTCCTGCGGAATTTGGAGGTAATGATGGACCGTTTGCGTGCGATGGAACTTTTCCTCTCCGTCTCCCGGACCGAAAGCTTCACGGAGACCGCGCGGCTTTTCGGACTTTCGGCCACCTCAGTGTCGCGGGCGATCTCGGATCTGGAGGATCTGTTGAAGGCGCGGCTGCTGATCCGCTCCACACGGCAGGTGGCGCTGACGGAGGCGGGGCTTGAATATGCCCGCAACGTCGAAGGGGTGCTCTGGACCATTAAAGAGGTGGAGACCTCGGTCTCGGCCATTACGGCGGCTCCGGCGGGGCATCTGCGGGTTCACAGCCGCACCATGTTCGGTATGGGGGTGCTGACGCCGCTGCTGGCGGAGTTTCGCAGGCTTTACCCCGATATCTCGGTGGAGCTGCTGATGGGCGAGAAGAAGGTCGATCTGCGCCGCGAGAAGGTGGATATCGATTTTCGCATCGCCCCCCCTGCCGAGGCCGGTCTGAAGCGGCGGATGCTCTTTTTGTCTGAGCGTCATCTGGTGGCTGCGCCTGACTATCTGCGCAATGCGCCGCCGCTGGAGAATCCCTGGCAGCTGAGCGATCATGCGACCCTGGCATATCTTTTGCCGGGGGGCGGCTTTGCCTGGCGTTTCCGGCGCGGGGACGGGGCCTTTGATGAGGTGCAGATCACGCCGCGCCATGTCTCCAACAGCGGGATGGCGCTGCTGGAGCTTGCGCGTCTGGGCGAAGGCATCGCGCTTCTGGATGACTACACCGTCGCCGCGGATCTTGAGCGCGGTACGCTCGTGCGGCTGCTGCCCGAGCAGCGGGTCAGCAATACGACCTTCGAAGAAGGCATGTATGCCACCATCGTGGATACCCCGGTGGTGCCCGCCAAAATCCGGGTTTTCCTTGATTTTGTCGCCGGACGCGTCTCGGGGACCGAACGGCGCTTCAACCTCTTTCCGCGCCCCGCGGCGGAAGCGCTGCCCCAGGGCTGAGGCGGGGATTTTCCCGCAGCAGACCCCTTTCCTTTCCCGGCGTTTGACGTCAGCCTGCAGCCCTTGAGACAGCAGCCGGGGAGGGGTGATGTCTGAGGCGTTGATGCGCCTGGTGCGGCATGTCCGGCCGGGTATGCGGGTTCTGCTGCCCGTGGATTATGCGGGCGTGGCCATGGCGCTGACCCGGCCCTTGATCGCGCATCTGAGCGCTCAGGGCGGCGCGGGGCTGCATCTGATCTGCGTGCCGACCGGCGGGTTGCAGGCGGATCTGCTGATCGGGGCCGGGCTTGTGGCCTCGATTGAGACATCGGCCATGTCGCTGGGCGAGGCCGGAGGGGCGCCGCAGTTCAATCAGGCCGTCAAAGAGGGGCGGATCGCGCTGCGCGATGCCACCTGTCCCGCGATCCACGCGGGGTTGATGGCGGCGCAGAAGGGCGTGCCATTCCTGCCCATGCGCGGGCTGATCGGCAGCGATGTGCTGCGCCACCGTCCGGATTGGAAGGTGATCGACAATCCGCTTTCTGACACTCCCGATCCCATCGCGCTGATCCCGGCCATTCAGGCCGATGTGGCAATCTTTCACGTGCCGCTTGCGGATCGTGACGGCAATGTCCGGATCGGGCGGCGGCGCGAGCTGGCGGCCATGGCCTATGCCGCAAAGACCACCCTGGTCACCGCCGAGAAAATCACCGAAACCAGCCTTCTGAGTGATGAGGTCAGCGCCGCAGGCGTGCTGCCCGCGCTTTATGTCACCGAAGTCGCCGAAGCCCGTGAGGGGGCGCGGCCCTATGGCCTCTGGGGGCAGTATTCCGGCGATACGCAGGAATTGATCCGCTATGCGAAGATGGCCCGCAGCCCCCAGGGTTTTGCGGACTACCTCGCAGGCTATATGGGCGGGGCTGCGGTATGAGCGCCGCTGTTTTGCCCCGTGAGCTTCTGATCTCCACCATCGCCACTTTGCTGGAGGGCGTGGGGCATGTGGCGGTGGGCGCCTCCTCGCCCGCTCCGGCGGCGGGGGCCATGCTGGCGCGGGCGCTGGCCGAAGAAGCGGGGGCGCGGCTGCGGCTGTCGATCCTTGGCTCGGTTGAGCATAATTTCTTCACCAATGGTTCGGCAGAGCTTTTTGACTGCGCGGCTCAGGGGCGGATCGACGCCTTTTTCCTGGGCGGCGGGCAGATCGACGGGCGGGGCAATGTGAACCTGGTCGGCCTGGGCGGCTATCCGCAGTCGCAGCTGCGCTGGCCCGGCTCCTTTGGCTCGGCCTATCTTTATTATGTGGTGCCGCGGGTGATCCTCTTTCGTGAAGAGCATTCGCCCCGTGTGCTGGTCGGGGAGGCCGAGTTCATCTCGGCCCCCGGCACCAGCCCTGAGGGGGTTCACCGCTCCGGCGGGCCGGTGGCGCTGCTGACCGGCAAATGCCTCTTTCATTTCGATAAGGCGCGGGCGGGTTTCACCCTTGTATCCCTTCATCCCGGCGTGAGCCTCGAAGAGGTGAAGGATCTGACGGGCTTTGCTTTTCAGCATGCCGCCAATGTGCCGCAGACCCCGCTGCCTGAGGGCGCACGGCTTCAGCTGCTGCGCGGGCGGGTCCGGGCGGAGGTTGCGGGCAGCTATCCCGCTTTTGCCACCTCCTGGGGCGCAGAGCTTAAATCTGAGGCAAAAGCCTGAGAGCGCGCCCCCCAAAGAACGGCTGCCTCTGTTCTGCTAAGGCGCAGGGGCGCAGAAAACACCTGGCCCCGGAAGGGGTCGCAAGGACCGACGGAAGGCTTGAGAGATGAACGGCGCTGATCTGCTTTGTGAAACCCTGCTGGCGAATGGGATTGATACCTGCTTTGCCAATCCCGGCACCTCCGAGATGCACTTCGTGGCGGCGCTCGACCGCCAGCCGCGCATCCGCTGCATCCTGGGGCTCTTTGAGGGCGTGGTGACCGGGGCTGCCGATGGCTATGCCCGGATGGCGGAAAAACCTGCCGCAACGCTTTTGCACACCGGCCCGGGTCTGGCGAATGCGCTGGCCAATATGCACAACGCCCGCCGCGCCCGCACGCCGATGGTCAATGTGGTGGGCGATCATGCCTCTTATCACCTGAAGTTTGACGCGCCGCTGACCTCGGATATCGATGGTCTGGCCGCACCGATGTCGGATTGGGTGGGCCGGGCGACGGATGCCGAAACCATGGGCGAGACCACGGAGGCGGCGATCCGCGCGGCGATGACCGGGCAGGGCCAGGTCTGCACGCTGATCCTGCCTGCCGATGCCGCCTGGTCGGAAACCTCGGCCGCCATGCCGCAGGCGATTGCTCTGCCGCAGGCGAAGGCCCCGGATGCGGCGCTGGTGGCCAAAGCGGCGAAGATGCTCGGCAATGGGCAGCAGACGGTGATCTTTGTCTCGGGTCGGGCGCTGCGGGCCAATGCCCTGGAGGTGCTGCAGCGCATCGCCACCAAAACCGGCGCGCGTTTCATGGCCCAGGGCTCCAACGGGCGGGTGGAGCGTGGCGCAGGCCGCGTGGCGATTGAGCGCGTGCCCTATCCGGTCGATCAGGCCGTGGCGGCGCTTGCGGGCACCGGGCAGGCCATTCTGATCGGCGCGAAGGCCCCGGTCGGCTTCTTCGCCTATCCCGGCAAGCCCGGCTCGATGCTGCCCGAGGGATGTGAGATCCTCGATATGGTCGAAAAAGAGACCGATCTGCTGGCGGCCCTTCAGGCGCTGGCCGAAGTCGTCGGGGCAGGCGATGACATCCCGCTGACTCTGAATGAACTGAAGCGCCCCGAAGCCCCGGCGCCGGGCGCGCTGACCCCGGAGGCGGTGATGGCCTCGGTGGTGCGGCATATGCCCGATCAGGCGATCATCTGCGACGAATCGGTGACCTCGGGGCGGAATTTCTTTCCGCTCAGCCACAGCGCCCCGGCGCATGATTTCCTGCAGCTGACCGGGGGCGCGATCGGCGTGGGCATTCCCATGGCGACGGGGGCTGCCGTGGCCTGCCCGGAGCGCAAGGTGATCGGTCTGCAGGCCGATGGCTCGGGGATGTATACGCTGCAGGCGCTCTGGACCCAGGCGCGTGAGCAGCTGGATGTGGTCACGGTGATCTTTGCCAACCGCAAATATCAGATCCTGCTGGGCGAGCTGAAGAACGTCGGTGCCAATGCGCCGGGGGAAAACGCCAGCCGGATGCTTGATCTTGATAAGCCGGAACTGAAATGGGTTGAACTCGCCCGGGGGATGGGAGTTGATGCGGTGTCCGTCGATACGGCAGAGGCTTTCGAGGCGGCATTCGCAGATGCGATGACCCGCAAAGGCCCCTTCCTGATCGAGGCCCTTATCTGAGTGAAATGAGACCCTGACAATGATCCGCCGCGTTCCGCATGCCAGCCACTGGGGCAGCTATACCGTTCTGGTTGAAGACAATCAGATTGTGGGGGTGGAACCGCTGGAGATAGATCCCGATCCGTCACCGATCATTCATTCGGTGGCGGATTGGGTCAAACCTGAGCGCCGCGTGCTTCGCCCCATGGTGCGCGAAGGCTGGCTGCGGGCGCATGAAAAGGGCGTGCTGGAGGGCCGGGGTGCCGGGCGCGGCGAAGACCGCTTCCTCGCGTTGCCCTGGGATGAGGCAGAGGAGCTGGTCGCCGGTGAAATCCGCCGGGTGATCGACACCCACGGCAATGATTCGATCTTTGCGGGCTCGTATGGCTGGACCTCTTCGGGGCGGTTTCATCACGCGCCCTCAAACCTGAAGCGGATGCTGAACCTGGTCGGCGGCTATACCGGCCATGTGGACACCTATTCCATCGCGGCGGGGCCGGTGATCCTGCGTCATACGCTTGGCTCTGATGCGGCCTGCGGTGGTTATGCCAATTCGCTCGACTCGATTGCTGAACACACCAAAACTCTGGTCGTCTTTGGCGCGCTGACGCCGCGCACGGCGCAGATTGAGGCCGGTGGCCTTGGCACCCATAAGCTGGAAACCCACCTGCGCCGGATCGTGGAGCGCGGCGTGAAGGTGATCCTGATCTCGCCCGCGCGCGATGATCTGCCCCATTGGGTCAATGCCGACTGGTGGCCGATCCGCCCCAATACCGATACGGCGCTCTGCCTTGGTCTGGCCGGAGAGATCCTGGCGGCGGGGCGGCACGATGCGGACTTCCTGAACCGATGCACCAGTGGCGCAGACAGCTATCTGTCTTATCTGCGCGGTGAAAGCGACGGTCAGGTGAAAAACGCCCGCTGGGCGGCCGAGATCACCGGGATCGGGCCGGGGCGCATTGCGGCACTGGCCCGCGCCATGGTCGATACCCGCTCGATGATCACCATGTCCTGGTCGCTGCAACGTGCCCACCACGGCGAGCAGCCCTATTGGGCGGCGCTGGGTCTGGCCTCCGTCATCGGTCAGATCGGCCTGCCGGGGGGCGGTGTGGGCTATGGCTATTCCTCGCTCGGCGGGGTGGGGACGCATCTTAACATCGGTAAATCCCCGGCCTTCTCGCATGGCCATAAGCCGAACAAGGCCTTTATCCCCGTCGCGCGCATCACGGATCTGCTGGAGAACCCTGGCGGTAAATTCACCTATGAGGGGGAGGAATATACCTATCCCGACACCCGCCTTGTCTGGTGGGCGGGCGGCAACCCCTATCACCACCATCAGGACCTGAACCGCCTCGATGCCGCCTGGAAGCGGCCTGAGACGATCATCGTGCAGGACCCGATGTTCACCGCCACCGTGCGGCGCGGCGATATCATCCTGCCCGCCACCACCTCGCTGGAGCGCAATGACATCGGCGGCAACCGCCGCTCGGATCTGGTCGTGGCCATGGGCAAATGCGTCGAGCCGCTGGGGGAGGCACGCTCGGATCATGAGATCGCCCGCGCCATCGCCGCGCGCCTTGGCGTGGAAGAGGCCTTCACCGAGGGCCGCGATGAGATGGGCTGGATCCGCCATATGTATGAAGGCACCCGCGCGGATGCCAAAGCCCGCTTTGGCCAGGAGATGCCCGCGTTTGAGGAGTTCTGGGCCAAAGGCTGGGCACAGATGCCGGTGAAGCAGATGCACAGCTATCTGGCAGGCTTTCGCGAAGACCCCGAGGCGAACCGCCTTGAGACCGAAAGCGGAAAAATCGTCCTTGGCTCGCAGATGCTGGCGGAGCGGCAATATGCCGACTGCCCGGCGCATCCGACCTGGCTTCCGCCGCTGGAATGGCTGGGAGAGGCGGCTGAGGATGAGCTGCATCTGATCTCCAACCAGCCGCTCGGGCGTCTGCACAGCCAGCTTGAGACGGCGGATTACAGCCGCTCAGAAAAGCGCCACGGGCGCGAGCAGGCACGGATGCACCCCGATGAGGCGAAAAAGCGCGGCATTGCGGATGGCAATGCGGTGAAAATCTCCAGCAGCCGCGGGGCCTGTTATGCCACGGCCACGCTGACGCCTTCGGTCGCGCGGGGCGTTCTGGTGCTGCCCACAGGCTCCTGGTTCACGCCGGGGCCGGATGGGGTGGAGCTGTCGGGCAATCCCAATGTGCTGACGCCGGATATTCCGACCTCGGCGCTGGGGCAGGGCTGCTCGGCCCATACCTGCCTTGTGCGGGTGGAAAAGGTTGCGGGGGAACTCCCCGACAGCGATGCCGTCTATATGGGAAGCCTGCAGGCCCCCATGGCGGCGGAATAAAGACTTCAGGGAGGAGCCTGACATGACCGACCAACCGATCAGCCGTTTTCCGGTGCCCGCACTCCGCGATCTGCCGGAAGACATCCGGACCCGCCTGGAGGCGGTGCAGGAAAAATCAGGCTTCATCCCGAATGTCTTTCTGACGCTGGCCTATCGCCCCGAGGAATTCCGCGCCTTTATGGCCTATCATGATGCGCTGATGGACAAGCCAGGCAATCTCACCAAGGCCGAGCGTGAGATGATCGTGGTGGCCACTTCGGCCGCCAATCAGTGCCAGTATTGCGTCATCGCCCATGGCGCGATCCTGCGCATCCGCGCCAAAAACCCGCTGATCGCCGATCAGATAGCGGTCAACTACCGCAAAGCCGATATCACCCCGCGTCAAAAAGCGATGATCGACTTCGGGATGAAGGTCTCGCAGGCGGCCTATGAGGTGGGGGAAGAGGATTTCACTACGCTTGGCGCGCATGGTTTTACCGAGGATGACATCTGGGACATCGCCGCCATTTCTGCCTTCTTCGGCATGTCGAACCGGATGGCCAATGTCACCGCCATGCGTCCGAATACCGAATTTTTCGCCATGGCGCGCTGAGCCATGGTGAAGGGCTATAAAGATCTGCTGGCAGAGGCAGAGGCGGTCGTCACTTCGATGACCCTTCAGGAAGCGGCAGCTTTGCGCGGGGACCCGGGCGTCGTGCTGGTCGATATCCGCGACCCGCGCGAGCTGGAGCGTGAGGGGGTGATCCCCGGCGCTTTCCATGCCCCGCGCGGGATGCTGGAGTTCTGGATTGATCCGGAAAGCCCCTATCACAAGCCCGTCTTTGCGGAGGATAAGACCTTCGTCTTTTTCTGCGCAGGCGGGCTGCGCTCGCTTCTGGCGGCAAAGGTGGCGCAGGAGATGGGGCTTCAGGCCCGCTCCATGCGCGAGGGCTTTGGCGGCTGGAAAGCGGCAGGGCTGCCGGTGGCGGAAAAGCTGTCGAAGGGCTGAGATCCGGGAGAGAGAGCGGCGCGCCGCTCTCTCTCGTCTGACAGGAAAAGCGTGGCTCAGGCAGTGCCTGTAAAGCCGTCCCGGCGCGCATTGACGCGCGGTGACGCAGAAGGCGGCGCGCCCCGTTGCCGAAAGAGGCGTGTCAGGTTAAACCCTTGGGCAATCCAGGGACCCTGATCATGAACCTTTTTGAAGAAATCCGCTCCGTCGTTCTTACCGCGCTTGACCAGCTGGAGGCCGAGGGCCTGCTGCCCGCAGGTCTTGACCGCAGCAATATCGCCGTTGAGCCGCCCCGCGATGCCGCCCATGGTGACATGGCGTCCAACGCGGCCATGGTTCTGGCGAAGCCTGCCGGCAAAGCACCGCGCGTGATCGCGGAAGCGCTGGCCGCAAAGCTGACCGACGATCCGCGCATCGAAAGCGCTGAAGTGGCGGGTCCGGGGTTCCTGAACCTGCGTCTTGAAGCGGCAGTCTGGCAGGGGCTTGTGGGCACCATTCTGGCCAGCGGCACCGGTTATGGCCGCTCGGCGCTGGGCCAGGGCCGTAAAGTCAACGTCGAGTTCGTCTCGGCCAACCCGACCGGCCCGATGCATGTCGGTCACGTGCGCGGCGCGGTGGTGGGCGATGCGCTCTCCAAGCTGCTGGCCTTTGCGGGCTGGAATGTGACGCGCGAATATTACATCAACGACGGCGGCGCGCAGGTCGATGTTCTGGCGCGCTCGGCCTATGAGCGTTACCGCGAGGCCAATGGCCTCAGCCCCGAGATCCGTGAAGGGCTTTACCCGGGCGATTATCTGATCCCGGTCGGCGAAGAGCTGAAAACGCGCTTTGGCGACAGTCTGATCGACAAGCCGGAATCGGACTGGCTGGTGCAGTTCCGCGAGATCGCCACCGAAATGATGATGGTGGAAATCCGCGAGGACCTGCGTCTTCTGGGCGTCGAGATGGACGTCTATTCCTCGGAAAAGGCGCTTTACGGCACCGGTGAGATCGAAGCCGCCATTCAGGAACTGCGCGACGCGGGCCTGATCTATGAGGGCGTGCTTGAGCCGCCGAAAGGCAAGCTGCCGGAAGACTGGGAGCCGCGTGAGCAGACCCTGTTCCGTTCGACCGCGCATGGCGATGACGTCGATCGTCCGGTGATGAAATCGGATGGTGCCTGGACCTATTTCGCGCCGGATATTGCTTATCACTACAACAAGGTGAAGCGCGGCTTTGATGAGCTGATCGACATCTTCGGCGCGGATCACGGCGGTTATGTGAAGCGGATGAAGGCAGCCGTCTCGGCGCTCTCGGGCGGGAAAGTGCCGCTGGACATCAAGCTGATCCAGCTGGTGAAGCTGTTTAAAAACGGCGAGCCCTTCAAAATGTCGAAACGGGCGGGCACCTTTGTGACCCTGCGCGATGTGGTCGAAGAGGCGGGCGCTGACGTCACCCGCTTCATCATGCTGACCCGCAAGAACGATATCTCGCTGGATTTCGACTTCGCCAAAGTGCTGGAGCAGTCGAAAGACAACCCGGTCTTCTACGTGCAATATGCCAATGCCCGGGTGAATTCGGTGCTGCGCAAGGCGCGGGATGCAGGGATCACGGTGGATGATGCGGCCATGGCGGCGGCGGATCTGTCGAAACTCTCGCATCCGGCGGAACTGGCGCTGATCGGCAAGCTGGCCGAATGGCCGCGCCTTGTCGAAGTGGCGGCGCGTTCGAACGAAGTGCACCGCGTGGCCTTCTATCTTTATGAGCTGGCCTCTGAGTTCCACGGCTTCTGGAATCGCGGCAATGAGGATGTCTCGCTGCGCTTCGTCCAGGACGATGTTGCAACATCTCAGGCAAAAATTGCACTGGCTCAGGCCGTGGGCGTTGTTATCCGCTCGGGCCTCGGTATTCTCGGGGTCCAGCCGGTCGAAGAAATGCGCTGAAGCGCAGCTCTGCCGGTCTGGAGGCAGGCAGGGGCGGTCTTTCGCCCCTGCTGATAAAATGAGGCGCGGGGCCAACCCGCGCAGGCGGAGCAGGACATGGCAGAAGCGAATTTTAACGAATTCGTGGCCGGGGGAACGTCGTCGCGGCGTCCCGGATCCACGTTGAATGTAATTGGTGCGCTGACTTCTCTGGCTCTGCTGGCGGGGGCAGCAGTCTGGGGGTATCGGCTTGCGGTGCGCGATGCCTCGGGGGTGCCGGTGATCATGGCCATCGAGGGGCCGATCCGGGTCGCGCCGCAAGAGCCGGGCGGGCGAATCGCTGCCAATACCGGCCTCACGGTCATGCAGATCGCGGGTTCCGGCGTGGCGGGCGAAGTGCCCGAGCAGATCCTTCTGGCCCCGGCTCCGGTCGAGCTGGCCGAAGATGATGCGCCCGGTGTCGGCTCTGCCGCGCCGCAGGAGGTGGTGGAAAGCGACAGCTTTGCCCGCACCCTCGCGCTGGCCGAAGAACTCGCCCGTCAGGCGGCTGCGGAATATTCCGAAGAGATGCCGGAAGACAATGGTGCGTTCATCGGCGAGGTGGCAGATCTGCCGCCTGGCGCCATGCGTACCTCGCTGCGCCCGATGCCGCGTCCGCAGATCCGTCTTGCACAGGCCGCCACCCTTGCGGGTGAGCCGGCGCTGGCGATCTCGGGGGCTGTGGCCGTTTCGGCGTCCCCGGCCCCGGGGCTTGAGGTGGATCCGGCGGGGCTGCCCGCGGGGGCACGTCTGGCGCAGATCGGTGCCTTTGATGAGATGGATCAGGCGCGGGCGGAATGGGACCGTGTCTCTGCCCGTCATGGCGCTCTTTTTGATGGAAAAAGCCGGGTGATTCAGCCCGCAAGTTCAGTGGGGCGCACCTTCTATCGGCTGCGCGTGGCAGGGTTTATGTCGGAAGACGAAAGCCGTCGCTTCTGTGCGGCGATTGAATCGGGTGATCTGCGCTGTGTGCCGGTGACCCAGCGGTGACTTTAACGGCAGCGATTCTGGGGCTGGAAGGCCCCGTTCTTCTCCCCGATGAGGCGGCGTTCTTTCGGGATGCCAACCCCTGGGGCTTTGTGCTTTTTGCCCGCAATATCGAAGATCCGGCGCAGCTGTCGCGGCTGACCTCGGATCTGCGCGCAGCCCTGGGCCGCGATGCGCCGATCTTCATCGACCAGGAAGGCGGCCGGGTGCAGCGTCTGCGCGCGCCGCATTGGCATGAGTATCTGCCGGCCATCGACCAGCTTGGTGCGGGAGGGCCCGGCTTTGCGCTGCGCGGTCGCATGATGGCGGCGGAGCTGCGCGCGGTGGGCATTGATGGCAATTTCGCGCCCTGCGCCGATCTGGCCTGGCCCGAAACCCATCCCTTCCTGCGCTCGCGCTGCATGGGCGGGACGGCGGCGGAGGTGGCGCGGAACGCCGGGGCGATGGCTGAGGGGCTCTTGCAGGGCGGTGTGCTGCCGGTCATCAAACATCTGCCGGGCCATGGCCGGGCGACCCAGGACAGCCATAAAGAGCTGCCACTGATTGATGTCGCGCGGGCCGCGCTTGAGGCGACGGATTTCGCGCCCTTCCGCGCACTGAACCAGCTGCCGCTGGCGATGACGGCGCATATCGTGCTGCCCTTCCTTGGCGATCTGCCCTGCACCATGAACCCGGATGCTCTGCGCATGATGCGCGAGGACTGGGGCTTTCAGGGCGCGATCATGTCCGATGACATCGGCATGGGCGCGCTGAGCGGCAGTATCCGCGAGCGGGCCGGGCGCTCTGTCGCGGCGGGCTGTGATCTGGTCTTGCACTGCAACGACGATCTGGCGGGCTTTATGGCGGCGGCTGAGGGGGCGGGGGCGCTGACGGATGCGGCTCTGGCGCGTTGTGACGCAGCCCTGGCCGCGCGGCGCAGCCCGGAAGTGGTTGACTTCGGGGGGCTTCGTGCTGAACTGGAGGCCCTGATCGCAGCGCAGCCCGGAAGCTGATGGCCGAAGATATCCAGATTGAAACCATGAGCCAGCCTGAGGGCACGGTGGCTGAGCGCCTCGTGGCCGAGGCGCTGATCGTGGATGTGGCGGGCTTTGAGGGGCCGCTGGACCTTTTGCTGACGCTGTCGCGCAATCAAAAGGTCGATCTGCTGAAGATCTCGGTGCTGCAGCTGGCCGAGCAATATCTGGCCTTTGTGGCCACCGCCCGCGATCTGCGCATTGAGCTGGCCGCCGATTATCTGGTGATGGCCGCCTGGATGGCCTATCTGAAATCGCGGATGCTGCTGCCCGCATTGCCCGGCGATGACGGCCCGAGTGCGGATGATATGGCCGCGCATCTGGCCTGGCAGCTGGAGCGGCTTTCGGCCATGCGGCAGGCCTCGGCCGAACTGATGGAGCGGCCGCAGCTGGGCCGCGACTTCTTTGGTCGCGGCGAGCCTGAGCAGATCGTGAAGCGGCGCGACATCACCGTCACCAGCACGCTGATGGATCTGATGCAGGCCTATGCCCGCATCCGCACCCGCGATGAATTCCGCCCCTGGGCCTTTGACCGCAGCAATCTTTATCCGCTGGAACAGGCCCTTGAGCGTCTGCGCGGCGTCTTAGGCTGGCAGGGCGACTGGTTTTCGCTGATGGAATATCTGCCCGAGGACTGGCGCGCCGATCCGGCCCGCCGCCGCTCGGCCACGGCTGCGCATTTCGCGGCCTCTCTCGAAATGGCCAAACAGGGGCTGGTGGAACTGCGACAGACAGAGACATTCGGCCCCCTGCATCTGAAGGTTCGCACCCGTGAGTGACGCCACCTCCCGCTTCAGCCGCCCCTCACCGCAGGATCAGGAGCGGATGGTGGAAGCCATCCTCTTTGCCGCCTTTGAGCCGGTGACCCTGGCCGAGATTTCCCGCCGTCTGCCCGCGGGCTGCGATGCGGGGACGGCGCTGGACGATCTGCGCGCCCGCTATCAGGGCCGGGGCGTTGAGATCCGCCGCATCGGCGAGGGCTGGGCCTTTCGCACCGCGCCGGATCTGGGCCATCTGATGGAGAATGAGCAGGTCGAGACCCGCAAACTCTCCCGCGCGGCCACGGAAACCCTGGCGATCATTGCCTATCACCAGCCGGTGACGCGGGCGGAAATCGAAGAGATCCGCGGGGTTGCGGTCTCGCGCGGCACGCTCGATCAGCTTTTTGAGCTGGAGTGGGTGCGCTTTGGCCGCCGTCGGATGTCGCCTGGCCGTCCGGTGACTTTCCTTGTGACGGAAACCTTTCTCGCGCATTTCGGGCTCGAATCCCCGCGCGATCTGCCGGGGCTGGCGGAGCTGCGCTCTGCCGGTCTGCTGGATCCGCGCCCGGTGCCGGGCCTGACCCCGTTGCCCGAGGGCGAGGAAGAGGAGGACGACGATCTGCCCGTCTCGCCCGCCGGTGAAGGCGATGATGAGATCTTTGAGGATTAAGCCCCGCTTCCCCCGCCCCGCGCGGGGGGCTATCCTGCGGGGATGAGCGACCTTTTCGAATCCGCCCCCAATCCTGACGCGCCGCGCCCGCTGGCCGACCGTCTGCGCCCGCAAAACCTGTCTGAGGTCATCGGCCAGGTTCAGGCGCTGTCCCCGGACGGCCCTCTCGGTGCCATGCTGGCGGCGGGGCAATTGTCGAACCTCATTCTCTGGGGCCCGCCGGGGGTGGGTAAGACCACCATCGCGCGGCTGCTCGCGCGGGAGACCAATCTGCATTTCGTGCAGATCAGCGCGATTTTCACCGGGGTCCCGGACCTGCGCAAAATCTTCGAGGCGGCCAAACACCGCCATGCAGAAGGGCGCGGAACGTTGCTCTTTGTGGATGAGATCCACCGCTTCAACAAAGCCCAGCAGGACGGTTTTCTGCCGCATATGGAAGACGGCACCATCGTTCTGGTGGGGGCCACGACCGAGAACCCCTCCTTTGAGCTGAACAAGGCGCTGCTGTCGCGCTCTTCCGTGATCGTGCTGACGCGGCTTGATCTGGCCGAGCTGGAGCGGCTGACCCAGCGGGCAGAGAAGCTGCTGGGCCAGGCACTGCCGCTGACCGGCGAGGCGCGGGACGCTTTGCAGGAGATGGCGGATGGCGACGGGCGCGCGCTCCTTAATCTGATTGAGCAGGTGGCGTCATGGAAGATCACCCAGCCGATGGACCGCGCGGCGCTGTCCAAGCGGCTGATGCGGCGTGCGGCGCAATATGACCGCAACGGGGATGAGCATTATAACCTTATCTCAGCCCTGCATAAATCCGTGCGCGGCTCTGACCCCGATGCAGCACTTTACTGGTTCGCGCGGATGCTGGAAGGTGGCGAAGACCCGCGCTATCTGGCGCGGCGGATCGTGCGGATGTCGGTCGAAGATATCGCCCTGGCCGATCCCCAGGCCCAGGACATCTGCCTGAACGCCTGGAACACCTATGAGCGGCTGGGCAGCCCCGAGGGGGAACTGGCGCTGGCCAATGCGCTGGTCTATCTCGCGCTCGCGCCGAAATCGAACGGGGTCTATGTCGCCTATAAGGCAGCGCGCAAACTGGCGCGCGAGACCGGCTCGCTGATGCCGCCTGCCCATATTATGAATGCACCGACGAAGCTGATGAAGGATCTGGGCTACGGGCAGGGCTATAACTACGACCACGACGCCGAGGACGGCTTTTCGGGGCAGAACTACTTCCCCGACGGCATCCGCCGCCCCGTGCTTTACAACCCGCCCGAGCGCGGCTTTGAGCGCGAGTTGAACAAGCGGCTGGAGTATTTCTCCAAGCTCCGCCTGCGCCGCACTCAGGGGGACTGACGCGCCGCCAGCCCCTCGCGCACTTTCGCTTCGCAGTAAGCGGCCAGCGCCTTGCGGTCTGCGAAATCCTGCACGCGCACCGGCTCGTGGAAGATCACTTCGGCCCGCCCGTGGCGCGGAGCGGCAAGGTATTTCAGCAGCGACGGGCCAAATTCCATCTCTCCCCACCAGCCGTAAAAGCGGGGCTCTTCCCCCTTCGGGGCATGGTAAACCAGCGAGACCGGCTGAATGGAGAGCACATCTTTCAGCCCCTCCGTGAAGAAGGCCGCAAAGAGCGTCGACTTGAACGGGATCACCCGCAGGCTGTCGGTCGAGGTGCCTTCGGGGAAGAACAACAGCCGGTGCCCGGCCCGCAGCCGCGCCTCAAAGAGGTTCTTCTGCGCCATGGCATCTGAGCCTTTGCGCCGGATAAAGACTGTCCCCGTGGCGCGTGCCAGCCAGCCGATCGCAGGCCAGCCCGCCACTTCGTCTTTGGAGACAAAATAGATCTGCTGCGCGGCGTTCAGGGTGAAAATATCGAACCATCCCGCATGGTTGGCAACAATGGCCCCCCGCCCGGCCATAGGGCGGCCATGGGTGCTGTAGCGCAGTCCGAAGATCATCAGCGTAATGCGGCAGACCGCGCGGGTGAGCCAGGGCGTCACCGGGCGCTTCAGCCCGAAAAGCGGACGCTCTATCACGCGCAGCAACAACAGCAGAATCAGCCCGCCAAAGATCACCAGAACGATCGGCACCCCGCGCAGCACCACCCGCAGCCAGTCCGCCGCGCTGAGCGGGTGGTCCTGTGGCTCGGGCTCTTCGCTGAACCAGAAGGGGCTCAAGCTGAGGGCTCCTGCTTGCGGGTGTAGAAGCTGCGGTGACGCTCTGACATGCGGGCGGTGTCGATGATCAGGCAGATATCAATGGTGTTGAATGCATGATCGATGAAGGCCCCCTCCCCGACAAAGCCACCAAGCCGCAGGTAAGCTTTGATCAGCGGTGGCATCTCTGCCAATGCGGCCCGCCGCTCCAGGGCTTCGGGGGGCAGCAGGTTCATATCCTGGCGTCCTTCGGGCAGTGCCGTGACGCGCAGATCCGGCGGGGCAAGGTGCATATGGTGCAGCCAGGACAGCGATTGCTGCAGCCCCTGCGGATCCGTGCCGTGGAAGGAGGCCACTCCGAACATCACTTCAATATCGCGCTCCAGCACATATTCCGCGAGCCCGTTCCAAAGCTGCAGCATCGCGCTGCCGCCCCGGTAATCGCGATGCACGCAGGAGCGGCCGAGCTCAACCAGCCTGCGGCCCGAGGATTTCAGCGGGCTCAGATCATATTCGCCCTCTGAGTAATACCGCCCCATCTGCGCGGCTTTCTCAGCGGTGAGGAGGCGATAAACCCCTACAACACCGGGAAATTCTTCCGTATCGCGACGGGCGTCGATCAGCAGAAGGTGGTCAAAGAAGGGATCGAACTCATCGGCCTCAAGCCGGTTTTCGTGATCCACCAGCGGGCCGGTGCCGCCAAGCTCTTCGACAAAGACCTCATAGCGCAGGCGCTGTGCGGCCTGCAGGTCGCGGAGGTCCCGCGCAAGGCGGAGGCTGAACTGCGGTTCGGAAATGCTCATGAGGCCTTTAACGTTCGGGGTCGGTCCGGGCAGGGCCGGTCAACAGGTTTTAACCCGCAGCGGGTAAGTTGCAAATAAAGTCCCGTAACGGGCGGATAAATCTTTACGCGCCGTTAACTGTTTATGGCGATGCTGGCTTCAGGTGTTCCACACCGGTTCAAGGGCCACACGTTCAGACTGCACCACGACTTTTCCGGCGTTCTCAAAGTTCACGGTGACTTTGCCGCCGATATTCGACTGTACCTGCCCCAGCCCCCAGTCGGGCTGAGCGGGGTTCTTCACCAGCATGCCGGGTTCAAGCATGTCATTCAGGCTTCGCATGGCGGGGCTCCGTCACATCAGAGGGTAAGATGAGCGCGACGACCCATGACCTGACAGCCATGATCGCCTCGCGGATCTGTCATGATCTTATCTCGCCTCTCGGCGCGATCAGCAATGGGGTGGAGCTTTTACAGCTGACCATGGCCCCGCCGCTGCCGCCGGAACTGCAGCTGATTGCCGATTCGATCCGCAGCGCCAATGCGCGAACACTTTTTCTGCGCCTCGCCTTCGGCATTGCCGGTGAGGGGCAGTTGATGGGGCAGGCGGAGTTGTCAGCTCTCGTCAGCGCCTGGGCTGAGGGTGGGCGCATCCGCATTGACTGGCAGCCCGGCGCGCCCTGTTCACGGTCGAAGGCCCGGCGGGCCTGCCTGGCGCTTTTGTGTCTTGAAGCGGCCTTGCCCCAAGGCGGGGTGATCCGCGTCAGCGATGACGGGCGCATGTGGCGTTTTCGGGCCGAGGGGCGACGGGTGCGGCTTCCGCCGGAGCTATGGCATATGCTGACGGAGCCGCAGTGTGAAATCGAACTCAGCCCCGGCCGCATCCAGTTCGCACTTCTGCGCGGTGATCTGCTGGAGGGAGCGGGGCTGGCGGCAGGGCGGATCGATGAAGAGGCGATTGAGCTTCTGGTGCCGTGACGCTTCTGCCCGGCTTTGCTGCATAATTTGGTTTTAACCAGACGGTCGCCTTCCCTTCTGATGTCATGCCCCGGGCGCTTGGATCGGCGTTCCGAGGGCTGTGAAACGGTTAAGGGCATATTGTGGGGTCATGTGTGACAGGCCTGTGGCGCGGGCGCGGTCCGAGCGGATCAGCCTCTCTGCGCAACTGGCAGGCTGCAAGGGATCCCCGCGGATCGGGGCCGGCGTTCTGTATCTGCCGCGCAGAAAGCTCCATTCGGCTCTCTGCTTCATCCGGAGCGCGCCAGCGAGGCGCCGAATGAAAGCCTCGGTGGGAAAGATCCCGATCACATCTGTGCGGCCCTTGCTTTCGCCGCTCAGCCGTTTGATCGGGTTCACTGTCGCACGATGCCGGGCCGTAAAGGGCACAAAGGCCCGCATACCTTCCCCGGTCGCATCCACATGCACGGGCAGGTCAGGAAGTTTACCCCATATCTGATCAGCCATGACAGGCCACAGGGCCCTGGTCGCGAGCAGATGCAGCAACGACGAAATGCCACGGCTGTCTTGACCGGTATGAGGCAGGGCGTTGCGCGGAGTATGGCTTCAGCATCTCTGCCAGCTGCTTGAAACCATGCGCGAAATCGTGGCCGAAATACCCTTCTGCGCAGCGCTGATGACGGGCTTCGCGCCGGATCAGGCCGCGCAGGAAGGCCCGGAAATCTCCAGCCCCGGATGCGCCGATTGGCATGACAGGCTTTTCGCGCCGACCATCAGTGTTGGTGCCTGCTGCACCATCAGGTCGCTGGCGTCCATTCAGAGCCATTCCCCGTCATGGGGGCGTTCGGGGAAGGCATCAACCCGTTCATCAAGATCTTCGCACAGTCAGCCGACATGGCTTTTGAAAATGTCGGGGCCACCCATGCCCTGCGCCGGAACATCCATGAAACGCGTCGACATCCATGCGTATACGTCCCCCGGAACACCTCTGTCAGCGCCTGCTGCACAGAGCGGCGCGGATCAGGGAAGGGCGGCACACAGAGCCCGTCCGCCCCGCGGGATCTTTAGCTCTGCGCTGGCTGCGCAGATTTCTCTTCGTATTGGCATTGGTATTTGCGCCCACCATCAGCGCCATAAGGCGCTCGGTGGTTTCGCGCAAAAGGCCGGCCTCTGCGCTCTTTTCAACGAATGCGCGGAGGGTCATCCAGGGCGTCCTCGGTTCCGGGTCCGCAAACCGAAGCGGAGGATGAAGCTGACGGCCGCCTGATCCACACCATCCGGTGAGGTATGATCTGCGCGAATTTGCAATTCGGCAACCTGTCTGCCGCAGGCTCGGGCCATGAGGCACTGTCCAGGCTGTGGGATGCAGGTCATCTTCGCCCCGACCCGGCTGCGGTGATGGTATTGGCTCAGGTTTCGCCAAGGTGGGCGGCCGAGGCGCGCGGGTGTCTGCAGGCCTCGTTGCGCGCTTTGGGCCCATCGGTGGATGGTGGCTGGAGGTATGGCTGGCACTGCGCCGTTCGCAGCAATCCTGTGATGGCAGGCGCGTTGCAGGGGCAACGCAGAAGATTTGTCATTTTCAATGCTCTCTTTCCAGCAAGCCTGAAGCCGGTGCCTGCGGCGATCACATGTCGAACCGGGCCGGCTACGATGGGTCCTGGAAACGGCGGGTCTGCAGCACCGGGATCCGTTTCGTGGCGATGAGTAAGTGGCCGGCCCGCAAACAGGAGCGACTCGCAGGCGTGAGTGGCACAGGCCCTCCGGAGATGGACCTGCCACGGGCGACGTCAGTGCATTTGAACCCATGGCCGGGCATGCGTGGCCGATCTCTGCTGCCCAATCTGCCCGATCACCGGGGGCATCGATCCTGCTGAAGGGGGGTACAGGATGCGCGCTGCTGCCTTACCGCCCTCCCTGGGCGGATGGCTTCAGTCTTTGGTCTGTCCAAAGCAGGCCACGTCAGAAGGCCGGTCTCGCGCGGTTTAGTTCTGGTGAGGTCAGATGCGGCGGCTGGTGGCGGGCAGTGCATATCTGAGGCATGACCTTTCCAGGCGGTCTCAATCTGGCCCATACCGCCTAAGCTCAGAGACGTGCGTGTGTGAGATTGAAATTCATCGCGTAAACGGTTTCCCTGGGACCTCGCTGCACATCGGCTGTCCCGCGAAAAATGACAGAAGGCCGGAGGCAATCATCACTGAGAGCCTGGCCGGATTCGTCTGGCAGAGCCCTGCTGATCCACGCTCTCAGCCCGCGCCACCCGGGCATCTGCAACCGAACGTCGCCCCGAAAGACGGGCGTCAGCGCAAAGCCCTGACACCCGTGGCCGCTTCAGAGGCCCGAAACGAGGTGGCCACCGTCCACCGCAAGGGTCGTGCCGGTGATGTAGCTGCCCGCCTCTGAGGCCAAAAGCAGCAAGGCCCCGTCAAGCTCTCTCTCCTGGCCCAGGCGGCGCTGTGGGATGCGTGAAATCAGGGCCAGGCCGGGCTTGGTGTGGAAAAATTCCGCATTGATCGGCGTCTCGATATAGCCGGGGCAAAGCGCGTTCACCCGGATCCCATAGCGCGCCCACTCAAGTCCCATGGCCTTCGTCATCTGCACCACAGCCGCTTTTGAGGCCGTATAAGCGACCAGACCGCCGCTCACGCGCAGCCCCAGGATCGAGGCGATATTCACAATCGAGCCCGGTTTTCCGGCCTCTTTCAGCGCCCGCGCTGCCGCCTGTGCCACCAGAAAACTGCCGCGAAGATTGGTGCTGATCACCTGATCGAAGTCTGCGGCGGGCATGTCTATGGCCATGCCCTCGCCTGAAATCCCGGCGTTGTTGATCACGATATCAAAAGAGCGCTGCGCAAAAAGTGTCGTGACGCTCGCCTCATCGGTGACATCGAGATCGACGGCATCCGCCTCATAACCCTTTGCACAAAGTGCCGCCGTGACATCCGCAAGCCTGTCCGCCCGCCGCGCAGACAGCGTTACCTTGGCGCCTGCCGCAGCCAGCACTTCCGCGAAATGTGCGCCAAGGCCACCCGATGCCCCGGTAATCAAAGCGGTTTTCCCGCTGACCTCCAGTTTCATGATCTTTCCCCCCTCATGTTTTGCAGTGCCACCGAACATGGCCGCGCCCTTTGCGCCGTGCAAGCGAAAGGCCGCCTCTCTGACGCAAAACCCCGCCTGTCCATCAGGGGACATACCGGCGGCGCAGACCGCGCAGGTCGCGGCACATGTGATCTGGCAGGAAGATTGAAGCCCGGGGCACCGCACCGGATATCGGACCTGGGGGGGGCGTGAGGGGGCGAACCTCCCGCTTCGTGCTGAGGTCTGTGCAGGGAGGCCGCCCTCAGCCGCTTTCCTGGGCAGGACCGGGCGGAGACGCTCTGCCCGCCGCGCATTTTCTGTCATTGCGACCGGACCGCGCGCATGGTGGTATCCGTCAGTGCCCGGGATCCGCGCCGCCTGAAGGGGCACAGCGGCGATCGCAGGCATCGGTATCTGAGCCCGGCACCGGCCTTCTGGCACGGGCGGGCGATAACCCGGGGTTACCCCGGCATCTGAAGACGCCCTGAGGGGGGAGCCATGCTGAGCAACAGCGACATTCACGAACTGACCGAATTCCGCCACCACCTGCACCGCCATCCGGAGGTCTCGGGCGAAGAGGCCTGGACGGCAGAAGAAATCCGCAAAGCCATGTCGGCGCTGAACCCGTCGCAGCTTCTCACGGGGCTCGGCGGTCACGGGGTGGCTGCGGTTTTTGAAGGCGCGGAACCGGGGCCGACGGTGCTCTTTCGCTGCGAGCTTGACGCGCTGCCGATTGAGGAATTGACCGGCGCGGACTTCGCCTCAGAGATCCCCGGCAAGGGGCACCAATGCGGCCACGATGGCCATATGGCGATCCTGACCGGCCTTGGCCGCCTGATCTCGCGGCGTCCGCCCGCCAAAGGGCGTATCGTGCTGATGTATCAGCCCGCCGAAGAAGACGGCTCGGGGGCCGCGCTGGTGATCGCTGATCCTGCCTTTGCGGCGATCAGACCCGACTGGGCTTTCTCGCTGCACAACTTCCCCGGCACGCCGCTCGGGACCTTTGCCATTGAGGCGGGCGACGCGAACTGCGCCTCGCGCGGGCTGAAGGTGGTGCTGACCGGGCATACCTCCCATGCCTCCACCCCGGAGTTTGCGCTCTCGCCCGCGCTGTCGCTGGCGCGGCTGATCCCGCGTGTGATGGAGATGGGTCCGGGCAGCAATCATCTGGACGGAGACTTCCGCCTGGTGACCGTGACCCATGCCAAAATGGGCGAAGAGGCCTTTGGCATCACCCCCGGCCGCGCCGAACTGTGGATGACCCTGCGCTGCGTGCGCGATGAGGCCATGGAGGATCTGCTGCAGGCCGTCATCGCCGCCGTTGAGGCTGAGGCCAGCGCCACCGGCCTGAGCGCAGAGTTCAGCCATCACGATGTGTTCAATGCCTGCACCAATGACCCGGAGGCAACAGCCCGCATCATCGCGGCCGCTGAGACTGCGGGTGTGGTGCGGTGTGACGGGCAGTTCCCGATGCGCGGCTCTGAGGATTTCGGCCTTTTTGGCAGCCGTGCGGGGGCAAAATCGGCGATGTTCCGGCTCGGCTCCGGCTATGAGACGGCGAACCTGCACAACCCCGATTATATGTTCCCCGATGCGGTCATTGAGCCTGGCGTGCGGCTTTTCCACCAGGTCGCGCGCGACCTTCTGGGGTAGCACCAGGACCGCGCTGGCTGTAGGTTCAGCCCTTAAAGACAACCGGTCCGGCGGCTTCCGCCGGTCCCTTTGAAGGAGCGCGCGCCATGGCATTCGGCAAGGGCCATCACCTGCATCTGATCGACGGATCGGCCTATATTTTCCGCGCCTATCACGCGCTGCCGCCGCTGACGCGCAAATCCGACGGCCTGCCGGTCGGGGCCGTGGCGGGCTTTTGCAATATGATCGCGCGCTATGTGGAAGGAAACGGCACATCTTCAGATGCGCCGACCCATGTTGCTGTGGTCTTTGACTTTTCCTCAAAGACCTTCCGCGATGACATCTACCCGCTTTACAAAGCCAACCGCCCGCCGCCGCCTGAGGATCTGCGCCCGCAGTTCGCCCTGACCCGCGAAGCCACCCGCGCCTTCAACCTTGCCTGCCTTGAGACCGAGGGGCTGGAGGCCGATGACATCATCGCCACCCTCGCGCGTCAGGGGCGTGAAGCCGGCGGCCGTGTCACCATCATTTCCTCTGACAAAGACCTGATGCAGCTGGTCGGCGGCGGGGTCGAGATGCTGGACCCGATGAAGAACCTGCGCATCACCCGCGATGAGGTCTTCGCCAAATTCGGCGTCGGCCCCGAGCGGGTGATCGACGTGCAAAGCCTTGCGGGCGATTCGGTCGATAACGTGCCGGGCGCGCCCGGGATCGGCCTCAAAACCGCGGCCATGCTGATCCAGGAATACGGCGATCTCGACACGCTGCTGGCGCGCGCGGGCGAGATCAAACAGCCCAAACGCCGCCAGACCCTGATTGAGAATGCCGATCAGATCCGCCTCTCGCGTGACCTGGTCACGCTGAAAGATGATGCCGATCTCGACGTCTCGCTCGACGCGCTGGAGCAGCGCGATGCCGAGCCGGAGGTTCTGGTGGAATTCCTGAACCGCATGGAATTCCGCACCCTGACCAAACGCATCGCCGATAAGTTCAAAGTCGAGGCTCCCGCTGCCGCGCCGCCGCCCGCATCCGGCGCGGCGCCAATGGCCGCCCCAAAGGCAGATGTGCCTTTCGACGCCACGACCTATACCGCGATCCGCGATGCGAAAACGCTGTCGACATGGATCGCCGGGGCCCGCGAACAGGGCTATGTCGCCGTCGATACCGAGACCACCGCGCTTGATGAGATGGTGGCCGATCTGGTCGGCGTCTCCCTCGCGCTGGCACCCGGCAAAGCCGCCTATATCCCGCTCAATCATATCAGCGGCGAGAATGACCTCTTCGGCGGCACCGCGCGGGCCGAAGGGCAGATGGATATGGGCGAAGCCCTCGCGCTTCTGAAGCCGCTGCTGGCCGATCCCTCCGTCTCAAAGATTTTCCAGAACGCCAAATATGACGTCAAAATCTTTGCCCGCCTTGGCCTCAGCGTCACGGCGATCGAAGACACCATGCTGATGAGCTCGGCGCTCTACGCGGGTCTTCACAGCCACGGCATGGATGTGCTGAGCGAACAGCACCTCGGCCATAGACCCATCCCGATCAAAAGCCTGCTCGGCTCGGGCAAATCGCAGATCACCTTCGACCGCGTGCCGGTCGATGAGGCGGTGAAATATGCGGCGGAAGACGCCGATGTCACCCTGCGCCTGTGGCAGAAATTCCGCCCCGAACTGCATGTCAAGCGTGTCACCACCGTCTATGAAACCCTGGAGCGCCCCCTGGTCCAGGTCCTCGCCGATATGGAACGCGCCGGCGTTCTGGTTGAGCGCGACGTGCTTTCGCGCATGTCCAATGCCTTCGCGCAGAAGATGGCCGGGCTTGAGGCCGAAATCCACCAATTGGCCGGGCGCAGCTTCAATGTGGGCTCGCCCAAACAACTCGGCGAAGTGCTCTTTGATGAGATGAGCCTGCCGGGCGGCCAGAAAGGCAAAACCGGCGCCTATGCCACCGGTGCCGAGGTGCTTGAGGATCTTGCCGCTGAAGGCCACGATCTGCCCGCCCGCGTCCTCGACTGGCGCCAGCTTTCCAAGCTGAAATCCACCTATACCGATGCGCTTCAGGATCACATCAATCGTGAAACCGGCCGCGTTCATACCTCTTACTCGCTGGTGGGCGCTGTGACGGGGCGGCTGTCGTCAACCGATCCGAACCTGCAAAACATCCCCGTCCGCTCCGAAGAAGGCCGCCGCATCCGCGCCGCCTTCGTGGCACCTGAGGGGAAATCCCTGATCTCGCTCGATTACAGCCAGATCGAGCTGCGCATCCTCGCCCATATGGCCGATATCCCGGCCCTGAAGCAGGCCTTCCGCGACGGCCATGACATCCACGCCATGACCGCCTCCGAGATGTTCGGCGTCCCGATTGAGGGCATGGATCCGATGATCCGCCGCCAGGCCAAGGCCATCAACTTCGGCGTGATCTATGGCATCTCGGGCTTTGGCCTCGCGCGCAACCTGCGCATCCCGCGGGCGGAGGCCCAGGGCTTTATCGACCGCTACTTTGAGCGCTTCCCCGGCATCCGCACCTATATGGACCGCACCATCGCCGAGGCAAAAGAACAAGGCTACGTCGAGACGCTCTTCGGCCGCAAAATCAACACGCCCGAAATCAACGCCAAAGGCCCCGGCGCAGGCTTTGCCAAACGTGCAGCCATCAACGCGCCGATCCAGGGCTCAGCCGCCGATATCATCCGCCGCGCCATGATCCGCATGCCGGAGGCCATCAAAGATCTGCCCGCAAAAATGCTGCTGCAGGTCCACGACGAACTTCTCTTTGAGGTGGAAAAAGGCGCCGAAGAGGCGGTCATCAAAGTGGTCAAAGCCGTGATGGAGGGCGCCGCCGCTCCCGCTGTTCACCTCGATGTGCCGCTGATCGTCGATGCGGGGATCGGGCAGAACTGGTCAGAAGCTCACTGAGCTTTGGCTTTTTAAAAATACTCTCGGGAGGGGTGCGGGGAGGGCAGACAGCCCTCCCCGCTTTTTTTGATCAGGCGAGGCTTCAGTCGCGCGGCGCACGACGCTGCGGGCGGCCACCGCCACCCGGACGGCCCTGGGGCTTGCCACCCGGGCCATTACGGCGCGGTGCGGCTTCACCACCGGCGCCGCGGGCGGGCTTCGACGGACGCTGGCCCTCACTCCGGGCGGGCGCTTTCTCGCCAAAGGCAGCACGACCGCCGCCTTCACCGCGCGGCTTGCGCGGCTGACCTTCAGCACCTTCCGGACGCGGGCCACGCGGCTTTTGCGGACGGGTTTTGTCCTGCCCCGGGCGGCGCGGCTGGTGCGAGGGACGGTTGTTGAAGCCGTTTTCCAGATGCGGCAGACCGCCTGCGATCAGCAGCGCATCGCCGATGACCTTCTCAACCGCGCGCAGCTCTTCCATCTCCGCCGGAGCACAGAAAGCCACAGCCTTGCCCGAAGCCCCCGCACGAGCGGTCCGGCCAATGCGGTGCACATAGTTATCCGGCACATTCGGCATGTCGTAGTTGTAAACGTGACGCACCAGCGGAATATCAATCCCGCGCGCAGCCACATCGGTCGCCACCAGAACGTCGATCTCACCGGTACGGAAGGCGGTCAGCGTGCGGTCGCGCTGGTTCTGGCTTTTGTTGCCGTGAATCGAGCCGGCTTTGAAACCCCAGGAGCACAGCAGCTTCATCAGCTTTTCCGAGCCGTGTTTGGTGCGCCCGAAGACCAGAGCCGCTTCGCCCTGGTGCTGCAGCAGATAGCTTTCCAGCAGTTTGGCTTTGTCACCCTGGGTGGTGAAATGCACCTTCTGCTCAATCCGGTCAGCGGTCTTACCCGGCGGGTTGACGGCCACTTTCTTCGGGTTGCGCAGATATTCGCGCGCCAGCTCATCAATCAGCTTGGGCATGGTGGCCGAGAACATCAGCGTCTGACGGCCATGGGGCAGGTAGCGCGCGATTTTGCGCAGCAGATGAATGAAGCCCATGTCGAGCATCTGATCCGCTTCATCCAGCACCAGATAGCCGGTCTCGGTCAGGCTCAGCGCATTGCGCTCCAGCAGATCGATCAGACGGCCGGGCGTTGCCACCAGCACATCCGCGCCACGGGCCAGACCCTCAACCTGTTTGTTGATCGAAGCGCCACCGATGACGGTCTGCACTTTGACAGAGGTGCCACGGGTGAAAAGCTTCAGGTTATCAGCAATCTGCACCACCAGCTCACGGGTCGGTGCCATGATCAGCGCGCGCACGGTGCGCGGCTTCGGCGGATGGCCGAGGTCGAGGATACGGTTCAGAAGCGGCAGGCCAAAGGCCGCCGTCTTGCCGGTGCCGGTCTGCGCCAGACCCATCAGGTCGTGACCCTTCAGGATCAGCGGGATCGCCTCAACCTGGATCGGGGTCGGCTGGTCAAAGTTCAGTTTCTCAAGCGCTTTGAGAAGGCTCGGCTCAAGGCCGAGGTCAGCAAAAGTCGTCATAAATACATCCGGTTCCGGCCCTCTGAGAGAGGGCCGTTCGTCAGGGCCACCGGCAATCCGCGAACACGCGCCTTATGCGCATGACCGTGCCGGATCGGTGCCCCTGCGTGATTTTGGGAACCTGAGGTCGGCGGATCCTTCGTACTCACGCGGCACGGATCACGGCGACTGCCCTTCACCTGAGGTCTCGGGCCGCAAAAGTCAAGGTCTCGCTGCGTCAGGGCAGCAGAAGTGCGCTGTCGGGGGCCGTTGCGCTGTTCCTTCCTGCGTGACCTTTCTGGCATCCCGCTGGCGTACATCGGACTGATCGGGCTGTCGTGCGCCTCTGAAGCGGAGAGGCTCCCTGCCGGTCTGGCTCGACCCTCAGCCTTGCGGCCATGCCGCCCGGACACAAAACGCGGTCCTCCTGAGACGTGTTGCGAAGATACTGCCCAGGCATGTCTGACGCCGGAGGTCTCGTTCGCGCTGCCGTAGCGCCGGAGTGTTCGCCCCGGTGCCAGCCAGATTGGCCTGGAAGATCCGGACCAGTCCACACTGTGCAGTCGCCCGACCCGGATTATGGCTCTGATCTCCTGCCGACAGTCCGGAGGGCCTCTGAACCCGCTGGGGGGCTGCCCGGGATCCGGTTGCGTGGCGAAGGGGAGAGCCTGGCGTAAGATCACGGCGCCACACGCAGAGGTAACTCACGCAGGCTGATCCCGCGTTGCGTGTTGCCGCTGAAAACATTCGGGCGGTTGACCTCACCTCCCAAGGTGAAGGTGACAGGGCTCTGCGACCGGATCCGCCCCCCGCCGACATGTATCAGTGATTGCTGGCGCCTCCCCGCATCCCTCTTGTGAGGCGTCCGGCCCATCACCCCGATCCGTCGCCACGGCAGACTGGGAAATGTAGCGCCCCGCAGCTCTCTCACGCCACGGGACTTTGCAGGCAGCACAGCGTTCGGCGCCTGCTGTGGACGTGGTGGAAAGGCTGTCATCTCCGAAGTCGCATCCTATCTCAGATGAACCGTCTCAAGCTGCTCTGCAATCGGATCGTGTCGTGTGAGCCTGGGCTCCAGGCCGTGGAAGTCGGGATCCGAAATTGAAGCGATCATGTTCGCCATAAGAAGAAAGCGGGGGCATCAACCCAAAGGAGGATGACGGCGACAAGCGCTTCTGCGCCAGCCAGCCGCGTGTTGACGGGATACACTGTCAATCTGGTCAGAAAACAGCAAAAAGGCGGTAGAGATCTCTCTCAAACCGCCTGTTTTTTCTGGAATTTCCCCTCTCCCGAGGGAAAGTGGTGCCGCTGAAGGGACTCGAACCCCCGACCCCATCATTACGAAACATGCTTCATTAGATTTTCGCGGCTTTGTTCGGGGCTGCTCGTCTTTGTCCGGGATGGGTAAGGCTTTGAATCTAGTATGCTAATCTCACTCATGTCGTTGGACTGGCTTTGCAGGGCTTAGCGCCTGTTTGACCAGTTCTGGTTCCAGATTGGTTCCACGGAACCAAGAGAGCGGAGAGAGTGAGATGCCTAAAATCACGAAAACTGCACTTGCCGAACTGGTCCCCAACCCGGATCGGGAAACCTATCTTTGGGACTCGAGCCTGATCGGATTCGGGGTCCGGATGCTGCCCAGCGGAAAAGCGAGCTACATCGTAAAGTATCGCACTTTGGTGGGGCAGTCTCGCAAAATGTCTCTGGGCAGGGTTGGCACTCTGACTCCCGATGAGGCGAGGAAGCTCGCAGTGGCTGCCTTGGGCGAGGTTGCGAAAGGTGGCGATCCCTCTGACGATCGGCAGAGTAAGCGGGGGGCGATGACCGTGCGCGAACTGGCCGACAGCTATATCGCCGAGGGAAAGAGAAATTGGAAATTGAACACCTACCTTTCCAATGAAAGTCAAATCCGCGTGCATATTCTGCCTCTGATCGGCGATCGTAAGGTGGAAAGCCTGCGCCATCTCGATGTGACTAAGATGCAGGCAGATATCACGAACGGGAAGACCGCCAAAAAGCGCGAAGGGCGTTCTGGTGCGACCACCGGAGGTAAGGGTGTTGCAACCCGCGCTGTGGTCGTGCTTGGGGCGATGCTGAACCACGCGGTCAATTTGGATGTGGTGGAGCGTAATGTCGCGGCGAAGGTCAAGAAGGCAGCGATTGGCAAGCGGAAGCGCGATCTGTCTTTTGAAGAGCTTCGCATTCTTGGCACCGCACTGGATGACAGCCCCGAAGAATGCGAGGTCGGTATCGCAGCTATCCGCTTTCTCCTTTTGACGGGAATGCGCCGCAACGAAGCGCTGACGATGCAGCCGGGCTTCTGTATTCCGAGCCGTGGGACGATCAATCTGCCCGAGACTAAAACCGGCGCGCAAACGCGTGCGATTGGGAAGGCGGCGTTCGAGGCTCTGCCTCGGGGAAATAACAGGTGGAACTTTCCTGCCCTGCGCGGCGATGGTCACTTCGTTGGCCTGCCGAGGACGCTAAAGCGGGTCTGCGCTAAGGCCGGCATCGAAGGAGTGACGCCCCACACCTTGCGCCATACCTTCGCCTCCGTCGCCGCTACCATGGGGTTCAGGGAGCTTACTATCGGCGGCCTTTTGGGGCACGGCAACCACACGGTGACCTCGCGCTATGCCCGTGTGGCGGATCGAAGCCTTGTCATGGCGGCGAACCTCGTGTCGCAGACTATTTCCCGGGCATTGGCGGGAGAGATGATTGAGGATGAACTCTATGAGGTGGAGGAGGAGTAGAAATCTTTTCCTCCCGGCAACGTATTTAGCAGCTACAGAACGGCGGTAGGCATCATACGTCTGAACCTCAGCCAGGCAACGCCTCCTATCTTCGAGCACTTGGCGGAGGCCCTGAGCAGGTAAGGGCAGTCATAGGCCCCTTCGGGTGCTTTCTGCCCTTTGCGGACGGTTGGCATGAGTGCTGCGTGGCCGCGTCCCCTGAAGCCGGGATTGAACACCTACTCAGTAGGCCGCTTGTAGCGACGAGCAAAGGATAGGGAGTTAACATCCAAGCGATAAGAACCAAGGTATTCCAATGCAGATAGAGCCCCCAACGTAATCACGTCGAGCGGCCGTTCATTAATGGAGAAAGGCGCTTGCCATTTAATACTCTGGATCTTTTCACTTAATAGCTTGAAGATCATACCTTTATCTTTTAGCTCGCGATCAGCTTCGTCGAGCAATATTGCAATAAAAGTCACCTCGATAGAATCCTTAGAAAACCAATCATTGTGAGGTAGAACTCTCAGCTCTCGAAGTGAGCGAATAGCTTTCCCAAAATCAGAAGCTTCTCTGCCATAGGTCTCGGTGATTGACTTCCTGAATGATCTCAAAGAATCCACAAATTCTTCTGGGAAAGCATATCGACCGAAGAATGTCTCAAGAGAACGAGCGAACTCAGTTTGCTGCTTCATTTCCGGGCAGCCCCTGGTGGGCTCCCAGGTTGTCAAAAGACTTTTACTGATCGACATTGTTCTCGTGAAATCAACCACAACGTTTTCTGGTGTGTTTTCCAAGAGTCCGTAACGCGGCGCATGCCCTTTATTAAGATCTTCTAGCCGCTTATCGTCAATTTTTATCAATGGGCAAAGCGTAACATAGGGCACCACATTAGGCGCCCTAGCTACCTCACAAGTCTGAGAAACTACAGCGAAACCGATGACAGCATCATCCGCCACCACTCCACCATCTCCCTCGCCAGAATCATCGAAATTTTCCTGATCTCGGAAGATAAAACTACCAACATCTAATACGAAATCACCTTGTTGCCATTGGGATAGTTTGGCTAGCAGTTCCTCGGTGGGCGCGTCTGACAAGAATGTTTCCTTTATCCGGTCATTTTGCGTGTCTTAACTCGCCGCAATTTTGTCGGCTCAGGACGCAGGCTATCTTGATCAAGTATTTCTTCACTAATGCCGGAAAAATCGACAGCCAAGTTCTTAGGAGCGTTATGCGCCTCAGCCTCTTTGCTCAACTTTTTAATTAACGGTTCGCGCTTGTTTCCTGGGCCGGCTAGGGTGGTAAACTCTTCGTATTTAGAGTTTTCCAGTAGCTGATAATAAGTGATGCCGTTGCCTGCATCTGAGAGAAGCAAATTGCGATTGTCTTCGTCAGACCCGCGATCAACGAAATTTAGCGCAGCCAGTGATTGAGCTAGAGCTTGTTGATGACCTGCTGATATCGGCCTTCCTTCAGCCCACATAAACAGGCTACGGGAAGACACATGAAATATCCCCGCCAATTGCGCCCAAGTCAAACCGGAAAGCTTGCGGAATGATTGTATCATTTCCACGGGTGTGTGTTCGGTCGCTACTTGCTTTTCTGCAAGTTCAAACGTTAATTGTGAAGAGTTTGCGCTGCTGCTTGTGAGCAAGCCCTGCCTCCAAGCGGCAACTTGGAGTTCACCGCCGGAAAGACGCAAGCTTGGCGAGCTTTTAAATGATCTCTCTGGCTCGACTTGAAAAGCATCGACTTGAGCCTGAGCGAACTCCAGTGGCGCCAGCATCGATACAACCACGGCGCTAGCGGCAGTAAAAGGGAACCTAGCCGTGTTCAGCATATCAATTTCCCTTAAATCTGTTCAAGAATTCTTCTGTCACGCCCCAACGGAAGAAAGAGTATGCACGCCCCGCCAAACTGTCCAGCTCTGCATATAGTTGGGCTGTGTCGAATGGCATGCCTGAGAGACGCAATGTCGATGAATCAATATCTAAAACCCAACTGCGCTCCGAAGAGGGCGGAAGCATTTCCGGATCATGGCTTGTGTTGCCAGGAAGTAAGCCGTATCGGGCGACTAACTTGCCCTCGCTAGTTACCGCAGAAATCTCGGTCATGGAAACTTCGACTTTATTTAGCAACTGAGGCTGAAGCACACCCGCAAGCTCAGGCCGAAGCAATGCCGCCAAATTGGATAAGTCTTTAGGGTCAGATATCCTATCAACATAGCGAACGCCGAGCCTATCAATCAGGCTCGGGCGAATTGTATCGGCCAAACAGCTCAAATATGCTGAAAATTGGCCAAGGAAATCTTGTCGAGTAGTGTATGCTGTCGTTTCCAGTGTCAGCGCGTCTGGCGCTAACGTTAGTCGATGAATTCTCGATGGGTCGAAGAACCTCCACACCACGGTGGTTGCTTGCCGAGGGGTGATCTCAGCGCCGTTAATCTGAATATCCAAGTTGTGGACGGTATCCGCCTCGAAGTGAGGCAGATCGGCCCGAATTGCCTCCTGGAAGTCCGATATGTAGCGCTCATCAGAAATTTTTGCGATGCGAGTAAACTTCACTTGGGCGAGAACACGCACCAGTGGCGAGCTTGGCAGGTGAACACGATCCGGAATCGGGCCGCTTAAGGGGTCAGATTTGGAGACTGTCATGATTTGCCCATCGTTTTGCAAGCAATAGCTTGTATGAAGTATGCTGTGAAGTCAGTTTTTCCAGAGAGTTTCTAAAATTCTCTAAACCCATCGCACGGTGCATCTTCTGCTACGCAAGCCTCTCAGCCGACGGGGCGGACGGATGAAGCGACAAGACCTTACACCCCTAGACGTATTCGATGCCAACGGCACACGCACCTTAAATGCCACGAGGCACCATACACACTACGCCATGGTGCCTATTCTTTTTCCTACCGATCTGGCTCAGATCGGCACCTCCTGCCCTCTAGGGGCAGCCCACTTGCGATCATCGAATTCTAATTTGCGAAGAGCGCTTCCAGAAGCTGAGGCTTATACTCGCATCACATCTTTTGCTGGGCGTCGACCTTGGTCGCAACTGCTTGCAGGATCGCGCTCGGGTCTACCCCAATGGCCCGCGCCAGCACCACCAACTCCACCACATCGATACGCCGCTCACCGCTCTCGATCCGCGCGATCATGGATTGGTGGCAGTGCAGGCGTTCAGCGAGCGCCATCTGCGACAGGCCAGCCTCTTTCCGAGCATTGGTGAGGGCTTCGATCAGGGCCTTCTGGCCGGGGCTGTGGATGGTCTTGGTCATGGAGGCTCGCGCTGCAAACGAAAGCACCTTGACCTGAATTTCAGATTATCTAAAAAATAGATAAACTTAGGAGCGGACGATGAGCCATATCGAAGAGGGGATCGACTTCCCTGTGAAACTCTTGTGGGACCTTGCGGTGAAGTTGGTCCTCTGCCAGACGCCGCGCCGGACGAGTATCAGCCGGGCCGTCCCACCAGAGCAGCATGATCCTGAGTGGCGGGCCGAGGCGCGCCGTTTGGCCCGCGCCGAGGATGGGCGGATCAGCATCGACGAACTATGTGCCTCGCCTGAGACCATTCCGACGCGTTTCGATACCCGCTTTGTCCGTATCTATACTGCCGATGACCTTCTCTGGATGACCCAACTCGTGATCCATCTCATGGAACAAGATGGCGTGCATTCAGCGGTCATCGCAGACCAATTCGGTCGTCCGAACTATGTGCCTGCCGTCATCGCGGTGACCGGGCATGACTATCCGGGCTGAGGCTACCGAGTGTGATAGGCTACAGGGGGCGATCGGAGCGCCAAAGGGGTATGACGATGAATGAAGATCCACTCGCTCGTGCCCGCGCTTTGGCGGTTCGCCATAAGGCCGAGCTTTTCATCAAGGCGGGGCCGATGCTGGACGACGCCGAGATGTTGGGCCGTTTCGGCCTGACGTCCGAGCGGCTTGCCGAGATGCGCGAGAACGCGGAAGTGCTCGCGCTGGACCGTGGGGAGGCGTGGTTCTATCCCGCTTTCCAGTTCAACGAGGACGGCAGTCTGATCTATCGCTTGGCCGAGTATCTCGACGTCTTCCGCCTAGACAGCCCATGGGCCCTGCTGGACCTAATCCTCGTGGGGGCTGAGTTGCACGGTATGGACATCGTTGATGCCATGAGGGCGCGGCGTGACGACATCCTTGATCGCGAGCTGGCTCAAGAGTTGGGAGATGGCTTTGCTTGATAAGGGCAGAAGCAAGAGGGCGTCGATTCAACTTCGAACTTGCGTCCCATGGGGCAGATTTTACCGCCCAACCTTGCGCTTTTGAGCCGACAACATTTGCGAAAACTCGGGAATCTAACCGGCCTGCCTAATCCGACAAATGGAAATGGGCACTCTCTCTAGGTTCTTACAGGAGGCGCCTATTCCCCTCCACGTCGAACACACATCAGCAAGGGGGAACTCGAAGCGCGATCCGTTTTGCTTATTCGAAAATGTGCAGATCGGATCAGTAGACAGGGTGGATCGAGGAATATGATCTCCTGCTTCTCAACCACCATAGCACAGACGAACGACATTTTCACCCAGAATGACGGGCGATTTTTCCATGGACGTTCGCCACATCTCGGATCTCAGACCGACACCTTCATGGCGGCATGCTCGGCAATCCTCGCCTCATGAACCTGCCGTTCCCTGCCTCGCTCGGGGTTATCCACATATTCGGGATAGGTCATCGAAAATTTTTTCAGCTAAAAACGTGCACTCTTCGAAATCCTTCCTAGTAGATTGAGGGAGGCGGCGGAGAGATGACCGATCCGCAAGAGCCTCGTCCGTCGTGAGGAGGTTCTGAGATGGCCGCGAGGTCTGGATCAACAAAAGCTAAAACCAAGGAGATCAAATTCCGCGTCGAACTGGACGTGCTGGAGGAGATCGACGAGCGGCAGATCAATGCGGGCTATGCCACCCGTGCCGCATATCTGATGGCATCGGCACTGAGCGGGGTGGAGACCGATCTCAACACGATCGCGCGCCACATTGGCCGCTTGGGCCATCTCTGCAATGGCCTGTTGAGCGCCTTGGGTGATGACCGGAACGCCGCGGTCGAGGACGATATCCGCCGGACCGTCGATGAGATTAGCAAGGCCTGCCTTCTGATCACCAGTTCGTTGCAGGAGAGGTCTTGATGCGCCCGCACTGCAAACGTCATTCCGATCCCGATGTTCTGATGAACTATACCATGCGGGAGGGGGCTGAGCTGCTTGGTGGGACATTGCCCGTGCTGGCTCCCGGTTTACTGCGAGAGAGGCTCAAGGCCCTGGCAGGTCCAAAAGACGGTCTGCTGCATGTCATCTTATCCCTGCCAAAGGGGCTGCAGGCCTCCAACGAGCTGTGGCTGAAGATCGTGGGTCGGGCGCTGAAAGGCCTTGGCATCGACAGCGAGACCACTCCTTGGTTCTCGGTCCGTCACTCCGACAAAGATTGCGACCATGTCCATACGGGCATCGCGCTTAGTGATTTTGCCGGTCGTCGGTTGGAGCCTCGCACCTCGGAGGCGGCCTGCACCGCAGTTCATCGTGATCTTTGCACACACCTCTGCCTGCCGGAGCCGCCCTATGACGATGGCCGCATCACGCTAAGCCCTCAAGTCCCCGCCCGCAGGATCCGGTCTGAGCCGCGCAACCGCCTGAAGGATGAACTGACAGAGGCTTTCGTTAAGCATCAGCCGGAAAATCTCGAGGGGCTGAATGCAGTGATGGGCAGCTTCAAGGCCAAGGCGGTCATGAACGGCCATGGCGTCTCATCTTGGCAGTGGAGCGACGGCACCTCGACGCTCTGGGGAGGGTGGCTCGGCAAGGCTTGGCAGCCCGCCGCCCTCAAGCTCCGCTTTGCCTTTGCCGCCGGCCTGCGCCGCATGCGCAACCACATCGAGAACGCCCTCATTGAACGTGCCCTTCAACACCCCAAGCTTATGGAGATCCTTCATGACCTCGACACCACACCCCACGCCGCTGCAGTTGCCCGAGCCGCAGAAAGTTCTGCTGACCAAGATGGAACGGGTGGATCAGAATGTTCTGGACCTGCACCCGCTTTTGCACCTGCTCAACAGGCCGGACGACGGCAAGGAGAGCCTCGGCGACCGCTTGGCGACGATCTTGCTGGGCGTGAAGGACGCTTTGGAGCGGAATTCGCTGGAAATCGCAGAATTGAAGGAGGTCGTGAAGTCCCTGACCTCGGGCCTGGAGCAGGAGGTGACGGAGATCGCCAACCGCACGCGCCGGATGGAGCAACAGACGGCGCAGATCAGCAGGGTGCTGAGCCTGAAGCTAGACTGACCTTCGGCGCATGGCTCGCGCGCTGTTCTGGTATTGCGGCCTCGCTTGAGGGTGATTGGAGTATCCGGGCAAAGGCCAGTCCGCCTCAAATCTTTATGCGCTTCGGTGATGACAGCTCGGTTTTCATTCGGCCCGACAATCTGCGGATCGGCAAAGCAGGCAAAACGGCAGAAGCCTTTGTGAAAATCTATTTCCCGAGCAGCGAGGAGCCTGATCTGCCCAACGAGGATGTCGATCTGCCCAGGCCGTGGTGAGCGGAAAATCTATATGGATTGCGAAAGGGAGAACCGAAAAGCGCGGGAAATAAAATAGGGGAATGCTTCGGAAATAGAATGTCCCCCCGCTCAGGCCCTGTCGATTTATGTGGACAACCAAAATCCGCATCTTGGGGCACGGGCGATCAAGGGCGACAATATCAGCACATGCCAACCCGCCCCAGATGAGGGGCCTTCAGAAGGAGAAGAGTAATGGAACCCGCTCATATCAAGGCAACCGAAAGGGATGAGATCATCGCCCGCAAGCCGCGCCTGCGTCGGGATGAGGCTTCTCGTTACCTCGAAACCCAGTTCGGCTTGCCCTATGCTCCGGCCACCTTGGCAACGCTTGCCACGCGCGGTGGTGGGCCTGCCTATCAGTTGGCGAACCGCACGCCGCTCTACCCGAAAGAGGCTCTGGATGAATGGGCCAGGGCTAAACTGGGCCCGCTTCGTGTCTCGACCTCTGATACCTTGTAAGACCTACTCTCAGCCGCCGCAGAGGTGGCCGTTTTACCCGCTGATGTGGGACATCCATTTTCACGCATACCTATGATCGCGGGGTGCCGATCAGAATCGCACCTCAGGCTGAGAAGCTCGGATTTTCGATGCGCCAGCCAAAATGACCCCAAACCCTATTTCACATTTTCGTGACAAGGTGTCTGGGTCCACGTTTCAAATCTGGTTCCACGGTGGTTCCACGACCCCCAAAAGCAAAACAGCCGCCCCGAAGGGCGGCCATTTTTTGCTGGTATTCCAGTAGTATACTGGTGCCGCTGAAGGGACTCGAACCCCCGACCCCATCATTACGAATGACGTGCTCTACCAGCTGAGCTACAGCGGCGCCTTTTCCGGACCTTCGGCCCTGAGGCGTCAGATACTTCGCCGGATTTACACGCAGGCTTGGGGCTTGGCAAGCGGGCTTTGCGACCCGCTTTGCACTTTTCTCAGACTTTCCCGTCTCTTGCTCAGAATGCACCGCGGCGGGCGAGTTCTTCGGGGGTGACATGCTCGGTGCTCAGGAAGGGAGAGGCCGTGGCCTTCGCCGGATCCTGTTGCGGTTCGGGGTCTGCCGCCGGGGGCAGGGGGACTTCGCTGAGAGGCGCGGGCACAGTCTCTGCGGGCTCCAGGGTCGCGGCCTCGGAGACCTCTGCGGCGGGCGGAGCGGGTTTGCCGACGATCAGGGGCAGCATCTCGGTGCCGGTCGGGCTGGCGGTGCCGCTGTCGGGGGCCTCGGACCAGCTCAGGGTGTCAAAGCCGCCGCAATGGTTGCAGACCGGCACCCAGGTCGCGTGGATGGTATTGCAGCTGCCGCAGACCCACTGCAGCCCGCGCGGGGCCGAAAGCGCCCGGGCCAGCCAGCCGCGGACCACGGCATCATCGGCGCCCATGCCGCGCTCAATCGCGGCCATGATGGTCAGCACCCGCACAATGGGACGGGTGGTGACCAGATCGCCCAGGGCGCGGCGGGCGGTGGGGAAATCCTCTGCGGCGATGTAAAGCTCTGCCAGCAGCATCCGGGTTTCTTCGTGATCGGGATGGAGGTCCGTCAGGGTGCGGAACCGCTTTACCCGGGCCTGCGGGCTCTCCTGCGGCTCGATCTCCGCAAAGGCGGCGGCGAGTTCGGGATGGGGCTGCGCCTCCCAGGCGGTCTTCAGCACCCGGGTGGCCAGCTTTGGTTTGCCCTCGGCGATATAGCTGCGCGCGGCCATGGCCGCGGCGGGAATCAGATCGGGAGAGGCCTTATTGGCAGCAATCGCCGCCTCCCGTGCCTCGATTGAGCTTTCGCCGTCGATCAGCACCTTCGCTTCCTGCAAAGCAAAAAGGGCATCTCTCCGCTTCCAGACATCCTTCGGCAGCGCCCCGGCTTTGAGTTTGGCCGAAAGCGTGGCGCGCGCGCCGTGCCAGTCTTCGGCCCCGGTCTGCAGCTGCAACAGCAGATCCTGCATTTCATTGTGCCGCGGCTTCAGGGCGAGGGCTTTTTCGGCAAGCTTCAGCGCGGTTTCGGTGTCGCCCTGCTCGAGCTTCAGTTTCAGAAGGCCGCGCACGGCGACAAAGCGGGCGCGGTCATCGCTCAGAAGGCGGCGGTAGGCGGCTTCGGCGCGCGGGCGGTCCCCGGCGGCCTGAGCGGCCTCCGCCTCAATGAGGCTGGTGAGTTCAGGGCGGTCCAGCAGGCGCTGTGCTTTCTCCGCCCGCGCCATGGCGACCCGGTTCTCCCCCGAGGCCAGCGCGATCATCGCTTCAGACAGCGCATTCAGCCCGCGCCGCTCGCGGTTCGAGCTGAAATAGCGCGAGAGCGCCGTATCATCCCCGGCAAAGAAGCGCCCTGCCGCCAGCAGAAGGCCAATGAGCCGCGCCATCAGCCAAAGGCCAAAGACCAGCACCACCGAGGCAATCACCGCCTGAAGCGGCGCGAGGGTGATCTCTTTGCCCAGCATGGCGATGCGGATCCCGCCCTCCGCCGAGGAGAGCGCGGCCGCCACCCAGGCCAGCAGCGCCAGGATGACGAAGAAGAGGATCGCTTTAATCAGGGTCCAGGGCATATCCGGCCTCTCACTGCGCAGCAGACTGAAGGAGAGCGGCCGCAGAAGCGGCAGCCTCCTGGCGGGCGCGGGCCTCGGAGAGCCAGGTCGCCATGGCGGGGGCCGCGGCGGCGGCCGGGCTCAGGGTGCCGGCCGCTGTCAGGGCCGCGGAAAGATTATTGGCCCCGATGGCGGCTTCCATGCGCGAGAGCACCGCATCGGCATCCGTGCCTTCCTGCGGGTGCAGCGAGCGCACATTGGCCTGCGAGAACAGGAATGCCGTGACACGGTCGCCAAGGCCCGCGCCTTCCGGCGGACGGGCCTCTGCGGCAAGGGCGGCGCGGGCCGCTTCGGGGAAGCTTTGTTGCAGGGCGGCCATGGTGCGGACGCCTGCGGCATTGGCCTGCAGATCCTGCGGCAGGGTGAAGCCCGCAGCGCTCAGGTCCTGCAAAGCCGCCTCCAGCGAGGTGCCGGCATCAATCGCGGTGGCCAGCCGCAGCGCCGCCGCCTCAGAGCGGGTGGCGCTGGCGCGGGTCTCGGCTTCACGGGCAAGCTCTGCGGCGCGGGCCTCGGTCGCTTCGCGCTCGGCCAGGGTGGCGGCGCGCAGCGCCTCAATTTCAGCGCGCAGGCTGTCGGTCTCGCCGCTGTCTGCGAGTCCGGCTTTCAGCCCTTCCAGTTCGGCTTTCAGCGCGGCGATCTCGCCGGTCAGATCTGCACCGCCTTCGGTCAGGATCTGCGGCTCGGGGAGCGGGCGGTTGCGCAGCTCTTCAATCTCGGTGGCAAGCGCGTTCAGGCGGCCCTCATCCGCGGCGCCCCCGGTGGGTCGGGCGGCAAGTTCGGCTTCCAGCGCGTCGATCCGGGCCAGCAGAGGGGCGGTATCGGGTGCCGCAGGCAGTTGCGACAGCGCGGTCTCTGCGCGGGCCAGACGCTCTTCCAGCGCAGCCTGGGCGCTGGGGTCCTGTGCGGCGATCGGCCAGCCTGCGGGCATATATTGCGCCGCGCCATAGCCGATACCCGCCGCGATCAGCCCGCCGAGGATCGGCAGGAAGGGGCCGCGCCGCTTTGGCTCCGGCGCGAGGGGGGGGGGCGGCAGCGGATCGGTGCGGTCCGGGGCGGGCATATCGACAGGATCTGAACCCGCAGAGAAATCGTTCTGCCGCAGGGTCTTGCTGTCTTCCGGCAGGGCGGGCCCCTGCGGTTCTTCCGGCGGCGCTGCCGGGCTATCCTCAGCTTCAGTCAGAGGCGTGGCGACACGGCGGGCATGGCCCTCAGCGCTGAGGGTGGTGTCCGCCTCGGGTGTCTGTCCCGGGGAAGTCTCTTTTTGTTCGGTCACCCTCGCCTCCATAGCAGTCCTGCGGCGGAAGGTCGCCGCATTGCCTATAACTATCGGACCCTGCGTCGGTTTCAAGCTTTGGTGGTGAATCCGGGCAGGCGGGATATCGCCGAGAGCATGCCATCGAGGTCCGGAGTGGGGGCAATTGCCACCGCAGAGGCGGAAAGCGGCGCCACGGCGCGGGCCGTCGCCTCGCTGATGACGGCCAGCCGAAGCTGCGGGAAAGCGCGCGCAGGCAGCGCATCGACCAGCAGGCGGCCGCTGCGGGGCGAGAAGACCGGAATGACCACCCGCTCCGGGCAGCGTTCCAGCATCTCCGCCGCCTCAGCGCTCAGCGGCAGCGGGTCCTGGGCATAGACCACGGCTTCCGTCACCGCCATGCCTGCGGCATTCAGCCGCCCGGCCAGATTGCCCGCCGCTTCGCGCCCGCGCGCATGAAGCCAGCGCCCCGCCAGCCGCCGCGCGGTCAGATCGCGCACCAGCCCCTCGGCATCGCCTCCCACGACCTCCGCCTGCCAGCCATGTTCCGCCGCCGCCTCTGCGGTGCGCGGGCCCACGCAAATGGCTGCGCCACGGCGGCTTTCCAGCGCGGCAAAACCCGCAACCCCGGTCTCAGAGGTGAAGATCATCCCCTCGGGCTGCCACTCCGGCAGGGCGGGGCGGTAAAAGACTGTCTGCATCAAAGGGGCGATCAACAGGTCAACCTCAGGGCCGAAAGCGGCGCGCGCCTGGTCGGCAAAACGCAGCGAGGCGGGCTCGGGTCGGGTCAGCAGCAGAAGCGGGCGGTATTGTCCGGGCATGGGTCAGGTGTTACCTCCCCTTGCAGCCCCCGGCAACGGGGCGGAGGGATTATGGCCGATATACTGACATTTCTGGGTCTCGAAAGCAGCTGTGATGACACTGCCGCCGCTGTGATCCGCCACCGTAAGGGCGAAGCGCCCGAGATCCTCGCGAATGTCGTCGCGGGCCAGGAGGCGCTGCATGCGGCCTTTGGCGGCGTGGTGCCCGAGATCGCGGCGCGCGCCCATGCCGAGCGGATGGATATTGCCGTCGAAGAGGCGCTGAGCGCCTCGGGGCTTGGGCTCTCTGATCTCGACGGGATTGCGGTGACCGCAGGGCCGGGGCTGATCGGCGGGGTTCTGGCGGCGGTGATGTGCGCCAAGGGCCTGTCGGCTGCGACCGGGCTGCCGCTGGTGGGGGTGAACCATCTGGCGGGCCATGCGCTGACGCCGCGTCTGACCGACGGGCTCAGCTATCCCTATCTGATGCTGCTGGTCTCGGGCGGGCATTGCCAGTTCCTGCGGGTGGACGGCCCTGAGAGCTTTCGCCGTCTGGGCGGCACCATTGACGATGCCCCGGGCGAGGCTTTCGACAAAACCGCGAAACTCCTCGGCCTGCCGCAGCCCGGTGGCCCGAATGTTGAGCGCGAGGCCGCGCTGGGCGATCCGAAACGCTTTGTCTTTCCGCGCCCGCTGCTGGATCGGCCGGGCTGCGATATGTCGTTCTCGGGGCTTAAGACTGCGCTGCTGCGCGCCCGCGATGCGGTGATTGCGGAAAAAGGCGGGCTGACGGTTCAGGATCGCCGCGATCTTTGTGCAGGCTTTCAGCTGGCCGTGGCGGCGGTGCTGCGCGAGAAATCCCGCCGCGCCCTGGCCGAATGCCCCGATGTCACCGCCTTTGCCGTGGCGGGGGGCGTGGCGGCAAATCAGCGGATCCGGGGTGAATTGACCGCCCTGGCCGATCAGGCAGGGGTGCCCTTTGTGGCCCCGCCTTTGCGGCTTTGCACCGATAATGCCGCCATGATCGCCTGGGCGGGGATAGAGCGGTTCCGCGAGGGGCACCAGGATGGCCTTGATCTCTCGGCCCGTCCGCGCTGGCCTTTGGATCAAAACGCGCCCGCCATGCTGGGTTCTGGCAAAAAAGGGGCCAAGGCATGACGGTTGTTTTAGGGGCAGGGGCCTTTGGCACCGCGCTGGCGGTGGCGCTGTCGGTCAAGGGGCCGGTCACGCTCTGGGGGCGCAGCCTGCCCTGGGCTGCGGGGCGTGAGAACCCGCGTCTGCCGGGTGTCCTGCTGCCCAAGACCATCACGCTGACGGAAGATCTGCCCGCGCCGGGCGACAGGCCGGTGCTGGTGGCCGTGCCGATGCAGGCCATGGGCGGCTTTCTGGCCGCGCATCCTGAGGTGGTGGGCCGCGCCCCGGTGCTGTGCTCAAAGGGGGTTGATCTGACCACGCTGCGCGGCCCCTCAGCCCTGGTCAGCGAATTTAGTCCCGGCGCCACCCCCGCCGTTCTGACCGGCCCCAGCTTTGCGGCGGATATCGCGCGGGGGCTGCCCACGGCCCTGACGCTTGCCTGCGCCGATGAGGGGGTGGGAGAGGCTTTGCAAAGCGCGCTCTCAACCCCGGTACTGCGGCTTTACCGCACCACGGATGTGATCGGGGCGGAACTCGGCGGCGCGCTGAAAAACGTCATCGCCATTGCGGCGGGGATCGTCACGGGGGCGGGCTTTGGCGACAGTGCCCGCGCCGCGCTGATGACCCGCGGTTTTGCCGAGATGACCCGCTTTGCCGCGCGCCTTGGCGCACGACCTGAGACGCTGTCGGGCCTTTCGGGCTTTGGCGATCTGGTGCTGACCTGCACCTCGACGCAGTCGCGCAACTTCCGCCACGGCTTTACGCTGGGCCAGGGCCTGCCCCCGGATCTGAGCCAGACGGTCGAGGGCCTGGCCACCGCCCGCGCTGTCATGGCCCGTGCCGCAAGCCTTGGCATGGCCGCCGATCTTCCGGTCACCGCCATGGTGGCTGCGGTCTCCTCCGGCGAGATGCCGGTCGCGGAGGCCGCAAAACGTCTTTTGTCCCGCCCCCTCAAAGAGGAATGACCATGTATTTCGCTCTGACCTGCATTGATAAGACCGGCGCGCTTGAGATCCGCCTTGCGAACCGCAGCACGCATCTCGAATTTCTCAACGGCTCAGGCAAAGTGCTTTTTGCAGGCCCTTTCATTGAAGATGAAAAGCCCGTCGGCTCTCTGGTGGTCATCGAGGCCGCGGACCGCGCCGAGGCAGAGGCCTTCGCCGCCGCCGACCCCTATGCCAAAGCGGGCCTTTTTGAGAGCGTGACGGTGCGCGAATGGCGTCGGGTCATCGGCTGATGAACTACTGGCTTTTCAAATCCGAGCCGGACACCTGGTCCTGGGACCAACAGGTCGCCAAGGGTGAGATCGGCGAAGAATGGGGCGGCGTGCGCAACTATCAGGCGCGCAACTTCATGCGCTCGATGGAGATCGGCGACCGCGGTTTCTTCTATCACTCCAATATCGGCAAAGAGGTCGTGGGGGTGGTTGAGGTCTGCGCCAAGGCCCATCCCGACAGCACCTCTGAGGATCCGCGCTGGGAATGCGTCGATATCCGCGCGCTGGCAAAGGTGCCGGTGCCGGTGACGCTGGAGATGTGCAAACAGGACCACCGGTTGAGCGAGATGGTGCTGGTCACCAACAGCCGCCTTTCGGTGCAGCCGGTGACGCCCGCGCAATGGGCCGTCATCTGCGAACTCGGCGGGCTTGAGGGGTACTGAGGGGCCACTCTGCCCGTTGCGCTGAAGAACCAGGGCCCCGCGGGGCCCTTTTTCATACGCGCCTCCTGGCGTTACGGCAGATCGGTGCTGCCGCGCAGCCCCTGCATCAGCCGCGGTACGGCGCGGCCATCGAGCGGCTGATCGGGCGAGGTCACATCGACCCTTGGCCCCTGACCACCGCTCCAGCCGATGCGTGCTGAGAGGCGGTTCGGCTCATCCTGCAGCACCTCAATGGTCAGCGCGGCGCTGCTGCTGCGGAAGGTCTCGCCCGCGCCGGCACAGATCCGGTCGCGGCCCAGATGCCCGCTGACGCCGGTGCAGCGGATCTCAGCTGCCGTGGCAGGGGCGGTGAGAGTGACAAGGCAGAGAAGGGCAGGGACGGTCTTGCGCATGGATCTGATATAGCACCTCCGCGGCCCCCGTCCCAGAGGGGCCGTGTAACTTTGCATTGCCAGCCAGGCCGGGCCGGGGCAGGGTGTTGTGCAACTTTAGCGTGTGCATGGCGGAGCAGTCAGTGCTGATGGTCATCGGTGCCTCCGGGCGCAGCGGACAGTTGATGCGGAAGGCCGGGGGGGCTGCCCCTGTGATCTGGGCCTCGCGGCGCGGTGGCCCGGGGCTGACGCGCTGGCGTCCGGGGGATCCGCTGCCAAAGCTGCGCGCCGCGCTGGTGCTGTCGGCCGTCACCACGGGCCGTGCTGAGGGCTATCCTGAGAATATCCGCATCGCCCGCGAGACGGCGGCGGCGCTGGCGGCGGCGGGGGTGCCGCTGTGCATCTATGCCTCGACCCAGGCCGTTTATGGCCGCACCGCGGAGCACGGCGCCACAGAGGGCGACGCCCCGTGCGCGCCTTCGGCCTATGGCGCGTCAAAACTCGCGGCGGAGCGGCAGTTTGCTCTGGCCCTCAGCGGCACGCGCAGTCGCGGTGTGATCCTGCGGCTGGGGAATATCGCCGGGGCCGACCGTCTGGGCCGACAGGTGGCCCGGGGGCTGCCCCTGCGGCTGGACCGCTTTGACGACGGCCCGGGGCCCGAGCGAAGCTACCTCACGGCGCCCTGTTTACTGCGGCTGGCCCTGGGGGTGATGGAGGCGCATTCCCAGGGCGCGGATCTGCCGCTGATCCTGAACGCCGCCGCCCCTGAGCCTGTCGCCATGGCGGAGATCCTGCAGGCGGCGGGGCTGCCCTTTGACTGGCGCCGCGCGCCCGAGGGGGCGGCACGGCGCATCACCATGTCCATGGCGCGGCTGGCCGGGCTTTTTCCCGACCTTCTGCCCAAAGGCGATCCGGCGATCCTGGCCGCCGCCCTGCTCCCCGTCGGGAGGCAAGGCCGGTGACCCCGGGCAAGCGGCTCTTTGATGTGACGCTGGCGCTTTTGCTGGCGACCGTTCTGGCGCTGCCCTTTGGTGCGGTTCTGCTGTGGCTTTTGCTGCGCGAGGGGCGGCCGCTTTTTTACCGCTCTGAGCGGATGCGCGCTCCCGATCAGCCCTTCGTGCTGTGGAAACTGCGCAGCATGGCGGGCACCGCGGAGGACCGCAACACCGGCGTAACGGGCGCGGATAAAGCGGCGCGGATCACCCGCAGCGGCGCCCTGCTGCGGCGCTACCGCCTGGATGAGATCCCGCAGATCTGGAACGTCCTGCGCGGAGATATGAGCTTTGTCGGCCCCCGCCCGCCGCTGCGCCGCTACACAGAGCGCCTGCCGCAGCTTTACGCTGAGGTGCTGCGCGCGCGGCCCGGGCTGACGGGCCTCGCGACCCTGACCTTCCACCGCCATGAAGCGCAGATCCTGGCGCAGTGTCACAGCCCAAAGGAGACCGAGGAGGCCTATATCCGGCGCTGCATCCCCCGTAAGGCGCGGCTGGATCTGATGTATCTGCGCCACCGTTCGCTGTGCTTTGATCTGAGGCTGCTGGCGGCGACGGCGGGAGAGGTCCTTCTCAGACGGCAGCGGCAGGATTGATACACGTATAGGTTGCATTATCCTGATCCGGCCCTAAGCTGACCCCCGTTGTGGTGCGCTTAATGAGTGAGAGGGTTATGGGATCTGGTCTTCTGATACCCCGCAGGATCGGGGCCGGCTTTGTGCTTGTCGCGCTGACGGCCCTTCCGGCTGCGGCGGACCGCCTTCCCGGCGTGAGCCTGCGCGCCGGGAGTGGCCTTATCGAGATGCCCTCCGCACTGCCGCAGCCCGATGGGCAGATCAATGTCTCTGTCAGTCATGCCGGGGGCGTTCTGCGCAATGCGGTCAGCTTTCAGATCACCCCGCGGCTGCAGGGCAGCTTTCGCTATTCCGGCTTCCGGCTTCCGGCCAATGCGGCGGGCATCGCCGGAGGATATGGCCCGGGTGCCGAATATTTCGACCGCGCCTTTGATCTCAGCTATCTGCTGGTGGCGGAGGGGGGGGGCTGGCCCGCAATCGCGGTGGGGTTGCGGGATTTCGCAGGCACGGGCATGGACGGCGCGGAATATATCGTCGCAAGCCGCAGGCTGACCCCGCGTCTGAGCGTGACCGCAGGTCTGGGCTGGGGCCAGATGGGCAGCCGCGATCCGCTCTTTTCCACCGGTGACCGCAGCGCGCAGCGCGCGGCTGCAACGGGGGGGACGCCGAATTTCAGGCAGTGGTTTCGCGGCCCCGCTGCGCCTTTTGCCGGGGTTGAATGGCAGGCGACGCCAAGGCTCGGGTTGAAAGCGGAGTGGAGTTCGGACGCCTACCGCGAGTTAAGCGGCGCGCAGCGGCTTTTCCCCAACCGAAGCCCGCTGAACTTCGGGGCCGAATATCAGCTGACGGATGCGGTGAAACTCGGAGGCTATGCGCTTTATGGCTCCCGGATCGGGATGTCGCTGCAGATTGCGCTGAACCCGCGGCTGCGCCCGGCTGCGGGGCTGCGGGGGGCGGCGCCCCTGCCGCTGTCGCATCGCCCGTCGCGCACCACCGATCCTGCGGCCTGGTCAGATGCCTGGACACAGCAGGGGTCAGAAAGCGCGGTTCAGGCCATCGGCGCTCAGGTGCGACAGGCGATGGCGTCCGAGGGGCTGCGCGCTGAGGCGATCGCCGTCTCCGGGCCGGTCATCCGGGTGAGGATGCGCAATCTGCGCTATCATTCCGCGGGCCAGGCCCTGGGCCGCGCGGGGCGCGCCCTCAGCCGCAGCCTGCCGTCATCGGTCGAATATTTCGATATAGTCCCGGTTGAGCGGGGGATGGATCTGTCGGTGATCCGGATTTCGCGCAGCGATCTGGAAGCGCTTGAGCATCAGCCCGATCAGGCGGACCTGTTGTGGCAGCGAAGTCGCCTCAGCGAGGCCGCATCTGGCGCGCCCGCGATGACCGAATTTGCCCCCGCACCGCGCCTGACCTGGGATCTTGCCCCCTTCCTGCGCTACTCTTTGTTCGATCCCGACAGCCCTTTGCGCTTTGACACCGGCCTGCGGCTGCGCGGCGAATGGCAGATTGCCCGCGGCCTTACCCTTGCCGGAGCCATTGAGCAGCGGCTGGCGGGCACCATGGGGCAACAGGCGCGGCCCTCCAATTCGGTGCTGCCGCATGTGCGCACCGATGATTACCTGCGCAGCCGCCGCGACACGCGGCTGGCCAGCCTTTACCTTGCCTCTTATGCGCGGCCCGGACGCCACCTCTACAGCCGCGTCACCGCGGGCTATCTGGAGCGCGGTTATGCCGGTCTGTCGGGGGAGCTGCTCTGGAAGCCGGTCGGAAGCCGTCTCGCGCTTGGCGCAGAGCTTCACCACGTCCGGCAGCGCTCTCTGAGCGGCTTTGCGGGGCTCGGGGACTATGGCGTAACCGGTGGTCACCTCTCGGTCTATTATGAGTTCCCGAAGGGCTATCTCGCGCAGCTGGATATGGGGCGCTACCTCGCGGGGGATTACGGCGCCACGCTGAGCCTTGAGCGCGAATTCGCAGGCGGCTGGCGTGTCGGCGCCTTTGCCACGCTTACCAATGTCTCCCGGCAGGCTTTCGGCGAAGGCTCCTTCGACAAGGGGATCCGCTTTACCCTGCCGCTGAACTGGGTGACCGGGCTGCCGTCCCGCAAAAAGATCAGCAATACCGTGCGGATGCTGCAGCGCGATGGCGGCGCGCGGCTGGAGATACCCGGCCCGCTTTACGAAACTTTGCGCGGCTGGCACGGCGAGCGGCTGCAGCGTGAAAGGGGGCTGTTATGGCGGTGAACGGATGGCGGCTTCCCGCGCTGATGGTCCTGACCCTTGCTGCGGGATGTGGCAATGATCCGGGCGGAAGTCTGGCAGAGCTGAAAAGCCTGAAGGGCGCCGCCGCGCCGCAGGAGGCTGCCGCCCCGCCCGCCGCAAAGCCGCCCGCGGGAACACTTTTGCATATGACGCTTGAAGACGACGGCAGGACCGCGCTGATGGCCCGTGTGACTGAGCGGGGGACCACGCAGACCTATCTGACCACCGATCCGATTTCTTTTACGCTGAAGGGCGGGCGGCTGGTGGAGACCCGGGGCCTGTCGTTCGATCTGATATCCGCAGAGCCCGGGCCGCCGCTGGCCGCGCTGCGCGGCGGTGAAAGCTATCTGCGGCGCTGGCAGGTGACGGGGGCAGAGGATGCGATCCGCGACATCCGCCTGCACTGCAGCGCCCGGGTCACCACGGCGGGGGCAGAGCGCAGGGTGGACGAGCGCTGCGACGGCGAGGGATTCAGCGTTGTTAACCAGTTCGTAATGATTTCGCCCCAGACTTTGGCCTGGTCCAGACAGTGGATCGGCCCCCGGGCCGGTCATGCTGTGCTGCTGCGACCAGAGCATTGAGCCGTCGTTGTTGCCTGCGCCGCCCGGCGCAGGAGGGGCGGAAGGTCATTTCTGTTGTCTGGAGAGTTTAGATGAAATCACGATTCGCAGTCCTCGCCCTGACCCTGGCGACGCTGGCACCCGTTGCGGGGCTGGCACAGAGTGTAGCCCCGGTGGCAGTGCCGCCTCCGCCCCCGGTAATGCCTGGCGCCTTTCTTGGTGCGGGGGCCGCGGGCACCACGCTTACGGTGGTGGGGCTCGTGACCGCTGTCACCCTTGCCACCGTCCTGACCGACAACAGTTCGACAGGTTCGACACGCTGACCCTGACCGGATAAGGTTCGGGGCCGGCACGCTGTCGGCCCTGTGATCCGGAGTGCCGAATGCCTGCTTTTCTGCCCAAGCCCCTGCGAAAGCCGTTCACAATCGCATATGAGGCCTGGACACTGATGACAGACCGCCATGTCGGTCTGATCGCAGCAGGTGTCGCGTTCTTCGCGATTTTTGCTGTCTTTCCGGCCATTGCGGCGGTGGTTGCGATCTGGGCGCTGTTCTCGGATCCGCTGGTCGTTGCGAAATATATGGCAGAGCTGTCCGATTTCCTGCCGGGTGAGGCGTTCAACATCCTCAACGATCAGGTCATGGGGGTGGCAACCGCGGCCACGAATACACTGGGCTGGACAACCTTTGTCAGCCTTTGCGTGGCGCTGTGGTCTGTGCGGGCAGGGGTTTCTGCGCTGGTGCAGGGCATCAATGCGGCCTTCGGGCTGCCCAACCGGGGCGGGCTGGGGCACCAGCTGGTGGCGCTGGTGCTGACGCTGATGCTGGTGGCGACGGCACTGACGGCGGTGGCGGCAGAGATCGTGGTACCACTCGTGCTGCAGTTCGCGCCGCTGGGAGCCTTTGAGCCGCTGCTCTATCAACTGGCCCGTCTGCCTGTTGCGCCGGTGGCGACGGTGATCGGCATCGGGATGATCTACAGATATGGTCCGAATATGGCCTGGCCCAAACCGTCCCTCTTCTCAATCGGGCAGATCGTGGCGGTGGTTCTCTGGCTTGCCGCCTCAAAGGGCTTCACGCTCTATCTGACCAATTTTGCCAATTATAACAAAGTCTACGGCTCTATCGGGGCGGTGATTGCACTGCTGATGTGGCTTTATCTCAGCGCCTATTCCGTGCTGATGGGCGCGGCGGTGAACGCCGTCATCCAGGAGAACCGCCGCAAAGCGCGCGCGGAGGCCGAGGCCCCCGCCGCGCCGGCGTTGCCGCCTCAGTAATCGCGCTCGTAGTGGATGCCGAGGCCGGTGTTGCCATCGGCCGTGGCCCGCCCGCGCACGGTGACGGATTTCGACAGATCGAGGTTGATCGAGACCTCGCTCTGTCCGTCGCTGTCGAGCTTCAGATCCACATAGACGTTTTCACTCAGATACTTGCCGGCCCGCACCGCCGCCGCACCGTTTTCGCTGGCGGAGACGTCAAAGTCATCGAGCCCGAAGTTCCTGCGCAGGCTGTCGACGATCCCCGCCCCACCCTTGCCACTCAGCGTGGCCACCGCAGAGGCCAGCTGCGCCGCCTGCAAAGGCGTCAGCGAAGTCAGCCCGCGGCCAAACAGCAGCCGCGCCACCACTTCTTCCTGCGGCAGCTCCGGCGAAGAGGCAAAGGTGATCTCGGGCTGATCGGCGGGGCCGTCGATAATCACGCTCGCAGTGCCGTCCACGGTGTCGGTATTGGCGACAAGGCGGATGCGCGGCACCATGCTGCCCTCCATCTGCAGGGTGCCTTCGGCAAAGCTGAACCTTTTGCCCAGCAGATCCAGCCGTCCGCGGATCAGATCCAGCCCGCCTGATGGGACGACATTGGCCGTGGTTCCGGAAATCCGGAAGCTGCCGCCGAGTTCCGCATCAAGGCCGCGGCCACGGATAAAGACCTGATTTTCCGCCAGAATAAAGAGGTTCAGCCCATAGACCGGCCCGCCGCCGCCCGCGCCACTGCCGGAGCCGTTGGTGCCGTCGCCCAGAAGGCCCGCCCGCGCCCGGGTCGCACGGACCCCGGCCGGTTCATAAACATGGCGCATCTCGGGAATGGCAGCCGAACTGCCCAGACCCGTCGAGGGGATGCGAAGTTCGGTCTCTTCCAGACGGATGCGGCCCGAGATCATCGCGCCGCCGGCCAGGGGGCCGCTGATCTCAACCCGGCCGCTGGCCATGGTCTCATAGAGCTGCGGATCGCGCAGGCCAAGGCGTTCGAGAACCACGGCCAGGTTGCCCTGGAAGGGCGCGCTGAGCGTGATCGGACCGCTGAGCGCCACGCTGCCCCCGGCGTCCGAACGGCCCGAGAGGGTCACCTCGGCGCGACCGCCGGAAAGGTTGACCGTCCCCTGAAGCCCGGAAAAGCCCATCGCCGGGTTGGCAATCGTCATCCGCCCGTCCGACAGGCTAACGCGACCCGAGAGCGAAGAAAGCGCCGGAGCGCCGTTCAGCGCCAGATCCAGCCGCAGCGGCCCGCGCAGCGCGACCCCGCCGGTGAAGGCATTGGCCAGCGCCGCATCCGCCGATCCGGTGATCCGCAGCGCCGAATTGGCAAAATTCAGCCCCGACGTGCCCGCAACGCTCAGATCAATGCCGCCCGGACCGCGGGCTTTCACATCCAGCGTCAGGGTGCCGTCGCGTTCGGTCACATCGCCCTGCAGCGTCAGCGCACCGGGGACGCCCGCGACCAGCAGCGCCAGATCATTCAGACGCGCCTGAAGGCCCAGCAGCCTGCGGTCGCCCTCCTGGCGGGCATTGCCGCTGGCGGAGAGCTGCGGGTTTTGCAGATCAAGCTTGTCGAGGCGCAGGACACCCGCCGTGCGGCTGCCCGCAGCGGAAAGCCGGGTGGTGCCGCGCAGCAGGCGGTCCGCCTCGGGCTGGCCGAGGGCGATCTCTCCGGCCTCGGCCTCAATGGTGGCCGTTTCGGTGCCGCTGGCCAGCGCATAGGTCAGATTGCCCGCGACCCGCCCGCGATAGGGCCCGCCCGCGCGGCTCAGATCCTGGACGTTGAAGCGCGCGCGCAGATCGCGGCTCTCCATTCCGGCGAAACCGCTGACGCCCGCATTCCAGGTCTGGCCCGTCAGCGCCGCCTGGCGCAGCGTCACCACGCCGTCCAGCAGATGGCCGTCGATATCAAGCGCGGTGGTGCCGCGCAGGAAGCCATCGGCCTCAGCGATACCGGTCTTCAGATCGGTGCCGCTGCCCTTCAGCGTCAGGTTCAGATCGTTGTCGAGCGCCTTGCCCTTCAGCGTGGCATCGGCCGACAGACTGCCGCCATAAGACGGCCCCATCACCGCGAGGTCCGTAAAATCGAGCCGCGCCGTCAGATCCGGCCCGGTGGAGCGGATCCAGCCCTGGCCCTGCACCCGCAGGCTTTGCCCGCGCAGATCGAGCGCGCGGATCTGCGTGCCCTCCGGCCCCCGCGCGGCATCAAGCGAGACGAGGCTTTGCCCGCGCAAAAGGCCGTCCACTTCGGCAAGGCCGATGGTCAGATCGCTGCCATCAACGCTGAGTTGCCCGTCAAAAGCACCCGAAAGCGGCTTCAGACTGCCCGACCAGCCCAGCGTGCCCTTGCCCGAGGTCGCGCGACCGGCCAGCACCGAGATGCGGCCGAGATCCTGCAGCACCGCGCCGATGCGGCCGGTGATTTCCGGCTCTCCGCTGTCGGTGGCCACTGCAAAGGTGCCCTCGGCGCTGTAATCCTCGCCCTCCAGCTTCAGATCGCTGATCTGCAGCGGCGCGCCGCTTTGCCAGTCAAAGCGCGTCTGCCCGATCACCCGGGCCCCGACCGCCTGATCAAGACCCTCATCGGTCATCTTCAGCCCGGCGCTGTCAAAGCTCAGGCTGCCGTCGGCCATGGGGCGGGCATCGGCGCTGCGGCCGATGCGGCCCTTGCCCTCAAGGCTCAGGGCGTCGGCGGTGAGAGCGGGCGTGTTGAGGCCCGTCACGCTGCCCACAAGGCTCCAGCCGTCATTGCCCTGATCGCCGGCAAAGCCAAGGCGCAGCTTGGCGGCGATGACTTCGACCGGATCGCCGCTCAGGGGCAGGCGCACGGGCTGGCCGTCTGCGGCAGAAAGATCAAGGTTCAGATCAAAGGCATTGGGCATGCCATCGGCGGCGATATCGGCGGTGCCGCTGAGGCGCAGGGCGGCGGCCTCCAGGCGCAGCTCGCTCAGGTTGAGGGCCCCTGTCGCGGACTGGCTGCCCTCGGCCTTCAGGGAGACATCGGGGCCGAAGAAATCGTGGTAATCCGGCAGGAAAAGCGGCGTGACATCGCCCTTCAGATCAAGGCCAAAGCCTTTCGCCCCGGCTTTTTCCGAGGCCAGCCGGACGGTGCCTGCAACACGCTCCTGCCCGTCAGAGCGCAGGGCCACATTGGCGGTGAAATTCTCAATCCGGCCCTGACCTTTTACGGCAAGATCAAGGGCGGGCTCTCCGGGCAGGCCGATCATACGCGCCGCGATGCCGCCCTGCGGCTCCTGGAGCGAAAGATCAAGGCGCAGCTCGCGCGAGGAATTGACGAAGCCGCCTTCGAGCACCAATGCGCCGGCGGTGCCATCGGTGCGCTTCAGCTCAAGGCGCGCATTGCCCTCGCCGTCGCCCAGATTGGCGCCGCCATCGAGGCGGGCGGTGATCTCTTCGCCCAGAATGGTCGGGCCAAGGGTGATCTTTTCCGCCGTGATCTGACCGATCTGCACCGAGACCGGCAGATCCGGCAGCGAGAAGGGCGCAGCCTCCGGGCTGGGCAGATCTTCCCCGGCATTGGGCAGACGCTCCAGCGTGATCTCAGCCGCCGTCAGCGCATTCACGGACACCCGCCCCCCGAACAGCGCCGAGCGGTTCCAGTCCAAAAGCACATCCGTCAGGCGCAGCCAGACGCCTTCATCGTCGGCGATGGTCAGACTGGTCATCCGGGCGCGCGAGGACAGCGCGCCCTGAAAGCCCTCAATCCGGACCTCACGGCCCGCGCCGGAGAGATTGTCCTCCAACAGGCCCGACAGGAAGGTCCGGTCATCTTCCTGAGCGAAAGCGACAGCCGGGGTCAGGCAAAGAAGAAAAGCAGCGGTATAGCGCATCAGAAAGCCTGCCCGATCCCAAGGTAAAATTGTGCGCCTTTGGCCTTACGCCCGCCCACCGGGGCAGCGATATCCAGACGCAGCGGCCCGACCGGCGTGGCGTAGCGCAGACCAAGGCCCGCACCGGCATGCCAGTCCTCCAGCGGTGCCGCCGAGAAGGCGCGATCCGAGACATGGCCGTAATCGGCAAAAGCCACCACGCCGATCTTTTCGGTCACCTTCGTGCGCAGCTCCAGCGAGGCTGAGGCAAAGCGGGTGCCGCCCGATTCAACGCCGCTGCCCAGATCGACGCCCAGCGAGCGGAATTCATGCCCGCGCACCGTGCCGCCGCCGCCCGACCAGAAAAGGTAATCCGAGGGCGTCTCCAGCAGATCGGCCCCGGCGATGATGCCGCCCTGCAGCCGCGCGGCCACCACCACGCGCTCACCGATCTGGCGGTAGCCGCGCGCGTCGATCTTGGCCCGCAGACCCGAATCCGTGGCCCCGAGACCCGCGAAGGGCATGACGGTCGCATCGATCCAGAAGCCCTTTTTCGGGTCGAAGGCATTGTCGCGCCGATCCCAGGTCAGCCCCACAGGCAGCGAGATATTGCGGTAGCGCCGCTCTCCCAGGCTGTCGACGGTGCGGGTATAGCCGTAGTTCAGATCGGCGCGGCCCGTCAGGCTGCGGGAAAAGATATGCGACAGGCCAAAGCCGCCGGTGAAATTGTCGATCCGGGCATCGCTGTCCTGCACCCGCTCAATCCCAAGGGTCAGGCGCGCGGTGGTATCGGGGGTGAAACTCGCAGGCCGCTCCAGCGAGAGGCCGAGTTTGTAATCGGGGCCTGCGTCTTTCGCACCGATCCGGCTGACTTCGCCGTCGATGCGCAGCCGCTCGGCCCCGCCCATAAGGTTGCGGTGCATCCAGAAGGCGCTGATGGCCGCGCCCTCAGTCGAGGTGAGTTCCGCCCCAAAGCCCAGACGGCGGCGCGGCAGATCTGAGACCGTTGCCGTGATATCCAGCGTATTGCCCGGGCCGAGGGTATCGGCCTCAACCAGCGAGACCGAGCGGAAGACCCCGGTGCGGCGCAGACGGTCCGCGGCTTTCGCCAGTTCTTCGGGGGAATAGCGCCCGCCCTCGGTCAGACCGGCGATCTTGTAAAGCCGCCCCTCGCGCATGGCTGTCCGGCCCCGGAAGCTCAGCTTGCCAAAGGTCACCACCGGCCCTTCGGTCAGGCGGATCCGGGCATTCAGCAGCCGGTCTTTGTGGTTCGCCGTCACCTCTTCGCCCGCGATACGGGCCTTGGCATGGCCACCGTCGCGCCAGTGATCAATCGCAGCTTCAGCCGCCTGACGGATCACACCCGAGCGCGCGGTCTCGCCTGCGGCAAACCCCTCAGGCAGTTCGGTGCCGCCACGCAGCGGGGCGACCTCAGCCACACCAAAGGTGAAAGCGGGGCCCGGCGTCACGCGGATCGAGACCTTACCAATCGTCTTTGGCGCATTCAGCGGGGCGATGGCCGAGGCTTCGCGGCCATCAATCAGAATATTGATCGTGCCGGAGTAATAGCCTTCGGCATAAAGCATGCCGAGGATGCGGGCGTAATCCGAGCGGGCGGCGGCGAAAATCTCCTGCGCGTCGCGGCGCTCGTCGGTGTAAGCGCTCTGCGTCAGCGAGGTGTTGCGGATACTTTCCGTCAGCTCTTCCGGCGCGCCGGAGACGACAAATTCCACCGGCTCCAGCGTATGGGCGGGAAGCGCTGCAACAATCAGCGGCAGAGCCGCGAGACCAGAAATTTGCCAGAACCGTCGCACACTACATCTCCCCGGAGCCCGGTCTGACCCTGCCACGAAAAGCGGCAGTCCGGCAATGGAGGGAGGAATGAAAAACCGGGGAAGTGTGGCTTCCCCGGTTCAACTTTTTCAAAGGGCTGAGGCCTGCTTCCCTCAGAAGGTGAGCAGACGCTCGCCGCCTGCGTCGCGGATCGAAGTCGGCAGGCCGATTTTGTTCAGAAGGTTGAGGAAGGGCTTGGGATCAAGCTCTTCGACGTTCTTCATCGCGCCCACGTCCCAGGTGCCGTCCGCGACCAGCATGGCGGCTGCAACCGGCGGCACGCCAGCGGTATAGCTGATGCCCTGGCTGCCGACTTCCAGATAGGCTTCCTTGTGGTCGGCGACGTTGTAGATCATCACCTCAGCCGGATTGCCGTCTTTGTCTTTGCCCTTCACCAGGGTCGCGATGCAGGTCTTGCCGGTGTAATCGGGCGCAAGCGAGGCCGGATCGGGCAGCACGGCCTTGACCACTTTCAGCGGGATCACTTCCAGACCTTCGGCGGTTTTCACCGGCTTCTCGGACAGAAGGCCAAGGTTTTTCAGCACGGTAAAGACGTTGATATAGTGATCGCCAAAGCCCATCCAGAAGCGCACATCGGCTTTCGGGTAATTGGCCGACAGCGAATGCACTTCGTCGTGGCCGGTCAGATAGGCCTTCTGATCGCCGACAACCGGCATGTCCCAGGTCTGGCCGACCTCGAACATTTTGTTCTCCTGCCACTGCTGGTTCTGCCAGGAGTAGACGGTGCCGGTGAACTCACGGAAGTTAATCTCCGGGTCGAAATTGGTCGAGAACCAGCGGCCATGCGATCCGGCGTTGATATCGATGATATCGATCGACTCCGGCTCGGCGACATAATCGTCGATCGCAAGTTTCGCATAGGCGTTCACAACGCCCGGATCGAAGCCCACGCCCAGAATGGCGGTGACGCCCGCTTTGGCCGCAGCCTCACGGCGCTTCCATTCGTAGTTGCCATACCACGGCGGGATCTCACAGATCTTCGCCGGATCTTCGTGGATCGCGGTGTCCATATAGGCCACACCGGCCTCGATGCAGGCATCGAGGATCGGCATGTTCACGAAGGCCTGAGCCACGTTGATGACGATTTCTGCGCCGGTCTCACGGATGAGAGCGACGACATTGGCACTGTCACGGGCGTCGAGGGCATGGGCCTTCAGAACGCCGTCTACCTTCAGACTGCCTTTTTCCCGCACAGATGCGATGATCTGTTCGCACTTCGCGGCCGTGCGCGAAGCAATGTGAATGTCGCCCAGGACATCATTGTTTTGTGCAGCCTTATGAGCCACGACCTGAGCCACGCCACCGGCGCCGATGATAAGGACGTTCCGTTTCATTCTACCCATGCACCCCCAGAGGTTTGTTGATCTTACGAAAGGGCCGCGACGAATTCGTCGTAGCCGAAAGAGCGTTCAACTTTCACGCTGCCGTCGAGTTCCCGAACGGCAATCGCAGGCATTTTCACGCCGTTGAACCAGTTTTTCTTCACCATGGTATAACCGGCGGCGTCCTGAATGGACAGGCGGTCCCCGGCTTTGAGCGGCTTATCAAAGCGGAACTCACCGAAAATATCGCCTGCGAGACAGGATTTACCGCAGATCATCCACTCATGATCGCCCTCATTGGGCTCAACTTTGGCCTGCTGACGATAGATCAGCAGATCCAGCATATGCGCCTCGATCGAGCTGTCGACGATGGCCAGGTTTTTGCCATTGTGCAGCGTGTCGAGAACCGAGACCTCAAGGGTCGCCGATTTGGTGATCGCGGCCTCACCCGGCTCCAGGTAAACCTGGACCTGATTTTCATCCGAGAAGCGCTTCAGGCGGTCGGCCAGCTTTTGCAGCGGATAGCCTTCGCCGGTGAAGTGAATGCCGCCACCCAGCGAGATCCATTTCATATCGCGGATCAGAAAGCCGAATCGTTGTTCGATATGGCCGAGCATGGCGTCAAAGCGGTCAAAATCGGCGTTCTCACAATTGTTGTGGAACATGAAGCCCGAGATCTGATCCATCACCTTGGCGATGTCTTCGGGGTTATGCTCACCCAGACGCGAGAAGGGACGCGCGGGATCGGCCAGATCGAAATCTGAGGTCGAGACACCAGGGTTCACGCGCAGACCACGGGTGTGGTTTTTCGACTGCGCGTCAAAACGGGTCAGCTGACCGATGGTATTGAAGATGATCTTATCCGACGAAGCCAGAACCTCATCGATCTCATCATCGGCATAGGCCACGGAATAGGCGTGGGTTTCGCCGGGGAATTTCTCACGGCCGAGTTTCACCTCATAGAGCGAGGAGGAGGTGGTGCCGTCCATATATTGCGACATGAAGTCAAACACCGACCAGGTCGCAAAACATTTCAGCGCCAGAAGCGACTTTGCCCCGGACTGCTCGCGCAGCCAGGCAATTTTTTCCATGTTCGGCAGCAGCCGGGATTTGTCGATCAGGTAGCAGGGGGTAGGAAGCATGGCGGGCCCTTCCGGCGACAGGGGTCAGAAGTGCGCGGGCGTGCGCGAGGGGGCTGTAGCGGGTTTATGCCCGCGCCTCAACTGCATTTGGGGTTTTTGGATGCAAAGACAAGGGGCAGGCGCGGCGGGGCTCAGCCCGTCCGCGCCTCCAGCTTCAGGCTGCGCAGCGCAAGCAGGGCCGTGGTCAAAAGCATGAGGCTCAGCACCGCCAGAGCTTCAAAACCCATGTTTTCCAGCATGATCGCCCCGATCATCGGCGCCATGGCCCCGGCAAACAGGGTGGGCATCAGGATCTTTCCGGCGTTGGAGCCATAGTTTTCCGGCCCCATCACATCGGCGATCAGACCGGGGCGCAGGATCGTCATGGCGCCGAATGCCGCACCCTGGCAGGCGACATAGATCACCGCAAAGACCAGCCCCGCAGAGGCGGCCACCAGAGCGCCAGAGGCGAGAAGCATCAGGCTCAGCAGCACCATGACGCCGCGATGATTGCTGACCCGGTGGCCCCCCCACATCAGCCCGAGCCGCGACAGCACCTGCGCCGGGCCAAGGCAGGCCCCCATGGTGACCGCCATGGCGGTGCTGAAGCCCTTGGCGACCAGGATCGGCACGATATAGGTGACGATCATCCAATGGTTCATGCTGCAGCTGGCCGATACGAGGATCAGCAGGATCATGGCGCGGCGGCTGCTTTGCGCGGGCGGGGCCTCTTCGGTGCCGCCTGAACTGCCGCTCTGCGGCGGCGGGGCATCGCGGCGGATCCTCCGCGTGGCATAAAGGTTCAGCGGCACCACCAGCAGCACCGTCAGCACGGCAGCCCAAAGCGTGGCCATGCGCCAGCCAGGGCCATTGCCCAGTGCCGCATAGGTCGGAAAAGCGACCGTTGAGGCAAAGCCCGCCACCAGGGTCACCCGGATGATCGCCGCGCGGGCGGAGGGGCCAAGGCGGCGGATCAGGAAGGCAAAGCCCACCTCATAAAAGCAAAGCGCCTGAGCCACCCCGATCACCGCCCAGGCGGCGATCCAGTGCCAGGCTTCGGTGACAAAGGCCAGGGCCGCCAGGGCCGCGGCCCCCAGCACGGGGCCGAAAAGCAGCATCTCAGGGCCGCGACCCTGATCGACCTGCCGCCCGCAGAACGGGGCCATCAGTGCTGCGATCAGCTGCGCCAGCATGGGGCCTGCGGCCAGCAGCACCTTGGACCAGCCCGGATCGTCCACCCAAAAGAGGATCAGCCCGGAATAGTTATAATAAATCGTGCTGTAGATCAGCGTCATGCTGGCGGCGAGCGCCCAGACGGCGGGACCGCGCGCAAGGCGGTCCCGGATGCTGATATCTTCGCTCACAATGTGTAAAGATCCGAGAATTTGGCCTCAAGATAAGCGAGAAGCGGGGCCTCATCCGGGGCAAAGCCGCAGGCGTGGCGGAGGGTCTCAACGGGTGTGCGCAAAGCACCATGACGGCGCAGCCCGTCCCGGAGCCAGGCGGTCGCCGGTGCGGCGCTGCCCTGCGCGAGAGAGGCGTCAAGCTGTGGCACCTCCTGGCGCAGCGCCTGATGCAGGCAGCCTGCATAGACATTGCCAAGGCTATAGGTCGGAAAATAACCAAAGAGCCCGCAGGACCAATGCACATCCTGCAGCATCCCCAGCGAGGGCCGGGGCACCTCCACGCCGAAATCGGCTTTGAAGCGGTCGTTCCAGGCGGCCTCAAGATCGGCGGGGGCGAGATCCCCGGCGATCAGCGCGCGCTCCAGATCAAAGCGCAGCATGATATGCAGGTTGTAATGCAGCTCATCGGCTTCGGTGCGGATGAAGCCGGGGCTTACCCGGTTGACCGCGCGGTAGAAGTCACGCGCCGTGCCGATGTTCAGCGTCATCTCCTGCGAGAGCCGCGCGAAAAGCCAGGAGGTCCAGGCCTCTGAGCGGCCGAGCTGGTTCTCGCAGATGCGGCTCTGGCTTTCATGCACCCCCATGGAGGCGCCTTTGCCAATGGCCGTCAGGGTGTAATGCGCATCAACCTGCTGCTCATAAGCGCCGTGGCCGGTCTCATGGATGGTCGAATAAAAGCAGTTCAGCGGATCGCGCTCATCCACACGTGTGGTGATCCGCACATCCTGGCCCGAGCCTGAGGAGAAGGGATGCACCGCCAGATCAAGACGCCCGCGGTTGAAATCATAGCCAAAGGCCTCTGCCATCTCCCGCGAGAGGCGCAGCTGCATCTCAGCCGGGAAATGCCCCGCCAGGGCCTCCGGGGCAGGGCGGTCAAGCACGCGCTCGCGCAGCGCCACCAGACGCGGGCGCATCCGATCAAACATGGCAGCGAGATCGGCAGATTTCGCACCAGGCTCATAATCATCAAGCAGCGCGTCATAAAGATCGCCGCCCGCAGCGAGGCAGGCGGCCTCTTCGCGCTTTAACCGGATCATCTCAGAGAGCGTGGGCAGAAAGGCTTTGACGTCATCCGCCGCCCGCGCCGCCACCCAGATGCCCTGGGCCCGGCTGCTGAGGGCCGCAAGGCTGCGCGCCAGGCTTTCGGGGATTTTCACCTCGCGCTCATAGCTGTGGCGGATCTCGCGGATCTGCGCGGCCTCGGCCTCCGTCGCGGGGGAGGCGGCGTCGAGCAGGTCTTTCAGCCGCGGATCGGTGCGGCGGGCGTGCAAAAGCCCCTCAAGTGCCGAGATTTCCTCTGCGCGCTGGTCCGCCGCGCCGGGGGGCATGACGGTTTCCTGATCCCAGCCCAGACGGCCCGAGATCTGCGAAAGCGCCTCAGTATCGCGCTGAAAGGCGAAAAGTTCAGCCGTAGCGGTCGTGCTCATGCGGTGCCCTTTGCGATGGAGCCGGCGAGGGGGAATTGCGCCAGATGGCGGGCGCGCAGGATCAGCACCCAAAGGATCACGGCCCCGATCTGATGGGTCAGCGCGGTATGCAGATGCGCCATGGTCAGAACGGTGACGATGCCCAGAACCATCTGCCCAAAGAGCATCACCAGCACCCAGTCAAAGGCGCGGCGCGTGGCGAGATGCGGCGATTTACGCCCGCGCAGCCAGACCACCAGGCCAAAGACCATCAGCAGATAGCCCGACATGCGGTGCATGAACTGCACCAGACCTTCATTTTCAAAGAAAGCCCGCCAGGTGGCGCCGCCATCGGGGACATAAAGCGCGTTGGCGGGGAAAAACTCGCCATTCATCGAAGGCCAGGTCGGGAAGGCGCGGCCCGCATCAATGCCCGCGACCAACGCGCCCAGCAGGATCTGCAGGAAGGCGAAATGCATCAGACCCGTGGACATTTTAAAGAGTTTCACCTCGCGCCCGCGGCGCGCCTTCATCAGATCGGCCTCCGAGCGGCCCAGCAGATAGATATAGCTGGCAATGAAGCCCAGGATCACAAAGGCCAGACCCAGATGGGTCGCGAGACGATAAGAGGCCACGCGGATCATCTCACCCGTGAGGCCGGAGGCCACCATCCACCAGCCGATCGCGCCCTGCAGACCGCCAAGCGCGCCGATGAACAGCAGACGCCCGGTCCAGCCGGTCGGGATCCGTTTGCTCAGCAGGAAGAAGCCAAAGCCAAGCGCCCAGATCAGCCCGACCAGGCGGCCCAGCTGGCGATGGCCCCATTCCCACCAATAGATGAACTGAAAGTCCGACAGGCTCATGCCCTGATTGGCGAGCAGATATTGCGGCGTGGCGCGGTATTTCTCAAATTCCAGCGCCCAGTCGGCGGCCGTCATCGGCGGCAGCGCCCCGGTGACAGGACGCCATTCGGTGATCGAAAGCCCCGAGCCGGTCAGCCGCGTGGCACCGCCCACGACGATCATCGCAAAGACCAGCAGAAACAGCACCCCGAGCCAGATCCGGATCGCGCCGCGTGCGCCCTTGGGCGTGCGCTCGATCATGCCGCCGCCGGTGCCTGCGCTTTGCGAGCGCGTGCCCTCGACATCTTCGAAAATGCTGCGTTTTTTTGCCATTGCCGGCCCCTGTGTTCGATCGGCTCACCCTAGTCAGGGTCACAAGGGGCTTCAAGGCCGCGCGAGAGGGTCGGAAGCCGGGGGCTGAAATGCAAAACACCCTCTCAGCGGTGCTGAGAGG
>NZ_RRAZ01000061.1 GCF_003863335.1 Falsigemmobacter faecalis | reverse complement strand
ATCCATTGCTCAGCATGCACGCTGCCACCTCAGGAGAAATCGCTGTCTGGGGCACATAGCCACCAGCCTTGAGTTTCCCCGCCCAGAACAGTGCCAGATCCCTCACAGCCTCTGTGCGGGCCCTGGGCGCGACTTTAGACGGGTAATCTTCCCAGCGTCTGCGTTCCAGCCAGCTATCGGAGCACGCTCGGTACATTGGCTTGCTTCCCGCGCTTTCAGCCCGATAGCGCTCTGCAGCCAAGGCGATCCGCTCTGCAGCCACCCCCGTCTTCACTGCATCCTGAAACAGTTCCATACATCGTGCCCTATCCCGCTTACGGGGGAAGGCCAGCCAGAAGCGCTCAAAGCCCTCCGGTTCTGCTCCTCCGACATGTGTTTCGCTTACCGGTTCTCTTAATGGTTCTCTTACAAGGTTAGTGTCGGAATTTCCGACACGGCTTTCCGGGTAATTCCGACACGGCTCTGCCGAAAATTCCGACACGGCTTTTGCCTCCCGTGTCGGAATTTCCGACACGGCTTCGGGGGCTTCTGAAACCAAGTCGGCCTCAGTCTCGCCGTCAGACTTATCGTCAGAAAAATCCGCTTCAAAGGCCAGCTTGTAGCGGGTGGATCGCTGCCGTTTGGTGACCCGATCAATGGACCGGCTGCGACTGATCAGTCTACGGGCCTCCAACTCGGCAAGATGTACGTTCACTGTGTCCCGGTGCATCTCACACTCGGCGGCCAGAAACGCCTGACTGGGGAAGCATCCGTGCAAAGGATTGTGACAGTCAGCCAGCACCAGCAGCACCAGTTTTGATGCCGGTTTCAAACCGCGCTGACTGAAGGCCCAGTTGGTGGCTGCGTGGCTCATCAAAGCACCTCGGAAAATCGGATAAAAGACACCGCCCGCGCGAGAGGCCCGCGCGGCTGTGTTTGGACCTAAAAGGAAAGAAGGGTGCCTGAGTGAGCTTCCCAAATCACTCAGGCTTAAGGGCTCCCTTATGCCCCGGGCAGTCTGCGGGCTCATGCCCTAAACCCGCAGACTACAGCCTGCTGAGGCCTTACGGCGCTACGCCGGGGTTTTTGTACCAGGACGCATAAGACACGAAGCGCGCATCGAGCGCCCAGACGAGCCGGAACTCCATGCCCAGCGTATCCCAGCCCGGCTTGGTCTCCACCTGAGGCCCCTGTTGACCTTCAAGGAACGAATAGGCCAGACCATCTGTCTTGGCAGGATCACCAATCAAATACCAAGCTTTCGGATCGGTCAGGCCAGCTTCAACGATCAACTCCAGCGCTCCGGAGAACGGGTTTACGTCTGCAGTCTTCGTTGCATTGATTTGCGCAAGAAGTTGCTGTGCTGTCGTCTCAAGCTGAGGCGGAACCACCAGTGCCCAAGGCTCTACTCCATAGAATTCGCCTTGAGAACCTTTCTGCGTACGCAGCGCCAGCCGCGCTGCGCTCAGGCTGGTGACAGTCAGTTCCGACCCTGCGGCAGCAATGTTGTTGTGATCAGCGTGGAAGACGGGCTTGTGATCAGCCATCAGGTGACCAAGGCCGTTGTTTTCCAGCAAGGGGCTCAGCAAAACCCGGCGATAACGTTCCATCGCACCCGCAACCATCTGCTGGCTGATCTGGCTGAACATATCGAGGTTATCATTCACCATTGCATGGTTAGAGAGCCGGAACATTGCGCCATAATCCCGTGGCGCCGGCTTTCTCTCGCCCCTCTCATCGATGGTGACATGTTTGATTTCACCACTCTCCGGAATCTCCTGGGGAACGCCGGAAGATGACAACGACAGCAGATTACCCGGGCGGTAGTTTTCCGCGCTGATCTCATGCGCCGCCCTTTGGAGTGCAGGGGTGATCTGCTCCATATGTCGCGCGATAGATGCCTCCAGCGCTCCGCCCAAAACCTGCGGGAAATCACTGGTTGTGTGGCTTGCCATACGGATTGCGTCCATCGTCCCGCCGATCCGATGCCCTGCAGCTTTGGCAGAAACGGCGGCCATCTCACCAAGCGTCATGGAAGCATACCGCTCACCCACCGTCGGCTTATGGCGACGATCAATCCGCCCCAGCAGAGCATCGGTAAGGGCGGCCCGGATATTGTGAGCGTTATGACCAGCGCTGAGCAGAGGCAGATCTCTGCCCATGGGAGCTTTGCCGTTGATATGGATCTTCGGCCGACTTGCCCGGATTTTATCCTGAACCATCCGCAGCAGGCCTTTTCTCGGATCCGGGCCCCGCGCTGCCTGAAACCAGGCATTGAGGCTCTCATCGGCATCTTCTTCAGAGCCATCACTCTTCATGAGATCCGCCACAGCCTCTCTGATGGCATCCATAGCTTCTTCGCCAGAAACGCCTTCCCGTTGCAGCATTTGAACTAGCGCGGTGATCTGGTTGAGGACGTCCGTATCCAGATCATCTTCAGTCTCCATTACCGGAGCCAGGACCTCTGCAAACATCGGGGGGTGACCATTCTCCCTGAGCCGCAGACGCAGTTGCGCAATCAGCCGCGCGGGGGGTTCGCCTACATGCTTCATCCGAAAATCAAGCGGCATTCTTTTTCTCCTGTTGAGGGATAACAGACGATCCGGTCGCCCACCCGTTTTGTTGTGCCAGCCTGACAAGGCCCAGGGGCGGCTGGCGAAATTTCGTGTAATCAAAGGCCGCGATCATCTGTGGGGCTTTCGCGCCCTCGATCTGATCGGCAAAGCGCAGCTCGACTGCCTCAGCGGCGGTTAACCACGTTTCTGCTTTCATCCAGGCGGAAATGCGCGAAACAGGGTGGCCAGTATGCCGAGCATAGGCTTCAGCGTAGGTGGAGCTCATCTTGTCGAGAACTGCCGCAGTATCCCGCAACTCGTCCGCAGTACCGCCCGTTAAGGCGGAAGGTTCATGGATCATGACCATGGCGGTGGGATGCAGAATGACCTCTCTTGCTGCCACCATGGGCAGGGTAGCGGCTGAAGCAGCGATACCCTGCACCCGTACCGTGACAGCACCGTGCCGCTCCACCTCCGCCATAAGAGCAGCACCTTCCAGCGCATCTCCTCCAGGCGAGTTAATATGCAGCGTTACGGGGCCCTGATGTGCTGCCAGGAATTCTGCAAGGCGGTTAGCTGCCCCAGCTACAATGTCACCATTCAATTCGAAGCGGTGTGCAGCCATCACGAGGCTCGTGCTTTTGCATGAAGATCTGACTTCTTGACGGTATGGGCCGGAGCCTGACGAAGCAGGATCCGGCCTCCTTCCGAAAACGGGCTGGCCATGTAGAGGCGGTGCACAAAGACAATTTCCGCCTCGCTCTCACTGGCAGGCTCAAGCAGGGAAAAGAGGTCGAGGTAATGGAAAGGGGTCGGAACCTTAAACCGCTCATGCCAGACCATTGATCAGGCCTCGCTGTCGTCTTTTGCGATTTTATAAATGCGCCGGCCATCCACGACAAAGCCCGCGGCTTCAGCCCGGACCTTCAGCAAACGATACGCTTCCGGAATCGACACGGTGGCAATCCACGGACCCGAGATGATGCGACGCTTGCCATGCCCTCCGTGGGCTTCCGAAACCCGGCTTACGGCCTTAATCTCAGCCTCAATGGCGCTGAGAATTTCTTCTTCGGTTCCATAGGAACACATAGAGACCGGCATCCATGAGACGCCAAACAGGCTGTCTTCGATGCCACGTTGCAGCCCAAGAACGAAACGCGGGGTGATCAGACTGCCCTCTGTGGTTTCGTGGAGAAAAAGACTGATCGCTTCATGGTGCGCCCGAACGAATTCACCCGCGAGTTCCATACTGCACTTCTGAGCCATCAGGCCTTCAGCAAGAACCAGCGCCAGCGCATGAAAGCCGTCATAGCGGCGCTGCGAAGTCTCCGTGAATTCCTCTTCATCCCACGGGGCAGCGCCCAGCTTCTGAGCGTTGCGGATTGCCTCACGCGGTCGGCGGGTAATGTCAGACAGCGCTTGCAGTCGCACCGTACCAATAGTCATGTTAAAAGCCTCATTAAGTGGGTTTATAAGAAACCAGTAAATTGAAACAGGTTTTCTGTAAACCCACTTAATGAGGCGGCGACTTCTTGTGGATAACTCCCCTCCTCCCTGCCTGACCCACCTCACCCACGCGCTGCGCTTCTGAAGCTGCGCTGTGCGCAATCAATCGTTTCATTTGTGACGGTCGAACCAGCACTGCGCCGCGCCGGTCGGCGCTTGCACCATGAGGGCTGCTTCGCCCGACACGGCACAGCGCTGGTGCTCCCTTAGATCATTAGAAAGGGCTAAAATTTTATCTATATTTATCAATACATTAAAAAGGGGGGTCTGTTCACCTAGATGAACAGGGGTCTGTTCACCTAGATGAACAGGGTCCGGCTATATTTTGTAATATTTCAAAACTTACATGTTGCAATTCGTAACACGCATGAACCATTGTGTATCACAGTTGAACAGGGGTCTGTTCATCTAGTTGAACAGGGTAGATTGATGACGGGCAGCAAGATTGGGTTTGTTCAAACTGACCGAGCCGCTCATGAGGATTGGGCGAGGCTAACGCTGCAGAACCCTGCGGCGGCGGCCCTGATGCATGTGTTTGCCAGCAACTTAGATGGTAATGAATCCATCACAGCCTCTTATAAAACGTTAGCTGACTACATGGGCCGGAGCGTGATGACTGTCCGCCGAGCAGTGAAGGTTCTTGAAGAGGAGCGCTGGATCGAGGTTTGTAATGTTGGTGGCTCGGTGAATAGCTACAACATCAATGCTCGCGCAGCATGGTCGGAAAAGCGGGAGAACCTCCGGTTCGCCAAATTTCACTCAACCATTCTGGCCTCTTCAGGCGATCAGAAGGCAGAGCTTCTCAGCGATAAGGCCAGCTTGCGTCGCATCCCCTCCGTCTATGCGGATGAACAGCAGCTCCCTTCTGGGGAAGGCCTCCCCCCCATCTCACAGCCCGCCCTTACAGGAATGGAGCTCGACTTGCCCGCTCGAAAACTGCGGACGCCAAAGGCGCGCAAGATTCAGGCATAGGAGCCAGCGTGGCATACTGGCCGCCATTCTATCACGATAACCTCCCGGTTGACCTGTCGCATCTGGAGCCATTCGACCTAACCGTCACCACCCCCAGCGGCGCACAGAGGGGGGTGCATGTCACCTTCAGCCCCCACACCTTCACACGTGGGATAGAAACCGGTGATCCTAAGGCGCAAGAGTGCTTCGACCAGCGCGTCTTCTGCAGCGAGCGCTATGAGCTATCGAAGGCCTTGGTTCAGATCATCACCACATGGCCCGACAGGCGCGTCTTGCAGACTTGGGAGCGCCGGAGCTGGGTGTACCTTGCCATTGTCGAGCTTGGGGTCGAGGGCGGCCCCTACCACGTCTTCTTCAGCCTCAAACGCCGTCAGAAGCCCGCAAGGGTGGATCTGTTCATCGAGAGCGCTTACCGCAAAGACCCGTCGAGCTACACGCCACCAAGCCGCCCTTCCCCCATCCGCTTCGCGCTCCTGGTCGAGAAAGTTTTTCAAGGCCAGCCGCTGCGCTTTAAGTGAGGCCTAGTCCAGAAACGGCGAAAGCTGCCCGAAGGCAGCTCTCTGGACCCGACTTCCACTTCCCGGTTTCCCGGTATCCTCGCATCTCGCAGAGGACCGAGCCGAGGCTCGGTGCAGGAGGCGCTGTTTCAGTCGGTCTGTCGCCTCACGCCCCAATGTATGGGATTTTTTCCCACAGTCAACTCACGTGCGTCAAAGACCAAAAGCCTGCCGCTCTCAATCATGTCTTTCGGGAAAACAAGAATCTGAAAAAACCAGACTTGTTCCCTATAGGAGCGATAGCTTCCGGCTTGGGAAGGGCGGCGAGTAACGCCGCCTTTTCTTGTCTGGCAACCTCGATATCCTTCCGCATGTCTTCAATCTGCGACCGCCTTTCTTCCGCTCTGGCTTCTGCTACAGCAGCCTGCTTTTGAGCCTCGGACAAGGCCTTTGTCAGAGCCTCAATCTTTGCTGCAACATCGTCTGGCAAGACATTGGAAATGCCTGACAAATTGCCCGAAAAGCTATCGTCCGATGGTGTAAATTTAGCAGGATGATGTCCACCCCTAGGCTTATAGACCCTTGCCAGCTCTGACACGTCAATTTGCCACGTATCAGTACCTTTATATGACAAGCGCTCCCCGGAAATAGAACCCTCTTTCAATGCCTTCTGAAGAGTAGGCCTGGAAACCTGAAAACGTTTGGCAGCCTCGCTTACGCTTAATTTTGCCAACCCCTGCTATCCTTTTCATCTTTCCGTTGGTGCCATTTTTTTGGCAGCCTCAGCCTGTAAAGACATCTGAACCAACTTCCTGACTGCTTCTGATCGGTTGGGTATCCCAGGCTGCTGGCCTCTCCATCGATCAATGTCATCGATCAGAGCAGACTGGATCACCAGCTGCATCCTTTGCATCTTTTCTGCAGACATCGGCACACTCCAATTAGGATTGGAAACATACACACTTTACAGTTGACACGTCAATTTCCTGCGCCATACATATGGGTGTGTAACTTACACACTTCAAGTAGTTTGGGGGGATACTATGAACGTGATTTCCGCGACCGATACCGCTTTGCTCGATCACATCAGCCAGCAGCAGGATCGCGCCTGCCATCTCCTGGGGCTTCTGAAAGGCATGGCTGCACTGGACATGTCCCGAGCCAGCCCGGACGCGGTGACCAGCATGATCCACGTCAGCAAAAATCTTGCGGAAGATCTCTGCCTGAACCTCGACAACACCCGGTTGCCCGCCCCGGCAAGCCCACGAAAACTGGCTGATCTCGCGGCAGAGTGGGAAGCCGCCTTTGCGCGATGGAAGATCGCCTTAGACGAAGATCAGGAGGGAAACCTCACCACCCCGGACTGCCTCAAATGGGAAGCCAGGCGGATAGATCTTCACCAGCGGATTTCCGAGACGGAGATCTCCGACCTTCAGGATCTGCGGGCGCTGATCCGTTTCATCTGGACCGATGGTGAGGTCGATCAGGAGGACTATCCCGATGTGCCCCGGTGGGCACTGGTGAAGCTGATGAGCTGGGCCTCAACCGCTGCTTAGGCCTCATCCCTACCGGATCAGACAGCCCCCCGGCCGGATCTCCCGGCGCGGGGGTTTTTCAACTCTGAGGCGCAGCGGGTCCGCGAACGGGTTTTATGTTCAGGAAGATTCAGCGCCCGCCAATCACGCCAAGGTTGTCAGCTCCGCCCCCTGGGCTCTAGGATCATTCATATTACCTGATCCCCGAAATCTTTGAGGCATCCCGTGTTTTATATCCGACTTTCTGAGACCTTCGATTCTAGGGATGCGCTGGAAGATATCGAGCTGCCCGAGGTGCCAGCCGTAGGGGATATCATTGATATCGATGTCGATGGGGCGCCCGATGTTCTGAGCTACCGCATCCTCGCCCGCCGCTTCCGTGTCAACTTCCTTAAGGGGGACCAGATCGGACTTGAGCGGCCGCTCGTCCTTCTTCACGTCGAAGCGGTAAAACCTCGTAAAGGAATGAACTGGGCAGCCATTGGCTAAAGTCTTCAGCCCGATCATTTTAATAAAAACAGAATACTTTTAGGGCGTATGTCAAATGGCAATAGTAGATATTTTTTCAAAAAGGAAAATGGCGAGAGAGCGCTCCAATAACGACGTTTACATTTACGATGAAATGCCAAAAACCTTAAGATCTCAGCTTAAGCAAATGTTCACCGAGGGGGTGAATAATTACTCAAGGTCATCGGCGGCTTATCATAGTTTCCGCATTGAAGCTGATCAAATCTCCGAAATTGTAAGCATATTAAGAAGAGAGTATGGAGTAGATCACCTCTGCAGGGTTCACTATAACAGCAATTTAATAGAATTGCTTAATTTCATTAATGAATGCAGCGCAGATCATTTCCTTGATTGCGCTGAAATGTACGGACGGCTTCTATCAATAAATACGGAAACCAATGATGAAATTTTAAAAGCCCACATGGCAGAATTAAATCATAGATTTAAGGAAGCAAGTGTTGGCTATGAATACATTAATGGAGAGCTTATAAGGATTGATTCCTTAGTATTGCACTCAGAGGTTTTAAAGCCCACCCTCACAATTCTTTCATCCAACAAAATATACAAAGGAGCTGAAGACGAAATAGTTCAGGCATTCCAGAAATTTAAACATAACGATAATAAGGGTGCTGTTTCTGATGCCTTAAAGGCTTTCGAGAGTACTATGAAAGCCATTCTGGATAAAAGACAGTGGACTTATAGCCCCAATGATACAGCATCTAAACTTATTGCCGCATGCTTTGATAACAACCTGATCCCTGCGTACATGCAAACGCATTTTTCAGGATTGCGCACTATTCTTGAATCTGGGGTGCCAACTATAAGGAATAAAACTTCTGGCCATGGCCAAGGCAGCTCCGTCAAACCATTGGATGATCATTTTGCAAGCTATGTTCTATACACAGCACTAGCAAATATGAAACTTTTAATTGATTGCGAAAAAGTTTTACCTTGATTTTAGGTGCGGTTTTTCGCTCTTAACTTAAACCATTCGAAGTCCATAGATCGACCGATATTGAGCCGAAAGGGCTTTCTTTCTTACTCTTTCGTCGGAAAATTTTGCTACCTACAACAATAGATCGCTGGGCCGCAGGTAGGGTTCTCCGCTTCTCCCCCTCGGCTTGACGCTATAAACCCACCAAAGCGGCTCTCAAGCCCCGCAGGCGCGGCCTTGCGCACCCCAAGCCCCGCCTGACACTGCAACCGCCCTCAGAGAGGCTCCCTGAGCCGCAGGCGCGATGCCCGCGTCTTTGCCTTGGGTCTGGTCCCAGCCAACCACAGGAGCGGCGGGTATCCGAAAGCCTCAGCTAGCTCCCAACAAGTGGGGCTCCCTCCCGAAAAACAACAACAACAACCCCTTTTCTCCTGCTCATTGAAGACAATTACCCGCCCGGATTGGGGCGCGAATTACCCGCGTGCAGAAGTTAGCCCGGAAGGACCCGCACCCTTCTGCTTCCGTCCCGGGGTCAAATCCGCAAGCCTGCCCGCAACAGATCCTGCTCCCGCACCAATCCATTGCTCAGCATGCACGCTGCCACCTCAGGAGAAATCGCTG
>NZ_RRAZ01000060.1 GCF_003863335.1 Falsigemmobacter faecalis | reverse complement strand
ATCAGGCAAAACACTGAATCCAAATAGATTTGTGCAACAGCGCCTCTCCGCAGCATAAAATACGAATAATAACCTTAGAAGAGCATCAGGTTTTCATTTCTGTCCACAGGTTATTCTTTCCGGCGTCTTATGCGGGCCAGGGCAAAGGCCCGCGTCCTTCTGCCGGCAGGCCCGATGACCCCGCCCGAAGGGCCAGGGCGCTCTCAGCGCTTTGATGCCGGCGGCGGAATTTTTATTAGGCAGACCGGGTGGGTTCTGCCACTCTGACGCGATCAGACATCAGACCGGAGCCCGCCCATGACCCTGTCCCTGTCGCGCCGTGCCGCGCTTTCAACTGCTGCGCTGGGGGTGGCCGCCAGCATGCTTCCTGTCGCGTCTTCCGCGGCCCTTCCTCTTCAGGGCGGGCAGCTGCCCGCGTTTCAGCGCTTTCGCCTGGGCAGCTTTGAGGTGACAAGCCTTCTGGCGGCCTCCCGCATGATGGAAAAGCCCTTTGAAATCTTCGGGCTGAATGTCTCAGAGGCGGATCACGCGAAGGCGGCGGCGGATGCGTTTCTGCCGGTGGATGTGACGCGCAATTTCATGATCCCGGTCCTCGTGAACACCGGGCGGGAGCTGGTGCTTTTTGACACCGGCCTCACGCCGCAGGGCATCACGGCGGCGCTGGCCGCGGCGGGGGTGGCGCCCGATCAGATCGATATCGTCGTCATCACCCATATGCATGGCGATCATATCGGCGGGCTGTCGGGCGAGGCGGGGCCGACCTTCCCCAGTGCCCGCTATATCACCGGAGAGACCGAATTCGCCCATTGGGCGGCGGCTGAAAATGAGGGCTTTGAAAAGCACATCCGCCCGCTTGAGGCGCAGTTTACCCGCATCGGTGACACTGCCGAGATCCTGCCGGGGATCACCGCCATGCTTGCCCCGGGCCATACCCCCGGACATATGATCTATCACCTCGAAAGTGAGGGGCGGCGTCTGATGCTGACCGCCGATCTGACCAATCATTTCGCTTTTTCGCTGCCCAATCCCGATTGGGAGGTGCGCTATGACCTTGATAAAGCTCAGGCTGCGGAAAGCCGCCGTCGGGTGCTGGGGCTGATCGCGGACGACCGGATCCCCTTTATCGGCTACCACATGCCCTTCCCGGGCCTTGGCTATGTCGTGCGGGAGGGGCAGGGCTTTCGCTTTATCCCGCACAGCTATCAGCTGATGGAGGGCTGATCTGAGAGCGCCAGCGCGCGGGCCAGATCAGCGGTCAGTTCCGCGCGCATCTGCGCCGCCCGCAGCGGATCGGGCTGGCGCAGGATGGCTGAGGGGTGCCAGGTGATCAGCACCTCCCCCTCGTGTAAGCCGGTCTCGATGCAGCCGCGCCGCGCCGTCAGCGGCGCATCATCGCCCGTCAGCGCAAAGGCCGCAGAGCGGCCCATGGCCAGCGTCAGGCGGGGTTTCACAAAGGCCAGTTCCAGCCCCAGCCACCAGCGGCAGGCATCGATCTCGCCGCGGTTGGGGGGCTGGTGCAGGCGCTGTTTGCCGCGCGGCGCGAATTTGAAATGCTTTACCGCATTGGTCAGCCAGAGTTTTTCGGGACTGACGCCCGCCTCTGCCATGGCGGCGCGCAAAAGCTGGCCAGCGGGACCGACAAAAGCCCGGCCCTGCAGATCCTCCTGGTCGCCGGGCTGCTCGCCCACCACCATCAGCCGCGCCTGGGGATCGCCCTCGCCAAAGACGGTGCGGGTGGCCGCCTCACAAAGCCCGCAGCGGCGGCAGTGCAGCGCGGCCTGATGCGCCTCATCAAGGCTTTCCGGCACCTCAGGCGCGACTGGCATGGCGGCGCGGTAGCGGGTGGAAATGGTGGCCGCCCCGGCGCGCGGGCGGCTGGCCCCGGCCTCATGCATCCGCGCGACGCGGGCTTCGGCATCGGCCAGCATATCCGGGATCAGCGCCGTTTCGGGCATATTCTTCCAGTATTTCTTCGGCATCTCAGAGCGCATGGCATTGAGCTTGATGCGGGCCGGGTTGAAAATATTGGCAAAATAGGTGGCCCAAAGCGCTTCAGAGGCATCCTCGGGCAGATCGGGCCGCGCGCTGCCGGGACCAAAACTGACCTTCCCGCTGCGAAAGGTGGCGGTTTCATCCGGGGTGGCGATCAGCCAGTCCATATCGGCAAAGCGTTTGGCGAAAAAACTGCTGGCGGGGCGGGTGATGAAATGCTCCGGCTCAAACCAGGCGGCGAAGTTGCGGCGGTTGCTGACGGGCGGCAGTTCGCGAAACCGCACGAAGGCATGCATCTTATGGATGTCGCGGCCGATGTTTTTGGCCATCATCTGCAACTGCCGCCCCAGCGGATCGGCCTGAAGGGTGGGATCGCCCTCCCGCCGGTCGATCCGCCAGAGCGCCTGATAAAGAAGGTCGTATTTCTTCGGGTCACGGTGCGGCAGCACCCGGGTTGCCAGATCAAGAAAGGCCCTGGTGACCCGCATCTCTTTCGGCCCCGGCTGATCGGGCAGCGGGCCAGAGGAGAACAGCCCGCCATCCCCGGTCCAGTCGATGCGGTCGGGGGCCAGGCCATGGCTGAGGGCGCGGCGCGCGGCATCACGCCAAAGACCTTCCGTGTCGTTCAGCGGCAGGCGGGCGGCAAAGCTCACAGCAGCGACAATTGCTCAGGCGGCGGCGCAAAGCGGGCGCGCAGGTTCGCCTCATCCGTCAGGCCGCGCGGCGACCAGCCGGGCAGGGTGATGAAGGGCTGCGCCTTTTTCATCAGCGCCCCCATGCGCGACAGATCCTCATAGCGCAGGCTGCGGTTGCGGCGGCCCGCGATGATCCGGTCCACGGTCTTCACGCCAAAGCCCGGCACCCGCAACAGCAGATCCCGCGCGGCGCGGTTGATATCCAGCGGGAAAAGCCCGCGATGTTGCAGCGCCCAGGCCAGCTTGGGGTCGATCTCGAGATCGAGGTGGCCCTTTTGCGTGCCAGTGGCGATCTCTTCGGCGGAAAAGCCGTAAAACCGCAGCAGCCAGTCGGCCTGATAAAGGCGATGCTCGCGCAGCAGGGGTGGCTGCACCAGGGGCAGGGCGGCGGAGGCATCGGGGATCGGGCTGAAGGCCGAATAATAGACCCGGCGCAGCTTATAGCCGGTGTAAAGCCGGGTAGAGGTCGTGAGGATGGTCACATCATCCGCGCCATCCGCACCGATAATCATCTGGGTGCTTTGACCGGCGGGGGCGAATTTCGCCGCCCGCCGACCCGTGTGGGTTTTCTCCGCCGCGGCCTCCTGCTCAAGGCGGACCTGGGCCATGGCACCGCGAATGGTTTCGGGGCGCTTTTCGGGGGCCAGATCGCGCAGGGTCTCATCCTGCGGCAGCTCGACATTGATCGACAGACGATCCGCCCAGAGCCCCGCTTCTTTGATCAGCTCGGGCGAGGCATCGGGGATGGTTTTGAGGTGAATATAGCCGCGAAACTGATGCTCTTCGCGCAAAGTCCGCGCGATGCGGACCATATCCGCCATGGTCTGATCGGGGCTTTTGATGATCCCTGATGAGAGAAACAGCCCCTCGATGTAATTGCGGCGATAAAACTCCAGCGTCAGGCTGACCACTTCTTCGACTGAAAAACGCGCCCGCTCAACGTTGGAGGACACCCGATTGATGCAATAGGCGCAGTCAAAGATGCAGAAATTCGTCATCAGGATCTTCAGCAGCGAGATGCAGCGTCCGTCCGGCGTATAGGCGTGACAGATCCCCGTACCGCCCGAAGAGCCAATGCCGCCTTTGCGCGAGTCACGTTTTTCACCCCCGCTGGACGCGCAGGATGCATCATATTTCGCCGCGTCCGAGAGAATCGCGAGCTTCTCTTTAAGGGTAAGCTGTGCCATGGCGGTTCAATAAAGGTTCTCTGAATGTTCCTCAAGCAGATCTCGCGCAGAAGTGACGATCTGCGCGAGACTGAGGGCTTAGAAACGGCCTTCGCTGACCACGGCCACAAGGCCAAAGAACAGCAGCCCCAGCAGCACCGCAAAGAGGATCTTCCAGACCGACCAGGGCCGCTCGCCCTTCACCTTGCCGGTCTGCCCGTTGACGACATAGCGGTAGCTTTTGCCGTTGTACTTATAGGCCGCGGTCCAGACCGGCAGCAGGATGTGCTTGAAGGTCTCGTCCGACCAGTCGGTATCCACCCGCTCAATGCGCTGCTCATCGCCGCCGATGTCGCGGCGCACATCCATGGCGATCTGGTCTGACATGATCCCGCGCGCGCGGCCGTGGCCTTCGTCCAGCTGCACGCCATAAGCTTCGGCCTGAAAGCCGGAGAGATAGTCTTTGCGAAAGGGCTCCAGCCCGCCCAGATCCCAGGGCGCCAGCGCCTCGGTATGCTCGCGCGGAAGCGAGTTGGAGCCGATCACCAGCACATCGTCAAAGAAGCGCTCCACCCGCCCCGAAGCCCGGCTCCAGCGGATCTTGCGCACCTGCCGCTGCTGGCGCTGGGGCTTGCCGTCAACCATGACGGTGACCGTCTCGGTGACGTAATAGGCATCCCCGCGCATCCCGGAATAGCGCGACTGCGTATCGGAATCGAAGGTCCAGAACGGCACATAGATCCCGGTCAGCAGCCGCCCCTTGCGGGCAAACTGCGTCAGACCATTGGGGGCAAACCACAGGCTGCCGAGCCATTTCGCCATCCGCTCACGGGCATCGCGCTCGGGGATGCGGAAGGGGACGACGGCCTGGGGCCGGATCAGCCGCTGCGGCGGGCCGCCCGGCATCACGGGGGTGGCGCAGAAGGGGCAGGTGGTGGCCGAGACCAGCCCCTCCAGTTCCAGATCCGCGCCGCAGCCCGGACATTTCGAGATCTGCACCTCTTCCATGGCCGCACCCGGAAGCCGCCCGTTCAGCGCGGGCAGCAGCGGGTGCTCGACCATGGCCTGGCGGCGGTCCGCCTCGGGCGGGGCCTCCAGGGTTTCGGTATGGCCGCAATGCCCGCAGACCAGCTGGCTGGCTGCGGGGTTATAGGTCATCGCGGCGCCGCAGGCCGGGCAGGGCCAGCGGGAATTTTCCGACTTCATCGGGTCACTCTCCCTGTCACCCGGATCAGCTGGCGGGCGGCGGCGGCGGCGGCAGGCGCGACAGCAGGCTGCTCAGGGCAGGCACCTCTCCGGCGGGCTTCCAGCCCTCCATGCCGGGGCTCCAGACCTGGGTGGTGCGGCCAAAGCGGCCCTCGGCCATCAGGGCTTTCAGGCCTTCGGTGTTGAAGGGGCCTTTGGACTGTCCGGCCTCAGCGATATGCCAGTCGGTTTCCGGCACCGGCGGGGGCGGCGGCGGCGCAGCCGCAGCGGGGGCCGCAGCCGGACGTGCGCCCCAGGGGCCTGCGGCCATTGCGCCGCCCATGGCCATGCCCATGGCAGCCCCCATGCCCGCGCCCATGGCTTCTCCCATGCCCGAGCCGGGGGTGGTGGCGGCTTTGCTCATCGCCTCGGCGGCGGAGAACTGGGCGTATTTCGACAGATCTCCCACGATCCCCATCGAGGTGCGCTGGTCGAGCACCTTCTCCACCGCTTCGGGCAGCGAGATGTTTTCGATGATGAAGTCCGGCAGTTCGAGGCCGTATTGGGATACCGAAGGCTCCATGGCCTCTTTGACGAGCTTCGACAGATCGCCAAGGTTCGCCGCCATATCCAGCGCCGGGATCCCGGAGGAGGCGACCGCGCGGGTGAATTCCTGCACGATCACATCGCGGATATGCACGGTGATCTCTTCGGTGGTGAATTCGCCGTCGGTGCCGACGATCTCCTGCATGAATTTCGCGGGATCAATCACGCGCAGCGAATAGGCCCCGAAGGCGCGCAGACGCAGCGGGCCGAACTCCGGATCGCGCAGCATCAGCGGGTTGCGGGTGCCCCATTTCTGGCCCGTGAAGCGGGTCGTATTGACGAAATAGATCTCGGATTTGAACGGCGATTTAAAGCCGTGATCCCAGTGCTGCAGCGCCGTCATGATCGGCATGTTGTTGGTCTCAAGCTGGTAAAGCCCCGGACCAAAGACATCGGCGATCTGGCCTTCATGCACAAAGACCGCCGCCTGACCTTCGCGCACCGTCAGCTTGGCGCCATACATGATGGCATGGTCATAGCGCTCAAACCGCCAGACCATGGTGTCACGCGTGTCATCCACCCAATGGATGACATCAATGAACTGCCCTTTCAGAAAAGAGAACACCATCTCACCACTCCTCTCGGTCCGCGCGGCCTGCGCTTGCCCTTGTTCAAATACGCCGGGGTACGGGGGCAGGGCCCAAAGGCCCCGCTCAGCTGCCCCCCGGCAGACGTTCTGCAATCAGCGCCGGCAACAGCGGGCTGACCTCAGCTTCCCGCATCCCCGGACGCAGTCTTCTGTCATAGAGCAGCGACAGCAGCGTCTCATCCAGAGGGGTGAGGGTGGCAAATTCTTCGTCATCGTTAAAGATCGACGGACGCGCGCGGGCATAGTCATTCGCAAGCCCCAGCCCCTGGGCCAGTTCCTCGTGATAACAGGCCAACCGCATCAGATCGGGCATCTCTGCCCGCACCACGGCCAGAGCCTGGGTATAGACCGGGCTCGTCCCTGCCGAGATCGCCATGACCAGACAGAAGGTGGAAAGCGGCATCTCTGTTGCGGCGCGCAGCTCTCCGGGATCAAGCCCGGGGAAAAGCTTCGCCCAGTCCGGACCCATGCCGGGGCGCTCATCTTCGGAGACGACATAAAGCCAGAAATTCGGGCTTTGATCGCTCAGCCGCACCGAATGGCCGGTGACTTTTGAGAGCCGCTGCGCATAGGCCGCAATCACCGCGCGGTCATGGCTGCGGGCCGCCTCACTCACCGAGGGGCCAAAGCGCAGACCGATCCGCACCGGGGCCTGCCAGCGTCGCAGCTTGGAGGGCGTCTCACGGGCCACCAGCACGCCCGCACCGGGCGCGTATTCATCATAAAGCGCGATGCGGGTGAAATTCTCAGCGATCTGACGCGGGCCAAAGGGCGTATCCGCGCCGCCGCCGTCGCGGCGCAGCAGCCCACGGCTGAGAAGATCCGCCTCAACGGCAGCAAAATGCCGGGCCACGGCTTTTGATTCGCGCGACGGCTCCTGCGGCAGGGCGGGGATGACCGCCTCTGGCCGGGGGCTGGGCCGCAGCGGCGAGACCTGCGGGCTTTGCAACCCGCAGGCGATCAGTGCAGTCAGGCTCAGAAAAGATGCAGCAAGGCGAACCCGCTTTGCCGCACCACCGTCATCGCTCATTTCAGCCCCTTCCGGCCCCGGCTTCCGGCGCGCGCGCTTTGGACGAGGCGAGGGTCTCGCGCAGTTCCGCTTCCATCTTCACCAGTTCCTCCTCAGCCGAAGCGCGGCGCTTTTTGCCTTCATCGGCGATGGCCAGGCTTTCCTGGATCGTCGCGATCAGGGTCGCATTGGCTTCGCGCACGGCCTCAATGTCAAAGACGCCGCGCTCCATCTCGGTGCGGACAACGCGGTTGGCATCCTGGAGGTTCTTCGCGTTGGAGGTCAGCAGCTCATTGGTCAGATCATTGGCGCCGCGAATGGCCTCTGCCGCCTCGCGCGAGCGCTGGATGGTGACGGCCTGCGCCAGCTGGGTTTCCCACAGCGGCACGGTGTTCACCAGGGTCGAGTTGATCTTGGTGACCAGCGATTTGTCGTTTTCCTGCACCAGCCGGATCGAGGGCAGGCTCTGCATGGTGACCTGACGGGTCAGCTTCAGGTCATGGACCCGACGCTCCAGATCGTCGCGCGCGGCGCGCAGATCGCGCAGTTCCTGCGCTTTCAGCATCTGATCGTTTTCGGGCGCAGCCTCCATCGCGGCGACGGCGGCGGGAATGGTGGTGGCGTCCAGCTCTTTCAGTTTGGCTTCACCGGCGGCAATGTAAAGCGCCAGCTCATGATAGAAATCGAGGGTCTTTTCATAAAGCTTATCAAGCGCTTTGACGTCTTTCAGCAGCTTATGCTCATGGCCCAGCAGCTCATTGGTGATCTTGTCGATCTGGCCCTGAACATCCTCAAAGCGGGCGACAAATTTCGCAAAAGGTGCGGCGCGGCCCAGCAGTTTTTCCCACCAGGACTGCTTGCGGCGCACATCGAGTTCCGAGACCGAAAAGCCCCGGATCGAGGAGACCATCGAGGCCAGCGCATCACCTGCCGGACCCACGTCTTTGTTTTTGACGTCCTGCAGCATCTCCTGGCTGATGACCTGGAGTTCTGCCTGCGCCCGGGAGCCAAAGCCGATGATCGACTGCGTCGAGCCGATATCGAGTTCCGCCATCCGCGACCGGATCTCTTCCGCCAGAGGGGCCGGAGCCGCTTCCAGCGTCACAAGGCTGTTCTGCACTTCAGGCAGCGCCTTGGCCGTCAGCTGATCCAGTTCAGCGCTGATCTGTGCGGTGGCTTTCGGGTCAAGGGGTGTCATAACAGGCCTTTCGGTGAAATTCCGGGGCAGGACATCGGGCAGGATTAAGGATTGGCGGGGTCTGTCTGTGCCGCAGTGCGCGGCGCATCCAGGGCCAGACGTTCGCGCAGCACCTCAATCTCCACATCCATCCGCGTGCGGTCATTGGAGAGAAGAACATCGGTGCGCTGCGCAAAGCGGGTATCAAGATCGCTCAGAAGATCCGCGTAATCGGTCCGCGCTTTGGGATCGCGGGTGGTGGCATAGATCTGGGCAAAGCGCGCAGTGGCCTCTCTGGCCCCCTCAAGATAGACCGAGAGATAGCGCCGCGCCGCACTCAGATCGCGCGGGTCATTTTCCAGCGTGCGAAACATCGTCCGTGCGGTGGTCGAAAAGCGGTCGATCTGATCCATCAGGGCGCGGTCGGCCACCGGACGGGCACTCTCGCGCAGGGCGATGAGATGCTTTTCCGCCTCGGCCACAGCCGTGGCCACACGCTCGGTCTGAAAGGCGTCCACGCCCTCCATCCCCTTGTCGCGCATAGGATCTGCGCCAAAAGAGATGAAGTGCAGCGCCGCCCCGAGCAGGCCCAGAGCGCCGGGGCCAATCGCCTCAGCGCCCGGGGCCCAGGCCGCAAGGCCAATCCCGATCCCGCTCAGCAGCGAGCCAAAGATCTTGCGCGGAAAGGCCGGGCGGCGCGCGATGGCGCGGCTTTCCCACGCCTCATGGGCCTTTTCGCCCTCGCGCGTCAGCCAGGCCGAAAGCATCAGGATGCCAAAGGCCAGCAGATCCGCCGCAAGCCCCGTTGGCCCCTGCGAAAAGGCCACCAGCGGCAGCGCAAAGGGGAAGACAAAGAGCATATTCACCCGCGCCCCCAGCCGCGAAGGACGCGCTGTCTGCAGGGGACGGCCCTGTGCGCCCGGGGCGCTTTGCGGCTGCGGGCTGAATTTGCCACCAAAACGCTGGCTCATGCGCCGGTTCCCGTGAAGGCTGCGTAAAGCATCAGCATGGCCCAAAGGGCAAAGGCCGTGCGTTTGATCCCAGTCTGACCCATTTTCACCGATCCGGTCTGATTTCACCAAAACTATAGGGCAGGCCCCGGTTCCGATCCAGCTAAACAAGGCAAGCCGCCCGCTTTTTGGCGGTCCCCTGCCGGAGAGAAACGCGCACCGATTTCAAAGGGTTCCCAAGCCGCGCAGAAGTTCTTTGAAATGCAGGCGGCCCCCCTGCGCATCCGCAGGGGGGCCGCTCTGGCAATGTCAGGCCGTCTCAGCCCCGGCTGCGCGGGCCTTTGGTGCCCGGACGTGCGCCAGGTTTCGGGCCGGGTTTCGGACCACGCCCGAAGGGCGCTTTCGGGCCCGCCCCATCGCGACCGGGCGCCTTGCCAAAGCCGCCCCGCGGTGCCGCATCCTCGCGGCTGCGGAAGGTCTTAGGGGCATCACCCTTTGCGCCACCCCGCGAGAACCCACCGCGCGCCGGACCGTCTTCCCGCGCCTTGAAGTTCCCCGAGGGACGACGCTCATCACCGTC
>NZ_RRAZ01000059.1 GCF_003863335.1 Falsigemmobacter faecalis | reverse complement strand
CTCCAGCGTTTCCTCGACGATGCGAAGCTTCTCAGGGGCGCTCCAGCGACGGCGCCGGCCACCAGCGGTGATGATCTCAAAATCGGACATAAGCATGTGCTTAGGCATATCCCTAAGCCTCCAAAATGGTGCTTACGTGTCCGGTCGAAATGGGGGCCAGTTCACTCCCGCATCTCAGCAGATCGGCCCTTCATCGCTGTTTGCAGAGACATGAGATTTCACGACCCGAGGATGTCAGCGGCGACAAGCCCAGGCGGCAGAAGTTCAAGCGCACCCCGATCGGCTTTTTTTTGCCGAAATGCAGACGGCTGAAGTATGAGGAGGATCAGCAAACGATCCGGGGGATCGTTTCCCCGACGATTGGCTGTATCTCTTTGTCAGCACTGACAGAACCAGAGAAGTTTCAGTGACGCAGTTGGTCGGCAAAGCTGACCGAAAGACGGTACGGGAGTTCCTCGAACACCCCTTGAAGGCCGTGCCTTACAAGATCCGCACCATCCCCACTGACTGAGCCATTGAGGCGCCACTGGCCCAAACCCAATGGAGAAGGGGATCCGCCTCGGCAGATCAGCCGCGTAACACAAATCAGGCCTGGTCACGCCAGATGCGCTTCGACATAATCTGCGCAGCGCATGGCATTGAGCATCGGTTAACCAAACCCAACCATCCCTGGAGTTTGGAGGATCAGAAAACAGCCCGGGGGACTGTTTTTCCGACAAACGGCCAGGTGGAGAGAAGGAACCGCACCATTCAGGAGGGTGAAGCGGAGCAGAAAACGATCCCATTACGAGGATCATAGCCAGCTCAAAGCGTATCTCGCCAACGACACGGCCGCATAAACCTACGCGCGTCGGCGGAAGACCCTGAATGGCCTCACCCCATACGAATACATCTGCAAAATCCGGACTTCAGATCCGCAACGTTTCATCCTCAATCCGATCCACCAGATGCCAGGACTGAACACCTAATCATCGCCCATTTGAAGATGCAGGCGGACCTGATTTCGCCCCGCTGTCTTCGCCTCATACAACATCCTGTCTGCTGCCTCATATAGCGAACGAGGCGTCGTAGTGGCATCGACCCGCGTAATGACTCCGCCCCCGCTGATAGTGAGAACGGAGCCGACAACCGAGCGCTCATGTGGAATAGCGGCCGATGTAATCAACTGTCGAGCCTGCTCAAGAACTGGCGCGAAATCAACGCAACCCGGCATCAGCAGAGAGAACTCTTCACCGCCATAGCGCGCGACCAGATCACCTTTGCGCCGGGCAACATGAGCGAGCTGTGTCGCGACATGGCGCAGCACATCATCACCCGCGGCATGCCCATAGTGATCATTATACTGCTTGAAGCAGTCGACGTCGAAAATGGCCACTGCCAGTGGCTCACCACTGCGTCGCACTTGCGCAATAGCTCTTTCAGTTGCCTCATCAAGCGCCCGACGATTGGCGATTCCGGTTAACCCGTCCTGGCGGGCGTAAGATTCCAACTCCTTGCGCTGCCGGGACAGCGCAAGGTGCGCGCGAACGCGAGCGCGGACCACTGCGCCACGAATTGGCTTGTTCACATAGTCAGCAGCACCCAGCAAAAGCCCGCGCTCTTCCTCTGCCTCTTCCGTCTTTCCGGTGATGAAGATAACAGGAACCGACATCGTCCGTTCCTGCCGGCGTAGCTGTGCCAGAACTTCAAACCCATCCATACCAGGCATGGAGACGTCAAGAAGGACCAGGTCCACTTCGGTTTTATCCAATTGGGCCAAAGCGCTTTCACCATCACGCGCCAGAAGAATCCGGTGATCCTCCTGCAAAAGCTCAGCCAAAGCCGTACGGTTCAGCCGATCATCATCTACGACAAGAATCGTGGGAAGGACGAGAGGCGAAGTGTCAGAAAAACTCATGTAGCTGCTCCCGTTATTGCTGCGAGGGCGGTAATGAGAGTGGCAAGTGCTGCAGCCGCAGCCTCCAGATCCAGATCGTCAAATTCTGCCATAGCTTTTTGGGCGAACTGGCGCAGCTGCCCCTCCGGTAAAGAACCGGCCAGCGCTTCCAGACGCCCGCGCGCTGCAAAGTCACCACTTTGCACGAGCGGCAGGGCGGCCCGCGCCTCACCCAAAAGGGCCTCGGCTGGCTGAGCCGGAGATGGGGCCGCAGGCTCCTCAGGGGGAATCAACGATATAAGCACCCTGATTTCCGCCACGCAGTCCTGCATCAGACGGTGCAGCTCACCACTACTGTTCTGAACAGCATCTCTGCGACCTGCACGGGCGTCGACCTCAACCTGCCCACTGAGCTCGTAAAGTGCATTGGCGTTCACATATCCAACCACGCCCTTCACCCGATGCGCAAAATCAGCGAGCTCTGTCAGCGTAGCTGTTTTCTCCAGCGCAGCGTAATCTTCAGACATAGTGCTGAAATCTCGCAGGAAGCCATTAAGAAAACGTGCAAGGCGACGGCCAGACCCGCCAAAACGGCGCGAAAGATCAGTCAGCCGATGATCCTTGGCAAGTACCGCGGGCTCTGGGTCAGACTGCATGGGGGGAGTCACCTTATCTGCAGGTATGAGTTCAGTGAGCGTACGGTACAGCAACGTTTCATCCAAAGGCTTAGTCAGGTGGCTGTTCATTCCGGCACTGCGGCTGGCCATTTCATCCTCGACACTCGCCTGTGCAGTCAGCGCGATGACTGGCAATTGGCGCCACTCGGGCCGCCTGCGGATCTCGCGGATCGCTTCAAGCCCGTTCATGACGGGCATGTGAACGTCCATCAAAACGGCATCAAACCGGTCCTGCTCGAGCCGGGCGATTGCCTCGCGCCCGTTAGAAGCGGTTTCAGAAATTACGCCCACCAGACTGAGAAACTCTGAAGCAACTTCCAGGTTCAGCGCGTTATCATCGACCACAAGAATGCGCCGGCCTGCCAGCCGTTCGGCGAATTTACCCAAATCGCTGATATCGGGCTGCTGCAACTCACGCGGGCCGTCTTCATCCTCCACAAGAGCATGCATGAGGGTGTTGAAGATCACCGACTGGGTCACAGGCTTCAGCAACACCCCTTGCAGGCCAAGTTCTCCGGCTTCGGACAGGGCGAGCTGATGGCCATAGGCCGTCACCATAAGGATCGCCGGAACTTTGCTGAGGGCGGTGTCACCGCGGATCAGACGCGCGAGTTCAAGCCCGTCCATCCCCGGCATGCGCCAGTCGAGCAGAACGATATCATAGTTCTGCCCCATTTTCCCGGCGGTCTGCAGAAGGTCCAGCGCCTCAGCCCCGCCGGATGCCGTATCGGGCGCCATGCCAAAGCCACGGATCATCTCAGAAAGAGCAATGCGCGCAGTGTCATTGTCGTCGACAACCAGCACGCGCCGCCCCTGCAGACCCGGCAGCCCAATCCGCCGGACACCTGCCACAACCTGTGCATCTGGTGCCGCAGAAAACTCTGCCGTGAAAGCGAAGATACTGCCCTGTCCGGGTGTGCTGGTTACGCCGATGTTGCCTTTCATCAACTCAACCAGGCGGCGGCAGATGGCAAGACCCAGACCGGTCCCGCCATAAATCCGCGCAGTATCGGTATTGGCCTGAGTGAACGGACGGAAAAGGCCGTTAATCTGCTGCTCCGTCAGGCCAATACCAGTGTCGCGTACCGAAAATTCAAGCTTACAAATCTCCGGCGGACTGTCGAGACGCCGGATCGAGACCTCGACATCGCCCTCCGTCGTGAACTTGATCGCATTGCCAACCAGATTGGTCAGCACCTGCCCGAGACGCAGACTGTCGCCAAAAAGCGCTGAGGGCACATCAGAGCCAACGCTGAAGGTGAGTTCCAGCCCCTTTTCCTCAGCGCGAAGCGAGTTCACCGATGCGACTGTTTCCAGCACGCTTTCCATGCGGAATGCGGCTTTCTCCAGCTCGAGTCCACCAGCCTCGATTCGTGAGAAGTCGAGGATATCATTGATAATCCCAAGTAAAACATTGGCAGAGCTGTTGATTTTTTCCAGATACGTACGCTGCCGCGGATCAAGTTGGGTCTTCAGGGCAAGCCGCGTCATCCCAACGACCGAATTCATCGGGGTGCGGATCTCATGGCTCATAGTCGCAAGAAAATCGCTCTTGGCGCGCTCGGCGGTTTCAGCGGCCAGCTTGGCGTGTCGCAGCGCATCCGCCGCAGCACGCTCAGCAGAAATGTCCAGGATAACCCCGTCCCAGACCTTTTGTCCCGGCACGGGGATGCGCAGGGCAGCCCGCCCCCGCACCCAAAGCGCCTGTCCCGATTTATCGACAAGCCTCATTTGTTGATCAATCTGAGTGCCCGCCGGGGAGTCCGCGACCAGCATGGCGATGATGCTGTCGCGGTCGTCGGGGTGAACGGAATCTGCCAGGCCATTCGGATTGTTGATAATGGCCTCCGGCTCACGCCCGATCAAATCTTCAATGCCGCCTGAAATATACGTGACGGTAACCTCATAGTCGCCCTTCACCTCAATGCGGAAAATCGCACCGCGCGGCAGATTGTCGGCGAGAGCCGCGAGCCTTGCATTCTGCTCAGCCCGCTCAGAAATATCCTGCATAGAGCCCTGGACGCCGATGATCGCCCCGGTCTCATTCCGACGCGCCTCCCCCTGAAGCCAGACGGGGAAGCTGCTGCCATCAGCGCGGAAGTGAACCGCCTCAAAGGCATAGGGTTCACCCGTTTCAATGCAGCGGCCAATGGATTCGCGGATCCGGCGAAAGTCTGCGGGGCGAACAATCTTTTCCAGCTCTTCCATAGGAAGTGGCGGGGCATTCGGACCCCGGCCATTCAGCTCATTCATCATCTCAGAGGCCGTAAATTCCCCGGTCTGCAGGTCCAGCGCCCAGCTTCCGATCCGCGCAAGGCGTTCAGCCTCCCGCAGGCTGTGGTTACTGTCACGGACCTGCGCCTCAGATTCGCGCGCGGTGCGCAGCCGGCGCGCCATCTCTTCTTCCGCGAGATCAAGGCTTTCGCGCAGCGTCTCAAATTCCACAATGGCTGAGGGTTTGACCTGGATTGAACCACGCTCTTCGTCGCTGGCCCCCTCGGTGACGCGGCGCGCGCGTTCGACCAGCTCTCTGATCGGGGTCAGAATTTGCCGGGTCAGCAGAAGTGCCAGAACCAGGCCCAGCAAAATCGCGCCGATTGAGGCGGCAATCATGTAAAGAATCGGGGTGAGCCAGCGGGCGTCGTAGCCTTTCTGCGCTTCACCGGTCACGGCCATCCAGCCCGGCGTGTCCTGAATGCGCTGAAAGGCAAAAACCACCCCGCCACCGTCCAGCAATTCGGCCCGAAACGTGCCGCTTTCGGTACCAAAGGATTTCAGCTTTCCCCAATCGGGCACGGGCCGGCCAATCATCTGATCCCCGCCGACCGAGCGGCCGATCAGCCGCCCGTTGCCATCTGTGATGGCCAGAACCACCTGAGACGGATGCGTCGCACTGCGACCAAAGGCGCGGATCAGATCTCTCGGATGTGCCTGATAAAGCATCATTCTACGGCGATTTTCATCCGCCTCGGCAAGTGGGACCGGGGTCGCCAGCAGCAAGTTGAGTTGCCCGGGATCGCCGGGCATCTCCATGATGTTGGAAACAGCGGTGTCATTGCGATCCGCCGCTTCCCGCAGGAGCCAGGCGGCCTCCGGTGACGGCAGTGGAGTGATATTCCAGGCGCCATCCGGCCCGCGGGTCATGTCGTAATGCGACACCCCGGGCGTGCGCTCAGAAATGGGTACGTCGCGCAGCGCGGGGGGCAGATCGGCCTTGGCCAGCAAAAGCCGCTCAATCGCGCCAATCTCACCCTCACTGGTGCTGGAGAGAATACGTGCCGTTTCCAGAAGCCTTTGGCGGGAAACTTCCTGAAAGGAAAGACCGGCATGGCGCAGCGCCATGCCCACCACCACCAGCGTCGGTAAAACCACAAGCATAAGAATGCCTGCAAGCGCCATACGCAGCGTGATTTTCCGAAAGCCCGCCATATGCATAGCTGTCATCCCACCCGTGATTCCCGTAACGAACCTGGCTCATCAATCAACTATAAGAGATCATAAGAGCAAAGGAACATTTAATGGGTGGGAGATTAAGCTTTTATCAGCGCCAGTTCAGAAAGCGTTTCTCGACCTGTCCGATCAGAAAACTGACAGCCAGTCCCATCAGCGACAGGATGGTCACCCCGGCGAAAAGCTTCTCCAGATCATAGAAAGACCCCGCCTCAAGGATATATGAGCCGACCCCGTAGCGCGCGCCAAGCATCTCTGCCGCAACCAGCAGAATAATCGCGATGGAAACCGAGACACGCAGCCCCGAAAGAATGGCCGGAAAGGCCCCCGGCAGCACGATTTTTCGCACAACCGCCCACCAGCCCATCCCGAAACTCTGCCCCATCCGGATCAGCGAGCGGTCAACGTTATCGACCGCGCCATAGGTGGCCACAACGGTGGGCGTGAAAGTGCCAAAGGCAATCAGCGCGTATTTCGAGGTCTCATCAATGCCAAACCAGATCACGAAAAGCGGCAGAAGTGCGATTTTCGGGATCGGAAAAAGCGCAGCCACCAGCGGGACAAGTCCCGCGCGAATATGGCTGAAAAGCCCGATCAGCACGCCAAGCGCGATGCCGGTGATGATCCCGAGAAAGCCCCCGACGGCCAGCCGCTCCAGCGAGGGAAGGAGGTGTTTCCACAACAAACCGGTCTCACCCAGGCGCCAGAGGGTGTTAAAAACCGCCGAAGGCCGCGGCAGCGTCAGCGCTGAAATCCAGCCCTGACGGGTGCCCAGTTCCGCTATCAGCAGCAGGGTCACAAACAGCGCGATGGCCACCCCGCGAACGGGGACAGGTGCGAAGCCGCCGCCGCGAAAGGGCACGGGACGCGGGGTCGGAGATATTTTCTCAGCCATCAATCAGTTCCAGATCAGCCGCCAGCGCCTCGTCGCGCATCAGATCCCACAGCTCGGCCTGCCGCGCCTCAAGGACCGGATGGCCGGCGCGGCGTTCAGAGAGCGGGATATCAATTTCTACAATTTGACGGATCTGGCCGGGACGGCGCGACAGCACCACAACCCGGTGGCCCAGACGCACGGCCTCATTGAGGTTGTGCGTGACGTAGACGGCGGTAAAGGGTTTGCGCGTCCAGAGGCTGACCAGATCATCCATCAGCAGCTCGCGGGTCTGGCTGTCGAGCGCAGACAGCGGCTCATCCATCAGCATCACGGCCGGACGCACGGCCAGCGCCCGCGCGATTGCCACGCGCTGGCGCATCCCGCCCGAAAGTTGTTTCGGGAGTGCGTTTCGGAAATCACTCAGCCGCGTGCGGGCGAGAACATCCGTAATGATCTCATCCTGCTCACGCCGGCTGAGCGCGTGATGCTCCAGCACGAGGCGGACGTTCCCCTCAACGCTGCGCCAGGGCAGCAGGGCAAAATGCTGAAACACATAAGTCAGCGGATTCAGCGTTCCGGCCGGCGGAGAGCCGATCTGCAGCACTTCGCCCGAAGAGGGCTTTTCAAGCCCCCCGAGGAAACGCAGCAGCGTCGACTTTCCGCAGCCCGAAGGCCCGATCAGGCAGAGGATCTGCCCCTGCGGAATCTCCAGCGAGATATCGCGCAGAACTTCCACAGGGCCATAAGAATGCCCCACGTTTCGCAGTTGCAGATCCATCCACCGCAGTCTCCGCTCAGACCGTTTTGACGAAGGAGGTATCGATCAGCTGGTCACGCGTGACCGAAGGATCCACCATGCCTTCGGACTTATACCATTCCAACTGCTCAACAATACTGTCGACGGCCATGGCCAGCCCCTCATTGATGCGCTGAGCCCCGGCGATCAGATTGGCCTTCGCAACATCAGCCTGACTGTCAGTCTCAACGTATTTGTGGACAATTGCTGCCAGGGCATCGATCTCGGCCTGATCGGCTGTGCGGTCGATGAAGGCCGCGTTGTAATCCGAGATCGCACGCGAATAGGCCGCGACAAAGGCTTTCACCAGTTCCGGCTCACCTGACGCGTTCTTCGTCGAGGTGAAGGCCGTGGTCACCTGATAATTCGGCGCCATCTCAGCAATGGTTCCGATCTGCTTCACCGTGCCATCGGCCAGCAGCTTCGCCGCGATCGAGGGCTGAATGGCCCAAGCGTCGATCTGCCCTGTCGACAGCGCCCCCACGAGAGAGCCAAGTTTTTGCAGCGGGCGCAGATCAATTTTCGCCAGGTCCTGCCCCGTGGCCTGGGCGATTTTATGCGCCATAAAATGGAACGAGGAACCCGCCGTGGTGATCCCGAAGCTGCGCCCCTCAAGCTTCGAAGGATCCGTCAGCCCGTCGTCATATGCTTTGTTCGAGGCCAGAATCACCGACCCGGGTGAGCCGGGACGCTCAATCAAAGCACCGCCAATGACCTTCACGGCATCCTTCTGCGCCAGACTGATCAACCCCCCGGTCATGGCCGTGACGCCAAAATCCGCGTCACCCGAAGCGATTGCCACCGCCATGGGCTGCGCGGCTTCAAAGAACTGCAGGTTCAGATCAATCCCTGCATCTTTGAAATAACCCCGCTCCCAGGCAATAAAGCTGGGGGCATGAGAGCCGAGATGCAGCACCGCAAGATTACGCTGCGCGCGCGCAAGCGCCGGAGCAGCAAATGCCGAAGCCGCGCCAATGGCCCCAAGGCCAAGCAGGGTCTGACGACGGTTAAGAGACACAGGCATGGGCTTCTCCTCTGCAAGCACACCGATGAGCGTCACCTGTTCTAGCCCGAAAGTCGTCGCAATGTCATCTGGTTGAACCGCACCGACTTTTCCGGGGGTTTCAGCTGCTGAGCAGGACAGAGCATCATGAGCAAGACAACGAACAGCTTTTCCCCTGAAGTACGTGACCGCGCCCTGCGTCTGGCTCTCGACAACGAGGCGCAGCATGGGTCGCCTTGGCAGGCTATCGTCCTGATCGCGACCAGGATCGGCTGTTCGGCCAACACGCTGATCGAGTGGGGCAAGAAGGCCAAGGTCGACCGCGGCAGGCGCGCGGGCATACCAGGCGGGATGGCGGGGAAGATGAAGGCCCTGGAGCGCGAGAACCGCGAGCTGCGCCAGGCGAACGAGATCTTGCGCAAAGGTGAGCCAGTGCAGGCGCCACTGGTTTAAGCCCACTGGCGAACGCGTATTTTGCGATGGCGGAGCCCGACCGCCGGTCGAAGTCACGGTGGATTTTATTGATGCCTGTCGTGGCAGCCACGGGGCGGAGCCATGATCACGCCATTGGTCTGGGTGACCATGGCGACGGCCGATCTGCAGTGTGCTGCCGATTGCCCCGCCCACCTATGACAATCATTTGGCAAAACGGACGAATGCGGCACGACTGTCGGATCGGGCGCGTCGGGACGCGGCTCTGCGCCCGGAGATCCTTCGCGTGTTCGAGGAGAACTGGCGGGTCTGTGGGGGGCGCAGGATCTGGCGGCAGCCGGGCCGCGAGGGCTGCGATATCGCGCGATGCACAGTGGCGTGGCTGATGAAGAGCATGGGTATGCAAGGTGCTATCCGCGGTAAGCCACACCGGACAACGATCCCTGACAAGAAGGCGCCCTGTCCATTGGACAAGGTGAACCGCCAGTTTCAGGGGCCCGCACCCAACAGGCTGTGGGTCAGTGACTTCACCTGCGTCGCCACATGGAAGGGTTTTGTTTATGTTGCATTCGTCCTCGATACCGCCGCATCGTCGGCTGGCGGGTCAGCACGTCGGCTCATGCGGGTTTCGTCCTCAATGCTTTGGAACAGGCGGTGCATGATCGCCGCCCCGCAAAGGGCATGGGCCTTATCCCTCATAGCGACAGGGGCAGCCCATATGTGTCAATCAAATACACAGACCGGCGGGCAGAGGCGGGCATCGCGCCCTCGGTCGGAAGCGTCGGTGACAGCTGTGACACTGCGCTGGCCGAGACTATAAACGGCCTCTTCAAGGCAGAAGTCATCCATCGACGTGGACCGTGGCGGGGCTGCGCTGCGGTCGAATACGCAACATTGGAATGGGTTGACTGGTTCAATAACCGCCGTCTGCCTGAGCCTGTCGGAAACATTCCGCCTGTAGCGGCAGAGGTCAACTTCTGCGCGGCTCTGGAAACAAAACCAATGGCCGCGTAACCAACGATAATTAGCCTCCGGCAAACACGGAGCGGTTCAGGCATCCAGTCCCTCGAAAGGATGGCACCTTCAAACTGTGGGATCCAAAACCTCATCTAGGCTCAGGACTCATTGACCATATCCAGAAGATGACGATTGCAGCTATGGCAATTGCGGACATG
>NZ_RRAZ01000058.1 GCF_003863335.1 Falsigemmobacter faecalis | reverse complement strand
CACGCATGGCAAAGCCGCCGCCGGAAACTTATGGGTAATTGCAAGTCGCTGGCCCCCACATTGTCTGGCTCTGCCATAACTGCGAGGCGTTCTCCCATTGTTTGAAGGGGAGTTCGTTTCGCAATGTGTGCTCAAAATGCGTTTCTCACATCTCTGGGTGTGGATGTGTTTGCCTCAGGCCATCGCCGGTGGCCGCCTGATGTAAAGGCGCGGATCGTAGCGGAGACGCTGGCGTATGGGGCCTCTGTCGGTGCGGTTGCGCGGCGCTATGGCATCCAGCCCAACCAGCTGTCCGCCTGGCGGCGGCTGGCCAAGACCGGCAGGCTTGTCCTGCCGGCGCTGTGGGGTGACGCCGCTGAGCCCATCTTTGCCCCGCTTGTGGTGCGGGATGAAGCGCCACCCGTCGCGCCAAGCGCGTCACCACCGATCCGGCTGCTGTTGGAGAGCGTCGTGGTGGAGCTGGCCGGCGATACGCCTGCCGTGCGGATCGCCGGGATCGCCCATGCTTTGGCCATGCAGCCATGCTGATGCCCGCCCATGGCGTGCGCATTCTGATCGCCACGCGTCCGGTCGACTTGCGCAAAGGCCATGATGGCTTGGCCGCGCTCGTGCAGAACATGCTACGCGAGGCACCCTTTACGGGAACGGTCTTTGTGTTCCGCTCCAAACGGGCGGACCGATTGAAGCTGTTGTTCTGGGACGGCACGGGGCTGGTCATGGCCTATAAACGCTTAGAAGCGTCAAGCTTCGTCTGGCCGGCAGTGCGCGACGGAGCGATGCCCCTCAATCGCGCGCAGTTCGAGGCTCTGTTCGCGGGGCTGGACTGGCGCAAGGTGCGCCCATTGGAGGTCAAAGCACCTGCACGGGCAGAGTGAAATCGAGCCAAAAGATACTGATTTGACGTGATTTTATCGGGTATTCGCGCTAATTTCCGGCCATGTCAAAAGCGCTTGTCATCGACCTCTCGGCTATTCCTGCGCGTGAGCGTGCGGCGGTCGGGGCATTGCTCGCAGAGGTTACGGCGCTCAAAGAGATCACCCGTCGCCAGGAGCATCTGATTGCCGAGCTGAACCACGCCCTGCGCGGCAAACGCTCCGAGAAGCTGTCCGGGGACGACCGTCAGCTGGCTTTCGAAGACCTTTCCATCGCGCTGGCGGAGGTCGAAGAGGCCAGGCTGCAGCGGGGCATGGCGCCTGATCCTGATTTGAAGGCTGCCAGGCCCGCGATCAGACGCACCATCGGCAATCTGCCGGCCGACCTGCCGCGCATCGTGCAAGTCATTGAACCCGACAGCCTGATCTGCCCGTGCGGCTGTGGCGTCGTCATGCCGCTCGGACCGATGGCGCGGCATGAAAGACTGCACAAAATCGGCGAGGACCGTGAGCCGAACGATTGGACATCGTGCCCGCCCAGATGCGCGTCATCGTCACTGTGCGTCCCAAATACGCCTGCCGCGCCTGCACCGACGGCGTGGTGCAGGCGCCGGCACCCGCACATCTGGTGACGGCTGGTCTGCCGACCGAGGCGACAATTGCCCATGTGCTGGTCTCCAAATACGCCGATCATCTGCCGCTTTATCGCCAGAGCCAGATCCTTGCCCGGAACGGTCTGGAGCTACACCGCGCGGTGCTGGCCGATTGGGTGGGCAAAGCCGCCTTCCATCTGGCCCCGATCGTGGGGCGGATGGCCCAGGAGCTGAAGCGTTCGACCAAACTCTTCATGGAGTTCGCAGGGGACCGTAGCCCCTGTGGGGCCGCGTAAGCCCCGCAGAACACCACCGCACCCGTCCTTGACCCTGGGCGTGGCGCGACCAAAACCGGCTATCTCTGGGCATTGGCCCGCGATGACCGGGCTTGGGGCGGAGAGGATCCGCCCGGCGTGGTCTGCACCTCAGCCCCCGGCCGGTCCGGCGAACATGGCGAGACGTTCCTCGCAGGCTTCAACGGCATCCTGCAGACTGAGGAGGGTCACAAAACGCTCCGGGGGAGCGTTTTGCCGACGAAGGGTTACACAGGCTACAACCGCCTGACCAAGGCCACGCGCAAAGGCGGCGTCCCGATCCGTGTGGCCCATTGTTGGGCACATGCGCGGCGCAAACTGAAGGAAGTCTTCGACAAGGATGGCTCCGAGATCGCCCGCGAGGGCCTGCGGCGCATCGCCGGGATCTATGCCATCGAGGCCGATATCCGCGGTGTTTCGCCCGGCCAACGCCTGTCCGGACGCCAGACAAGCTCCGCGCCCCTGGTCGCCGCATTCGGCGCATGGCTGCAAGAGCAGCGCCGCAAGATCTCGGCCAAATCGCGCTTGGGCGAGAAGCTCGCCTATATCCATAACCATTGGGACGGTTTGCAGACCTTCCTGACCGACGGCCGCGTCGAGATCGACAGCAACCGCGTGGAAAACCTCATGCGGCCCATCGCTTTGAACCGTAAGCGCTGTGCCGGTCACACGTCCGGCTTGAATGCCCATGGCATGAGCTGATCGATCTCAGACTGCTTATACCCCCGAACGATGGCTGTTAGCGTGGCGCTGAGCCAGGCGAAGGGATCGACCTTGTTGAGCTTACAGGTCTCGATCAGCGATGCGATCATGGCCCAATTTTCTGCGCCGGCCTCATGTCCGGCGAAGAGCGCGTTTTTGCGGTTGAGGGCGATGGGTCGGATTGTTCGCTCGACGGGGTTGTTGTCGATCTCGACGCAGCCGTCGGTCAGGAAGATCTGTAAGCCATCCCAATATCTGGCCAGATAAGCCATCGCTTCGCCGAGATTGGATTTGGGCGATAGGCGGGCACGGTTTTGTGTGAGCCATTGGGACAGTTCCGCCATCACGGGCGCTGAGCGGCTTTGACGGGCCTGCAGGCGAGCCTCAGGATCCATGCCGGTTATCTCTGCCTCGATGGCATATAGGGTGCGGATCAGGCCCAAGCCTTCCTGTGCGATTGGAGCCGGCCCAATGCGGATGATCTCGATCAGCTTTCGCCTCGCGTGAGCCCAGCAATAAGCCAATCGGATGCTTCGGTCAGGCGCCAACAACCGGTTATATCCGGCATAGCCATCCACCTGCAGGATGCCGCTAAATCCCTGCAGGATACGCTCTGCATGTTGGCCGCCCCGTCCGGGGGCATAGGTAAAGGCCACGGCAGGCGGTGCCGTTCCGCCCCAGGGACGGTCGTCACGGGCCAGCGCCCAGAAGTATCCGGTCTTGGTCTTGCGCGCCCCGGGATCAAGGACGGGGGCACGTGTCTCATCCATGAAGAGCTTTGTGGACTGCTTCAGGTCCCACATCAGGGCGTCGAAGACGGGGCGCAGCTCGAAAGCGGCGCGGCCCACCCAATCCGCGAGGGTGGAGCGATCGAGATCGACACCCTGACGGACATAGATCTGAGCTTGCCGATAGAGAGGCAGGTGGTCGGCATACTTGCTGACCAGAACATGTGCGATAGTGGCCTCAGTCGCCAAACCGCCCTGGATCAAACGCGGTGCAGACGGTGCCTGAGCGACCCCATCGGTGTCCGGGGCGGCAGGCATACTTCGGGCGGCGCGTGAGGATGACACGGAACTGGGCCGGGATGACATCCAGGCGCTCGGAACAATCCTCTCCGATGCAGTGCAGGCCGCCCCCGCAGGTGCAGGTCAGGCTGTCAGGTTCGACGATGACCTCGATGCGAGGCAGATGAGCAGGCAGCGCGCCGCGGTTGGCGTTGCGCTTTTTGGCAGGACGCTGAGCTGCACGATCTTCGGCATCCTCTTCCGCCTGAACGGCCGCCATAGCCGTCTCGATATCCTCCAGCGCGAGATCGAACTGATCAGGATCTGCCTTCTCGGAACGCTTACCAAAGGCCGCCTGTTTGAAGGCAGCGACCAGCTTCTCCAGCGTTGCGATCCGGGCATCTTTGCGCAGGTTGGCCGCCTGCGTCTGCTCCGGAAGAGCACGCAAACTGGCAATCTCGGCGAGAAGATCGTGAGTGTCCGGCATAGCCAAGACTTAGCATATGCCGTTTAAATCACGGCATAAAATCGCAAGATCGGCCTGTAAATAATGCTATTCTGCGCCCTGCGGAGCCGCCACCTGCAAGGGCCTGAGCCGGCGCCAGTCAAGGCCGGCAAAAAGGGCGTCGAACTGTGCCGCGTTCATCGTCATCAACCCATCCTTCACCGCAGGCCAGATGAAGTTGTGCGCCTCAAGCCGCTTGTAGACCATCACCAAGCCTGTTCCATCCCAATAGAGCAGCTTCATGCGGTCAGCCTTGCGGGCACGGAACACGAAGATCGTGCCGGTGAAGGGATCCTTGCGCAGCTCATTCTGCACCATCGCCGCCAGGCTGTTATGGCCTGTCCGGAAGTCGATTGGCCGTGTCGCCACCATCACCCGGACTTTGTGGGACGATCCGATCATCCCGCCGCCATAAGGGCATGGACAACCGCGGCAATGCGGGCGACTGAGACATCTGATCCCAGACGGATCGTGACCGGACCATAGCTGGTTCATTCTGAACAAAGTGTTCAGCAAGCGATAGCTGCTTGGGAGCGTTGGTTTTCCTTTCTCGCTGCAGCCCAGATAGCCGCCATGATACAGGCAAGCCAAAGCCTGAGGTGGGCGAGGATCTTCCGGATGTTGTGGCCGCAGGCGCAGAGGACCGCAAAAATGGCGTCTCCGGTGGCGCCTTTCAGGGGGCATCGGCCGAGGCGGCCATCGGTTTTCATATGGCCGATTTCAGGCTCGATGGCGCTGCGGCGGCGAAGATCGGCGATGAGCTTTGGTGTCAGGCCGCGCCGCGTGCCGCTGATCAGGACACGGGTTTTGGTCTCGCCGTGACCACGGTAGCCGCGATCGACGACTGCCAGTTCCGGGCGATGATCGGTGAGGATTTCGACCTGCTCCAGCGCCTCGCGGAGCGTATGGCCGTCATAGGGATTGCCAGCGAAGCTGCGCATGCCGAGGATGAAGCCCTCATCCAGGCTGGTGGCGATGCTGACCTTGCAGCCGAACTCATAGCGTACCCGCGCCTTGCCTTTGGCGATGCAATCCACTTCGGGTGCATGCAGGGCATAGATCCTGTCACCGCCCTTTGCAGGCTGATGCAGCAGCTGCGAGACCAGCGCCAGTTTGGCGGTGAGACGCCTGCTCAGATCTCCCTCGGGGATATCCTGCAGGTGACGGCGCAGGTCCCGCATCACCCGGCCAGTATAACCTTTGAGCCTCTTCAACGCTTTACGCATGCGTTTGAACTGTTTGGCATGGGCATAGCGGCCCACCTGTAAGGCAAGACGTGGTGAGAGACGTGCATAGGACTGGCGCAGATCGATCCCGGCCTCCTGCGCCAGGGCGACCAGTTGGCTGCGGGCGCGATCGAGCAGCCGGGATTCCGTGGGATGGGCGATCGCCTTCTCCATCACCGTGGTATCGACCGCTACCCGCTTAAGGCTGTTTTGGTCGATCGCGCCGGAGGTCTGCCCCGCACGGATCGTTTGCGTCAGAAGCCATTCCACGCCTTCTTCTCCGATCCGCTTCCGCCAGCGGGTCAAAGACGAGGGGTCAATCGGCGGGCGGTGCTGGAAGAACACCTCGCCGGTGAAATGCTGGTAATAGGGGTTCTCGACCCACCGGGCCACCACCGCCTCATCCGACAATCGAAAGGCGTGCTGCAGATAGAGCAGGCCTGCCACCACGCGCGGCGGTGTCGCGGGGCGGCCGCGGTGGGACGGAAAGAAGCCGGACCATTCCCGCTCGAAAACCTCCCAGTCGATCATACCGGCCAGTTTCACCAGCTCATGGCGCGGATCGATCAGATCGACCAGGCGCGGCCGCAAGAGGTCATCCTGTTCTTCAATGCGAGGACGGTGCTTCATGGCGAGAGTCGAAATTGCAGGGTTTCAAATGAGATTATCCGAAATCCTGCAATACAAAGCGAGAAAAATCACCATAATTCTGCATGAAATCAGATATTTGAGGATTATTCAGGCCGAACTAGCTGATCTCAGTCGGATAGGACGCAAGTGGCTCGGAGACTGAAGGCTGAGAAGACGACCCCAACACCAGCGACGCAAATTCCATGGCCGTCTCGGGAGCTGGCAAAACCAGATCCCCCCGTTTGGCCCGACCGCGCCAGCTGGAAATGTGATTGGCCGTAATCCCGTGGCGACGTGCCACCGAACTCACACTGGCCCCGGGCAAAAGCGTTTCAGCAACGATCCGTGCTTTGACCTCGTCAGGCCATCGCCGGTTCCGCCGACGCGCCGTGCCATTTTGGAGAAACTCCATTGTAGGCTCCATTGGAGAAACTCCCATCCACCCAACGATGAATGTCCAATCTCAGATCAGAATGGAGCCGAATAGGTGGGGCCAAAACAGCGCTTACGCTTCTTCATGTGCTAATCTCCTCGTTCTTGGAGATCAGCAGACGTCAGATCGTAGCTTCCGTCACTGTCCGATTTCCGGGGAGTAGCTCAGATCGGCGGCACCCGCCGCAACCAGACACCAACACTCATCGCCGATCTTCGCCGTCGCAGTGCCATCGAGCCCGAAATTGGCCATATGAAAACAGATGGAGGCCTCAACCGATGCCTCCTGAAAGGCGCCGCCGGAGACGCCATCTTGGCGGTTCTCTATGCTTGCGGGCACAATATTCGCGAGATCCTCACCCACCTCAGACTTTGGCCGGCTAAACGCTTTGCTCAGGGCGGACTACTGACGTCAGTATTGTCGTCGTATAGATCTGAAGCGCCTCTCAAAAGGCGGAACAAACCGGGCCGTTACGCTTCGTATATCATTTTCAGTTCGTGGTGCGATAGCGAGCAGGCTGAGGCTTTGTCATCACGAAATTTTAACTCTATGGACTGCCTCTAGGAATCCTAGCTTTCAGTAGGCTTTTGAAACAATGCCGTTCAATGAATGATGTATAAAATGAAATATTATATATTATATCTTCCACAAACCCATAATAGATAAAATTTCGCCAATGGCGCATATCTTAAAATTCTAGTGGGATTCGTACCAAGTCTGTAAAGCCACTCTAACCCATTGTTTCTAAGTAATTTAGGGGCCCTCTTTTTTGCTCCTGAATAAACATCATAGGTGCCACCTACACCCATATAAGTAGCGGGGTGAATCTTCATAAGCCTAGAAATTAATTCCTCCTGGCGGGGAGAGCCCATAGCAACGGAGATAAAATCTGGCTTCTCCTTTCTTACCTTCTCTACAATATCATCCTCAGCGGAGAACCCATTAATCCTAGAAACATCAATTCCCGGAAATCTCTGACATAGAAGGCGGGCGACAGTTTTGTTTATATCCTCTGATGAACCTATCAGAAGAATTTTTCGGTTGAGGTCAAAGCATCTATTAATCGAAGCTTCCCATAATTCGACGCCAGCAATACGTTCAGAAGCTAAACCTCTTGATTTCAAAATGCGAGCTACGGGATAACCATCTGCGTAGAATATAGACTTACCGCCTAAGTTTTTAATAACCTCAGTTGAGATAGTAGACTTTACCAATTTTTCCGCGTTGACGGCAATCAATGCGCCAAAAAACCGCTCCCCACTCTCAGGGAATATATACTCAACCGCCTCTTTTAATGAGGAAAAGGCACTTACATTAAAAGAGCCAATCTTATGAGTATCACGTAGAAATTTATGCATTTTTGACTCCTTTCAGGACAGTTTTCGGATGTGTTTGAACATCATAATAATGTTAATTGAATAATTAACTGTCATGACAACACTATAAACTTGAAGTGAGAATTCAAAACTATAATTGAAAAACAATGATGTAGCAAATGCAGCCGCGGTCAGAATACTTCTATAACTATGCATTGTTAAAAATTTTTTCTGAGCACCGCCGAAATTATACACACACATAAGAACATAAGATGTTACTTGGAGAGGAAAAAAAATCGCAAGAGAAACCAAAACATTTTCACTTCCAGACCATTTCTCACCCAGTCCTAATTCCACTACTGTACTAGAGAAATAGCAGAGAAACAATGATGCGACCGCGGAGGCGGTAAATACCGAAAACCCAAATGTAAGTAAAAGATTTACAACTCCGTCTTTCACGGTTCCGGTTACTGATCTTCTCGCAAGTTCCGCGTAAAGAACGCGGTTTATACCCTGCCCTATGATCATCGCTCCAACGGTCATTATCGACGTCACCACACTAACGAGGCCGGCGCTGTAGGTCCCATAAATTGATAAAACTAGTATCATAGGCAAATTGACTGAGAGTTGGGATATTATTTGAGCTGGAACCCTAACCTTAATATCATCAGCGTGTCTTCTCGCCACACTCAACGCTTCGCGAAATTCCATTTTTTTATTTGCTCTATTCCGAGCAAATGCGCAACGTGACAAAAATTGACCTAAAGAGTGCGATACCAAAAGAGAAAAGGATCCACCGACGTAGCTCGCTGCTATCTTAGAAGTCTCTGTAATTAGTGTCTTGAGAAATGTATATTTTGATGCGGTGGAAAAATTCCTATCGTAGGATATTTCAGATATATAAATATCTGAATACGCGATCGATAGTGTCAGTAATGGTATGAATGCTGCGATTATCATTACTTCTAACGTCATCCCTAGAAGGTAGATAATAAACGCCCCCACTATGAATATTGGGATTAGCCATATGCATATCTTCGAGGTAATAGCTCTTGCTGCATTAAACATATCACGTGTCAAACTTTCATTTGATGTGCCCGCAGCCATAAATGGCAGTGTGAGTGTCACTAAAAATGAAAGGCAGGTAGCAATAGCCACAACCATGGTGTATAGGCCAAAGCTTTCCGGATCATACAGTCTCGCTATAATTGGAACGCTGACTAATCCAATTATTTTTGCAGAAAGTGAACCTGCTAGCATCTGAAATGCGCCTTTTGCTAGGTTGGCCAACCACTTCTCCTTACCAAGTATTTCTCAGCATATCAGAAGGATGATCCGATAATATTAATGACCAAATCATCCAATCTTAGCGTTAAAGGGGTGAATTAATCTCACGCCTCTAGAGCTTTCATAATTTCAACCTAGCTCCAGACGCCTCGAATATCTACAAGCGAACCCGATGGGGTAGGCATGCCCCTGAAAGGGGTATGATCGACCAACATCACATGAATATCCCCATTAGCATCATCAAGATCTATAAGCTCTGCGTTGCTCAGCGCTTCAGGTAGATCGTCTATATTCGGCTCAACCACCAAAATATGACCTAAATTCTCAGAAATTAAATTCTTAAGGATATGAATTGCTGGGCTCTCCCGTAAGTCATCAATATCTGGTTTAAAGGCAATGCCATAGACGACTATTTTTATGTCAGTCGACGAGACATTTTTTTGATGGGAAAAGTGTTCTCTTATGGCTTCTCGAACTTTCTGAATTACCCAATCTGGCTTGGAGTCATTGACATTTCGGGCCGTTCGTATGAGCTTTGCTTGCTCAGGTGCAGAAGATACAATGAACCAAGGATCAACTGCTATGCAATGCCCACCGACGCCCGGGCCTGGCTGCAGTATATTCACGCGGGGATGGCGGTTTGCCAGTGAAATAAGTTCCCACACATCGATATCTATCTTATCGCAAATAAGAGAAAGCTCATTTGCGAAAGCGATGTTTACATCACGAAAGCTATTCTCGGTAAGCTTAGCCATTTCCGCAATTCGCGTACTGGAAGCGATAACACACTTACCTGTAACAAAGAGGCGATATAGCTCGGATGCTCGCTCTGAGCAAAGTGCTGTCATTCCACCGATGACTCGATCGTTGGTGATTAGTTCCTGCATTACTTTTCCAGGCAATACTCGCTCAGGGCAATGTGCAATGCGAATATCTGACTCTTCACCACGGTGTTGGGGAAAGCTGAGATCGGGACGTGATTCAGCAAGCCATACCGACATGGCCTCGGTTGCACCTACTGGGGAAGTACTTTCCAAAATAACCAAATCGCCCTGCTTAAGTACGGGGGCAATAGATTTTGCGGCCGCCTCAATATAGCGCAAGTCCGGATCATGGTTATCGCCTTTAAAGGGAGTTGGCACGGCTACGATAAATGCATCGGCTGGCTCAGCGGTCAGAGTCGCGCGAAGTTTTCCCTGCTGCACAACAGAACGTACCACAATATCGAGATCTGGCTCGATTATGTGAATTTCACCCCGATTTATGATATCGACTGCCTTGGGGTTGACGTCTACACCGACCACTTCGACTCCACGGGAGGCGAACATAGCCGCAGTCGGTAGGCCGATATAACCAAGGCCAATTACCGAAATTCTTTTAAATTCTGCAGTTTTCATAGTTTGATAATCTTCAGAGGGATTTTGCGTAATTACGAATGGCGGTAATGATGCGGATAGAAGCTTGGCCATCACCGTATGGATTATGCGCTCGCTCCATTTTTTCTCGCGCGACCTTGTCATCGAGAAGCTGCGTGACTTCGGAGACAATACGGGCATCGTCAGTGCCAACGAGACGAACGGTGCCGGCGTCCACGGCTTCTGGCCTTTCCGTAGTGTCCCGCATTACCAACACTGGTTTACCCAAGGAAGGGGCTTCTTCCTGCACCCCTCCGGAATCAGTGAGAATGATTTCGGCTTGGCTCATCAGCCAAACGAAAGGCAGATAGTCCTGAGGCGGGATAAGGCGGACATTGCTTAAATGACTTAGGTTTTTCTCGACTGGTCCCTTTACATTTGGATTGAGGTGAACGGGATAAACAATCTGTACATCGTCGCGTTCAGCAATTTTTGCTAGAGCTTGGCAGATCCGCTCGAACCCGCCCCCGAAGCTTTCTCGGCGATGGCCTGTAACGAGGATCATCCTCTTTGCGGAGTTAATGCCAAAGGCTTTACTCCACTCATTGCTTCGCGATATATCCGATTCCAACATCCGAACAACGTCAAAAAGTGCATCAATAACTGTGTTTCCGGTAACAATGATGCGCTCTGGATTAATCGTCTCTGCAATAAGATTGGCTTGCGATCGTACAGTGGGTGCAAAATGTAGGTCGGTGATCGCGCCTGTGAGGCGGCGATTGATCTCTTCGGGCCAAGGCGAAAGAATATTCCCGGTACGCAATCCGGCCTCGACGTGGCCCACAGGGATTTTTTGGTAATAGGCTGCAAGGGAAGCGGCTAGCGTTGTGGTTGTATCACCATGCACCAATACCAAATTTGGATTGAATTCTTCAAGAATAGGTTTCAATCCTATGAGCACTGCAGTCGTGATCTCGGTCAATCCCTGGCCGGGCTTCATAAGGTTTAGATCATAATCCGGCCTTATCGAAAATAGATCTAGTCAGGAAAAAGCCAAGCTGACCGAAGATCGGCCCGATGGCCGACAC
>NZ_RRAZ01000057.1 GCF_003863335.1 Falsigemmobacter faecalis | reverse complement strand
CTTTCTCTTCTGTGGAGTCGATAAGGCAGCTTCGTTAACTCTATTAACTGTCCTTTGTTCTCAATGGGTTGTGGGTCCCTCCCCCCTAGGGTGCCTCGCGGGGAACGCTGAGCCACACATGTTCGCACTCCCCAATGATTTTGAAAAATGGGAGTCCAAGCATGTTTGATGAATTTGACGATCTGCTGGGCACCCCTGCGCCTCAAAACAGCACCGCACAGCCCCTTCCGGCCCCTTCGCCTGACCTTCCCTTGGAAATGGACGAACGGGCGCTGGCGGGCCTCCTACGGCTTTCCCTGAGCCAAGTCCGCACCAAAGCCCGTGAAGGGGTTTTCGTCCGATCCTCCCGGGGGCGCTATGACGTGGGCCAATCTGTCGGCAATTACGTCGAAAGACTCCGCGAACAAGCCGCCCGCGCTGGACGGCCTGCCGCTGGTGGCGACGATCTGAAGGCGGAAAAGCTGCGCCTGACGAAAGCCCAAGCTGACGCGCAAGAACTGAAGAACCAGCAAGCTGCTGGCGACCTCATCCCGATTGCTGACGTTCGCCGGGAATGGATTGTCACAGCCGCAGACCTTCGGTCGCAAATCCTCGCAATTCCCGCCCGTGTTGCTGCCCGCATGGGCCTGAACCGCGAAGCCGCTGTGACCCTAGAAGACGAAGTGCGTCTGGCTTTGGAGGAACTCAAAGATGAACGCTGATCCATTCCGCGAACTTCGCGCTGAACTCTTCCAAGCCATGCGCCCGCCGCCGCGCCTCGATCTGGGCGAATGGGTGCAAGCAAACGTGCGACTTCCTTCGACTGTCGCGGCCCAAGCTGGGCGCATGACGCTGATGCCGTGGCAGCGGGAAGTGGCGCGTTCGATAGGCGACAACCGAGTCGAACGTGTGACGATCCTGAAGAGCGCCCGCGTGGGTGCAACGCAGCTTATGGTGGCAGGCATCGGGCATTTTGCCCTGAACGATCCCAGCCCCCAGCTTGTCGTCATGCCGTCCGAGTCCGACTGCCGAATGCTTCTAACGTCCATTATCGAACCCACTTTCGCGGCAAGCCCGACCCTGCGCAACGCCCTGTCCGAGAACGTCAGCGGGCGCGATACCATGCTGTCGCGGCACTATCCGGGGGGCAGTCTGGCGCTGGTCTCTGGCGCATCCCCTAAGAACCTGCGCGCCCGAACGGCCCGCGTTCTGTGGCTTGATGAGGTGGACGGCTTGGACGTGTCCGCAGGCGATGAGGGCGACCCCGTTTCGCTGGCGATCCGGCGCACCATGACTTACGGCACACGCCGCAAAATCGTCATGGCTTCTACGCCTGTCGATGAGGCTACCAGCCGGATTGCCCGAGCCTATGAGGAAGGCGACTGCCGCGTCTGGGAACTGCCTTGCCCGCATTGTGGCGACTTCCATGAACTGAAATGGGCCATGATCCAATGGCCTGAGGGCAAGCCGGAAGACGCTTATTTTGTTTGCCCGTCCTGTGGCTGCATCACGCAAGAGGCAGATAAGCCCGCGATGATTGAGAAAGGGCGCTGGCGGGCCACGAAGCCGGAAGTTCTCGGGCATCACAGCTACAGGCTGAACACCTTCGGGGCTTCGATCCTTCCGACCGCCTCTTGGGGCGTTCTGGCTTGCGAGTTCCTTGCCGCGAAGCGCGATCCCGCGACCCTGAAGACGTGGGTGAACACCGTTGCGGGCGAAGTCTGGCGTGATGAATCTGACGGCATAGACGATGCCGACTTGATGAGCCGCCTAGAGCCAATCGGGCTAGACCGCCTGCCGCCTGAGGTCATCGCCCTGACCGCTGGCTGTGACGTGCAGCACGACCGCCTAGAGGTCACGACCTTGGGCTGGACGGCTGACGACAAGCCTCTAGTGCTGGCGCATGAAGTGCTCTGGGGCAACCCCTTCGGGCCTGACCTCTGGCTGGGCTTGTCCGATCTTTTCGGCCGGACTTTCCAGCACCCAAACGGGGGCACCTTGCGCTATGACGCGGCGCTGGTGGACTCGGGTGACGGCACCACCACCGAAGCCGTTTATGAGTTCAGCCGCGCCCGTGCTGGTCAGCGCATCTTCCCATGCAAAGGCATCGCGGGCTTCAGAGAGCCGCCGACCCGTCTGGGCAATGTGCCGGCAAAAAAGTGGGTCCGCCTTCAGCTTGTAGGCGTGGACTCGATCAAGCGCCGCATTCTCGGGCTTGCGACCTCTGGCGGCTTCCGCCTCTCGGATAGCCTCAGCGCCACTTGGGCCGAACAGTTCACTGGTGAAAGGCTGCGCACCCGCTACAGCAAAGGCGTTCCGATCCTCGAATGGCACCGCCTGAGCGGGCGCAGAGTGGAAGCCTTGGACTGTGCGGTCTATGCAATGGCTGCGCGTTCTCTGGTCCCTCTGGACGCCGAACGGCGGGCGGATGAGCTATCCAGCAAGGCAGCACCTAAAGCACCGCCCCGCGTGATTAGAAGCCAGTTTCTAAGCCGTTAAGCCCACTTGGCAGAGAGAAACGCGAGTCCGTTTCTCTCTCTAACACCATCCCTAAAGAAGTATTCTTTCTGAGACAGATCGCCTGCTTGATAGCAGCGCGAAACGCCCCCCTGTGAATCGAAAATGTAATATTTTTTCCCGTCATCAGGAGCAATGAAGCTACAGCTGGGGCCTTCACTCTCTATGGCTGATAGCGCAGCAATATCGCGCCTAACGTCATTTGCGGCGACTGAGCAGACCAACTCGATAAAGGCCATATCGTTCTGATCTAATGCCGCGCGCAATTCCTGAGCCAAGGGCGTGCCTAAATCTTTATTTCTCTCGTCTACTTCGAGCGCGAGTTTTCTTAGCTTTTCCTTATTCTCTTCCACTCTTGGACCTCCCCTGATGACTACTCTTTGACCGCTGAAAGGTCAGCTTTTCACGCTATCGGAAAATCTCAAAGGCCTTCCCGCCTGATCTGCACATAAGGCATAGCCCCGGCTTGAAGCGTTTCAGCAACATGGGCCGCAGTCACGCCCGCGTCTTGGTCATCTATGTCAGCCACGTCAGCCGATGTCGCATAGAAGGGCATGGTCCTGAACCACTCACCACAACGCCCGACTGCAAGGCAGGCGTGCCAACCTTCTACAGCGCGGCCCCGAAACTGAATTTGACGCTCTTCAGCCGTTGCAGGCCTGAGCCACCAATTCCGATGGGGGAAACGCTCTGCAAACTGGCGATCAATCTTAGAAGCCATTGAACTTACTTTCTGTGAGGTCTGCAAAAAGAAACGCCCTTAGCCTGCGCCCGTAAAAAGCAGACTAAGGGCGCGACCGCCGCAGTTCGGAAGGAGGACAAAACCGTCCGGCGGTTTCTTGTGGCAAGGGCGACCTGCGCCGCCCCTGCCGTTTTCTGGTCATCAGGAGATAATGACTACCACTTCCACCTCACACTGTATGACACACCACTCAGCACCATGTAAAGTTAAAAACTTCAGTTTGCAGATTCATTTCTTGACCTTACATTCTCAGCGTGCTTTCTTAGGCTGAGAAAAAAGGAGTTCTGAAATGAACGAAGACGCCAAAGACCCACTTTTCACGCATGTTGAGCCTCTGGTGCAGTTCCGTGCAAAAGACCTCGCCAACGCGCTTGCGCGTGGGGGCGTCCCTTATTCAACGGCATCTGCCCGCATCCAAAACTACAGCAAGCAAAACCTGATCCACGTCCGTGGCCGCGTGGGTGAAGGGAAGAACTCGCCCAATATCTACGGCATCACTGATGTAGCCGCAGCGCTTATGCTGTCGGGCTTGCAGGACTGCGGCGTTGCAGACCAAGAGGTCCTGAACATTGCCAGCAGCGCGCTGTATTATTGGTATCTGGGACAACAGGCCCGCAGCCCTCATCCGATCCTTGCGGCACTCTCTGACACCTTGGACGGCACGGAATGGGCATTGCAGCTTCGCTTCATGCGTCACAGCCAAACCCAAGCCCGCTATGTGCTGCGCAACTTTGGCCGTCTGGACCAAGAAGCCTTCTGGGCTGGCGCTGAAAACGTCAAAGACCCTGAATGGTCATCCGTGGGTGAAGTGCTCATCACGACTGCCCCGCTTCACGCGCTGCGCAGCCTGATTGCACCGCCCGCTGGCATGAACTGAGGGCTAACCCATGGGCCTTCTGTCTCGCCTCTTGAACCGCACCGCCCCCCAAGCCGTCCAGCTTCGCAGCTATGACGCCGCGACCGCAGCCCGGACTCGGTTCAATGGCGGGGCTAACCGCTTTTCCAGCTACGGCCCTGAGACTGTAGCCGCAAACCCTTCGATCCGAAGCCGCGCCCGCCATGCTGCCGCAAACAACGCTCTGGCGGCGTCCGCTGTTAGCGCGTGGGCAACTACGGCTGTCGGCTCTGGCATCATCCCGACCAGCCAGCACCCTGACCCTGAGGTCAGGAAGGCGCTGGACGCCTATTTTTCCAAATGGGCAAAGCAGGCTGACGCCTCGGGCCGCACCGACTTCTTCGGGCTGCAAACTGCCGTGGTGAAGGCACAGCGCGTTGACGGCGATGCCTTCCTGATGTGGCGCGGTCCTAAGCTGGTGCAAATCCCGCCTGAACAAGTCGCTTCAGAACTGAACACTGACACCATCGTCGCAGGCATCGAACTGAACGAAGACGGGCGAGCCGTGGCCTTCCATGTTCACCCTGTGCGCCCTGATGCCATGCAAGCAACCTATGCGCCGCCTGTGCGCGTTGATGCTGGCGAAATGCTGCATGTGATGGAGTCCGCAGGTCCCGGTGCTGTGAGGGGCGTTTCGTCCTTTGCGCCTGTCCTGCTGGCTCTGGCTGAACTGGACGGCACCGAAGACGCGCTGATTACCCAAACCAAAATCGCCGCGCTTCTGAGCGTGATCCTGACCAATGAGAACGACCAAAACGGCCCAAATCCCTTCGAAAACGGGCAAGGACTAGAGCCGGGTTCAGTCTTCCATCTTCCGGGCAATTACCGCGTTGATACCGTTGCGCCTCAGCAAAGCCAGCAAGCGGGCGAGTTCCTTGGGCACCTGACCCGCCGCATTGCCGCTGGCTTGAACGTGCCTGCGCACCTGCTGGACGGCGATCTTCGGCAAGCCAACTATTCCAGCTTGCGCGCCTCGCTGGTGGGCTTCCGTCAGCGCATTGAGCAATATCAGTATCAGACCCTTGTGCCTCAGTTCCTCGAACCTGTTTGGCAGCGGGTGGCAACGCTTGCGGCCCTCGATCTGGGCTTTGAGATTACCGACGATCTGTTTGCCGTCGAATGGATTGCCCCAGCCCAGCCTTGGGTTGATCCGGCCAAAGACGCGGATGCCACCATTTCCCAAATCAACGCGGGGCTTATGTCGCGCCGCCAAGCTGTCGCTGCCCTTGGATATTCCATCGAACAGCTAGACGCAGAAATCGCCGCTGACCGCACCAGAGAAGCCGAACTGGGCCTGTCTTTTGGCGTCAAAAAGCCAGAACAAACAGGAATCCAATCATGAACGTAAGGCTTACAGCAAACCCCGCAAAAGCGTCTCGGATTACCCCGAGTCTGCGCATCGCCCCTTCCGATCTGACCCAAGGTGAACGCCTTTTCCGCGCTATGCCGCGCGTGGGCGATCTGGACGAAGACAACCGCAGCTTCCGCGCTGTGGTGGCAACGGCAACCCCAGTTCAGCGCCGCGATGCCAAGGGCACTTTCTGGGAAGTCTTGGACCCCAAGGGGCTTCAGTTCAACGCAGACGACGACTTCCCGCTGCTGACCGATCACAAGCAAGCCGCCCGTGAAACTGTCGGGCGCGCCTCGGGCCTCACCATTGACGGCCCCAGCGTCAGCGCAACGCTTCGTATCGGCATGGCTGATGACATCGAACCGATCTTCCAACGTGTGAAGGACGGAACCGTCCGCCACGTCTCTGCTGGATACCAAGTTCTCGCATGGCGCGAGTCAAAGAACCCTGACGGCACAAGGACCAAAACTGCCAGCAAGTGGCGGCTTTTGGAGGTCAGCCTTGTGCCTGTTCCTGCTGACCAAAACGCAATCATCCATAGGAGCGCAGAAATGCCCTTTGACCTTCAAACCCGCGCTGCGCTGATTGAAACGCTGCGCACTGCCTGCAATCTGCCCGAGCAATGGGGCGGCGATCTGGCCGAAGAGGCTGTGACCGACGAAGAGGTGCGCGAAGCTGCGCGTGAAGCGATGCTGACCCGTCAGCAACCGCAAATCCGCATCCGTCAGGACCACACCGACCCGGTGCAAATCCAGACTCGCGCTGCCGATGCTCTGGCCTTTCGCATGGCTGGCGGTGAACTGCCTGCGGCTTCGCGTGAGTTCGTGGGCATGTCGCTGCGCGACCTTGCTGCCGATGCTCTGACCCGTGCAGGCACTTCGGTTCGCGGCATGTCCGCTGATGATATTTTCACCCGCGCCGCGCACGGCACCAGCGACTTCCCCCTGCTGGTCTCGAACGCCATGGGCAAGGTTGCGGCCCAAGCCTATCAGGCGGCTGAAAGCCCGCTGAAGGCTCTGGCACGTCAGCGCACCCTTCCGAACTTCAAAGAGTCGACCTCGATCCGCCTGGGCGAAATGGGCCGTCTCGAAGAGATGACCGAACACGGCGAGTTCAAGCACACCAGCCGCGCCGAAGCTGGCGAGACCATGAGCCTGAAGACCTTCGGGCGGGCGATCAACGTCAGCCGCAAGCTGCTGATTGACGACGATCTGGGCCTTCTGGGCGATATGACCGCCGCAATGGGTGCTGCCGCTGCGCAGACCGAAGCTGAGGAAATGGTCGCGCTGCTGACGGCAAACCCGAACCTGTCGGACAGCACCAAAGTCTTCGCGGCTGGTCGCGGCAACTATGCCACCACGGGCAGCGCACTGAGCGAAACGGCTCTTTCGAACGCCCGCAAAGCAATGCGCACGGTCAAAGGGCTGGACGGCAAAACCATCATTGACGCCAAGCCGAAATACCTTGTCGTCGGGCCGGAACTCGAAACCGCCGCAGAAAAGCTGCTGGCTTCGATCTATGCCACCACCTCGGAAGATGTAGCTGCATTCGCTGGCAAGCTGTCGCTTGTCGTCGAACCCCGCCTGACGGGCGCAGGCTGGTATCTGCTGGCCGATCCGGCCCGCGTTGCCTCGCTGCAATATGGCTACCTCGCCGCTGCGCAGGGCGTCCAAATCCAGCGCCAAGAGGCATGGGATACCCTCGGGCTGAAATACCGCGCTTGGCTGGACTTCGGCTGCGGCTGGCTGGACTGGCGCGGGGCTTATCACGCAACGGGCGCTGCCTAATGTCCGGCGTGACGAAACTGCGCGAATACCGCGAACAACTTCAGGATGCCCGTTTCTCGGGCGTCCGCAGCTTTACCGACCAGAACGGCGAGAACGTCACCTATCGGTCGCAGGCTGAAATTGAACGCGCAATCGCAGCGATCGATTCCGAAATCTTCAACCTTCAGCGGGGGCGCAATGCCCTGATCCGCCTTCAGACCTCGAAAGGGCTTTGACCATGAAGAACTACATTCAAAAGGGCGAAACGCTCACCATCCCGGCCCCTGTGACCGTTCTGTCGGGTGAACCCGTCATCGCGGGCGCAATTGTCGGCATCGCCTCTGGTGACGCTCTCAGCGGCGCTGCTGTCGATGTGGCGACCTCGGGTGTGTTCGAACTGCCGAAAGTGGCAGCAAACGCCTTCGCCCTCGGCGCGCCCGTCTATTGGGACGCAGACGACAAGCTGGCGACCAGCACCGCAACCGACAACACGAAGCTGGGCGTGGCTGTCGCCGCTGCCGCTGCTTCGACTGCAACTGTCCAAGTCCGCCTGAGCGGCTTCTGAGAGGAACAAGGCAATGGCTAAACTCTATGCAAAGAACCTGATCATCCTTGAAGGCGACGTTGCCATTCCGGCGCGCACTGTCTTCGATGCTACCCCTGCGCAGGCCAAGCAGTTCGACAAGCTGGGTGCTGCCCGTCCTGCGACTGCTGAGGAAGTGAAGGCATGGGCTGACGCTGAAGCCGCTAAAAACGGTATGGCGGTCTGATGTGGTTTGAGGGGCGTTCTGGCTTCGGAATGCCCCTTATCCACAAGCACAGCAAAATGAGTCCTACGGACGATTCTTTGTTGTCGCATCCAGCCCGCCGCTGTCCGCTGTTCGCCTGCTATGTGGCAAGCCACTCACAGCGAACAACGGCGCGCCGGACGCTCCTATAAATAGAGTGAGAAGGGAAACACGCTTTTTCCCTTGCCCTGTTGAATCGTGAGCGAAGAAATTCTGACATCGAGCGAAGAAATTCTGCATTCGACCGAAGAAAAACGTTGAAAAATCTTCGCTCATCCTGCAACGTGGCTTCGGATGAGTGGTAGGAAAACCAGTCTAAATCTTCGGTGGAGCGAAAGAAACGATGTCCTTGAATTTACGGAAGTTAGAATACTCGCCAAACGAAAACCCCTTCATGGGTGGCTCTGAGATTCAGACCCGTCACAAGACGGTTCGGACACGTTCTGCCCCTAAAGACCTGATGGACCCCGAGACGGGCGAAGTCGTCGGTTCGAGCATCATTCACGTCATCGAAGAGAAAGACGAAGAGCACTTTGTGAAGGTGTTTGCTGAAGGCGTCCGCGCGGCTTTCGATCTGAGCAAGACCGGGGCGCGCGTCTTCCAAGCTGTGCTGGGCGAATATCAGAAGTCGAAGCTGACGGGCGGATACTCGGACAGCGTGAGCCTGATCTGGTTCGATGACGGCTTGAATGGTCACGCCTTGGATATGAGCGACCGCACCTTCCACAACGGCCTGAAGGAACTAATCGCCAAAGGCTTCCTGAAGCCGAAGCTGCCGAACCAGTATTGGGTCAATCCGGCTCTGTTCTTCAAAGGCGACCGCGTGGCCTTCCTGCGCGAATACAGGGTGAAGAAGCGCAACGCTGTCGAACGGTCTGCAACTGACCTCATCGAACAAAGCGCAACCCCATGAAATACACCTTAGGCACAGCCGCAAAGGCAACCGGAAAAGCGAAGTCCACAATCCTAAGGGCAATAAAAACAGGAACAATTAGCGCGCACAAGGACGGAAACAACTATGAGATAGACCCTTCCGAACTGCACAGGGTGTTTCCTCGAACAGTTGCGGAAAACGTGCCATCGAACGTTACGCAACCACTTGAAGAACAGGACGCAACCCTTCGAATCCGCTTAGAAATCCTTGAAAAGGAACGTGAGCGGGAACGGGAACAGATGCAGGCGACAATAGACGATCTGCGCACCCGCCTAGACCGCGCTGAAGACCGTGTGACGGCCCTGCTAGCCGCACCAGAGAAAGCCCCAGAACCTGCGCCCGTAAAGCGCCGCTGGTGGCCTTGGAACTAAAAACCTGAGGGGACAAACCACCTCGGGCAGGGCGCGCAAAGCGCCTCAAATAAAAAAGGACAGCCAGAAAACTGGCGTCTGAGAATCTGAGAAGAGGACGAACGCAATGGCGATGAACGCTCAAATGAAAATGGGCTGCTTTGGTCTCGCAAACCAAAACAGCCCTTACCTCGAAAGGTCTATCAATGCCCGTAAACCATACCGCAAAAAGCGATCTGTCGCAACTTGATCTGCACGACGACTTCGAAGACCTGCTGGGGCCGAACCCCAATGTGGTCCCGCTGCTTGCCAGCAATGAAAGCGTTGCCCTCGAACTAGCCAAGAGGGGTTTTGTCGTCTTCCCGATCCGCCAATGGGGCGACGAAGACGGCTGGAAGCCGATTGCTGGCTTCCCGACTAAAGCGTCTAAGGACGCTGCCCAAATCCGCGCATGGTGGAAGAAGTGGCCCGAAGCCCGCGTGGGCCTTCTGGCTGGTGCGCGCAACGGCCTGACCGTTCTGGACGTGGACGTTAAGAACGGCAAAGACGGCACAGAATCCCTTAAAAACATGGGGCTTTCTGATCTGGCTGCAATCACACCGTTTCGCGTTCGAACACCTTCTGGCGGCTGGCACCTGCTGTTCGAATACACCCCGAACGTCAAAAGCACCGTGGGAAAAATCGGTGAAGGCTTGGACGTGCGGAACGATAACACCTTCATTATCGCGCCCTACAGCCTGAAGGACGACAAGCGGTATGAGGTCAAAGGCGACCATATCTATCGCCACTCCAAGTTCCCGGCCATTCCTGCGGCGATCATGAGCCGCGCCCCTTTGCGTGACGATGACGAAGAGGACCTGCTGGGCACTCTGGTCACGATCCAGAAGGCCAGCCCGTGGCAGATGGAACGAGCCACAGAGATGCTGGAAGCCCAAGCTGAAATCGTGGCAAGCGCACCTGACGGGCAGCGCCAAGCCACACTGAATAACGCAGTGCTGCATTGTGCAGGTCTGGCCGCACATGGGGCTTTGACAGAAGAACAGGTGCGCGCCGCTCTTATGCCTGCTGGTGAAGCCTGCGGCCTTTCTCAGCGTGAGGTCAGCACCACCTTCAAACACGCTTGGGCCGATGGGCTGAAGAAGCCTGTGCAGTTGCCTGTCGATTGTGAAGATGAGTTCGAAGACTATGGCGACGAAGAAACCGCGAAAGCCCCGTCTGTCGTAAGCGACGAAGCGGGCGGCTGGCATATTGACGCCTTCAGCGTGACCCAAGAGCCCGACCTGTCGCAGGACCAGCTTGCCCTTGATCTGGGCAAAGCCGGGCTGAACAAGAATGGGCGCTATCTCGCAGAAATGGGGGGCTGGATTCTCTGGGACCCTATCGGGCAGCGATGGGCCGTTGCCAGCGGTATGCAGCACATGCGCATTGCCCGCGACTTCGTCCGCGCCAAGGCAAGGCTGCTGACAGAATGGGCTGAAGCCAAGGCCGTTGACCTAAAGCCGAAGGACGCTGAACAGTTCGTCCGCGCTGCGAAAGCGCAGTCCAAGGCAATGAAGCAGGACGCTGCAATCGCGGCTGTCGAACGTCTGGCACGGTCAAACAAGGCTTCCCTCAGCACCATTGACCAATGGGACGCTGACGACTTCCTGCTGGGAACGCCTGCTGGCACTGTTGACCTGCGCACGGGTGAACTGCGCCCCGCGAAACGGTCAGACTACATCACGAAGCAAACCGCTGTCGCACCAGAGGACGCAACCCCTCGCACTTGGCTGAAATTCCTGTCGGAAATTTTCCCGCATGATCCTGAAATGGTGAATTTCATTCAATGTTTGCTGGGATATTCGCTCACAGGTTCGACTAAAGAGCATCGCTTCTTCATGTTCACTGGCGGTGGCCGCAACGGCAAGGGAACGCTGTTGAACACCTTCCAGAAAATCATTGGCGACTATGCAAAGGGCATCCCGACGACAACCCTTTTGGAGTCTCGCAACCCGCAACACGCCCAGTCTTTGGCCCGCCTTCAAGGCGCGCGTTTCGTGCGCGGTGCTGAACTTCCTGTCGGGCAAGTCTGGAATGAATCTCTACTGAAAACGCTGACGGGCGGGGATGTCATTACGGCGAACCACATGCGCCAGAACTCTTTCGACTTCGTGCCCAAGTTTACCCTGATTGTGGACGGCAACACAAAGCCCAGAATCCGCACCACTGACACTGCAATGAAGGCGAGGATGACCCTTGTGCCGTTCGAAGCCAAATTCAGTGGGCGCGAAGACAAGTCACTGCCACAGCGCCTGCAAGCCGAAGCCGGGGCAATCCTGCGCTGGTGCATCGAAGGCGCTGTGGCATGGCAGAAGGACGGCCTGCGCATCCCTGAGACCGTTGCCAAGGCATCGCGGGAATACTTGGAAAGCGAAGACCGCTTGTCGGGCTTTATCGCTGAGGAAGTGGAACGGGATAGCGCGGGTGCCGTGCCGCTTCAGCGGCTTTACGTCCTCTATTGCCAATGGTGCGAAGAAGAGCGGGAAACAGCAATGTCCAAACGCAGCTTTGGTGAAGGTCTGGTTGAGCGGGGCTTCCAGAAGAAGAACGGCACGGGCAACGTGGTTCAAATCGTGGGCCTGAAGCTGAAGATCGAAGATGATCTGGGGGCAAAAGCATGACCCGAGTTAATGAAGTTAACGATCTGTCCTTATCGACTCCTATCAGCTTAACGAAATTCCTTTCTCTCTTTCTCTTCTGTGGAGTCGATAAGGCAGCTTCGTTAACTCTATT
>NZ_RRAZ01000056.1 GCF_003863335.1 Falsigemmobacter faecalis | reverse complement strand
AATGATTTTTCGCTACCGCAAGCAATTTAGTAGGTCCTGAGCCTACGTCTGAGACAGGAATTACCGCCGGATACGCCGCGAGCAGAGCCTCAACCCGAACAACCGGGCCTGACCGACATCTCTTTTGCCAGCTCGGTCAGCTGGCTGCCATACTGATCTTCCAGTTCGGCGATGGTTATCACCTCAGATAATGCGATGATGTTGATCGCCGCAACGACCCCCCCTTCATCGAAAATGGGTGCCGCGATGGTACGCACGCGGGGGTGATGTTCCTGGTCGCTGACCGAGTAGCCACGCACGCGCACCTGAGCGAGAATATCCATAAAGCCGTTGACGTCGGCAGGGGTTGCGGTCAGCTCGCGCAGGGTCTGGAGGCTCTCCATCAGCTGCGGTTCGGGGAGGAACGCCAGATAGGCCCGGCCCACGCCGGTTGTCGCGACCGGCACGCGCGAACCGACCTGACGGTTGATGCTCAGCATCCCCGGTCGGCGCGTGGTCGCGGCGATCACCATGGCATCGCGGTCAAACACGGCCACATCCGACGGCCAGCGGATCTCGGACTGAAAGCGGCTCAGCAGCGGGGTGATGCGGTCCACAAGCACCGAGACACGATTGACTCCGCTGCTCAGCAAAAGACAGCGCGGCGACAGCCGGTAGCGCAAGGGATCGCCGGATGCTGAGATGTAGCCCGTCGCAATCAGCGTCTCTAAGATCCGGATCAGACTGGGCTTTGGCATCCCGGTGCGGGCGTGAAGTTCTTTGACCGAAAATGCTTCCTGCGTGCTCATGACCTCAAGCACGGTCAGTCCGCGGACAAGGGCATTGATGGGTTCATAACTTGGCATTTCACCTCACACCTGACAGAACTTCCCTTGGACACTCACAACGCCGCCCTGATCTGATCTCCTTCGCCGTCACGTCACGATCGGGTGCAGCACCGCACCGGCATCCGTCAGGTCAGCGATCAGCGCGGGAACCGACACTGCGCGACTGTTTCCCCCTGTGCCGAGCGCCATGGCTGCCGCCATACCAGCCGCTTCTCCCATTGCAAAGCAGGTTGCCGAAACCCGGGCCGAGGCCTGCGCCGTCTGCGTTGCCGACAGGTTACGTCCGGAGACCAACAGGTTGGCAAAGCCCTTAACGGTCAGACTGCGATAGGGGATCCCATAGTAATCCCCATCGGGCAGGTGACGCCAGATGGTCCCCCGGCCGGGGGCGTGCATTTCCACCGGCCAGGCGCTGCAGGCAATGGTGTCCGCGGGTTTCACGCAATTGAGGACATCCTCTTCGGTCAGAATGTAATCGCCGGTGATCCTCCGGGTCTCCCGGATGCCGACCATCGGGCCAATGTCTGCGATCTGTGCCTTTTCAAACCCGGGCAGATGGCGCCGGGCGACATCCAGGTAGCGGTAGGCCTGGCGGCGGCCTTCCTGTTCCGCTTCAGTGAGTTCGGCCGGGTCTGTCAGATTAAAGGGCGTGCCGTCGGGGCGGGCCAGTTTGGTTGCGTTGAAATGCACCATTCCCGCAACCGGACCGGGATAGAGGGCAACGGCCGTGCGCGGCAGTTCGCCTTCGGCAGCGCTGACCTTTTCCAGGATCGCCCGCATATCCTCGCGCGTCAGGCGCGAGAAAGCCGCGGTGTCGACATTAGACGCACGGAACATAGAAGAGCTGAACTGCGTGTGGCCGTCGTGACCCAGTTCGAACTCTGCGCCGGCAAAGGCTGCGATATCGCCGTCCCCCGAGCAATCGATCACCATCCCGGGGATCACGGCAGAGCGCCCGCCCCGATTTTCCAGGACCACTGCCGTAATCCGGTCTTCGGTGCTGTGAACGGCCACCGCGCTGGTGTGATACAGCAGCTCCACTCCATGTTCGCGGCACAGCTCCTCTGTCACCAGCTTCATGAGGTTAGGATCATAGGGCAAAGCGTGCACCCGCGCCGAGCGGCGTACCGGCAATGCCCCGTTCAGCCGGAACAGCCGCTCACAGATACGCGCATAAATTCCACCCACCAATTCAAAGAGACCGTCCGAGCCATTGCCGTATCCGCCGCACATTCCGCCCAGCGTCACCGCCGTCAGCGTGCCACCCAGAAATCCGAAACGTTCGGTCAGCAGAACACTACAGCCCGCCCGCGCTGCCGCACAGGCCGCAGCGATCCCCGCAGCACCGCCTCCCACCACCAGAACGTCAGGGCGGTGTGTCACCGGGATGTCGCGGGCAGGTTCCGTCAGAAAAGATTGTGTCATCAGCGTCTCCTCAGCGTGATGGGGATCAGGCGAAGTGGCAGGCGGCCTGCTGAGCTGGACCTATATCGCGCAGGGCGGGGACTGCCGTGTGGCACTGCGCAGGGTTTCCCATGCTCCTGGCCAGAGGGCAGCGGGTATGGAAGGCGCATCCGGGCGGCGGATTGCGCGGCGAGGGGACATTGCCTTCCAGGGGCGTTACGGGCCGGCGCAGTGACGGGTGGGACACCGGCACTGCGGCCATCAGCGCGCGGCTATAGGGATGCGCGGGCGATGAGAACAGTTGTTCTTTATCGGCAATCTCGACCAGACGACCCAGATACATCACGCCGACACGGTCACTGATGTGACGAACCACCGCCAGGTCATGCGAGATAAAGAGATACGTCAGCCCCAGGATCTGCTGCAGATCCTGCATCAGATTGAGGATCTGTGCCTGAACCGACACATCCAGGGCCGAGACCGCTTCATCGCAGACCACGACTTCAGGCTCCAGGATCAGCGCCCGCGCAATGCCGACGCGCTGGCGCTGCCCTCCGCTGAGCGCATGGGGAAAGCGCGCTTTATGCGCCTCGCTCAGCCCGACCATCCCCAGCATTTCCGAGACCCTGGCTGAGAGCTGCGGTTCTCGCACGCCCTTGATAACCAGCGGCTCTGCGATGGTGTCCCCCACCGTCATGCGCGGGTTCAGCGACGAGAACGGATCCTGAAAGATCATCTGGATGTCCTGACGCAGGGCCCGCAGGTGTTTGCCCTTCAGTGCGGTGATGTCGCGTCCGTTCAGCTCCACCGTGCCGGCGGTCGGGCGCAGAAGGCGCATAATCATGCGTCCGAGCGTGGTTTTGCCACAGCCGCTTTCGCCCACGATACTCAGTGTTTCACCCCGGCGCAGCGTCAGGCTGACATCTTCGACCGCGCGCACGGGCGGGCTGCGATATGCGCTCAGAAAGCTGCCGGTCTGAAAATGCAGGGTCAGGTTGCGGACGGCAATGACAGGCGGGTCTGCGACGACGGCGGTCATGACGGGTTCCCCATATCAGCGTAGTCAAGATGCAGCCAGCAGGCAACCTCATGGCCCGCCCCCTGATCCGACAACGCCGGATCTTTGCGCGTGCAGATCTCCCGTACATGCGCGCAGCGCGGGGCGAAGCGGCAGCCCGGCGGCAGGCGGTCGGGCGGGGGCACCGTCCCCTCGATCGGGATCAGCCGGCCGGCCCTGTCATTCAGCACCGGCATCGCCCGCAGCAGGCCCACGGTGTAGGGGTGCAGTGGCCGGTCAAACAGCTCCGCCACCGCAGCCCGTTCAACCACCCGGCCCGCATACATCACAATCACCTGGTCCGCCATTTCCGCAACCACGCCCAGATCATGGGTGATCAGCAGCACGGCCGTGCCAAAGCGGCGCTGAAGATCGCGCATCAGTTCAAGGATCTGGGCCTGAATTGTGACGTCGAGCGCGGTGGTCGGCTCATCTGCGATCAGAAGATCAGGGTTGCACGACAGCGCCATCGCAATCATCACGCGCTGGCGCATGCCTCCGCTGAGCTGGTGCGGGAACTGATCATAGCGCCTGTCAGGATCTGCAATCCCGACAAGCCGCAGCATCTCCACCGCCCGCGCCCGGGCCTCGGCCGGATCACGGGTCTGATGCAGCAGGATCGCTTCACGGATCTGACTGCCAACCGTGAACACCGGATTCAGAGCGGTCATCGGCTCCTGAAAGATCATCGAGATCTGATTGCCGCGGATCCGCTGCATCTCCGGCTCAGTCAGGCTCAGCAGATCATGGCCTTTGAAGAGGATCCGCCCGCTTTCGACCCGGCCCGGCGGTGAGGGGATCAGCCCCAGGATCGACATCGCGGTGACGCTTTTTCCAGATCCGGATTCCCCGACAATCGCCAGTGTTTCACCGGCAGGCAGGCTAAACGAGGCACCATCCACCGCCGGGAAAACCCCCGACGGTGTTGCAAAACAGGTGCGCAGGGCGTCAACTTTCAGCAGTTGCGTCAAGACCTGCCCCCTCCGCTGTCGCCGCGCACAGCATCTCTGCATCCGGGCGAAGTGCCGTCAGCAGGTCTGTCACTGTCGCCTGGTTTTCCAGATCCCCGATCAGATCTCCGGCCCGGCGCACGCGGTCTTCCGGCGCGATGCTGCACAGAGCCTGTTCAAACTTGGCACGCACATTGAATTCATGTCCCGGCGCACCGGGCATCTGGCTCACCTCGGCGCTCAGGCTGCGGCCGTCGCGGGTTTTTACGACCACACGGGCGGCGTATTCCCAGCGGTAATACGCCGCGTGCATCTCCGCATCCACATGCAGCCGGATCCGGCCTGCCAGATCACGTACCTGAGGCGAGCGGATATAATCCATGCCATATTGGCGCGGTGTCAGCTCTCCCGCTACAAAAGCCGCGGCCATCGGGAACGGCACATCAAACAGCAGAGGCACGTGGGTGGCATCGCCCTGCTCGATCCGGGTGAACAGATCAGGCTCCAGCGTGTGGAAACGGCTTCCCGCATAAAGCGTCACCCCGGCGGCATAGCAGTCGACGCTTTCAATGTCGTCAGCCGAGAGGTTGTGTTCACGCCGGATCTGCAGCGCTGCGTGAATGGGCGAGATGTGATAGCCGCAGATCGGATACAGCTTGGAGCGCAGCGTCCGCAGCACCCAGCGGTCCCCGAGCCCCTCGGCCAGCTCATTGAGATCCAGATATTCCGACACGCTTGCCAGATAGCCCGCCGGATGTTCCAGCACGTCCCGGTTGCCCGTCACCCCTGCCCGCGACAGAAGCGCTCCGGTGATCCCGGCATGGAGCGGGAAGGCGTTGATCAGCCCCTTCGCATCGGTCAGGTAGCCCACCGGTGCCGGCTGCATCGCCATAAAGCACGACAGACCGACAGCCCCCGCCATTTCGCGCGGACCGGCGCCCAGCAGACGGCTTGCGACGATCGCGGCATCCGCCTGGTGATTGGGCATCGAGTTGCCGACATGTGCGCCGCGCTGGATGGCAAGGCCCGTGCGCCCGGCGATCTCATTGCCGATCACAAGCGCCACCAGAAGGTCGCGGCCGGTTTTGTTGAGCTTCTCACTCATCCCCATCGCGACCGGCACCACGCAGGCGCCCGAATGCGAATAAACCGCCCAGTCTTCAAACTCAAAGATCTGCGCGAGGAAGGAGTTAGCCATTGCCGCATTGGCCACTGAGGCGCGTTCATTACTGCCAAAAATCGCGCAGGCGCTGCCCTCATCCATGGCCCGAAGTCCGGCGATGGCGGCCCGTCCGGCCTGGCTTCGCGCGCCCAGAACGGAGGCGCCGATGATGCTGTAGAGCTGCTCTTTGGCCTTGTCGATGACATCCTCAGGGATGTCTTCATAGCGCAGGCCACAGGCCCAGTTGCACAGATTTTCAGTATGCTTCATGCCGGGATCCTCCGGATGGTCAGCAGCGACTGCAAAACGATGCTGAGCTTGCTGATGATGTAGCGTTGGTGCACCGGATAGCGGCAGCGTCCGGCGAACATCACGCCCACGATGCCGATGCGCCCGGACAACACGTCGTCCCAGTCCACAGCGCTCATCGCGACAACAGCTTCGGGGGCGTGTCCCAGCCTGTCGCTCAGAACCAGGCGGTCTTTTTCGGCGCGGATAAACAGCGTCTCTCCGCCCTCCACACTAAGCTCGATGTCATGGCCAAACAACGGCGACAGACGATAGCTGACCAGCAACTCAGAATATCGCGGCCAGATGTCCGCCAGCTCACGGAAGGTTTCACTCAGAGGACCAGGCATGTCATGCGTCCTTATGCGGTTAAAATCAGTGGCGTTCCTGGGTCAGACGCGGATCCATGATGTCGCGCAGAGCATCGCCCAGAAGGTTGAACCCAAGCACCAGCAGCAAAACGGCAACTGCAGGTGCCAGAACGATATGCGGAGCCGTGACCAGATAGCTGCGGGCCTCGGCGGTCATCGCGCCCCATTCCGGCGTGGGCGGTGCAGGACCCATTCCCAGAAAGCTCAGACCGGCGGCCAGGATGACGGCAGAGGCAAAGGCCAGCGTCGCCTGAACCAGCAGCGGCGAAAGAATATTCGGCAGGATGTGGCGCAGCAGGATCCGGCTGTGGCTTGCCCCGATTGCGCCCGCGGCCTCAACATAGGCGATGCCGCGCAGCGCGAGGGTTGAGCCCCGGCTCAGCCGTGCGAAGATCGGGATGGTCGAAATGCCGACAGCAATGGCGAGGCTGACCTCCCCCTGCCCCATCACGGTGATGACGAACAGCGCCACCAGCATGCGGGGAAATGTCATCATCGCATCGACGCAGCGCATGGTCAGCCAGGAGAGCGGCCCGTCGAAATAGCCCGCACACACCCCGATCGTCACCCCGGCCACCAGCCCGATGGCGACGCTGACGCTGCTGAGCACGAGCGAGACCCGTCCGCCCCACAGCAGCCGCCCCATCAGATCGCGCCCCAGCTCATCGGTGCCAAGCGGATGCTCCAGTGACGGCGGGCGCAGAACCTGGGCGAGGTTCATATTGATCACATCGTCATAGCTGTAGATCAGCGGTGCGAGCGCAATCGGCAGCACGATCAGAAGGGTAATCACCGAGCCGATCAGACCGCTTTTGTGGCGAAGCAGCTGTTTGAGAATACGCATATGCCCGTCTCCTCAGTTGCGCAGCCTGGGGTCCACGATCGCATAGGCGATGTCAGTGGCCAGATTGACGAGAATGATAAGTGCGCCGAAGACGACGATGCAGGCCTGGATCAGCGTATAGTCCCGCCAGTTGATCGCCTCGATCAGCAGCCGCCCGAGGCCTGGGATGGCAAAGATTGTCTCAGTGATGACGGCTGCCCCGAAGAGGCTTCCGAACTGCTCGCCGGCCACGCTGAGGATCGGGATGCCCGCATTGCGCAGGCCGTGTTTAAAGATGCGGATGCGTTCGGACACGCCTTTGGCCTTGGCCGTACGGATGTAATCCTGCGACAGCACTTCCAGCATCGCTGAGCGGGTGATCCGGGCCAGCTGCCCCGCCATGATCAGACCCACGCTGAGGGAGGGCAGCACAAAGTGCAGCGGTGTCGTGGCCCCGGCAATCGGCACCAGCTTCATCCAGACGCCGAACACAAGGATCAGCAGCATGGCGCTGAGATAGGCCGGGATCGAAACCCCGGCCAGTGAGATGACCACGATCAGAGTATCCAGCACCGTGCCGCGTTTCAGCGCGGCAAGAACCCCCAGAACCACCCCGACCAGAATGGCGATCAGCATGCTGACCACCGCCAGGGTCGCACTGTAGCGCAGGGCGTCCAGCGCCCAGCCAAGCGCCGGCTGCCCCGAGCGCAGCGAGATCCCCATGTCTCCGGTCAGCACATTGCCGAGATAGATCAGATATTGCGTCAGAAGCGATTTATCGAGGCCCAGCCGCACCGTCAGCGCGGCTACCTGTTCGGGTGTGGCATCGGCGCCTGCCATCAGCAGGGCCGGATCACCAGGGATGATCCGGACCAGCAGGAAGGCAGCCGTGACCAGTGCCAGCAGCATGAAAGGCAGACCAAGCAGGCGCATGGCGATGGCGTAAAGCATGTCGGTGTCTCCGGCTGGCTCACGGATCTGCGGGGAAAGGGCCGTCGGCTACTCTTTGAATTCAGCGCGCAATGCGCTCCAGATTTCGCGGCCGTTGATCCAGAAGTTCTCCAGGTTTTTGTCCTGGGCGTTAATCAGGACACGGTCGTAGAGGAACATGTAGGCGTTATCATTCCAGACCATTTCCTGCAGCTTCGCGAATTTTTCGGCTGCGACATCTTTGTCCAGGGTCTGCCCGGCCTCATCCAGGATGCTCCGGAATTCTTCATTGCCGTATCCACCCCAGTATCCGCCGGCATTGCGGCCAAAGTTCCATTCCAGACGGTAGGGCGCTTCGGAAATGGTGGTGGCCAGCAGATACATTCCGGCCTTGCCCTCTTTGGCATTGATGCGCTGCCAGTGGGTGCCCCAGTCCGCCATATCGACGGTCATCTTCACACCAATCTGGCGAAGATAGGCCTGCACGGCTTCCGCGATCTGGCGGTCTTTCTGATAGCGCGGTGAGGTCCAGAGCGTGACGTCCAGCCCGTCGGGATATCCCGCTTCGGCAAGCAAAGCCTTTGCCGCCTAGGGATTATATTCAATCGCCGGCAGTTCGACCCGGTAAGGGACCGAGCCTGCAAAGATACTGCGCGGCACGATCCCTGCGCCCTGCAGAAGGCTGCCGACAATGGCCTCGCGGTCAATGGCCATGTTCAGCGCCTTGCGCACGCGGGGATCGTCAAAAGGCTTTTCGCGCATGTTGAACATGTAAAAAACCGAGAAAGTGCTCGGTGATTTCGCCACCGAGATCGCCGGATCTGCCTCAAGGGTGGCGACGTTTTCAGGATTCACCTTCAGCGCCAAATCGATCTCGCCCGCCTGCAGCAGGGTCGCTCGAACGGCGGCATCGGGGACGGTGGTGATGGTGATTTTCTCCAGCTTCGGCGCATCCCCCCAATAGCCGGGGTTCACCACCAGGGTCGTGCCCTGGTTCGGTCGTGAACTTTCCAGCATAAAGGGTCCGGTCCCGATCGGTGTTTTGTTCACGTCGGTATCAGAGCCGAGAACCCTGGGGCTGAGAATGCGCGTGGAGTTCCCGGCCAGCCCGTCCATCAACGCCGGCCACGGCACTTTGGTTTTGAAGGCGACGGTATAGTCATCCACCACCTCGGTGCTTTCGAGCAGGTTCAGACGTGCCCGACCCGGCGAGCCGAAGGCCGGATCCACGATACGCTCGATGTTGGTTTTCACGGTAGCCGCGTTGAAATCCGCTCCGTCCGAGAATTTGACCCCCTGGCGCAGCTTGAACGTCCAGGTCAGCTGATCGTCCGAAATGGTCCAGCTTTCCGCCAGGCGCGGCTGAAAACTGCCATCTTCGACCAGAGCGACCAGACCTTCAAAGATATGATCGTTAATCGAGATGGTGGTGTTATCCGTCGCCTGGTGCGGGTCAAAGGTCGTGACGTCATTCACCTCGGCAACGACGAGGGATCTGGTTTGCGCGCTGAGCGCAGATCCCGCCATCCCTGCAAGACAGGACGTGGCGATCATCAGGAAGTTTCGGGTCTTCATCGTGTTCTCCTCCATACCGTGTCGGGCTTTTATGCGGGAATGGCTCAGCGGCAGAGCGCAGCCATCAGCATGCGGACATCTGAAGTCTCCAGTCGGTCAATCAGCGCCGACGCCTCCTGCGCGCGTTCTTGCGACATAAAGCGCGTGGCGCCGCGGATGAATTTTTCACGCACGTCAAAGGGGTTCGCGGGAGAGCCGGGCATATCTTCGACCGTCTCAACCAGATGCGCGCCGCTCTTCAGGGTGATCTCGATCCGGGAGCCGAATTTGAACTGGTTGTAATAGGCGGTGTTCAGTCCCTCATCGACGCGCAGGGTGACCCGCGATGCAAGGTCACGGATGGCCTGATCCATGATCTTTTCATGCGCGAACTGGTCAGGGGTCAGAGTGCCGTCATAAAGGGCTGCGGCGACCGGATAGGGCACGTCGAACAGCAGCGGCATATGGGTGACGCAGCCCTGTTCATACTGCGTGAACACATCGGGCTGCAGACTGTGAAAACGGGTGCCGGCAAACAGGGTCGACGCCGGGGCATAGACCGTCACACTGTCAATCTGTGCCGGATCAATGTTATGACGCCGGCGCAGGATCAGCGCGCCCTCAATGGCCGCAATGTTATAGCCGCAGATCGGATAAGGTTTGCTGCGCAGCGACCGGATCACCCAGTCTTCGCCGAGACCGACGGTCAGCTGGGTCAGGTCAACATCTTCTGAGACCGTCCACAAATAGCCCGCAGGATGTTCGATCGTGCCGCGGCTGCCCTTCAACCCGCGCCGCGCCATATAGGCCGTGGTGATCCCCACCTGCGCAGGCAGGCTGTTGATCAGACCCTTTGCATCCGTCAGGAAGCCGACCGGACAGCTTTCCATGGCCATGAAGCAGCTGAGTCCGACCGCATTTTCAAACCCTTCCGCATCAAGCCCCAGAAGCTTCGACGCGATGAAGGAGGTATCCACCTGATGGTTCGGCAGCGAATTGCCAAGGTAAGCGCCGCGCAGAATGGCCCGCCCCGTGCGGCCGGCCAACTCATTGCCGATCACAATCGCGGTCAGAACCGCGCGGCCGTCAGAGCCTGCCGCCTCACCAACCGCCAGCGCCGTCGGCAGGACCGAGGCCCCGGCATGTGACGCAAGTACCCAGTCTTCATATTCAAAAAGCTGCGCGGCGAAGGAGTTGACCACCGCAGCCCCGACGGGGGTCATCTTCTCGCCGGTGCCAATCACAGTGCAGGGCCCGGCGGCCTCATAATCCTGAACTGCCGCAATCAGGTTGCGCGCAGACTCTGCCTCGGTCGACAGGAAGATCGCGCCCAGAACGTTGTGCAGCTGCTCTTTTGCCATCGCGATGCAGTCATCGGGGATGTCTTCATAGCGCAGTCCGGCGGCCCATTCGGATAATTGGCGGGTATAATCGGTCATCACGACGACAGCTCCATCGTAGCAAGGGTCTGAAGCACCAGGCTGAGCTTGGCGATCGGCATGCGGTGGTGTTTGGGATAGGGGCAACGGCCTGCCACGATCACACTCATGATGCCTGCCCGACCACTCAGGACATCCTGCCAGTCCGCCTGCGACATCTCCACCACGGCATTGGGCCGCAGATCTGCGCCGGGGGTGACGATCAGGCGGTCCTGCAGAAAGGTGACGGCAAAGCTTTCGCCCCCGGCCACTTTCATATTCACCAGGCAGCCGTACAGCAGAGTGAGCCGGTTGGTCACGGTCGCAGCCGCGATCTGCGGCCAGTCCGCCTCGACCCGCCTCAGGAATGTCTCCAGATCCGACATCACGGGGTTTCCTTGTTTTGAATGAAAGCATGCAGTGTGAATTATTTCACTGTGTGAAACGTTATTTTAAAAATCTAGATCTCTGCGGCTCGTTCGGACAAATACAGTTTTGTTATCGCCGGGCTGTCCGAGCGGTATATTCCGCACGAAAGGCGCTGTTTCCGCGCTGCCGGGCCCGCTCGCGCCGGTGCCGTATGTCAGGCTTCGGTGGTACACTCTTTGCAGGGGCCTGGGACACTGCACTGAGCCTCCCCGCGCAACCGAACAGGGACGAACGCGGAAGTCACAGGTTTGCGGGTCAGTCGTGGACACGATCACGCCGACAGCCGCAGAAGTCGGCTCCCCCCCTGGAGACATTGCAGGCTAAGGCCCGTGTCCGAGATGTCTGCGCACCCGCAGAACCGTTGTATCGACCGACTGAATTTCTGCTCAGGCTATAATGGAGCAGGATAGTCATGAGTATGACGATGGAAGACAGCATCAAGCTCTTGGACGGCGACGCGTAAAACGGCTCTGGTCACTGAGATCATCCTGGGCAAGGCCACTGTCCCGGAGGCGAGCCGCTCCTTCGACCTCAGCCCTTCTGAGATCGAAAGCTGGGTAGATGATGTCAGGCGGGGCATGGAGAATTCACTGCAGGCCAATCCGCTCGACATCCACGCTCAGTATGAGAAGCAGCTGCGGGACCTGCAGGAGGCTTATGGCGAGGCCATGCTGGAGCTGCGCATTTGAGATAGAGCGGCAGGCCCTGGCTCCGGGCAGCCGGACGAGTGATGATCCGCAAGCTCTGGCAAGGCCTGATCGAAGACAGCCTGAAGGTTTCAATCGCGCCGCTCTGCGCGTGGTTCAGCCTGCTGCGATCATCAACGAAATCGGCGCTGCGCGTGAACCCCGAGCTGGCCGTGCCTATCAGGAAGATGATCGACGACGTTGGCTACCGTCCCCTGACCTGAACAAAAACACCGTGCAGCTGCGCTCGCCATGGTCCTGGGACCATGTATGGATGGCGCCCGCGTGATAAGGGGTTTGTGATTTCGGCATCTGGCCGGGTGCGGCCATGTATTTGGCGTCTGATCTGTGGGGCGTCCCACGCGCCCTGATGACTGTTCG
>NZ_RRAZ01000055.1 GCF_003863335.1 Falsigemmobacter faecalis | reverse complement strand
CGCGCCTATGCCAGCGTATCCGAGGCCCGGGCCGGGATCGGCCGGTATCTGACCTTCTGCAATCGCCGCCGCCCGCATTCATCTCTTGACGGGAAAACCCCCGATCAGGCCTGCTTCAATCAGCCGATGCCCGAAGCGGTGGCGGCGTAACCGAGGCGGAAAACCACTTATAAAACGCCCGGAACTTGTTCAGATCAACAGAACCATCTCAGATTGCCACTGCCTGCGCGGATCGTCAGATGCCGGGCAGAAAGTGTCGTGAGGCTGCAGGTCATTATCGCGAAATGCTTCCGGGTTCAGGATGAGGGCATCTCGCGGGGCACAGCCTGACATTCTGTCAGGCCACTGCTGACGGCGGAGCGTTGCGGCGAAAGTCGCAACACTCCGCCAGGATTTGCCGCAGGGAACATGCTCAGGCTGAGATCAGGCGGCTTTGAGAACGGCGCGGTTGATCGAACGATCGGCAAGCGCGGTCAGCGCGTCGTCGGTCTTCTCTTCCTCATCGAGCGTAGTCTGCAGGATTTCGGCGATTTCACCCTGACCCAGGGTCTTTGCCCAGTTGCGCAGGCTGCCGTAACGGCTGATCTCGTAATGCGCGACCGCCTGGGCGGCGGCGACGAGACCTGCATCAAGGGCGGGTGACTCCTTGAATGCCTCCGGCACCTCTTCGCCCTCATCGGGGATGCCCTCAATGGCCGGGCAGGTCTTGCCGGGGATGTCGAAGACCTGCTGCAGGCGCTCGACATGGATTTCGGTGTCGTCGCGGTGCTTTTCAAAGGCGGCTTTCAGATCAGCAGACTGCGCGCCACAGGCCATTTCAGGCAGGGCTTTCAGGATCTTACGCCCGGCATACCAGACATCCCTCAAAAGATCGGGGAACAGATCATCGAGGGTTCGGGTCTTCATGATGGCACGCCTGTGCGGGTTCTGGCGGCTCTGCTGATGAACGGCTGCGGCGTATGAATGTTCCAAAGCCGTCCATCAGCAAAAGCGACTGCAGAAGGCCCGGGAAGCCGGGGGGGGGACATCCGGGGGGTGCGCCAGGGCCCCTTCCTCCCGATATTCCCGTTAAAATATTGGAACCACCAGGCGTGGAAGTTGCGTTGACCCCTTGACGGCTCGTTAAGCTTGTAAAAACGTGTCCTACCGGAAAGGCAGCAGCCGAGCAAAATGGCTGCAGGAGTATGCGATGCAGTCAGATCCACTCCGGCAGATTTTCCACGACTCCGATGTCGTTCTGCGGGCGCAGTTCAACGGCCTGCGACGACAGATCCCGCTGATGTACGCGTTGATGACGGTGAATATCACCTTCCTCACGATTGCGACCTTTGATGTGGTGCCGCGGCTTCACAGCCTCGGCGGCGGGCTGCTGCTGGGGCTGATGAGTGGCATAAGAGCGGTGATCTGGCTGCGCCGCTCGCGGGCAGAGCCGGTTGATATTCAGCGCTATCTGAAAACGAGCGTGGTGGTCGCGGCGGGCATCAGTGCGGTCTTCGGGGCCTGGTGCTATCTGTTGCTGACCGGGGTGGATCCGCCGCGGCAGCCGGCGATTGCGCTTTATGTCTTCGTGGGGGTGATCAGCTGCTGTTATTGCCTGCAGGCGCTGCCGATCGCGGGCTGGTTTGTGCTGATCTTCGGCTCGGTGCCGGTGACGGCACATCTGCTGACCTCAGGCGAGTGGTATCTGATCGGGACGGGGGTGATGTTTATCTGCGCCTCAGTGGTGATTATTCATTCTCTTAAAACAAGTTATCAGACCTTTGCAGATCTGCTTTACTCGCGCGAAGAAATGCACGGGCTGATTGAGGCTCTGCAGCAAAGCCAGGAGCATTACCGCGCCTCGGTGGAATTGAATCCGCAGATCCCCTGGATCGCAGACCCCACCGGCGCGCTGACGGAGCTGAGCCCGCGGTGGGCGCGGCTCACGGGGCGGCCGCTTTCCGAAGGCCTTGGCTGGGGCTGGCTCAGCGCGCTGCACCCCGATGATGCGGTGATGGCCCGCGGCGGCTGGGAGTATGTGATTTCCGTGGGCGGCGAGACCCGGGGCGATACGCGCTACCGCATCCGGCTGGCCGATGGCAGCTACCGCTGGTTTCGCGCCCGTGTCTCGGCGCGCCGCGCGCCGGATGGCAGCGTGACGGCCTGGTATGGCAATCTGGAAGACATCCACGAACAGGTCGCGGCCGAGCGGCGGCTGCAGGAAAGCGAAGAGCGCTACCGCCTGGCCTCGCTTGCCACCAATGATATCATCTGGGATCTGACCTTTGCCACCAACCACATTCTGTGGAACAGCGCCGCCACTGCCGTACTGGGCTATCCCGCTGATAAAGAAGGGGTTTCCGTGTCCTGGTGGATGGAAAAAGTCCATCCCGATGACCGGGAGAAACTGATGGATGAGCTGACGGAGATTTTGAAAACCCGACAGTCGCTCTGGGCGAGCGAGTTTCGCGGCCGCGCGATGAGCGGGGAATACCGCAGCCTCGCCTCGCGCGCCTATGTGGTGCGCAATGAAGAGGGCAAGGCGATCCGGCTGATCGGCTCGCTGCAGGATGTGACGGGGCAGAAAGAATATGAAGCGGGGCTTTATCAGTCCGCGCATCATGATTTTCTGACCGGTCTGGCGAACCGCGCCAAATTCAACCAGGAGCTGCAGTCGGCCCTTCTGAAGGCCGAACCCCAGCAAAGCCGGGTGCTGTTGCTGGTCCTTGATGTCGACCGGTTCAAGGGCGTGAATGATGGCTGGGGCCATGATGCGGGCGACACTCTGCTGCGCGAGCTGGCGCGGCGGCTGCAGCGTTCGGCGCCCGCGGCGGCCACGGTGGCGCGGCTCGGGGGAGATGAATTTGCCCTGATCCTGCCTGATCCGGACGGGAATGGCCCGCCCGAAGACTTTGTCGATGATCTGATCGCCGCTTTAAGCCAGCCGGTGCGCTTTAACGGGCGTCAGATCGGCGTCAGCCTGAGTGCGGGTGCGGCAGTGGCCTTTACCGATGGCACCACCGCGGAAGAGCTGCACAAAAGCGCCGATCTTGCGCTTTATGCCGCCAAAAAGCCGGGCCCGGGCCATATCCGCTTCTTCGAAGATGGCATCCGTGATGAGGCGATGCGCGAGACGCAGATGCTGTCGGATGCCCGCGCGGCGCTGCAGGACGACAGCATTGTGCCCTTTTATCAGCCGAAAATCTGCCTGCGAAGTGGGGCCCCCTCAGGCTTTGAGGCGCTGCTGCGCTGGCAGCATCCGGAGGGGGTTCGCCCGCCTTCAGCGATCAGCGCGGCGCTGGCGGATCCGGCGCTGTCGGTGCAGCTGACAAACCGGATGCTTGACTGCGTCATCGCCGATATTGTGCGCTGGCGGGCCATGGGGCTGCAGGTCGGTCGCATCGCGGTCAACGGCGCTTCGGGTGATTTTCTGCGCGGAGATTTCGCTGAGCGCATCCTGACCCGGCTGGCCCAGGCCGGGCTGCCGCCCTCGGTGCTGGAGGTGGAGGTGACCGAGACGGTCTTTCTCAGCCAGAAGGCGCGCAATGTGGAAGAGATTTTGCAAAAGCTTTCGCGCGCGGGCATCACCATTGCGCTGGATGATTTTGGCACCGGCTATGCCTCGCTGACCCATCTTAAGCAGTTTCCCGTTGATACCATTAAGATTGACCGCTCCTTCATTTCGCGCCTCGGGGGCCCCGGGTCAGAAGACAGCGTGATCGTTGATGCGGTTTGTGAACTTGCCCGAAAACTCGGGATCACCACGGTGGCGGAAGGCATTGAGACCGCCATCCAGGCCTCGCTGCTGAAGGCGCGGGGCTGTGATGTGGGGCAGGGCTATTTCTTCGGCCACCCGGTCCCGGCCTCAGAGGTGCCGGAGCTTTTGAAGTCGGGCGGACCTGCGGCTGAAAGCGGGATTTTTGACTGAAGGGGGCCTGGCGTCGCGGCAAAGCTTCGCCTGCACACAGCACTGTGTGCGAACCCGATCCTTCAGGGCCGGTTAACCCTTCACCAGATGGAGGAGCAGATCATGACCCGACCCGGTATCGACAAAGAGGCTGAGAACCGCAGGTTCAACGTGGCCCAGGAGGCCCAGCAGTCAAAAATGAGCGTGGCGGCGGAAAAACACGCCGGTAAAATCCGCGGCAACACAGAACCGAACGCCGGCGGGCAGAACCGTGAAACCGGTGACCGCCGCGCCCGCCAGAACGACCGCGCCACCAACGGCGGCGAATAACGGACCCGCTTCAGAGGTCGCGTAAGACATTGCCCAAAGCGCGCTCCGCCCCGCTTTGGGCATTTTGCATCGTCTGCGGCTGCTGAGCGGGCGCGCTTATCATGGCGCTTGTTCGGGGGAGAGATTGGGTTCACGCTCCCCGAACGCTCGCATGAGGAGTCAGAAATGTTCACTCAATTCGATGCCTACCGTCCCTATGCTCTTGCCCTGCTGCGCATTATGGCCGGCCTTTTGTACTTCGCGCATGGCACTCAGAAACTTTTCGATTTTCCGGTTCCGGGGCCAGGCACGCTTGGCAGTCTGGCGCTGGTCTCGGCGCTTCTGGAGGTGGTGGGCGGGGCGATGATCGTCCTTGGCCTCTTTACCCGTCCGGTGGCCTTTGTGCTTTCGGGCCATATGGCCGCCGCCTATTTCATGGCTCATGCGCCGCAGAACCTCTGGCCGGTGGCGAATGGCGGCGATGCTGCGATCCTTTTCAGCTTCGTCTTTCTGATGCTGGTCACGACCGGCCCCGGGGCCTGGGCGATCGACAATAACATGAGAGAGACCGCCTGACGGCGACCGCTCCTGTCAGGCCCCGGCGGGTTCGTCCCGCCGGGGCCTTATGGCTTTTCAGGCGGCCTGCGCGCGGTTTCCCGCCGCTTTCAGAAGGCGTCGGGATCATTCCCGCGCTTTAGCGATTAAACATGCTCCATCCATGAACGCAGGAGCATTCCCATGGACCATTCGAGCCACTCCCGCCTGTCCCCGGCTGAATATTCCGACCATGTGCTGAGCGGCGCCGCGATCTATGGCCCCGAAAATGCAAGGATCGGCAGCGTAGCGCATGTCCATGGCTCTGGCCCGGAGGCGCAGGTGATCATTGATGTGGGCGGTTTTCTCGGCATGGGTGCCAAGCCCGTCGCCGTTCCCGCGCGCGATCTGGATTTCATGCGCGACGAATCCGGTGTGGTGCATGCGGTGACCACCTGGACGAAAGACCAGCTGAAGGCCATGCCCGAGCATCATCACTGAGCCGCGACCGAGGCCCGTTGTGCCGCAGCGCCGCCGGGCCTCTTCGCACCCCACAGGGAACGCAATCGGGCAGGCCCGGTTCTCTCTGCGGCGGGGGCCTCTGGCCCGCATCACTTTCATCACAGGAATTGCGCCATGACTGAGACGAACCCGCAGTATACCACTGAGCATCGTAAAGAGTTCTGGGACCGCCTCGAAGACTGCCGCAGCGGTATGCTTGAGGTCAGCGGCCGCTTCGTCCCTATGACCCACAACCTTGAGCCGGAAGACGGACGGATCTGGTTTCTGACCGCCAAAGGCACGGATATGGCGGCGGCCGCCGCCGCGAATGCCGAAAGCCGTTATATCGTCAGCAATGATTCCACAGCGCTTTATGTGACGGTTCAGGGTGTGCTGCACCGCTCTGATGATCGCGAAAAGCTCGATGAAGTCTGGAGTGCGATGGCGAAGCTGTGGTTTGATGAGGGCAGGCAGGACCCGGATCTGGAACTGATCTATCTGCAGCCCGGAACCGCAGAAGTCTGGCTTGGCCCCGAAAGCGGGCTGAAGTTCTTCTGGAGCGTTGTGAAGAGCAAACTCACCGAAGGAGAGCCGGATATGGGCGCTCATTTTCAGCTGAAGTTCTGAGGGATTGTCCCGACGACGGAAGACACCCTTCCGGGGGATGACCGCGCCTGCCTGACCAAAGGCAGGCGCTTTTACCTGCCGCTGTTGCGGGGGCCCGGCAACCGGGCCTTCGTCAGCCCCGCGAGAGGGTGATCTGCCCCGCCGTCACGATGCGCGACAGCAAAGGCGCGTCATGGCTGATGGCAAGCAGGCCAATGCCTTCGCGCCGGCATATCCCCCCCAGAAGCTGCCAGATCTGCACCTGTGAGATCTGATCGAGCGAGGCGGTGATCTCATCGGCAATCAGAAATGCAGGCTGTGCCGCCAGCGCGCGCAGGATCGAGACGCGCTGAAGCTGCCCGCCCGAAAGCTCATGCGGATAGCGCTGCAGCCAACCGGCCTCAATGCCAAAGGCGCTGCAGTGCGCCTCAGACACCGGGGCAGCTTCGCAGAGCACTTTTCCAATCCGCCATCTCGGGTTCATCGCCAGCAGCGGGCTCTGGTGCAGATATTGCACCGGCTGGCGACCCCGGCGCGGCAGGGGGGCCCCGTCCAGAGTGACCTCGCCCTGCAAAGCCGGGTGCAGACCCGCGAGTGTCCGCCCAAGGGTGGTTTTACCCGCGCCGGACGGCCCCTCAAGCCCGAGGATCTGCCCTTTTGGCAGCGCAAGGTTCAGGCCTGCGAAGAGCGGCTTTCGGCCAAAACCGGCGGCGAGATTGCGCGCTTCAAGCATTGGCGTCAAACCCGTTCCCCGGCAGCGCCCGCCAGAGCGCCCGTGCAAAGGGGCTGCACAGCGCCGCGCCGGTGCCGGTGCCGGTGAAATCGCGCGCGTCTTCCATCCCGCACAGCTCTCCGTCGCGCAAAAGCGCGACCCGGTCGCTGAAGGGCAAAGCCGCTGCGAGGTCATGGGTGATCAGCAAAACCGCGCCGCCGCGCGTGGCGTGGCCGCGCAGCAGGGCCAGCACCATGTCACGGTTCTCCGGATCAAGGCCGGCGGTCGGCTCATCGGCGATCAGCAGATCCGGGGCTGCGGCACTCACCATGGCCAGAAGAACCCGCCGCGCCATCCCGCCCGAAAGATGCCGGGGGTAAAGCCGCAGCACCTCAGGCCCAAGGCCAAAGCGTGCGAGGATCTCAACGGGCGCGCCTTTTGCCTTTGTGCGGCGCAGCGCCCAGGTGAGCTGATCCCCCACGCGGGCCAGGGGATCAAGATGGCTGATCTGTTGCGGCACAAGCGCAATCCGCCGGCCGCGGAGCCCCGGGGGGCAGCCCTGATCAATACGCCGGCCCTGAAATGTGATCGCGCCCTCAGTGATGGCATTGGGCGGCAGAAGGCCTAAAATCGCATGGGCCAGCAGGCTCTTGCCCGCCCCTGAGGCCCCTGCGACAGCCAGAACTTCCCCCGCCGCGACATCAAGGCTGAGGTCCGACAGCCGTGTCACCTGGCTCTGGCGCAGCAGGCCCTGGTAGCGGCGAAAGCGCAGGGAGAGATGTCGGATGCTTAGCATTGCGCCTCTCTCGGGCTGATCAGGCGGCGCAGCGCCGTGCCAAGCATCTCGAAAGAAAGCACCAGCGCCAGCAGCATCACGCCGGGAAACACCGCCAGCCACCAGCGCCCGGCGCTGATGTGGCGCATCGCCTCTGACAGCATGACGCCGATGGCCGGGCGAGAGGGCTCCAGCCCGAAGCCAAGGAAGGTGAGCGCCGCCTCATGCAGGATCGCATGGGGAAACATCAGCAAAAATCCCACCAGCATCTGCGGCAGCAGATGCGGCAGGATGTGGTGCCAGGTGATATGCAGCCGCGAACGGCCAAGCGCGCGGGCGGTCTCTACATAGGGCGCGGCGCGGATCTGCAACAGCTCGGCCCGCAAAATCCGCGCGAGGCGCGGCCAGTGGCTGACCGCCACCGCCAGGATGACCGCCGTCGTGCCCCCCCCGAAGGCAAAGGCCAAAAGGATCAGCAGCATCAGATGCGGCATGGCCAGAAAGCCGTCGGTCACAAACCCCGCAACCTGATCCGCCCGCCGCCCCAGCCCCGAGGCCATGGCGATCAGGGCCGAAATCAACACTGACAGCCCCGCCGCAATCAGCCCGACCCAGAGGCTCAGCGCCAGCCCGTGCAGCGAACGGGCCAGAATATCGCGGCCCATCTGATCGGTCCCGAAAAGATGTGACGCCCCAGGGGCGAGGTTGCGGGCGCTGAACTCCGCACGAAGGCCAAGATCGCCCAGCAGCAGCGGGAAAACTGCGATTGCGAGGATCAGCACAAGGGCCAGTGCGGCGGCCAGCACCGCGCTCAGACGCCCGCTCATCGCCCCGACATCCGCGGATCGAGCCGGGTGTAAAGCCTGTCGGCCATCAGATTGCCGCCCGAGACCACCAGCGTGGTCAAAAGCGCAATGGCCAGCAACAGCGGCACATCTCCCTTCATCCCGGCATCCACAGTGGCGCGGCCAAGGCCCGGCCAAGCAAAGACCTGCTCGGCCAGGATCGAGCCGCCGATCATCTCGCCCACCGAGGCCATAAGCGCCGTAACCGCCGGTAGCGCCGCATTGCGCATCCCGTGGTGCCAGATGATGTCCCATTGACCCGCCCCCTGGGCGCGCGCCATCAGCACATAGTCAGACTGCATCACCTCCGCCAGTTTGACCCGGGTGTGCAGGGCGATCTGCGCCACCCCAAACAGCGTCAGCGCCGTCAGCGGAAGTGCAAGATGATGCAGCTTTTGCGCAAAGCTCACCTCCTCCGGGGGCAGCCCCACCGGGCCCGCACAGCAGATCGGCGTCCAGCCAAGGCGGACGGAAAAGACCATCAGCAGCAGCATCGCCAGCCAGAAGGTCGGCGTTGCCGCCAGAACATAGCAGTAAAGCCGGATCACCCGATCCGTCCAGCCGCCCGCCGCCACCGCCAGAAGCCCAAGCGCGAAACCCAGAAGCCCCGAGAGCGCCCAGGCCCCCCCGGCCAGCGCCAGAGAGGGGCCGATGCGGTCCCCCAGCACCTGCAGAACCGGCGCATTATAGGTCGTGCTATGGCCGGGATCGCCGCTCAGAAGATGGCCCGCCCAGGCGAGAAACTGTTCATGCGCGGGGCGGTCAATCCCCCAGGAGGCCGCGATCTGCGCCTTTTGTTCGGGGCTGACATGGGCGATGGCGGGGCCGAGATAGGCATCGACCGGATCCACCGGCGAGACCTTCATCAGCGCAAAAACCGCCGCTGAAACCAGGCTCAGCAGCAAAATCTGCCGCAGGATCAGAAAAATACCCGCCACTTACTCACAGCTCCAGCGCCACTGCGCAAGGGTCGCGGTGACCGGCCAGCCATGGCCATGAGGCTCTGTCTGCGTCGGCCCGATCTCAAGGCAGTCGCTGACGAAATAGACGTGATCCAGATTCACCAGCCAGGCCCAGGCATTGTCTTTCTGCAGTCCGAACTCCGCCGCCGCCGCCGCCCACAGCGGGTAGGAGGCCTCAAGGCTCTCAGCGCTTTGGGCCCGTGCGAAAAGCGCGTCGACCTTTGGATTAGCGTAATACGTGGGATTGGCCCAGCCCACACCGCCCAGATCAGAGCTGAAGATGCTGTAGAGCTGCCAGGGCGAATGGCTGCCAAAGCCGAAGACGACCGGCTCGGAATGCATCACCCGCCCGATCGCTTCCCAGCTGCCCCCCACCGGCGTTGCCTCAATCCCTAAGGGCCGCAGCAGCTCGGCTGCGGTCTCGGCAAGCGCCTGGCGGGTGGCATCCGCCGCCGGATAATGGATGCGGAAGCCCGCGCGCAGCCCGTCTTTGACGCGAATGCCGTCCGCGCCAGGCCGCCAGCCGCCCGCGTCCAGCACCGCAAGCGCGCCCTCGGGATCATAGGCGACACGGTCCTGCGGATCCGACCAGGGCAGCCCGTCCACCGAGCCAAAGGCCGGGGTTCCATGGCCATGCAGCGCCACATCGACCACGAGGCTGCGGTCAATCCCAAGGTTGATCGCGCGCCGGATCGCCGGATCTGCGGTCACGGCATGGCCGGTTTGACGCCCCTGCCGCTCGGCGGGCAGACCAAAAGGCAGGCTCAGTCCGCGATTATCGACGGTCCGTGCGCGCACCGCCCGAAACTTCGGGGGCAGGGCCTCTGCAAGCTGCGCCGGGACCGAGACCAGATGCGCGACCCCCGCCTGAGCGGCCGCGAGGCCCGCGTCCTGCCCGGTAAAAAGGAACGTCAGCTTCCCGAAGGGGGGCGCTGCGCCATAATAGACCGGGTTCGGCTCAACGATCATCTGCTCCCCCTCTGCCCAGGACACCAGCCGAAAGGGGCCGGACCCCAGCGGATTGCGCCCATAGCCGGGCCCGTAAGAGGCGGCGGGCACGATCCCAAGGGTGTAAAACGTCTCCGCAAAGGTGATCCAGGGCTTTGTCAGCGTGATGCGAAGGCTATGCGCATCAATGGCTTCTGCGCCTTTCATCACCTGCAGATCGCGCTCTCCCGCGGCGGCTTTGGCGGTGGTGAAGGTGAAGGCCACATCCTGCGCCGTCAGCGCGCTGCCGTCCGAGAATTTTACATCGTCGCGGATCGTGATCGTCCAGGTCAGCCGATCCTCAGACAGCCGCCAGTCGGTGGCAAGATCCGGGGTGGTGGCAAGATCGGTGTCGCGTTTCAGAAGCGTCGATTGAAAGAGCGGATTGCCGTAGCTCCCCCAGCCCATCACCGGATCAAAGCCGGTCTCCGGCTCGCCGCCGATGGCAAGGACCAGCGACGGCCCGCCCGCCTGCACCAGGCCTGCCGAGAGGAGCAGAGCGGCCAGCGTTTTCGGCAGAAGGGTCATCGGGCATTCCGCAGTATGAGCAATCTTCAGTTTTCGCTTATCCACTTGCACGACCCGGTTGCAAGTGGAAGCCTTGCGCAGGCGGGCTCTGCAGGGCAGTTTCTGCAGATCACGAAGCGCGGGCTTTGATAAACTGCCCTCTTTTTAATCACAAGGAAGCCCGATGCAGCGCGTCACGGTAACTCTCGACGATGATCTGATGGATGACCTCGACCATGTGATGGCGGAGCGCGGCTATACCAGCCGCTCAGAAGCGATCCGCGATCTGACCCGGGCGGGCCTCGCGCGCGCGCGGGTCGAGGCCGCATCCGACGCGCCCTGTGTGGCGGCGATGGTCTATACCTATGACCACACCGCCCGCGAAGTCTCGCGCAGGCTGACGGCCGCGCATCATGATTTCCACGATCTCACGGTCTCATCGCTGCATGTGCATCTGGATCACGACGAATGCCTTGAGGTCTCAATCCTAAAAGGCAGCGTCGGGCAGGTGCGCCATTTCGCCGACCATCTTGTGGCACAGCGAAAGGTGCAAAACGGCGAAGTGGTGATCATCCCCCGGAAGTAAGCGGGCCCGCGGGCCGCCGCGCTCCCTTACGTTTAACGCGTTGCGCAGATGTGATGATTTCAGAAATATGACCGGATTCCTGTGGCATTGCCGGCCGGTCCCCGGGTCCGGACCCGCCATCTCCGGCCGCTGTTTCAGCAGGTCGGGCGGGGCCGTCCGGCGGGCCTCCGCGGCAGTCTGCCGGGAAGTTTCGCGGCGGGGACAGAGCCTGCTGTTCCGCAGCATGCGGCTGGCAGCGGTGTGACAAAAATTTTTCCCGCCGCACTGCAGAGATTTTCGCCAGCCCCGGCAATCCTGCGGACCCGCTGTCAGAGCTGCGCGACCGCCCGGCGGGCTTTTTTGCGGCAATGCCCGTTCAATGACTGGCCTGGAGGTTGCGACGTCGCCCCGGCGCGCCTTTTGGCAGCTTTCCCCCGAGCTGCTGTTGAGGCCTTGATCCGCGCAGATCTGCACCGCCTGAAAGCAGAGGCTGAACTCCAGACCTCAGTGCCCCGGAGCCGGATCCTGTCCGCCGGGACCTGTCTGGTGGCCTCGCCCCGGGGGCGCATGCAAACATGACGGTCTTTAAACAGTTCCTGCGCAAAGCCGGAGTGTGCAGCTCTGCCCTTGAAAGGGAAAGATGCCATGAACCGTAGGTGTGGCTGTGCCGTGACCGATGATTTTTCTCTGCCGCGCGCAGGGCGGCCCAGAAAGGGGCTGCTGCCGGGCGCGTCTTTCGCAGCCTCATCCAGGGTGACACAAAGCGCATGAGTCTTCTCGCGGCTGCGTTCCGGCCTGATCAGAAATGGAGCCTCCACATTGATCGCGTCATTTCCAGGCCTGTTTTGCAGCATAACCGCCGAAAACTTACGGAACTGGGGCCTGACAGAGACCTGCATTTCAGGCCGGGCCCCCAGTGAAGAAATCGGACAGTGCTGACCGACGGCGGTCTCGGGGCAGATACGCAGGTCGGTATCACGGAAGGCTGGTTGCTGAGTTCAGTCCCCGAGCGCGATTTCTACTCCACCGATTGCTTTCAACCCGGACGGCAGATCCCGGCAGTGCCGGACTTGAAGCGGTTCACGACCGGGCAGGCGAAGGCCGTCAGGCTAGGTGTTCAGTCCCGGCATCTGGTGGATCGGATTTAGGATCAATTTTTCCGGCTCTGAAGTCCGGATTTTGCAGATGCCTTCGTAAGGCGTGAGGCCGCTCAGGGTCTTCAGGCGGCGGGCTAGGCTCAGGACTCATTGATCATATCCAGAAGATGACGATTGC
>NZ_RRAZ01000054.1 GCF_003863335.1 Falsigemmobacter faecalis | reverse complement strand
ATAGAGCGCGGCAAACGCTCCATCCAGACTGACCAGTGCGGCATTCACCACCTGCCGGATCCTGCGCAAAGGATAGCCGCAGGGATCCGCGCTTCAAGCTCCACAGAGCTGAACAGCGACCCGCTCGTCTCGTCAGTCCCCCGCATGATCCCCCCGGCACCTTGTCTGCAAAGGGTGAACCATGTTCCTCGAGCTGCGTCCAGGTCCGACTGTTTCAGCACTCTGTTAAGGTCGAACCGGTGAACGCCACTCTTTCGAGTGAACCCTGTGAGGTCATCTTTGCCTCGATCCAGCTTCAGACCGAGGTGTCCAAGCGGCTCGTCCGAGGGGATGCGTGGTTTTGAGGATCGCTTACGGGCCCTGCGGCTGGACAGTCCTCCGGCCATCGCCGTCCGTTCCTGCGGATGAGATTTTTTTGGGCTTATAAAGTTCAATGGTTTAGAAAGCGCGTTCGGCTCCTCCCGGTGAAGTCATCGGTTCGCCTTTACGGATCCTCCGGCCCGCGTATGAGATTCTCCTGTCATGCGGCCTCCACACACATTTAGCTTTTGTTTGCGCGGGTCTTCTTCTGGCCCCGATGCTGACCTCGGAAGGAGAGCATATGAATATGCTTCTGATTATTTTCGGGCTGATCATTGCTGGACTGGGCACCTTGGGCTTTGTTGACCTCATCGGCTTCGGTTGCGGCATGGGAACGACAGGCTGCCGGTCGACCCTGTGGGGGCGCTATTTCCGTCACCTCCCTGATCCGGAGGGTTTGGTCTGTCTGGTCATCATGGCAATCGCCGTGGCTCTGGTGTTGGGCGGCTTCAGTGCCCGCAGGTCATAAGGCCTGGGCAGGCGCCCTGCCCTCATCCGTCAAAATCTTCTGCCCCGCACCCGGACCGGGACCAGCGGATCGCAACTCATACGCGTCCCGCTCTGTCGCTGTCCCAGGGTGATGGATAGATTTGCATGTGCTGCCTTTTGCAGGCTGCGAATGGCGGGCCGCCTGCTGTCTGCTTGCGCGGGTGCCGGGGGTAACCGTTGGAGACATTACAGTGGTGCCGCCTCTGCGGCCGCAAGCCGGCCCTGGTCGAAGCTGCGGCTGATTTCCGGCGCGAAGTGCTGTCTTTGCACCTGGCCACACAGAACAACACAGCGCTGAGGGTCTGAGAATGAGCGCCTTCACGGCTGGCACGCGCAGGAAATTCGGCAGCGGTCACAGGCAGGATTGAACGCGGAAATGTCTTCACCGAATACGTGGACGCTGCCGGTTCCTTTCGGGCCAAGCCAGAGCCATGGCCTTGAAATACCACAGCCAAACCCTGGTAACTGAGGAGCCGCTCCCTGTTGACATGCGGCGCAGCATCTACACCATCGTGGTGCCATATTGGGACTGGTTCCCGGCTTCGATTGAAGCCATGACGACTCTTCGTCGCCCAATCCATTAAGTTGGCAGTGGCAATCGATTTCACGCAGGGTTCGCCCCATTGGATAAGGCAGCAAGGATACCCTACCCGGAGACAGCTGTGATCCTTCGCCGGAATATGCGTCCCTGCAGTGCCTTTTATGGCGAGGAGCCCGAAGTAATCCATGCCACTGGCTGGTATCCGGAGGATCCTGCAGATGAAGACGATGTCTTTGATCCTGCTGACGACAAGGTAACTGAGCGCAGCTTTAACCGCCGGAAGGCCCAATATGAGGGGCTGTCGTCGGCGCAAGAGGTCGAACGGGTTCGCATGAAGCGGCGCCTCAATGGTAAGGCCCTGGCGTAACCTCTGGCTGGTGAGATCCTGGGTGGCGGCCCAAAGGCCTTCCAGAAATACGAAGCCGGTGACATCGTAATCACACGTTCGATGGACGGCCTGCTGCGGCTGCTGGATCAGAGGCCCGAAAACATATTGAGCCTTCCCGGCCCACCATCGACCTGAACAGCCGACTGAGCCGGGGCCTCAGCCAGTCAATTTCCGGAAGATCTGCCTTTTTGAGTGCAACTCGCGGATCATGGCCTGTGCTTCCGGCAGTGGCGCAGCGCCCGATGGCTCCTGAAAATCAGTGCCCTGATCAGACCGGATCTGCCAGTCTCAGGCCGAGAACTCAGCGGCCGTTTCGACCGGACGCGCCCCTGCAATGCTCAGCGAGGTGCCGGGTTGCGACCACAAATCTGCTAATCACCGGTGTGAGAGCATCTGGCATGTGAAACACGGCGCAGGCACCCTACCCTGATCCTGAATGCAGCCTGTGCGTGGTGGCTGTCCGTCGGTTCTGGACTACACCCGGACTATCCCATCCACAGGAAGTCCGATGTCTGTTCTGTTTGAACCCTTTACCCTTAAATCCGTTACGCATCGCGGTGCCGCCGATGTGCCGGTATTGCACCACGGACGGTCAGGTTGCCGACTGGCATCTGCAGAACCGGGCCTCACAGGCGCGTGGTGGTGCAGGCCTCGTGAGTGTTGAGGCAAGGGCCGTGGTGCCGGAAGGCCGGATTACGCCAAACGACCCCGGTATCTGGAGCGATGAGCTGGCCCAGGGCTTTGTGCGGATGCTCCAGGCCATCAAGGCTCATAGCGCTGTGCCAGGTATTCAGACCGCCCATGCGGGCCGCAAGGCCAACGCCAACTGCCCTGGAAGGGCGATGATCACATCGGCGCCGATGATCCGCGTTACGGGGAAACTATCGCCCCCCGGGCCATCGCTTTCGGCAACAACCTGCCCCGCAGACGCAGGTTTTGAATGGCTTGAGCTGCATTTCGCCCATGGCTGTCTGGCGCAGAGCTTTCTCCAAAGACGCCAACCCGCGGACCGACGCTTACGGCGGCCGCTTCGAGAACCGCAGCCGCTTCCTGCGCGAAACTCTGGCGTCGGTGCGCCAGGTCCGGCCGGAAAAATTCCCGCGGGCCAGACTGGGCGTGGCCCAGTTCAACGGCACCATGGATGAGGACATGGAGGAAGCCCTCACCCTGACCCATCAGATTATGGAAGATGGCCTTGATTTCATGAGCGTCAGTCTCAGCTTCCCGACCCCGCAGGCGCAGCCCCAGGGCTTCGTGGGACCGATCGCAAAGCGCATCCGTGACAAAGCCCGCCGGCCGCTCGCCAGCGCCTGGGGCTTTGGCACCCCGGAAGTCGCTGAAGCGGCAGTTCGTAACACGAAGCCTGATGTGGTGATGATCGGCAAAGCCCATCTCGCCAGCCCGCATCGGACCGATGAAGCAGCACGGGCTGCTGAAAGTCGAGCGCCCGTCATGGGCCACCCTGCCCGCGCCCTACGCGCATTGGCTGGAACGTGACGGATCCAAACCCCGCTGCCAGCGCTTGCGGGCGCTGGCAGGAAGGCAAAAAGGCTGTGGCGGCGACACGATAAGTCGTTCCTGTTTTTTGCAGCATGCTGCTTGTGATGAGAGAATGGGCATATATCACCCTGCCGGATGCAGGATTGTCAGGCGCAATTCAGGGTGAACCATGGTTCTGTCGCCACGCCTGCCTCTGTTTGAAGATGCAACCCTCCGTTCCTGCCTCGGGCCGCTGACGGCATTCCACGGGCCGTCTTCGGTTGAGGATTTGTGTCGTCAACCCGGCATCAATGTCGAAGGCCTGCGCTGCGGCGAAAGGGACGACATCCACTGAGGTTCCCTCCCCCTTCCCTGGACAGGATCCGGCGTTTTTCAAGCCCTCTTTTGCGCCTGCGGATCGGGTTGCGTTGCTTCGATTTGCAGCGGGCAGACCCCTGCCGGCGGTCGGGCGGCAGGGGCTTTGTGCGGACGGCGGTGAGTGCGACCTCATCCATTGCCTGACACCCGCGCGGGCCTGTGACCCGGCCTCCCGGGCATGCAGGCAGCGCAGTCGGATGTCGGGCTGCGCCACAGATGCTGTCCGGGTAGCGGCCCCAGCCATCCATCAGGATGCGACCGCCCGACCGCCGCAGGTGGTCTGTCCGGGCAAAGGATGTGAACTGAGATCCCTGACGTTGCATGGCCGCTCGAACCGATGGCGCGACCATGCTCCATCTTCATGAGATCCGGTGGTCCGAACCGACAGAGGGCCTCACTCAGCGCCGCGAGGTGAGGCAGTCGGCATGTCCTCGCCATGGCCCGCGAACCCGTGGAGGATCACAGATCAATGTTCGATATCCGCCACGACAGAGCCATCCGGCGGTGCCAGTCCATGATCGCCACCAGATAAAGACACCCGCGACGCATTGGCAGCCGGGCAGCCGAAGGCCATCGGTTCGGGAGAGCCTGCGAGAGTGATGTCTGCGCAGCAGACCTGGTTTGGCCGTTCCCCCCGCAGACCGCGCAGCAGGCAGGGGATAGTCTTATGCCCTTTCGCGGGCCTGCTGGTATTGGGCTTCTGACAGATCAGCATCAGGCACATGGGCCGCCCGGCGCGCTTTTCGTTCACCGCATGGCCCTCGTTGCGCAGGCGACACGGCATCTGGCGCAGGCCAAAGAAAGGCGTCTCAAGGAGCTGCGCATCAACCAGACGCCTCAGCGCGAGATTCGGCTCCGTCCCGCCCTGCGGCGTGACATAATACGACGACCGCGGCATCGACAGCCGCGCGCCCTGTTGGCCGGGTGACTGCTCAGGAGGGTCGCGTTCGATCATGCCACGCTTCACTTCCCGATCAGGGCCTGAGCGCTCTTTCTAAAAAAGAGTTGGCCACCGTCTCAGCCATTGGCTTCGATCTCCGATCCTGGCATGCATGTTCCTCGTTGAGGACCGGCACCTTGCGGCGGCCGCGCTCAAAGATATCGGACGCGCCGTCCGGCTGCGCGCGCTTTCCCTGGTGGATCATCGTCGGATGCAGGCCGAACCGGCTCGCCAGCTCCGACACGACCGCCTCGCGTGTTCAGCGCCACCTTCGCCTTGAACTCAGCGGCCTGCTGCTTGCGTTGCAACATCGTCGATCTCCTTCGTTGTGAAGATCAACAGACAGCAAATCAGAGCTTACGTCCGTGTCCGGCTTTCGGGGGGCACCTCAGACGAAACCTCTCGCCGGGCGACCGGCTGGCCTGTATCCGCTTTTGCGTGAAATTGGGGTTGGAGAACCAGGCCTGGAGTGCCCTGTGCTGCACAGCGACGATTACATAAATCGGCGATTGGATCGACTGCAGATCATGTCTGCACGGATCCTGCAAAAACGCCCACTGGTGGACGGCGACCTTGGGTTCGCGTTAGATCAGAGCCAAGCCCCGGTGGGGCAGTAAACAGGATTAAGAGACAAATGAGCCAAAAGTTTGAGGCGCAGCGGCGCGAAACCTTCGAAACCTTTGCAGAACTGAAGAAGCGCGGCACAGCTTTGCCCCGGACTTCGGTCGTGGAGTTCTATCTGCTTGCCGAGGATGAGGACGCTAAGTGGGGTCCTTGTGAGAAAGCCCTGCGCGCGCTTGGCTATAAAACTGAGCGCGATGAGGAAAGCGATACGCTGATCGTCACCACCCGGTCCGAATTGCAGATCACGCCCGACGCGATCTGGGCCGAAGAGAGCAAAGTCATAGAGATCGCGTTCAAATTTGACTTTCATCCCGACGGCTGGGAATTCGGATTCGACTGACCCATCGCTTTGCCGCTGCGCAGTCTGACGGTGGTTTGCGGGCGCGCGCAGAGACCGCTGTTTCACGTGACCTTGGGCGCTGTTACGCAAATCAGCCTTAGGCAAGACCTCCCCTGAGCCCGCGTGGCCTCTGCGACACGCATGGTCGTCGGGGTGCCGTGAACCGTGAAGCTGCAGCTCGGATCCGGACCCCAGCGATCTGTCGGTCGAATACTCTGGCCATGAGGCGCTGGCCGGGCTGTTTGCGGCAGTTCATCCCATCGTCGGGAAAACAGTCCACGGGACTGTTTTCTGATCCCCCTCATACCTCCACCCGGCTGCGGCGGTGAGACCCGCGCCATTTTCGCCAGAGAGCGCAGCCGAGACGCCCGGGCGGGCGCAAGGCGTCGCAGCGCGTTTTTGCCCCGCCCGTGATGGGCTTCCATAAACGGGCGTTCCTGCGGGGGCGGTATGACCGCCACCGCACCTCTGGCGGCGATGCCGTCATGACAGGCTCGGGTGTCACAGGCACCGTCAGCTGTCACGCAGGCGATGTTTTCCTGAGGTGCGATCTGGTTGAGCAGGTCAGACAGGCCCGGTGCATCACGGGTGACACTGGAGGGGACCCCGACGGCACGGAGCTCCAGTGTTTGTTCTTCAACCGCGATGTGGATTCTGCGCCGTGCTCGCCACTGGTCCAGGGACCATGGCGAGCACGGCGTCTGGAACCGCGATGGTTGCGACGCTGCCATTCGCCGCTCCGCTCCACCTTCGCCATCGGGCTTGAACCAATGGCACCTCAATGGCTCAGTCAGTGGGGATGGTGTGGATCTTGTAGGGCACCGCCTTCAGGAGGTGTTCCAGGAACTCCAATGCCGTCTTTCGGTCCGCTTTTTCGAGCAGTTGGATCACCGCAAACCTGCGGGTTCGGTCAATGTCGACAAAGAGACAAAGCCAACCGCCGGGAAAACGATTCCCAGGATCGTTTTCTGATCCGCCTCACTCCGGAGTTCCCGGCTCAGTTCTGCGCGCACTCAAGCCTGCCGTTGAGCCGATGGCGGGCAAGCCCTCAGTATAGCAGCTCGGACGGCCTGCGTGGTTGTGGCGCTGCCATGAGGAATTTGCCCCCCAATGCACCCTTTCATTCCCTCGAAAGGATCACACCCTCAAACCCTGGGATCAAACACCCATATGCCTTTGATCAATCGGGAGAGTTGAAACCTGCTCTGCCCTGTGGATGCCCCACACGGCGCTGGTCGCTGTGCCCCTCTCCATTTCAAAACCACAGGTCCATTCAGACCCTTGGCCGCTCATCTCTGTTGCGCCTTTATGGGGTCCCAAACTGCAGATCCGGCAGAACCGCTTCCCATTCATCGCGCCTGATATGGGTCTGATAGCTTTCTTCATTATCCGTTTTGCGCCAGCGGATGATCGCGCCAATTTCGGCACGTATCAGCACTTTCCCCGGCGGCGGTGTAAAGCTTTTGGCCATGCGGGCCAGTGTTCGGTTTTGCGTATCACGCAAAACCCAGCGATCGCTGTCCTGCGCCACTGTCACCAGATCGCCAACCCGGGCCTGCGCCAGGGCGCGCAGCTCTGGCGCGCCTTCACGCAGCCGCCCTGCCCAGGACAAATCCACCAGCCTCATATCGGGCGTGATATAGGTCGGGTAAGTTTCAGGCACCTGGCTTAAGTCGGGTTTAACATCACGCCAAAGGCAGGCTTCGCCTTCGGCGGGTGCCAGCGGATGCGGAGCTGTTGCCAGAATGGCAAGGCTGCTTTTGGCCCGCGTCATCGCCACATAGAACAACCGCCGGGGGCCGTCGGCATCCTCATCTTTTGAGGGTTTCGCCCAGTCGCCGTCGAGGATCACCACATCGCGGAACTCAAGCCCCTTGGCACGGTGGGCCGTCATCAGCAGCAGGCCGCGCGGCTCAGAGCGCGCATCCCGCGTCCATTCCGCGATCCATTCGATCACATCCGGCAGATGCATGCCTTTGTCGCCGATCTCAGCCGCCAGAGTGCCCAGGCCCTCGCCCAAAAGATCGGTCCAGCGATTGCCGGGCAAAGCGTTCAGGGTCTCGATCAGATCGGTAATCGTAAAGACCTGCCTGCCAGAGGCCTTCAGCCCCGCGATCAGGTTTTGCGTCTCGCGCAGGCGCCAGAGGCTGGGCAGACTTTCATTGGCCATCGTCACCGGAATGCCAAGGCTTTCGGCATAGGCCCGCACCGGCGCAAGGCTGCGCCAGTCGCGCGAAATGATGGCGGTGCCGGTCCAGCTCCAATCGGGGTCCAGGCGTGACAGCCGCTGCAACTCATCTACGGCGGCCACGGCCTGGGACATGGCACCAGGCGGTACGCGCAGCACCTGCACCCTGCCCTGCGCCACCGGATCCAGCGCCGCCCAGACAGCGCCGGGCATGTCTTTGGCCCGGGCCTGGTTCACGGAGATGTCATGGCCCAGCTTCATCCGGTCCGCCGCCCCCGCGATCACCGCATTGGCGCTGGTGACGATATGGCGGCTGGAGCGATAGTTTTCCACGAGGAACTCGGGCTTCGCGCGGTAATCCTCTTCGAACTGGCGGATATAGCGGATCGAAGCGCCGGCAAAGGCATAGATGTTCTGATCGTCATCCCCCACCGCGAAAAGGCTGAGGCGCAGGTCAGGATCCTCCAGCGAGCGCCCGGCGATGGCGGCGATCAGGGCATATTCCTCGGGGCCGATGTCCTGATATTCATCAACCAGGATCCAGCGATAGCCCTCAATCAGCACATCCCGCTGGGCCTCGGCCTCGGCTTTGCCGAGGCCTTCACCGTTCAACAGGTTCACCGCCTGCATGACAATTTTATCAAATTCGCGGGTCTCGGTCGGCGCATTGGTGAAGCTGACGCCAACCAGCCGCATCGCCATGGAGTGGCAGGTCGAGATGACCACGCCAAAGGCATCATCCCCGATCAGATGGCGCAGCCGCGCCCGGATTTCAGCCGCCGCGTGGCGGTTATAGGTCAGCACCAGAATGCCGCGCGGATCCTCGCGCTTTACCCGGATCAGATAGGCGATGCGGTGTACCAACACCCGGGTTTTGCCCGAGCCTGGTCCCGCCAGCACCAGCACATTGGTCGCCTCACGGTCATCCGAGACGATCTTTTGCTGCACCGGATTGTTCAGCCCGTCGACGATTGCGCGCCAGGAGGTGCCGGTGGTCTGGCGGCGGACCTCTGCGCCGCGACCGGGCATCCAGCGTTTCATGAAGGCGTCTCTGTCGAGAACGAAGTAATCCTCCGAGAGCCGCTGTGCCTGGTCGATCGCCGCCAGCCCCTTTTCGGCATAGGCGGCCATGACATGGGTCTGCACGGTCTGTTCGCTGTAATGTTCTTCCAAAGGCTGAAAATGATCGCGGGTAAAGCCGCCCGAGCCCGGGCGCAGCTGCAGGGTCATTGCCGGGCGGAAGACGGTCAGCCCCTTGCCCAGCGTCATCACCTCCTGCTCGTGCAGCCACAACAGCGCGCGGTCGAGCAGCTTGGTCAGGTCTTTCACCTGCCCCTTGAGAAGCGCATCGCCATTCAGCACCGCCAGCAGATTGCCCAAAGTGGTCTCAACCTGCAGATCCTTGCCATGGGTGCCGCGCGGCACCTTGCCAGTCAGGTCAGTCAGCAGAAGTTCCGCCGCCTGGCGGCGCAGCTCGGCGGTCTTATCAAGCACCCTCCAGGGCCTTTGCAGCGTGACCGCAATGGCGCTGATCGATAATTTGCGCAGGCGCAGATTGCCGCGGCCGCCCTCCATATCCCGGCCATCGCGCGCCATGCCCTGCAGGAGTTTATGCACCAGATCGGGACGCACATGTATGTGCCCCCTGTCGCGCAATCTTTGCGTGGCTTCGGGAAGGTTCAGCGGCAGGGCCATTTCCGTCTCGGCATCGGGGGCCGCTTCGCGCATCAGGGCAATCAGATCCTGCTCAAGACCCGCCGCCTCTCTGAACTTCGCAATCGACGCGCCTCTGATCCCCACATGGACAAAAACCGTGACCGCGATGTCGTTCTGCGCCAGGCCAAGCGCCTCAAGATCGGCCATGGCGCGGTTCAGCTGCGCCCCCATAAGCCCGCAGACGGAGGTCAGCTCATCGGTTGAGATCCCCACATCCGGCGGCGCATTCATCAGATGCCGCAGCACATTCATCAGCTGCCTGCGCCGCGTGCCGGTAATGGCGGCCTTGTCCAGCACAGGCCCGGCCTCGGCCAGGGTCCGAATGCGCAGGGAGGACGGGAAGACCTGCACCCTGTTTTCTTCGCGGCTGAGCAGCGTGGCTTCTTCCAGCCAGGAGACAGCGGTTTTCACCCGCGTATCATCGGTGGCGCTGTCGCGGCCGAAATCCTGATCCAGTTCGGCCCGCACGATCTCACCCGAGGTGGCCACCACCGTGCCGGTTTTTTTGCTGCGCTCATCAAGGCGGCGCACCGCCCTCAGAATGGCCCCGATTTCATGACGCGCGAGGCGCGAGCGGGCCGAGAGGTTGAACTGCCGCTCCACATCTTCGGGGCTGAACAGCAGCACGCAATTGGCATGGTCGCGGTCGCGCCCTGCCCGACCGGCTTCCTGCAGATAATTCTCCAGCGAGCCCGGGATATCGCCATGCACCACCAGCCGGATATCGGGCTTATCGATGCCCATGCCAAAGGCATTGGTGGCGGCAATCACCCGCAGCGCGCCCACCCGGAAGCGCTCCTGGACATCGCGCTTTTGCTCGGGCGTCATGCCGGCGTGGAAATGCCCGGCGGTCAGGCCCTGCAGCTGCAGGAATTCGGCCACCCGTTCCGTCTCCCCCCGGGTCGAGCAGTAAACAACCGCACCGGAATGCCCCTCAGTGGGCAGTTTTTCCTGAATGACCGCCAGAATATCGGCAAGCTTCGTGGCCTTTTGCGTCTCGCGCACCTCATAGCTGAGGTTGGTCCGCGAGGCACCGCCATCGAGCAGCAAGAGGCTGCGGCCCAGACGGGCGTGGAAATGCTCGCGGATATCGCGGACAACTTCCGGCTTGGCCGTTGCAGTCAGGGCGATGATCGGCGCGACTTCGGCATCTCCCGTGAATTCCTTAATGAAGCGCGAGACATAGCGGTAGTCGGGCCGAAAATCATGGCCCCATTTCGAGACGCAATGCGCCTCATCCAGCACCCAAAGCCCGACCTCACGCTGTTTTAACACCGATCGCACCGAACTGCTGCGCAGCTGCTCGGGCGAGATCAGCAAAAGCGCCGCCTCGCCCAGACGCACCCGGTCCAGCGCATCCTGCCGCTCGGGCATCGAGAGCATGCCATTGATCGTCACCGCCGAGGCAATCCCTGCCCGCGCCATGCCCTGCACCTGATCCTGCATCAGGGCGACCAGCGGCGAGATCACCACGCTCAGCGCGCCGATCCTGTCGAATTTCGACAGCGCAGGGATCTGATAACAAACGGATTTACCGGTTCCCGTGGGCAGGATACCCAAAAGGCTCGCGCCCTGCATGCCCTCATCTACGATGCGTTCCTGCAGCGGGCGGCCCATCTCATCCACCGGCTCGGCGCGATAGCTGTCAAAGCCGAACCAGCGCGACAGCGCCTTGATCGGATCATTATGCGCGCGGCACCAGGCGCAGGCATCGTCATCACATTGAGTATCGCGCAGATCCCGCACGATCTGCGCCGCCTCGGAAAAGCGGGCCCGCACCCATGGCGGCATCACGGAATCCCCACCCGCGACCGAGATCCAGGACAAAGCATAAGCGACAGCCCAGGCTTTGCGCGGCTGTGCCAGACCAGAAATCAGCCGTTCGACCCCCGCCCCGCAGGCATTGCCCTGCAGCAAAGCCGCCACCAGCTGGCCCGCCTGCGCCGTGTCAGGGGCTGCCTGGCCACTGCGCAACAGCGAGAACACTGCGTCATAGCCCTTCGCCAGTTCATCGCGCGTGCAGAGATAATGGTAGACCGCCAGAACATCCGGCGTGCTTTCAGCCATAGTTGCAAAAGCATGCAGCTGATTGTCGAGCACATCAAAGACCAGCCGCGCATCAAGCTCTGGATCATTCACATGGCCTGCCTGCAGGCGACCATCGTGATAATGCTTCACCAAATGGTGGTAAGGGTTGCGCGGAAACGCGAGCGGGTTCAGCCAGAGCGTATCAATATGGGCCGAAGCCGCCTGCGCAAACCGCTTTCCATGCGCCGACAGATGCGGAAGATCGTGACCGCGAATGTTATGCCCGATCAGGAAATCTTTGGTGCTCAGCGCCTTATCCAGCGCATCAAGGCCCTCTTCAAGGTGGCCCTTCTGCATCACCAGCGCATCAATATCCGGATCTGATGTGACGGCAGCAAAGGCGAAGATACGTGCCGTCTTTGGATCAACCTCCAGATCGACGGACAGGCAATGCTCCAGAAATGTCCTGACAGGGTCTCGCATTAGCAATAATTCTTATTATTTCATAACTTTTCAAATCGATAGCACAATCAGCTGATTTTTAAAGCGAATGGTTGAGTTTGGTTGCGACCGCGGGTGGGCAGTGTTGCCCAAGCGGTCCGCGGGCCAGAGGGGCCGCTTTCCCCTTTTTGAGCGCTCTATCCCGGCGGTGCCGGGGGATGAGCCGTCGAACGCCATTGGCCCGAGCGGGACGGCGAAGGACCCCTGCGGTCTGGCGCTCGCGATCGCGTGAGGCGATGCCTTCGCCAAAGGCCCTGAAAAATTTCAGCTTCGCCGCAATCCGCCTTCGGACATGACATCCGGATCAGGGCTTCGAAGCCGCTCGCCCCAGGTGTTTGCTCCCACGGTTGATGGTGCGCTCCTTTCCTGGGAATGGAGGGAAGCCCTGTGCGACAGCTTCGTCATGGCTGCGCCCTGAGAGGACGCCATATGATCGCTGGAGAGCGAAGGGATTTGCGGCAGGCGCTGTTTCAGGCTGCGCGCGGCCCCCCTGCACAATCCTGCTTTGAAGGCGGCCGCCCAGCAACTTCGCGATAAAGGGAAAGCCCATCAAACCGTGATCATTGCAATCGCGAGACGGCTTGTGGCGATTGCGACTGCCCTCCGCACATCAAGGCAGATATGGATCGTCTGAGGCGCCAGAAGGCCCGGTTGCTGCCCTTGCACAGCGCACTGAGGCCCAAATCCCGGCACTCCCATAAAAGGCGGCCCGGGACTGCGCAAATCATGCAGCACCCCTCACGATCCGCCACCAAAACCAAAGCTGCGTGGCGGCAGACGACCTCTAGCAGGGTGCTGAAATAGTCCTGATTGCAGGACCGTTTTCCTCCACCAAGACGTGCCTGTTGTTCCGCCGCGCATTCTTCGCCAGGCAACATGCATGCCTGGCTGGGTCTCCCAACCTCACGCGGCCAGCAGTTTGGGCAGTCTCGCGAGATTGTTCGCTGCCATTGTCAGGATGAAGCGCGCACGCACCCGCTCGACACCCCGATAGAGGGTCTGGGTCATACCGCCGACCGTCCTGGCCCATCCAAAGGTGAGGAGGATAAGAAAACGATCCGGGTATGAGCAGGGACAGCATTTGATCCGGGGGATCAAATGCCCTGCGATTGGTTTTTCCGACGCAAATCGATCCGTTTGCGGTGCCTGAGCGACAGTGCGTAGCCCTTGTGTCGGGTCGTGCGGCCGTCGATCGCGGAATGTCTCGATTTTTGCGCAACATGTGGGGTGACGCAGGCGGCTCGCAGATCGGCCACGAAATCGGCTGTGTCGAAGGCCTTGTCCGCCCCCAGCGTCAGCCGACGCGTCGATCCGGGTGAGTGGCGATGGATCATGTCGAGGGCAGCGCGCCGTTCGGCATGACCATCGGCCCGGGTGAGTTCGCCTTGCACGATCAGGCCCGAACGGTTCTCCATCAAGGCGTGACCAACGAAGCAGAGCATGGCCCCCGTGCCGGACGACTTCTTGTAAAGCCGCGCATCCGGATCCGTGGAGGACGCATGCGTGGCGTTGGAGCGTCTCTGG
>NZ_RRAZ01000053.1 GCF_003863335.1 Falsigemmobacter faecalis | reverse complement strand
GCTTAAAAAGCGCCACATCCTGTCCAAGAGATGGGGATCACCTCACATCCTCGCAGTCTCTCTCCGGAGAGGTGGCACCCGGCTGTGCCGTCATCAACCGCCTCACCTCCCTCCGTCCTGCCTGGGATCCGGGGCCGAAATCAAGGGGGTGAGAGGAAAGCGCGCCAGAGGGCTCGGGTCTGCACAGGCGCCGATCTGTCTCTGAGTTGCCAGAACCCCGCATCAGCGCTGACAAACGCAACCGAAGGCTGTCTGCATGCCCCTGGAGACCCCTGCATGCGCCTGCTGCCTGCCACATTTTACGTCAATGATCTGATCTGCCTGGCGCGGAGCGGGCTTGCTCTTGTGCCGGGCGTGCGGGCTTTTCCGGTGACATCCAATGACGCTCCCGCAGTTTTTCTCCTGCTGATGCTGGCGGTTTTCGCGGGCGTGGCAGATAGCGTGGTGAACCTCATTTTGCATGATTTTGCGCAGAGCTGGCGGGTGGCATTTTTGTGCTGCCGCTCCGGCCCTTTGTGGCCTTCGGCGCGACGACGCGGAGGGCCGGGGCGCAATCACGACCGCCGGCTGGCTGAGTTGCGCGGGATCTCGGCAGCGCACGGCAAAGACCGCGCGCGGGACGGGCCGTAAGTCAGGCCTCACTGCTCGCGGAAGGCGCGGTTCATACTGTCGAGCACGGGGCGGATGATATATTGCGCGAAACTGCGCTCTTCGGTGCGGATCATGATCTCGACCGGCATACCGGATTTCAGCGTGACATGCGGCAGCCGCGCCAGTTCCCGCGGATCAAGCGAGACGCGCACAACATAGACCTCGCGCGAGGTTGAGCCTGCCGTCTGCGACACGGCATCCGCCGAGACATAATCCACCCGCCCCTCCAGGATCGGCGTCGTGCGTTGATTAAGACCCACCAGCCGTACCGCGGCGGGCTGACCGGCCCGCACGGCGTCGATGTCATTGCGCTGAACGTAGCTTTCCGCAATCAGCGGCGCATCAGCGGGCAGAAGTTCGGCAATCACCCGGCCCGGCTCAATCACCCCGCCCGGCGTGTGATAATGCAGCCGCACCACCGTTCCGGTGACCGGCGCGCGTAACTCGGTCCGCTCCAGCACCTTTTCGGCCTTGCGGATGTTTTCGCGCACGCTTTCCAGCTCGGCCTCAACGGATTGCAGCTCGGTCAGCGTGGCCTCGCGGTATTTGTCGCGCACCGCATCAATCTGGGTGGCGTATTTCTCATTCATGCGGTCGATCTCTTCGATCTCGGCTTCCAGCCGTCCCAGCTGACCGCTGGCATCAAGGGCGGCGCGCTGCAGCACGGTCACCGTGTCCCGTGCCGTCAGCCCGCGGGTGAAAAGCGCCTCTTTGTCCTTCAGCTCCGCCGCAAAGATCGAGCTGATCTGGCTGTAGCTCTCAATCTGACGCGTATAGCCGCGGCGGCGGGCGAGAAGCGCCTCAATATTGCGCTCGACCTGGCCGATGTCATTGCTGAGGCTGGTCTTCTGGGCCAGAAAAGCCGGAAACTGCGCCTGGAGGCTGGCCGCGATTTCAGGATCATCGTCCAGACCCGTCAGCGCTGCGGGGTAGACCAGCTCCCCGGCCTCCGAGGCGCTGGCCAGAAGCCGTGCCTGGATCGCCTGCAGGCGGATGCTGCGCAGATAAAGCTCGCGCCGCGTCGCGCGGGCGGCGGTTTCATCGAGGCGCAGAAGAATCTGTCCCGCCTTCACCTCATCGCCCTCACGCACCTCAAAGCTCTGGATGATGCCGCCCTCAAGGTGCTGCACAATCTGGTTCTGGCCGGTGGCCACAAAGCTGCCCGCGCTGATGACGGCGGCCGCGAGCGGCGCCTGAAAGGCCCACCAGCCAAAGCCACCGATGCAAAGCACCATCAGCCCGAAGCCTGCAAGCGCGTGGCGCGCGACGCCGAAAGGGACTTCGCTGTACCATTCCACCCGGCTCATCTATCCCTCCTGACGCAGGGCAGGGGCCTGGGGCGCCGCCTGGCCCGAAAGTTTTGCCAGCACCTGCGAACGTTCGCCAAAAAGTGCGATATTGCCTTGATTAAGCAGCATAATCTTATCGACAGAGTTCAAAAGCGCGGGCTTTTGCGTGATGACAACCATGGTGATCTTTTCGCGCCGCGCATGCTCAACGGCCCGTGCCAGCGCCGCATCCCCCGCCACATCGAGGTTGGAGTTCGGCTCATCGAGCACCAGAAAGGTCGGATTGCCAAAGAAAGCCCGCGCCAGCGCAATGCGCTGTTTTTGGCCGCCCGACAGCGGGGCGCCATCGGCGGCGACCATGGTCTCATAGCCCTGCGGCAGGCTGGCAATCATGTCATGCACATCCGCCAGCACCGCCGCCTGCCAGATCTGCGCGTCACTGGCATCACTGCGCATCCGGGCGATGTTTTCTTTGATGGTGCCGGGAAACAGCTGCACATCCTGGGGCAGATAGCCGATGTTTTCGCCCAGCTGCCTTGGATCCCAGTTGCGCAGATCCATCAGATCCAGCCGCACATTCCCCGAGGTGGGCAGGATGGAGCCCACCAGCATCTTGCCCAGCGTCGTCTTGCCCGCGCCGGAATTGCCGATGACCGCAAGGGTGTCCCCGGGCTGCAGCGTGAAAGAGATCCCGTTCAGCACCACATGTTTGGTGCCGCCCGGTACGTAAAGCAGCCGCTCAACATCCAGCCTTCCCTGCGGGCGCGGCAGCACCAGGCGCTCAAATTGCGCCCGCGAATTCAGAAGAAGCTTTTCGACCCGGCCATAAGCCGCGCGCGACAGCGAAAAGACATGCCAGCCCTCAATCGCGCCCTCAATCGGGGTCAGCGCCCGACCCGCGATGATCGACGACGCGATCACCATGCCGCCGGTAATCTCGCCCTGCAGCGCCAGCCAGGCGCCCCAGCCCAGCATGATGACCTGGGCCAGAAGCCGGATCGCGCGGGAGACGGCGGCCGAGAGTATATTGCGGTCCTGCGCCCGGATCTGCCCGATCAGCGACTGTGCCGTATCGCGGCCCCAGATCGCGACCGCCTCAGGGATCATCGCCATGGCATTGATCACCTGCGAGTTCCGCGACATGGAATCGAGATGCAGATTGGCGCGCGACTGTGCGGCGGTGGCAAAAGCAAAGGGCGCGGAAGTGACCTTCTGGTTCACAAAGGCCACCACCGCAAGCGAGGCGGCCGTGACCATAACGATCCAGCCCAGATCCGGATGGACCCAGAAAATCATCAGGACAAACAAAGGCGCGAAGGGCACATCAAGGAAGGCAAGCAGCGTGCCCGAGACCAGAAAGCCGCGCAGCTGCTGCAGATCGCCGAGGGTCTGATACTCTTTGCCGGAGCCGCCGAGCGAGGCATGGGCCGCAGCACTCAGCACCGGGGCACCGAGGCCGACCACCAGGCCCACCGCGCTGCGCATCAGGATAAAGCGGCGGATGGCATCAAGGACGGCCTGCAGGATCACCGCGCCGACAATCACGATGGTGAGCATCAAAAGGGTGTCCACCGAGCGGCTGGTCAGCACCCGGTCCGAGATCTGGAAAAGATAGATCGGGATAGCAAGGATCAACAGGTTGGTTGCAAAGGTCAGCCCCATGACCAGCACCAGATTGCCCTGCAGCGCCCTCTGGCTGCGCCGCAGGAGCGCGCCGTGGTTTTCAGGCTCGCTCCGGCGGTGAAAGCGGCCGGTGGTTCCGTCATCCCCGCCGCCACCGCCGCTTTGTGACGGGCCGTCCGCGCGCCGCAGTATTGGCCCGGAGGTGCCCGTTATGGGCGCCTGCAGCCCCTCGGCGCCTGGCGCGCGGGCCTCTGCCCGCTCCGGCGCAGGGTCTGTGGCGGGCGTTGACCGCGCAGACGGCGGGATCGGCGATGGCTCTGCCTGTGGCCCCGGCGGCTCTGCGGAGGGATGCGGAGGGAGGGTCTCAGCGGCGGGGATCTGCGCTGCGCCCTGACCTGAACGCCCGGCTCCATCGGTCAGGGACGTGCCCTCGGGCGGCGGGGCCAGGCTGCCCTCGCCCGCGCGGGGTGCCGCGGCACCCGCCCGCAGGACGGCCCCCTCGCCTTCGTGCGGGGCAGAGGCTGCCGCAGGGGCGAGAGCTGCGGGCCCGGATGTCGTGCCGATTGCGGCGACCCCTGCCGCTTCGTGCCCCGAACCTGCGGCGGCATCAGCGGGCTGTCCGCGGGGGGAAGGGGCCGGAGCCGCCACAGGCGGCCGTGGATCTGCCGGAAGCAGCGCCTCTGCGGTGCGCTGCAGGGTTCGCAGCAGAACCGTGGTTCTGCCCTCGGCAGATGCCGCCATTGGTGCCGGATCTGCGGAGGCTGGCGGACGGCTGCAGTCAGGCGGTTGCCAGTCAGAGCCGGGGGCTGTCCGAAGCGGCTGAGCCGACCCCGCATCAAAAGACAGGGCGCGGCGGAGCTGCACCCTGTGGCGGGGCGCAGCCTGTGGATCGGAAACCGGCACCAGGCCTGCGGCTGCAGATCCCGAAGTCCGCTCAGGCAACACGCGGTTTTGCAGCAGAAGCGGCGCAACCGGGCGGGGGGGATCGGCGCGTGGCGAAAGTGTCCTGACTGGGGGGAAATCCGGCACGGGCGCTCTCCTTCCGCTTCCTTCCTGCACGGCCTGCACTCAGACCAGAAACAGCGACATCTCTTCGGGGGACGGAGGGGGCAGCGCGGCAAGCGCCTCTTGTCCGCCTTCATGAAGGCTGTCGGAGGCCTCGCCCGCAGCACCGCTCAGAAAGGCCACAGCGGCGGCGGTCAGATCGCCTGTCGGGGGCAGCAGAACGCCCGCGGGCGGGGCCGCGCCATCCAGCAGTCCGGCCTGATAAATTATGGCATCGCTATAGGTCTCTCCCGCCACCATGATCTGACTGTCACGGCCCAGATCAATGATGGCGGCGGCATTGACGAGCAGGTTGCCGCCGCTCTCCACCGTCATGCCGGGCCCGGACATAAGGGAGCCGACCTCTGTCCGGGCGAGTGCCAGCTGATCGCTGTCACCCAGATGTGTGACCTGTCGAATGATATTCTGCTCGATGAAATCCCCGGTGACATAAAGCACCGAGACGGGCGCATCGCCGAAATATGCCATGCCCGACAGGGCCTGCGCCGCGAGGCTGCCGCCATCCGCCAAAGCATCGAGCCCGCCCGCCATGCCTTCGGTCATGGCCAGCGCCTGATCCATGGAGGCATGAGAGATTTTGGCACTGTTGAAGAGCAGATTTCCGCCGCCCTCAACCGCCGCAAGGCCCCAGCCTGCCAGCAGATCGGCGTCATAAAGCACGGCGATCTGCTCAATAAGGTTCATCGAGACCATATCGCCTGCGATGATGATGATGTCGTAATGGCTGCTGAAGGCCTCAATCGTGGTGAGATTGGTGAGGTAGTTCTCGCCCATCACAATCTGGCTCGACTGCGCGGTCAGAACGGCTTCGAAATGGTCAAAGTCGGTTGCAAAAATATGCTGTTCAATGCGGTTTACGAAGGTCAGATCCCCCTCCAGCCGCACGAGATGCCAGTTGGACGGCACCTGTCCGGTGGGCAGCATCGGGCCAACCGCTGCGGCCAGATCTTCAGTGGCAATGAAGCCGCGCTCCATCTGAGCGGCATTGATCAGGCGGCTGCCGTCACCGCCGGGGCTGCCGGAGGTCTGCAGCACGGCGGTCTGAGAGATGAGATCCAGCCGGATCATATTGCCGCCCACCACCATCAGCGTGGCATCGGGCCCGTTGGTGACGATGATGGCTTCATTGCTGGCAAGATTGCCGCCGGTGGAGAGGTGATGCCCCTCAGGTGGCAGCCCGGCAGGGGCCGGAAGGCCGCCCCAGGGGTCGGGTTCCTCTGCTGCCGGGTCCTCTTCGGTTTCCTCGTCCCAGCCGAAGATTTCCTGCCAGCTGTCCGAGGCAAGCTCGCGCAGCAGAGGCAGGGCCCCGACGGCGGTGTGGTTGCTCAGAATGACCTCTGTGCTCAGCGTTTCGGTCTCGGCCCCGGCCACAAAGACATGGCGCAGGCTTTGAACGCCGCTGTCAGCGGGGATGTCTTCGAGGGCTTTCACACTCAGGGTCAGGCTGAGGCTGTCTTCGACCGACAAAAACGCCAGATGCAGCGCCGGAAGCCCCGCAACGACGGGAAGCGAGAGGGCCGTGGCCTGCTCACGCAGGGCGTCGAAGACCTCAGCCGCCTGCGAGGGGCCGAAGATCGAGGGGCCTTCACCGCTGATCAGGATGTCGTTGTCGTTCAGCCGCAGCTGTTGCCAGGTCACGGTGGCGATCTGCGCGGGAAAGGGGATCAGCGGCTCGCCCGGCACCGGGAGCCGCAGGGGCGGCACGGCCGGGGTGTCGCGTAGCTCCTGCTCCATGCGGGGCAGGCGGACTTTGTCCACGGGCAGCAGCGGCACGGGGTCGATCGTGACCTCCGTTTTGCTGAGGAAATCGGGGAGTACGGCCCCTGTGATGCCAGGATCAAACCCCTGCAGCTGATGCGGGGCAGCCAGCCGAAGCGTGGCTTCCGGGTTAGTTTCGCCCGGCTCAGGCGCATCCTCAGAGCGCTGGAAGCGGTCATAGATCTCCCGCGCTCTGGCACCCTCGATACCCGGATGCATGGATCCGATGAAATGGGCGATGGTTTGTGAAATCCAGTCGGCGGGCATGGGGCACTCAATTTCGCGAAGTAAGTGAAAGGGGGGCGGGGCCGCAGCGGCCCCGCCCATGTGCTGCACAAAGATCAGGAGAGATCGTCATCCCCGACCATGGTCGAGGTGATCGAGCCGCCGACGACGGTCATATCCACGGTATTGCCAAGGATATTCGCGCCCATCACGATGCTCTGGTTGAAGGCCGAGGTGCTGAGCGAGGCGGCTGCCGAGGCGTAGGATTCGCCCGTGACATAGCCATCGTCGCCATTGCCAGAGCCCCAGCTTCCGCCGTTGCCGCCTGCGCCGCCCGCCCCATTGGTGACCGAGCCGCCCATGCCGCCAAGCGCATCGCCAATATCAGCCGCGCCGCCCAGAGCCATACCGCCGGTGCCCGCACCGCCGGCGCCGCCCATGCCCATCGCCATGCCGCCCACGCCGCCTGCGCCGATCTCAAGACCCGAGACCGCGCTGCCGGTGGCGGTATTGCTGGCATCACCGCTGCCCGCACCGCCCGCGCCATAGCCCGCAATCGCCTCAGCAAGGCCATCTGCGGCACCCGTCACATCGTGCTGGGTGAAGACATCGGCATAGCCGCCTGCACCGCCGGCTGCATCCGCCATGCCGGAGCCGCTGGCGGCACTGTCCGCCGCGCTGTCGGCGGCATTGCCTGCAGCCCCACCGGCGGCATCACCGGAAGTGCCGCTGCCGGTGCCGTCGCCGGTATTGGCCGCCGAGGCCCTGCCCGCGCCGCCTGCACCGCTGGCCGCCGTGCCGCTGCCCGTGCCGGAAGAACCGGCATCCACATCGCCACCCGCCGCAGAGCCTGCGCCGCCGTCACCACCGCCTGCAGACCCCGCACCGGTGCCGGTTCCCGTTCCGGTGCCGCCTGCCGTCGAGGTGCCCCCCGTCTGCGTCGCCCCGGTGTCGCCGTTGGTCGCATCGCCCATGGCTTCCGCCAGCAGGCCAAACGCCATGGTCATAGCCCCTGCGCCCGAAGAGGCGCCGTTGCCGGAGGTATCCGCACCAGAGGTGCCGCTGCCATTGCCCTGACCGGCTCCCCAGCCCTGACCATTGGCCCCACCGCCCGCGCCGCCACCTGCAAGCGCGCCCGACAGACCCAGACCAAGCCCGGTTCCGGTGCCATCCGCAGCGGCACTGCCGCTGTCGCCGCCACCCGCACCCGAGCTGGCACCCGAAGGCCCGGAGCCCGCACCGATCGCGCTGGAGCCTGCAGCACCACCGGTTGCCCCGGCGGCCATGCCTGCGGAACCTGCGGTGGAAGTGCCGTTGCCGTCACCATCCGCCGTCGCCCCGCCGCCCGCGCCAGCCGAACCGCTGGTGCTCGAGGAGGTGCTGGCGGAATTGCTGCTGGCATTCTCAGCCCCCGCGCTGCCACCGTGTCCGGTGCCGCCGCTGTTGCTGGTGCCGGCATTGCCGCGGCCTGAGCCTTCGGCATAGGAATCCGCCGCAATATCGCCGCCGTCGCCGCCGGTCGCATTGCCGTCACCGGCGGCCGCGCCCGTGCCGTCGCCGGCGCCGGCCATGCCGCCCATTGCAAAGCCGCCCGAAGCGGCCCCGCCGTTCGCGTGACCCTCACCGCCGCCGTTGCCGCCGCCGGAGGCATTCGAGATGCCCTCTGCCGCCTTGGCAAAGCCGCCCGAGGCGCTGCCGTTGAACTCAAAGTGGTCGTTATTGGCCACGCTTGGGTTCGTCAGCGTATCATTGTCGATCAGGGTCGCGTTCTGCGCATTGATCACCCCGGTCGCCATGCCGCCGCTGTTCAGCGAATTGTTCAGCACATTGTCGAGCGAGAAATCATCACCGGGGTCGATATCCCCCCCGGCCACGAAGAAATCATTCATCGTGGCGTTGTCGCGCATGTCGAAGTCAATATTGTCATCGTCGCGCGGCACCCATTCCCCTTCGCCAAAATCGACCACAACATCGATGTCATTGCCGTTGTCATTGTGGGCGGTATTGGTGCCGGTGGTGTTTTGATGCTGCTGCTGCTGTTGTTGCTGCTGCTGTTGCTGCTCACCGGTGACATCCGTGTCGGTTGTGGTGGTCGTGGTGGCGGTGGGGGTGTTCACATTGGCATCGATATCTGCCTTTGCGATATCCACATCGACCGGACCGGTCGTCACCTCATCGACGTGCAGATCATCAAACATGAAATGATTGTTGCCGGAGCCTTTGGATTTAGACATTTCTGCCTCCCTGGGATGCGACCACACCGGGCCGCGAAATACCCCGCATACTCCGCCAGTCATTTCCAAGGCGGCCGGTCGCAGGGCGGATGACCCGGGACCATGGCTGCGGGGGCGGGGGGTGGCGAAAAGCAAAGCCTCTTCGCACGCGGACCACCCAAAGGGTCGTCTGCGCTGACATCCGTCCGGCAGCGGGTCTGATCGGGACCGGCGGGGGGAAATTCCCCGAAGCCGGCCGGATAACACTGCCATGAGGAGCGCCCCCGCACCTAGCTGCCCGGAGGGATTAGACCCCGCCGCCACCGGGCTTATGCCTGCCGGGGACTGAATTTCCCTTCGGCCGGAGGCCTTCGGCGGATTTCCGCGCTACACCCTTGTGCAGCGGTTATTCACCCGCGTCCCCCCTCGGACCAGATCAAAGGGACTATTCCGGATTAACCCGGTTTGGACTATAGTCACAGGGGTGCAAATACCTGTGATTGCAGCGCTTCTGCCCGGGACACCCGATCAGACGCACTGCGGTTCGGGCGATTTTTTCTGTTGCGGGGTGGCCCGGGGCCTCCCCGGTTTTGTAACGAACTGACGGGTGCGTTTATGGCAGAGGTTTTTCGTGATGCCATCGAACAGATGGCAGCGCGGTCGGAACGACTGTTGTTGTTTTTCGGTGGCGCCCTGACCTTCCCCCCCCAGCTTCTGAGCCTGATCGGCACTGAGATTGAGGACGCCGGCCTCATGCGCTGTGACCCGAGGCATTTTGAAACGCTGGGCGATCTGCGGTCGAATTGCACGGTAATCTTTGAAGACAGCATCGCCGCGCAGATCCTTGCCGGCGCGACCTGGGGGCGCTGTGCGACGCTGGTTCATGCCTATCGCGATGCGGATCTGGCGCGCAGGCTTCTGGCCTCCGAGGGCACGGGTGAGGCGGCGCGCAACATCTGTTTTCTGCCGCTGCGAATGCCGATCAGCTCCTTCGTGGCACTGCTGCGCATTCTGCTGGCGGGGGATGAGGTGCTGCCGCGCGATCTGGTGCGTCCCGCGCCGCCGCAGCTACCCGCGCCTTCCCCCCGCAGTGCGCCCCCGGATCTGACGCAGATCCGCCTGACCCCGAGAGAGGCGGAGGTGCTGGCTCTGGTCGCCGCGGGGCAGCGCAACAAACTCATCGCGCGGCGGCTGCAGCTCAGTGAGCATACAGTCAAGCTGCATATCCATAACATCATCTCCAAGCTCGGGGCCACCAACCGCACCGAGGCGGCGCAGTGGTACCACGGCCCCCGCAGCCGGACCGCCGGAGGCCAGGATGAGTGATCCGGATGCAGAGTTTCGCGCGGCACTGCTGGAGATTGGTCATCTGACCTATGTCTGGACCAATACCGAGAGCCTGCTGGTGCATATCATCGCGGGGCTGCTGGGCTGTGACAAAGACCGCGCGCTGCTGGTCTATCTGACGCTCAATACCACCCGCGCGCGGATTGATCTGGTAGAGCGGCTGGCCAAAAGCCCCTTCACGCCGCCCGCACAGCGCGATCTGGTGCTGGAGGCCACGCGGCGTCTCGCGCGGCTGTCAGGGGAGCGGAATTTCTACAACCACGCCATCTATGCCTTTGATCTGGAGGAAGGCGCGATCAGCACCATTCAGATGCGGATCGCGGATCGCGGCAGCGAGGTAAAGCTTGGCCGCCGCCAGCCGCTGGATGAGGCGGCAGTGCGCGACCTTCGGGAGGTGATCGCCTCGCTGTCGCAGCTCAACCAGACGCTCTGGCAGCTGATCCGCAGCCAGAATTTTCCGTTGTAAGACCCTGAAAGGAAAGTGCCCTGCGGGCGGGGATGTGCCAGTTTCCTTGCCCATCGCCTGGGCAGGCAGGCCTGGCCTGGGCCCCGGTTCACAGGCTCAGCGCAGCATGGGCGGCAGGCGGTCGAGCCAGGGGCAGATGCGGTCCCAGGAGGCCACGGCCCGCAGCAGTTTTTCGTCCTGGCGGGGGGCGGCCATGATCTGCAGCCCCATGGGCAGGCCCTCTGCGCTGAAGCCTGCGGGCACGCTGACCGAGGGGCAACCCGCAAGGGTCGCGCCTGCAACCACCTCCATCCAGCGGTGATAGCTGTCCATTTTCCGCCCGGCGACCTCTTTCGGCCAGGGCGTCTCTGCGGCGAAGGGAAAGACCTGGGCCGCGGGCAGCAGCAGGAAATCATATTGCTGAAAGAGGCCCATCAGATGGCGATACCAGGCCCCGCGCGCCAGGGCGGCGTTGTAAAGATCAAGCCCGCTCAGCTGGTGGCTCTGCGTGATCTCCCATTGCGCCTCGGGCTTGAGCAGCGCGCGCTGCGCCGGGTCGCGCCACTGCGCATCATGGCGCCCGCCGATCGATTGCTGGCGCAGCCGCGTCCAGGAGGTCCAGACCTGCGCCATATCATAGCGCGCGGTGACCGGCTCGACCAGGGCCCCGGCATCAGCCCAGAGCGCCGCGGCGGCCCCGGTCAGCTCCAGCACGCCGTCCTCAAAGGGAAGCTGGCCCTGGTAATCGCCGAGCCAGCCAAAGCGCAGGCCTTTGGGATCCAGCGGCTCGGGCGCGGCCGCGCTGACGGGCGCATCAAGCGACAGCGGCGCGCGCGGATCATAGCCCGACTGCACCGACAACAGCAGCGCCAGATCGGCGGCCGAGCGGCCCATCGGCCCGTCCGTGGCCATCTGCCCATAGAAGGGATCAAGCCCGTCAGAGGGCACCCGGCCCTGGCTCGGGCGAAAGCCATAGACATTGTTCCAGGCCGCCGGATTGCGCAGCGAGCCGCCCATATCTGAGCCATCCGCCACCGAGAGCATCCGCAGCGCCAGGCCCACACCCGCGCCGCCGCTGGAGCCGCCGCCCACGCGGGAGGGGTCCCAGGCATTGCGCGTCAGCCCGAAGATCGGGTTGTAAGAGTTTGAGCCATAGCCAAATTCCGGCACATTGGTCTTGGCGGTGAAGATCGCGCCCTCCCGGCGCATCCGCTCGACAAAGATCGCATCGGTCCCGGGCACCAGATCCGCGAACAGCGGCGAGCCGAAGGTGGTGCGCAGCCCTTTGGTGAAAGCGAGATCCTTGACCGCCATGGGCAGGCCATGGAGCGCGCCGCAGGTCTCGCCGCGGGCGCGGGCCTCATCGGCGGCGCGGGCCTCGGCCATCAGCGCCTCTTCACCGCGCAGCGAGACGATGGCGGTCACCGCCGGATTAACCCGCCCGATATGGGCCAGCGTCTGCGCCATCAGCTCCGCCGCGGAGACCTCTTTGCGGCCCATCATGGCCAGCAGTTCCGTCGCGTTCAACCGGCACAGATCCGGCACCTCAATCGCAGTCATCTCAGATCCCCGCCCCTGCTTTTATGTCTTTCGCGCAGGCTGTCACGGGGGGCAGGGCGTGTCAAAGCCTGAGGGCGCGTGTGCGCATCTGCTGCCAGATCCTGCGCATCCTTTACGGCACTTTCCGGACTTTGCCCGAGGCTGTGCAAAAGCTACACCCCATGACAGCGCAGCGAAAAGGGACGGGCAGGATGATGCATCAGATTTCAGGGTTCGGACGCCGTGCCGTCATCCATGACACGGGCGCAGAATTGCAAAGCCTGCGGGGCGGCGACGGGGCAGAGCTTTTGTGGCAGGGCGATCCGCAGTGGTGGTCGGGGCGCTCTCCGGTGCTGTTTCCCATTGTGGGACGGGCAAAGGACGATCACCTGACCGTCGCGGGAGAGCCCGTGGTCATGGCACAGCATGGATTTGCGCGCCGTCAGACCTTTCGGGTGATCGAAGCGGCTGAGCACCATGTGCTGCATGAGCTGACCGCCTCGGATGCGACGCTTGCGGCTTACCCGCGCCGCTTTCGCCTGCGCATTGAGCATCGCCTGACGGCTGAGGGGTTGAGCATCGGGGCCGAAGTCCTGAACACCGATGCCCGCGCGCTGCCCTTTGGTCTGGGCTTTCACCCGGCCTTTCAATGGCCGCTGCCGGGGGCAGAGGGCGCGCCGCATGTGATCAACCTCGGGACTGGCGCAGAGCCGCTGCAAAACCCGCTGAGCGGGGGGCTTTTGCGGCGCGACAGGACCGCCTCACCCTTCACGCAGGGGCGGCTGGCGCTGGAGGCGGATCTTTTCCGCAATGACGCCCTGGTCTTTTCGGAAGGCGCGGGTGAGGCGCTGAGCTATGGCCCCGAGACCGGGCCGCAGCTGAGATTTCGGTTTGAGAACCTGCCCCTCATCGCCTTTTGGACCAGGCCGGGCGCGCCCTTCCTCTGCATTGAGCCCTGGCATGGCGCGGCGGCCTGGACGGATGGCGGTGCAGCCCTTGAGGACCGCCCGGGGACGATCACTCTGCAACCCGGCGAAACCGCAGGTTTTGCGGTTCACATCGACCTTCAGGATTTCGACGCCGGGAGAGGGGCTATGGGGCGCTGAGCGCCTTCTAAGGCACACCCGACACGCAGGGTGGGCAGGGGCCCGGCGACAGGCCGAAGCGTTCTGCGCTCCAGGGCCCCTCAGAGGCGTCACCCTGCCGGGGCGGGGGGCTTAGGTGTTCAGTCCCGGTATTTGGTGGATCGGGTTTAGGATGAATCTGTCAGGCTCTGATGTCCGGATCTTGCAGATGTATTCGTAAGGGCTGAGGCCACCGAGGGTCTTGAACCTGCGCGCGAAGTTCTAGGCTCAGGACCTACTAAATTGCTTGCGGTAGCGAAAAATCAT
>NZ_RRAZ01000052.1:843-13557 GCF_003863335.1 Falsigemmobacter faecalis | reverse complement strand
TTCATCCTCGATCCGATCCACCAGATGCCGGGACTGAACACCTAATGCCCCCTGGCAGAGAGGCAGGCCGAGCCGGTCAGCCCGGTCGCAGGTCGGAGAGTATCTGCGCCAGGCGCAGCAGTTTGCGGTCGTGATACCACGGGGCAGTAAGTTGAACCGCGACCGGAAGCCCGCCTTTGGTTTGCGCCCAGGGAATCGCGATGGCCGGATGGCCGGTCAGGTTATGAGGATAGGTAAAGGGATACCAGGCACCCCGGATCGTGCCCGAGAGCAGACCGTCAATCTCAATCTCTCCCATCGGATCATAGCCAAGCGGCAGCGGCGGGGCTGTCAGCACGGGTGACAGCAGGACATCGAAGCGCTGGAAATGCTGCTGCATCAGCTGGAAAAGCCGGCTCCTGGCGGTTGCGGCCTGTGAAACATCAACAGCCGAGAGCGCAAGCCCCTGACGGGCGGTCTCGACCAGCGAGGGCGCAACCAGATCTTCGCGCCCGCGGAAGGCAGGTTCGGCCCTTGCGGCAAGCCCGGCGCGCAGGATGGTCAGGAAACAGTCTTCAAAGCTGCGGAAATCCAGATCGGCCTCTTCGACGATCGCCCCTTCCGCTTCGAGGCAGGCCGCTGCCGTGGCGGTGATCGCGGCGGTCTCACGCTCAACCCGCGCCCCGGCTGTGGGAAGCCAGCCGACGCGCAGACCCTTCAGCGGGCGCAGATCGTCGGGATGAAGCTGCACTGCCGCCTGGCCCCAGGGGTCGAGATCTGAGGCGCCCTGAAGCACCTCAAAGAACAGCGCGGTATCGGCCACATCCCGCGCCATCGGCCCCGCATAGGAATTCGCCCCGAAGAGGTCCGGCACACCCAGATGCGGGATCACGCCCAGAGTGGCCTTCATCCCGACCACACCACAGCAGGCCGCGGGAATCCGGATCGAGCCGCCGCCATCCGTGCCGATCGACAAGGGCCCCATCCCCGCCGCCACCGCCACCGCAGAGCCGGAGCTTGAGGCCCCTGCCGTCACGCCGGGATCGATGGGGTTCAGCGTCAGCCCGCTTAAGGGCGAAAAGGCCGTCTGGGTGTGGCCATATTCCGGCGTGGTGGTTTTGCCGATCATCACGCCGCCTGCCGCCCGCGCACGTGCCACGGAGGGGGCATCCGCAGTCGGAACGTTAGTTTCAAAGAGCTTTGAGCCCATGGTCGTCCGCACGCCCTTTGTCGGCAGCAGATCCTTGACCGAATAGGGCACGCCATGAAGCGCGCCCAGCGGCTCGCCCCGCATCACGGCGGCTTCGGCGGCTTTGGCTTCGGCCCGCGCCTCCTCTGCCGCGGTGGTGACAAAGGCATTCAGCTCCGCTCGCTCGCCGATGCGGCGCAGCACGGCTTCCGTCACCTCGCAGGGCGAGACTTCTTTATCGCGGATGGCGCGGGCAAGCGCACGGGCACTCAGATCTGCAAGATCAGCCATGGGGGGTCTCTCCTCAGAGCATCCAGTTGCCGCCATCGATCAGAAGGGTCTGACCGGTGATATAGCGGGCTTCTGAACTGGCCAGAAATGCGGCTGCGGCGGCCACATCTTCGGGCTCGCCGACGAAGCCGACAGGGGTTTTCGCAATGATATCAGCAATGATCTCGGGCGGCATGGCGGCATGGGCGGCCGTCCGGATCGCGCCGGGGGCCAGCGCATTGACCGTCACCCCGTGGGGCGCCATTTCGCGCGCAAGCGAGCGGGTAAAGCCGATCAGCCCCATTTTCGCAGCGGCATAATCGGTCAGCCCCGGATTTCCGGCAAAAGCGGCAAGGCTCGACATATTGATGATCCGCCCGCCGCGCGCCTGCAGATCCGCGGCGCAAAGGCGCGACATCCGCATCGCTGAGAACAGCGAAATCTCCATCACAAAGCGCCAGACCTCTTCCTGGGAGCGGTGAAAGGGCGCCGCCCTTTCGCGGCCGCTCTGGCCCAGGTTGTTGATCAGGATGTCGACGGGACCAAAGTCCCGGACGACCGCCGCATGGAAGGCTTCCGGCGCGCCCTCCGCCAGAAAATCCCCCTCATGGAGATACCAGCGCGCGCCCGTTGGCAGTGCCGAGACGTCGCGGTCGAGCACTGCCACTCTGGCACCTTCGCGGTGCAGCCGCGCAGCGATGGCCGCGCCGATGCCGCCGCCGCCGCCGGTGATCACTGCGGTTTTGCCGTCAAAACGGGAGAGAGCATCAGCCAAGGGACGCACCTTTCAATGGAAAGTCCGGCCACCGTCCACCGCAAGGGCGACACCGGTGACATAAGAGGCCTCATCCGACAAAAGCCACAGGATGGCGGCTGCGATCTCATCCGGAGCTGCGATGCGCTGCAGCGCATAGCGCGCGCGCACCGCCTGAAGCTGCGCCGCCTCGTCTTCTCCCCCGCTGATGGAGGCGCGAAAAAGCGGCGTCTCAACCGCGCCGGGACAGACGCAGTTCACCCGGATACCGGCCTCAGCCAGTTCCATTGCCAGGGATTTTGAAAACATCTGCAGCCCGGCCTTGGAGGCCGAATAGGCGCTGCGGTGTTTCAGCGGCACCAGCCCCGCGCCGGAAGACAGATTGACGATGGCCGCGCAGCCCGAAGCGCGCAGGGACGGCTCAAAGGCGCGGGCGAGTTTCATCGCCCCCGTCAGATTGACGGCGATGATCCGCTCCCAGGCGTCATCGGTGATGTCACTGAGCGGCGCCACCAGATCAATTCCGGCGGAGTTAACCAGCCCGTCGACGCCGCCGAGCGACGCTGCGATCTCTGCCCCTGCCGCAGCGAGAGCGGCCGTGTCGGTGATATCTGCCGCGAGGGCCGTCACATCGCCCGGAAGCGCCGAAAGCGCGGGTCCGGCCAGATCGATCACGCCAACCTTTGCGCCCGCCGCCCGCAGCCGCAGCACGATGGCAAGGCCGATGCCCTGCGCGCCGCCCGCCACCACGATGCGGCGCCCTGAAAAAGCGCCGCTCACGCTGTTGCAGCCTTCAGGCGCGGACGCATATCCGCCACCATGTCATCGCAGCGCCCGATCCAGACGTCGCCCTTTTCGCGGGCGCGTTTCAACAGCTGCTCCAGCGCCCAGAGCCGCGAGGGCTGGCCGATGATCTGCGGATGAAAGCCGATCATCATCATCCGCTTTTCGGCGTGAAGTGCGTCGAGCTCCAGCTTCCAGGTCTCGGCAACCGCAGAGGGGGCCTGCATGGTGCGGCCCGGCAGCGCGATGGAATACTGAAAGAAGGGCGCATCATCGAGCACCCAGCGGAAGGGCAGTTCCACCAGATCGGTCTGCTGTCCGTTGACGACATGCAGATAGGGCGAGTCATCGTCAAAGAAGTTCGAGGAATACTCAAAGCCATATTCCAGCATCAGATCCATCGAGATATCCGACAGTTCCGCCGCCGGGGAGCGCCAGCCTTTGGGGGCATAGCCGGTGACGCGGCGGATCGCTTCAAAGCCGCGCTCCATCTCTTCGCGCTCTTCGTCATGGCTGAGCGTCAGGATCCAGCGGTGCGAATAGCTGTGATGCGCGATCTCATGCCCGGCTTCCAGGATCCGCTCCATCAGCGCGGGGCGCTGCTCGACAACCAGCCCGGGGACAAAGAAGGTGGTCTTTGCCTCATATTGATCGAGCAGCTTCAGGATGCGGTCGGTGCCGACTTTCCAGCCATAAGCACCCTGAGACATCATAATGGGCCGCCGGGCATAGTCAGGATCGCGGCCGGTCCACATGGTCTCCGCATCAAGATCGAAGGTCAGGAAAAGCGGAAAGCCTTTGCTGGTAAGATGCATCTGTCGTCCTCAGGCGAATTTGTGAAAGCCGGTCCAGCGCTCTGCCACGAGAAGCACCAGCGCGGTTGCAACGATGAGAAGGGTGGAGATGGCGGCGACCGAAGGATTCACCCCCATTTCAACGGAGCTGAAAATCAGAATGGGCAGCGTGGTTTGCTTGGCCGAGGCAAGGAAAATCGTCACCGGCACATTTTCCATAGAGGTTACGAAGGCAAAAAGCGCCCCTGCCACCAGTCCAGGCTTGATCAGCGGCAAGGTCACCAGCCGGAAGGTGGTAAAGCCATTGGCCCCAAGGCAGCGCGCCGCCTCTTCGACCGAGAGATCCAGCCCCGAAAGGCTCGCCAGAACCGAGCGCAGAATATAGGGCACGGTGATCACCACATGGGCAATGATCAGCACCATGAAGCTGCCGCGAAAGCCGGTCAGGGTGAAATACTGCAGCATGGCAACCCCCACCACCACCGAAGGCACCACCAGCGGAGAGATCAGCAGCGAGGTGATCGCCTCTGACCCCGGCAGCACCCGGCGAAAGAGCGCATAGGCCGCCGCCACCCCCAGCACCAGCGAGATGGCCGTTGAGGCACAGGCAAGGATCAGGCTGTTTTTGATCGCCCGCAGATAGGTCGGATCTGACAGCACCGCCTCATACCATTTCAGCGTGACGCCCTGGGGCGGGATGGTCAGATAGCTCGTCTCGCTGAAGGAGGCGAGAATGACCACCAGAACCGGGATCTGCAAAAAGGCCAGGACCAGCAGGGCAATCGCGGTCACAGAGCGGGTCGGGTGAAGAGTGGTCATGCGAGGCCCGCCCATTTTCTGGTAAGACGGCTCGAACCCCAGATGATCAGCAGTGTCATGCTGACGAGGGCGAAAGACAGCGCAGAGCCGCTCGGCCAGTCAAGAAGTTGCATATATTCGTCATAAATCAGCGTCGCCATGACCTGATAGGACGGCCCGCCCAGCATCCGCGGTGTCACCAGCGCCGAGATGGTCAGCACGAAGACCAGAATGGAGCCGCTGATGATCCCGGGTGCCGTCAGCGGCAGGGTGACCGACCAGAAGACATGGGTGCGCGACGACCCGAGGCTGGAGGCCGCTGCCTCGACGTCACGGGGCATGTTCTGCAAAGCCGCCACCAGCATCAGCACCATGAAGGGCAGATAGATGTGGCTCAGCCCGATCAGCAGGCCGGTCATATTGAACATCAGCTTCAGCGGCGTCGCGATCAGCCCGATGTCCGTCAGCAGGTTGTTGACGATGCCCCGGTTGCTCAGCAGCACGATCCAGCCGAAGGAGCGGACCACCAGGTTCAGCATCAGCGGGAAGATCACCAGAAGCGTCAGCGCCAGCCGCCAGCGCGGATTGCCCCGCACGATCAGATAGGCCACCGGATAGCCCATCAAAAGGCAGATCACCGTGACCGCCACGCCCAGCACCAGCGTGCGCAGCACGACTTCCAGATAATAGCCATCCGTCAGAATGCGGGCGTAATTTTCAAGCGTGAAGCTGCCCGGTACCATGCCCTGACCGGGCAGATACTCGCGAAAGCTGGTCGGGATCAGCAGCAAAAGCGGCACAAAGAAGGCCAGCGTCAGCACCAGCAGCAGCGGTGAGACCAAAAGCCAGGCGGAACGGCGCGGCGTCACTTCACACCTCCTTTGCCAGCACGATCACATCGCGCGGATGCAGGCCCAGCCAGACCGTCTCTCCGGGTGTCAGCGCCGCCGCCTCCGCCGAGGAGGGCACATCGACCACCAGCTCTGCCCCGGTCCCGAGGCGCACCACAAGCTGCACCTGCGGCCCCGAGAAAGAGCGCAGCGCCACCGTGCCGCGCAAAGCACCCTCAACGGGCGATGACTGCACCTGCAGCGCCTCCTGGCGGATGAAGGCCTCAGCCGCGGTGCCATTCGCCAGATGTCCGGCCTCGGCCCGGATCACCAGATCCCCGCCAAGGTCCAGACTGCCGCCGCGCATCACGCCGCTCACCCGGTTGGGCTTGCCGATGAAACTGGCGACAAAGGCATTCACCGGCCGGTGATAAATCGCCTCCGGCGCATCCAGCTGCTGGATGACGCCGTTATACATGACGCCCACCCGGTCTGAGAGGCTGAGCGCCTCTGCCTGATCATGCGTCACAAACAGCGTGGTAATCGCCAGCTCGCTCTGCAGCCGCTTCAGCTCAATCTGCATCTCATCGCGCAGCGAGGCGTCAAGGTTGGACAGCGGCTCATCAAAAAGCAGCACGCTCGGGCGCGGTGCAATGGCGCGCGCCATGGCCACGCGCTGCTGCTGACCGCCCGAAAGCTCGCGCGGATAGCGGCTGCCGTAGCCCGACAGGCGCACCATCTCCAGCGCTTCATTCACGCGGCGGGTGATCTCTGCGGGCTCTTCTTTGCGGCGGCGCAGGCCAAAGGCCACATTGTCGAAGACGGTCATATGCGGAAAGAGCGCATAGGACTGAAAGACCAGACCGATGTTGCGCTTATCGGGCGGCAGCCGGGTCACCTCGCGGCTGCCGATCAGGATCTCGCCGCCGCTTGGCTCCAGCAGGCCCGCCACCATGCGCAGGATCGTCGTCTTGCCACAGCCCGAAGGTCCGAGCAGCGAGACAAACTCGCCCTCGGCAATTTCAAACGAGGCACCGCGGACCACCTCGGTTTTTCCATAGCGCTTCACAACATTGCGCAGGGTGAGATTGCTCATTCGAATGTCTTTCAGGCGCAGGCGGGCAGGCCCGCGGGCTGCGGGCTTGCCGGGAAGGATGTTCAGTCAGATCAGGAGCGGTTCAGCGCAGCACTTCGCGCTGCCAGCGGCGGGTCCAGTCCGGCATCAGACGGGCCATGGTCTCAGGATCAAGGAAGAGCATTTTTGCCGCCTGCTCTGCGGTCGGCAGGATGCTGGCATATTCGCCCTCAACCACGACTTTGGTGTTCACCGGACCGATCACCTGAGCCTCTGAGAAGCATTTCTGCGCCTCAGCCGAGAGGACGATATCGACGAATTTCTCAGCGAGTTCCGCGTTCTCGGCGCCCTTCGGGATCGAGATGGTCGGGCGGATGCCAACGGCCCCCTCCTCAGGATAGGCCACCGCCAGCGGCAGGCCCGATTTGATCGCGACACCGGCGCGGTCCGGATACCAGACGGCCATATCAATTTCGCCGCGCTCAAACAGCGAGACGACCTGATCGGCCTGGGTGTAGAGAAGCGCCGCCGATTTGGCGAGCGGTCTGATCTTCTCCAGCGCCGCTTTCGGATCCTCCAGCGGGCCGCCCTCCATGGCGTTCACCGCAGCCACAAACTGCCAGCCGGTGGTGCCCGAAATATCACCGATGGTGACGCGGCCTTCGTATTTCGGATCAAAGAGATCCGTCCAGGAGGTCGGCGGCTCTGAGAGCGTCTCGCGGTTATAGACGATGGCGGTTGCCCCCAGCATGGCCGCCACATAGGCATCCTGCGCGCCCCAGGCCGCTTCCAGGATATCGGGCGCATTGCTGAGTTTGCTGCGGTCCAGCGGCTGCAACAGGCCTTCATTCGACAGCTGCACCGCAAAGGCATCATCGGCGAAGACGACATCCACATCGGGCGATCCGGCGCTGGCGCGCAGAGAAGCCGCGTGCTGCGCGGAGTTGGCGGGCTTGAGCAGGACTTCGGCCCCGGTCGCCGCCGTGAAAGGCGCCGCATAGCAGGTCTTCAGGTTCTCCGCGAAGCCCCCGCCAAAGGTGCCGACCACCAGTTCCGCCGCAGATCCTGCCCCCGGCGCGCCGAAGGCCGCCGCCGCCGCCACTGCTGCCGGGATCATAAACTTGCTTTTCATGCCGCCAAAGCCTCCCACTTCGGGTTCCCGGCCGGGCCGGGGTGAATCTTCTTCAATTAAGCTTTCATAAAAGATTTTCAAAAGCTATAAAAAGATCGCGCCCTGCGATACTTTCTGAAAGATATTGCAGCACAAAGAGAGGAAACCTGACTTGAGCTCAGATGATCGTGACCCGATTGCTTACTGGGACGTCGATCGGATCGGCCGCGGCCTGCGGATGTGGCAGACCGAAGTTCCCGACATCGACAGCAGTGCCAAAGCCGTTGTGGGGCGGGTCCTGCATCTGCAGGAGCTGATGACCGAGCGAATCAACCGCAATCTGGCGAAGTTCAACCTGAAGTTCCCCAGCTATGCGGTCATCGCTACGATCCGGGTCAGCGGCCCGCCCTACCGGATGTCGCCCGGAGAGCTGCTGTCGAGAATCGTCCTCAGCTCGGGTGGCCTGTCAAACCTGCTGCGCCGCATGGAAGCGGACGGCTACATCATCCGCCGCGCCGACGAGCATGACGCCCGCGGCGTGCAGGTCGAACTGACGCCCCGCGGCATCGCCGTGGCCGAAGAGGCAATGCGCACTCATGCCGAGTTGGAGCATGAGCTGATCCGCGGCCTCAGCGGCGCTGAGCAGGAAACACTCGGGCGGCTGCTTGCGAAAGCCATCGTTCTCAACAGCGCGGTGTGACAATGGGCGGGCGCTGTATGTGGCGGTACCGCTCACGCTTCCCCTGCGCCGCCCCCCCTCGTCGCTCCGGCACTTTGATGGTTCGGAACCCAGCCCGCGTGATGCACATTCAAGCCCGACTTCTTTTCAGTTTACGCGATGGAAGGCCATCGGCCCGATTATGAACGACGTTTTACGGGTGGGCTGCTTTGCAAACAGGTCGAAGACAGGAAAAAGCGGATCAAAGTCTAAAGAGAGCCAGCAGAGGTAGTGGACTGCTGAAGCCCCGGTCTGCGGTTCTGACGCTTGAGGTCGCTCAACGAGCCAGAATTCATCGGATGATGTACCGGTGAGTTGTATCCTGAGGCAGACCAGTAAAGCTCCGATGAGATGTTGGATATGCGACGGATCGAGTGGGGGTCGACATAATTCCGCTCAACATGATCCTGGGTCGTTCAGCCACTTTGGACAGCGTAGCGATGCTTCCTTTCGCCCGGACCTCGTGGCCTCAAGCTCCCGAAGTGCAGATCGAACGCAGAGCGCGCAACGAACCTATGCTATCGCCCCCTGCCGACGTTATCCTCTTTCAGAGGATAGGCGGGAACCGGGTGTCCATCGTCTGGCCCAGCCCCGCTTCGCCGAATAGTCGCGATACCCTTGAAATGTTGCAGTTTTTACAGCAAGTGCGTAAAATACGCATATTTCGAACAATGGACCTGACAAACGACTTTAATCGATAATTTACTATTATCGGATGTATGATTTAATTCCAGAGCAAACTTACCGTTTAGCTATAATTTAAAAAAACGCCTCATGAGTTCTCTGAGGCCAATTATAGCTGTTGTATCGCCATAGACATTTTTTTCTGGTTCATCTTTCCCCGAAACATCTTTCTTAGCTGTATAAGTGTTTGTATCTTGGCGAACTTTTCTGTCATTTTTTAAAAATATCAAGATATTATCCATGAATTGATATGTCCGGTTTATCGGATATACATAGAAGACGCATGGAAAGGTAGCATTGGCCCTATGAAGGGCCAATACCTTAAGTTTATCTGAGTAAAACTCACGCTACGCCTTCAGCGATCAAGCACTTGCTGTCGAACGCAGTGCCAAGTAAAGAGCTTGGCCCTCGAGATTGGTCCCCTAGGATTTCCACTCTTAACCTAGCGCGAGTGATAGTCACGTATAGACGGTTGTGGGAAGTATAAGATAAGTAGTTCTGGCTACTTTCAGCCACAGCCCCCTTTGATGGAGGAATCCTGCCAGAGTCAGCTCCAACTATAACAACTGCCATGAACTCCAGTCCTCCGACAAAATCGGCATGACCAATCACATACTGGCCCGATCCTTGAGCGCCATCGACAGCCTCTTGGTCCCCTCGCTTCTTTAAAAAAATATGTGGCTTGTTCTTCTGGGACGCGTACTGAGATAGGAGAAAGGAAAGTTCTCTGTCCAGACTAGCAATTAGAATGTCTCCCCTTTTGCAGTTGAGTTCCACGCGCAGCTGATCAGCTTTTGCGAATGCGCCCTCAATCATAGCCTCATCGTTTGGAAACGATGTGTACAATGGAACTTTTGCAATTCTCTCCTCTTTTTCAGTGAATCCCGATACGGAATTGATAAGGGGATTCGCGAAGTTAGTAAAAAGAAGTGCGCCGGAAGAAACTACACAGGCTGCTAAATCGACAATTTGTGGAGAACACCTGAATACTGTGGATAATTGACTCGCCTCAGCCCTATCATCACCGCCAATAACTGCCCCCTCGATATCATCACTTGTCCAGCCGCGATCACCGACAGCTTGCGTGCGATCAATAGAAAAGAGAATATTTTGATGTGTCTCAGACTTGGTAAAGTGATGAAAAACATGCAGTTCATTTATATTGAAAAGATGAGTTTCATCTATCAAAATTGCATCATAACCGTCACGTAAGCGCCGACGCCTCCATATAGGCGTATCCAGCTGTCCTATTGTAGTTAGAACAACGTCATCCGTGTCAAACTGGGAGGCCGATCCCAGATATTCCTGATATCGGCGGAATATGGTGAAAATATAACCCTTATCGGCATCGGATACGAGCGGTATCCCGTACTTTAGCGCATCGCACTTTTTGTAAACATCAAACTTCTCTCCGGCGCGCCCTTTGATTGAAACACTGATTTCATGCTGAAGCATTTCGATCAATGTCCAACGGTCCGTGCGCGATAGGAATCCTTTAAATTCAGAAGATAAAAACCTATCGTGAGAAGCGAAGTCCGTCGCTTCCGCCGCCTCAAGTGCTTCGCTTATGTAAAGAAGTTGCGTTTCTTTTGACTCTAACGCATCTCTATCGACAAACTCGGAGTCCCCAATCTGCTGCGTTAGTTTAGATGCGCAGAGTTCACTGAGCGTCACGACGCTCAGTGTAACCGGCTCTAAAGAACGGTCGCGCTTATAAAATTTGTCTGGATCTATGACGGACATGAATTCTAAAATTGCACTTTTGGTTGCTTCACTGTGCGTGATGAATACCGCATGAAACGTCCGACCGTCAGCGGCAGAGGATCTAAGTTCTCTTACGGCTTTAAGCATCAAGCATAATGTCTTACCCGTTCCCGCAGCGCCCTCGATTCTGCGTGCACCTGAAAGCGGCTCCTCAATAAACGCCCTTTGTTTAGAGGTTAGAAGATCTAGCCAATCATCGTAAGGTTGAAAAATAGATATGGTACTAACGCCACCTAGGTCGTCCAAGTTACTGCTCGAAAGGACACGACTACCACTAAGCGCATTCTCCACAGGCGAGCTCAGTGATCTAATCTGCTCATAGATTTCGTTGATTTGCTCAAAGAATTTTCGGAAATTGGTCTCATTGGGGGCTTCTGACTTGGTGCCTGATCCTTCAGTTGCTTTCCAAATCAGCGTAAATTTACCCTGCAAATCGCGCTTCCGCACTCGCTCGGCCAGCGGCGATCTCTCGAACAAAATTCTGAATGGTTTAGGTCGATACGAAGAGAATGGAAAAAGAACTGCTTTAGTGCTTTGTGGCACAATAAACTCTGAAAAATTTGTACTCATACCGTGCCAGAGTTTTTTGGCGAATCTCATCGACTTCTGGACAGCAAAAATAGCGTCTGAGTCGCTAAGGCCATCGAACAACCGAGACTGCTCCAAGTCAATGACCAAAAAGCGAGATTCTCGATTAGCACGGGTTGATGCGATTATTAACCCTTCCTCCAATTGGAAGCTTATCAATCCCTGCGGCAGCGTCGCAGATCTGATAGATCCATTCATTAAACCGATGAAAGCTTTTGCGAGATCGTGCTCCACGGTCTGAAAGAGACGATTTTCTATAAGCTCATTTAGAGCAAACTCTTCAATAGAAACAAATTTCACTGCGTCGCCTTTCTTAATTCTATCGAAAAAATAGCTTTTAAAGCTTCTGCTGGCGTGTCCTCAATACCAATCCTGCCGAACATTTGAGAATAAGTCTGCATGAGGTGCTCGATATTAGGAGACATCAATTGACCCAATGGCATTGCAAACTCATCAATAGAAAAATCCAAACCGGCACCTCCGCGAGAAACTTGAGGCGCGCGCGCCTGATCAGTCCCTCTTGCGATTGCCTCTGCGATATCACGCGGGATAAAGCTTGACTCTCTCATAAGAGCAACCAATGGCACATTATCCTCCCCAGGTATAGCCGGGAGATAATAGTGCCCAGATAGCTTATGCTCGATTAGATCTTGAATGATTTGCCGAGAGTATTTTTGATACTTATCAAGAAGATAATTTCTTTGCTCTAAAGATGTAATCTGCAGATTCGCCAAAATTTCAATTTCTTCAACTATCCCCCGCACTCTTTCGGCAGATTTCCGGGCAGAGCCTAGCGCATTTTCTCCCACGAAGAAGGATTCATATATTTCACGGTGTGATTTTGAGTAGAGTATGGTTTCAGAGATATCCTGTTGCTTCAACGCACTCAGAAAAGAACCTTCGGCTGCCTTAGACGTCTTAGAGTGAAGAATTTCCCAGCCATCGCAGTGGAACCAATCCGTAAGTAGGACTGCAGGAATATAATTAAGAACTGGAAACTTATCGTTTGCGACATCACAACGTGCAGTGATAGCAACTCCGAACACTCGCGCGCCGGGGTAGCGCTCGGCAGAGGCGCAGCAGAATATCGTTCCCTGAGTAATTGTACCGATTTGGGGCAGTCTGATTGTCATTCTTCGCCTCAGAGTTCGTTCTCAACCTGAAGTTATGACACAGCATCTATTCTGGGAAGACAACTTCCCATCCTGCTGTTTTGGCAATTTTTGGGACGGGCCTTGCTCCCGGGAGTGTAGACGCCACGTACGCTACCTCCGTGCCGCATTCGGCTTAACTTAGTTGACCAAGTATAATATCCCCAGCCTATCAAACATCCGATAACGCCAACTTATCAAATCGCGCCTCACCTGCCGGCTTAGC
>NZ_RRAZ01000052.1:0-833 GCF_003863335.1 Falsigemmobacter faecalis | reverse complement strand
CAGGGTGCTGAAATAGTCGGGCCTGGACGCGGATTGCGGAACGTGGTTCACCCTTTGCAGATAACATGCCGGGGTGATCATGCGGGGAATTGACGAGACGAGCGGGTCGCTGTTCAGCTATATCGATCTTGAAGCGCGGATCCCTGCGCGCCATCCTCTGCGCAAGATCCGGCAGGTGGTGAATGCCGCACTGGCCAGCCTGGATGAGGTGTTTGCAACGCTTTATACCGACTTCGGCCGGCCTTCGATCGCACCGGAGCGACTGATCCGGGCAAGCCTTCTTCAGATCCTCTTTTCGATCCGCTCGGAGCGGCAACTCATAGAGCAGATGGAATATAATCTGCTGTTCCGCTGGTTTGTCGGGCTTGGGGTTGATGATCCGGTCTGGGTTCCGACAGTGTTCAGCAAGAACCGTGACCGGCTGCTGAGCACGGAGATGTCGCGGGAAGTGATGGCCGCCATCCTGGCGCACCGTGAAGTCGCGTCTCTGCTCTCGGACGTCCACTTCTCGGTGGACGGCACCCTGGTAAAGGCTTGGGCCTCGATGAAGAGCTTCCGGCCGAAGGCGGGCGATGGACCATCGGACGATGATCCCGGCGGACAGAATGGCCCGAAGATCCAGACCGAGCCTCCTCTCAAACCGTCCACGCCTGAGACCACCCCGATGCCCCGTCAGAACCGCAATGCTGAAGTGAACTTCCGAGGGCAGAGACGCTCGAATGCCACGCATGTGTCCACCACCGACCCCGACGCGCGCCTTTACAAAAAGTCGCCGGGAACAGGGGCAATGCTCTGCTTCGTTGGCCATGCTTTGATGGAGAACCGCTCCGGCC
>NZ_RRAZ01000005.1 GCF_003863335.1 Falsigemmobacter faecalis | reverse complement strand
CCAAAACGGAGCTTGACTTATGAGCACCCAATAGAGAAGCCCCGCAAAAGCGGGGCTGATCCGAAGCGCCATCTGATCGACAGATCAGGCGTGCTTTTTCTTTTTGCCTTTGATGCCCGACCAGAGCTTTTTGTTGGTCATATAGAGCAGCACAGCCAGGATGCCGAGGAAGATCACCGCGGTGAAGCCTGCCTGTTTGCGGGCCATCATCTTCGGTTCTGCAGACCACATCAGGAAGGCAGTGACATCTTCGGCCATCGCACGGGCGGTATTCGGGTGGCCGTCGTCAAATTCAACCAGACCATCCGATGCCAGCGGCGGCGCCATGGAAATCCAGCCGCCCGGGAAGGCGGTGTTTTCATAAAAGACCGAACCGGCTTCTTCTTTTTCTTCACCGGTATAGCCGGTGAGAAGCGAAGCGATATATTCCGGGCCGCCGATGCCATTGACGAACTGGTTGATGCCAAGGCCGTAGGGGCCGTGGAAGCCCGAACGGGCTTTTGCCATCAGCGACAGATCGGGTGCGGTTTCCATGCCCGAGCCGGGGAAGTGGTCCGAGGTTTCCCGCGGACGCTCTTCCCCATCGGCCATGGTGACCGGGGCCAGATCGCGCACATAAGCGCGGACCTGATCCTCGGGCAGCGCAGGGCCGCCCTTGTCTGCCAGCGAGCGCACGGCGACATGCTCAAGACCGTGGCAGGCCGCGCAGACCTCGGTGTAAACCTTCAGGCCGCGCTGCAGCTGCAGCTCGTCGTATTTGCCGAAGGGGCCTTCAAAGGAGAAGGCGAAGTCTTCGATGTGGCCGGCAGCGCCTGCCGCCATGGCAGCGGCCGGAGCCAGTGCCAGAGCTGCTGCGAGCGAGAGTTTGCGGATCATATTCATAGCCCTTTCTCTCACTTCGCCGGCTGTTCGTAGTGCGAGTTGAAGTCGTCTTCGATGGTTGCCGGTTGCGGCAGCGGCTTCTCAATGAGGCCAAGCAGCGGCAGGATCACCAGGAAGTAAGCGAACCAATAGGTCGAGGCGATCAGCGAAATCCACGAGTAGATCCCGTCGGTCGGCATTGCGCCCACCCACATCAGCACCATGAAGTCGATGGCCAGCAGCCAGTACCACCATTTGAACATCGGACGGAACTTGCCCGAACGCACCGACGAGGTGTCCAGCCAGGGTGCCAGCGCCAGCACGGCAATCGCGCCGAACATCGCCAGAACGCCGAAGAATTTCGCGTCAACGATGCCGAAGGTGGCCCAGTTCACCAGCATCACAACCCAGACGTCGGCAGTGAAGGCGCGCAGGATCGCGTAGAACGGCAGGAAGTACCATTCCGGGACGATATGCGCCGGGGTAACCAGCGGGTTTGCCGGGATGTAGTTGTCCGGGTGACCGAGGTAGTTCGGCATGAAGCCCACGATCGCAAAGAAGACGATCAGCACCAGTGCCAGCGCAAAGAGATCTTTGATGACGTAGTAGGGCCAGAACGGAACGGTGTCTTTCTCGGCTTCGGCTTTCGAGGTGCGGCGCACTTCGACGCCGGTCGGGTTGCCGTTGCCGACGTGGTGGAAGGCCCAGATGTGCAGACCGACCAGAGCGGCGATGATGAAGGGCAGCAGGTAGTGCAGCGAGAAGAAGCGGTTCAGCGTTGCGTTATCAACAGCCGGTCCGCCCAGCAGCCACTCCTGGATCGCCGGACCCACGCCCGGGATCGCACCAAAGAGGCCGGTGATCACGGTTGCGCCCCAGAACGACATCTGACCCCAGGGCAGAACATAGCCCATGAAGGCCGTTGCCATCATCGCGAGGTAGATCAGCATCCCAAGGATCCAGACCACTTCGCGCGGCGCTTTGTAAGAGCCGTAGAAGAGACCGCGGAACATATGCAGATAAACGGCCACAAAGAAGAGCGAGGCGCCGTTGGCATGCAGATAGCGGATCATATGGCCGCCGTTCACGTTGCGCATGATATGCTCAACCGACGAGAAGGCCAGATCCACATGGGGGGTATAGTGCATCACAAGAACGATGCCGGTAACGATCTGAAGTGCGAGGCAGAAGGCAAGGACGATGCCCCAGATCCACATCCAGTTCAGGTTTTTCGGCGTCGGGATCATCAGCGTGTCATAGGCCAGCGAGACAATCGGCAGGCGCTTATGGAGCCACTTCTCGACGCCGGTCTTCGGCTCGTAGTGATCGTGCGGGATTCCAGACATGGGTCGCTCCTCAGCCCAGCTTGATGGTGGTGGGGTCGACGAAAGACGCGACCGGAATATGCAGGTTTTCCGGCGCAGGCCCGCGGCGGATACGGCCGGCGGTGTCATAATGCGAGCCGTGGCAGGGGCAGAACCAGCCACCGAAATCGCCCGCCGCATTCCCGATCGGCACGCAGCCAAGGTGCGTACAGACGCCCGACATCACCAGCCATTCGCCGGCGTCATCCATCGCACGGTTGGCATCCGACGCATCGGTGCCTTCCTTGTTGGGGTTGCGCGACGAATGGTCGATCAGCGCCGCACCGTCATCTTTGCGGCCGGCTTCGATCTCAGCCGCGGTGCGGCGGCGAATGAAGACAGGCTTGCCGAGATATTTTACGGTCAGCTGGGTTCCCGTCTCAATGCCCGAGATGTCGACAAAAATGGACGACAGAGCCTGAACATCTGCGGATGGGTTCATCTGGTTGATCAGCGGCCAGACGGCAGCGCCGGTCGCAACTGCGCCCGCCCCGGCCGTGGCATAATACAGGAAATCCCTGCGGGTGCCTGCGTGATCATCTGCGTGGGACACGTGTCTAACTCCCTCTGCCGGCCGGGGAGACCGGCCAAATGCGCTGAACGGGGACGCGCGCGGCATCCCCCTCATGGGCGGCTTTTAGCCGCACACATGGCCCACGTCCAGCCGACAAACAAATTCCGCTCACGGCTTTTTGCCGCCTGCGACCAGATGGCCACCCTGAAATTGCCTTGTTGCAAAAGAAAAAGACATGCAGCGCGACCGCCTGCGGGCCGCCGCCATCGGGACGCGCCGGATCGGGAATCACAGGGGGGGGCGGTGGGGGCTTTGCGCCGGGCCAGCACGGCGCACGGCGCGGCAGGGCCCGGCACAGGGGCGCACATAAAAGCGCACCTGCGGGCAGACCGCAGATGCGCGAGGCCATGTATCCACGACCGGGGCAGGATCAGACAGACGCGATCCGCGACATCTCTTCCTTCAGGCGCATCTTCTGGCGCTTCAATTCTGTAATCCTGAGGTCATCACTGGCGGGGCTGCGCTGCTCCTGCTCAACCTTGACAGAGAGGGCTTCATGTTTCCGGCGAAGTTCCTGCAGATGCGAACTCACGGTCATTTCGGTCTCCTTCTGAACCCATTTGGGACCCCCATCGCAGCATGGAAGATGAGTCGTGTCACTACACCGAAATGTAACAAAGCCGTTTAATTCCGCCTGTCAGCCAAAGACCGCCAGGCCAGCCCCCTCCCGCAGCACCGAACGCGCCAGCGGCGCATAGCTTTCGCGGTCGCCGCCATGGACGGCGCCCTCATGCAAAACCAGCGGCGCGAGCAGGCGAAACGCCCCCTTTGCGCCCTTGCGGGCCTGCACGATCACCCGGTTCGCCGCCCGCCCCTCCCGCGGGGCCAGCGGCAGAACGGCGATGGCGCCAAAGCCCGTACAGCCCGCCAGAATATCGGGCAGACGATCAGCCGAATTGATCATCGTCAGATAGCCGCCCGGATGCAGACGTTTGCGCGCCGCAAGGATCCAGTCGGAAAGCGGCGTATCTTCGCGCTGCGCCGTCTCGCGGCCTGCATCCCGCGCAGCGGTGCCGCCGTCAGCGGTGAAATAGGGCGGATTGGCGATGACATGATCAAAAGAGCCGCGCAGCGCCAGCGGCATCCGCTGCAGATCGCCACAGTGAACCTCAAAGGGCAGCCCCGTCGCTTCGGCGTTCTGGCGCGCAAGTGCGGCATAGGCGGGCTGCAGCTCCAGCCCCGAAAGGCGCAGTCCCGGCACCCGGCTCCCAAGGCAAAGCGAGGCCACCCCCACGCCGCAGCCCAGTTCCAGCACCGCCTGCCCCGGCCTGGCCACACAGGCCGCCGCCAGCAGAACCGGATCAGCCGCAGCGCGATAGCCGTCTTTTGGCTGCGAGAGGCGCAGACGCCCCCCGAGGAAAAGATCCTGACTCTGCGCCTCAGGCGGGAAACCTTCGGTCATCCCGTCACACTCCTGTCCGTCTGCCGTCACAAGGCCCCGAAGCGGGCCGTTCTGCCCTATGCCATTGGTGGACGCGCCCCGGCAAGCTGGTTATACCACATGGCGAATATGCCGCCCCGGCAAAGGGGCCCGGCTCAAGCCCTGCGGGACCCTCCACCTCCGCAGCGGCTGCAAGGGATAAAGGATACCGCTTTGAACCAGACCGCGAGCAAACCGCACGACCGTCTTGCCGCTGCCCTCGCGGCTGAGATGGAGGCCGTGAACGCGGTCATCCGCGACCGCATGGCGAGCCGGCATGCGCCGCGCATCCCGGAAGTGACGGCGCATCTGGTCGATGCCGGTGGCAAGCGCCTGCGCCCCATGCTGACGCTGGCGGCGGCAAAGCTTCTGGGCAGCGGGGATGAGCGCGCGGTGAAACTGGCGGCGACGGTGGAGTTCATCCATACCGCCACCCTGCTGCACGACGATGTGGTCGATGAAAGCACCAAACGCCGCGGCCGCCCCACGGCGAACCTGCTGTGGGACAATAAATCCTCGGTGCTGGTGGGCGACTACCTTCTGGCGCGCGCTTTCCAGCTGATGACCGAATGCGGCTCGCTGGAGGTGGTGACCACCCTCGCCAATGCCTCGGCGGTGATCTCGGAAGGCGAAGTGCTGCAGCTGACCGCCGCGCAGAGCCTGGCGACCGGCACTGAGATCTATCTCAACGTCATCCGCGGCAAGACGGCAGCGCTGTTTTCAGCCGCCTGCGAAGTCGGCGGCATGGTCGCCGGGGCCACCCCCGCGCAACAGGCCGCGCTTTTCGCCTATGGCGATGCGCTTGGCGTGGCCTTCCAGATGGCGGATGATCTGCTGGACTACGGCGGCACTGCGGCCATTGGCAAGAACATCGGCGATGACTTCCGTGAGCGGAAACTCACCCTGCCGGTGATCCTGGCGGTGGAAAAAGCCGATGCGACCGAACGCGCTTTCTGGGCCCGGGTCATCGAAAAGGGCGACCAGCGCGAGGGCGACCTGGAAGAGGCGCTGCGCCTGATGCAAAGCCACGGCACGCTGGAGGCAACCCGCCTTGAGGCCCATGCCTGGGCCGACAAAGCCCGCGCCGCCCTGAGCGATCTGCCCGAGCATCCGCTGCGCGATATCCTTGGCGATGTCGCAAACTATGTGGTGGCGCGGCTCTCCTGAGCCAAAGCCCTGCCCGATGAAAAAGGCCCGGAGGGATCCCTCCGGGCCTTTTGTGTTATCACGCGTCGGGCAGTGCCCGGACCAGCTCTGTGAAATGCTCGCCGCGTTTTTCGAAGCTGGTGTATTGATCGAAACTTGCCGCCGCGGGGGCAAGAAGCACCACCTCGCCCGGCTGCGCCTCGGCATGGGCGCGGGCCACAGCCTGCTCCATGGTTTCGCAGATTTCCTGGTCAAGGCTGCCCAGTTGCAGCGCAAAGTCGCGCGCCGAATGGCCGATCAGATAGGCCTTCACCACATTGCCAAGATCATTCAGCGCGCCCTGCACGCCGCCCTCTTTGCCAAGCCCGCCCAGGATCCAGCGGATCTTCGGAAAGGCCCGCAGCGCCTGAACAGCGCTGTCGACATTGGTGGCCTTGGAATCGTTGACGTAACGCACGCCGTTGATTTCACGCAGGGTCTGGCTGCGGTGCGGCAGGCCCGCAAAGCTGTGCAGCGCCGGCTCAATATCGCGCGGACCAAGGCCGAGCGCCCGGCAGGCCGCCCAGGCGGCAGCGGCGTTCTGGTGATTATGCGCCCCCGGAAGCCCCGGAATGGCGCGCAGATCCACAGAGGCCAGCTGACGGCCCTTGCGGAACTCCGCCAGAAAGCCCTTGCGCGCAAAGACCGCCCAGCCAAACTGATCCAGCTTTTGCCCCGAAGAAATCCGGATCACCCGGTCATCCTGCGGCCCGTGGGTCAGCTGTCCGGCCAAATAATGCCCCTCAGGCTCATCCACACCAATCACCGCACGATCCGGGCCCCCCTCAGCAAAGAGGCGGCGCTTGGCGGCGAAATAGCCGCCCATGCCGTTGTGACGGTCCATGTGATCGGGCGAAAGATTGGTGAAAACCGCCACATCCGGCGTCAGCGAACGCGCCAGATCCGTCTGATAGGAAGACAGCTCCAGAACCACGATACCGCCGTCTTCGGGCGCATCAATATCCAGCACGCCGCGCCCGATATTCCCGGCCATCACCGCGCTGCGCCCGGATTCCAGCAGAATATGGGTGATCAGCGCCGTGGTGGTCGATTTGCCGTTTGAGCCGGTGACCGCCACCACGCGCGGCGGCACATCGTAATCGCCCCAGGAGCTTTGCCCCAGCGAGCGGAAGAACAGCCCGATGTCATTATCGACCGGCACGCCAAGCTGCATCGCCCGCGCCAGCACAGGATGCGGTGCGGGATAAAGATGCGGGATGCCCGGCGAGGTGACGACACAGGCCAGCGTCGTCAGCACATTGTCACGGCGCAGATCCTCGGGCGTAAAGCCCTCAGCCTCCGCCTTGGCGCGCCCCTCGGGGCTGTCGTCCCAGACCACCGGGATTGCCCCCCCGGCCGCCAGCGCCCGCGCGGTGGCGAGGCCGGAGCGGCCAAGCCCCAGCACCCCGACACGCTGCCCCTCAAAACCCTCAACCGGGATCATGGCTCAGCCGATCTCTGCCAGACGGGCAAGCGCCGCCTTCAGCTTCGAGAGTTCCTCTTCGCGCAGCGCGAGATTGGTACGGGCTTCCTCAACAACCTCTTCGGCAGCGCTTTCGACGAATTTCGGGTTCGAGAGACGGCCACGCAGCGCGCCGGCCTCTTTCTCGATCTTCGCCGCAGCTTTCTCCAGACGCGCCTTTTCGCCCGCCACATCAATCACGCCCGCCAGCGGCAGCGCAAAAGCACCCCCTTCGACCGGGATGGTCACCGAGCCTTTGGGGGCCGCGCCTTCGGTAATGTCGCCCAGACGCGCCAGACGCTTGATCAGCGCCTCGTTGCGGGCGAAAGCCGCGCGGCCAGTGGCATCAAGCTCGGTCATCAGGACCGGCAGATGCAGACCCACCGGCACGCCCATCTGGGCGCGGGCCGAGCGGATGTCTTCGATCAGCGCGATCACCCAGTTCATCTCACGAGTGGCCTCAGCGTCGATCATCTCAGCGCCGTAAGTCGGCCAGTCCTGGTGGACCAGCAGTTTCGGGCGCGAGCCGGTCAGCGCCCAAAGCTCTTCGGTGATGAAGGGCATGATCGGGTGCAAAAGGATCATCGACTGATCGAGCACGAAGGCCATGGTCGCACGGGTCTCTGCCGCCAGAGCCTCATCGGCAAAGAGCGGTTTGGCGAATTCCACGTACCAGTCGCAGACCTTGCCCCAGACGAATTTGTAAAGCGCATCGGCCGCATCGTTGAAGCGGAAGTTCTCCAGCGCTTCATCGACTTCCGCGCGCACTTTCGCGGCTTCCGACAGGATCCAGCGGTTCACCACCGCCGTCGCCTTCGGGGCCTGCGCTTGCGTGCTGTGACCTTCCCAGACGCCGTTCATCTCCGCAAAACGGGTGGCGTTCCAGAGCTTGGTGCCGAAGTTGCGGTAGCCGGTGATGCGGCTCATATCCATCTTCAGAACGCCACCGATCGAGGCCATGGCCGCATTGGTGAAGCGCAAAGCATCGGCGCCGAATTCGTCAATGATCTCCAGCGGATCGACCACATTGCCGAGAGATTTCGACATCTTCTTGCCCTTGGCATCGCGCACGAGGCCATGGAGATAGACGGTGTGGAAGGGCACATCCTCAACCACGGCAAGCTGCATCATCATCATCCGGGCCACCCAGAAGAAGAGGATATCTGCCCCGGTGATCAGCACCGAGGTCGGGTGATATTTCGCCAGCTCCGGGGTCTGCTCCGGCCAGCCCATGGTGCCGATCGGCCAGAGGCCCGAAGAGAACCAGGTGTCGAGCACATCCGCCTCACGCCAGATCGGCCAGACCAGTTTGGTCGGATCCTGGCTGAGGTTATACTCCGCCAGCGAAGCAACCAGCAGATCCATGGCTTCGGCGCGGGTTTCCACTTCGACGATGCGGGCATGGTTCAGCGGCATCGGCAGCGGGGCCAGCGCGTCGCGGAACTGCTCACAAACCGCGTCAAAATTCGCAGCACAGAAGAAGGCCGGGTCTTTGGCGTTGAAATGGCCCTCATTCAGCAGGCGGAAGAGTTCCACATGATCGAGGGCATTATCGCCCTGGTCGTCGGTGAAGCCACCGGCGATATCAAGGCTGTACCAGACCGGGATCTGATGTCCCCACCAGAGCTGACGCGAGATGCACCAGGGCTCGATGTTTTCGAGCCAGTGGTAATAGGTCTTTTCGCCCGATTCCGGGATGATTTTCGTCTTGCCCGAGCGCACGGCCTCCAGCGCCGGCTCGACGATCCGGGCGGTGTCCACGAACCACTGGTCGGTCAGCATCGGCTCAATGACCACTTTCGAGCGGTCACCGAAGGGCTGCATGATCTTTTTGTCCTCAACCACCGGGACCAGCGAGAGGTCCTCGGCATTGGTCTCAGGATCGATCTCTTTGACAAGCTCGGTCACGGCAAAGCCGTCGGTGGTGACCTGCTCGATCACCGCCTTGCGGCAGTCATAGCGGTCAAGGCCGCGCCAGGCATCCGGCACCAGGTTGATCAGATCAACTTCGCCCTCAGTAAAGGGCGCACCCTCTGCAATCTCACGCGCTTTGGCGACCGAGGTGGCATAATCATAGCCATCGGTGCGCATCTTCGCCTTGCTGTCCATCAGACGGTAAAGCGGCAGATTGGCGCGTTTGGCGACGAGATAATCGTTGAAATCATGCGCGCCGGTGATCTTCACCGCGCCCGAGCCGAAATCCATCTCCGGATAGGGGTCGGCGATGATCGGGATCAGGCGGCGGCCCTCTTCGGGACCGGCGGGCAGTTCGACCATTTTGCCGATGATCGGCTGATAGCGTTCATCCGCGCCATTCACGGCAATTGCGCCATCGCCGAGCATGGTCTCGGGACGGGTGGTCGCGATGGCGATGTAGTTGCGCTCTTCTTCGAAGACCACGTCGCCGTCTTCGTCCTTCTCGCGGTAGAGATAGGTCTCTCCACCCGCGAGCGGATATTTGAAGTGCCACATATGGCCGGCAACCTCGGTCTGCTCAACTTCCAGATCCGAGATCGCGGTTTCAAAATGGGGGTCCCAGTTCACCAGGCGCTTACCGCGATAGATCAGACCCTTCTGATACATATCGACGAAGACCTTGATCACCGCATCGTGGAAGTTGCCTTCCTCACCCTCAGGCGCGCCCGGCGCACCCGACATGGTGAAGGCTTCGCGCGCCCAATCGGCCGAGGCGCCCAGGCGCTTCAGCTGGCCGATGATATTGCCGCGCGATTTCTTCTTCTGCTCCCAGACGAGTTTGGTGAAGTCTTCGCGGGTGAAATCGGTGCGGCGCTTGCCTTCTTTGCCCAGCTCACGCTCAACCACCATCTGGGTCGCGATGCCCGCATGATCGGTGCCCGGCTGCCAGAGGGTGTCAAAGCCGCGCATGCGGTGCCAGCGCGTCAGGATATCCTGCAGCGTGTTGTTGAAGGCATGGCCCATATGCAGGCTGCCGGTGACATTCGGCGGCGGGATGACGATGGAGAAGGTCTCCGCGCGGCTGGCATTGGCACCGGCTGCGAAGGCATTGGCCTCGTCCCAGCGGGCGGCAATGCGGGCTTCGGCCTCGGCGGGGTTAAACGTCTTTTCCATCGGCATGACAGGCTATCCCTATTTTCTTGACCGTTATGTAGCGATTGCATCCCCGAAGGGGAAGTGCGGCAGGTCAGACCGCGCGGTCGATGCGGGTGGAAAGATGAATGAGCGACTCAGAGGATTTCACCCCCGTCAAAAGCCCGATGCGGTCGAGCACCTCATCCAGCGCCGCCGTGGAGGGCGAGGCCACCTGCAACAGCAGATCAAAGCGCCCCGAGGTGGTATGCGCCACCTCCACCTCCGGCACCGACTTCAGCCGCGAGAGAATCGCCGCCTGCGCCCGGGGCTCAATGGTCAGAAGGATGGTGGCCCGGATCCGCGCCGCGCGCGCGGCCTCACCAAGTTTCAGCGTATATCCCGCAATGATTCCAGAGGCTTCCAGCCGTTCAAGCCGCGCCTGAACGGTCGAGCGCGCGACCTTCAGCCGCCGCGCAAGTGTGGCCACTGACATGCGGGCATCCGCGCTCAGCAGGCCCAGAATGGTCCGGTCCATGTCATCCATGTAACACCCCTTCAGAATGACGATCTTTTCGTCATTATAACGGCACTTTTCGTCGAATGACAGGTTTTCAACACCGACTTTGTGCCGCATATGGCCAATTCAGTTTTCAGGAAAAGGGCGGCTCATACGCACCTGGCCTGGTTGGATGAAACGCATACGCGCGTTCCCCAACCCGACGTCGGGGCAAGGATGCTGCGTTCTGTTGGCAAAGGATTGGCCGATGGGACTTACGAAAACGATCTGGGCGAAGCCTGCCGAATTTATCGCGCATCAGCAGCCCCAACATCCGGTGATGTTTTTTGCGCCCGGTGTGCTGCAGGATGTCGCGCGCCGCTTTATCGATGGCTTTCCGGGCTTTGTGAGCTATGCGGTCAAAGCCAATCCCATGGAGGTGGTGATCGAAAACCTGGCCACCGCCGGGCTTCGGGGCTTTCACGTGGGCTCGGTCACTGAGATGCGGATGATCCGCCGTCTCGCCCCCGATGCGGTGATCCATTACAACAACCCCGTCCGCGCCCGCGCCGAGATTCTGGCCGCCGCAGCCATGGCGGTGAAAAGCTTTGCCGTCGACAGCCGCAGCGAGCTGGCCAAGCTGATTGAGCTGCTGCCCGCCAGCGGCATTGAGGTGAGCGTCCGGTTCCGGCTGCCCACGGCGGCCCCCGACGACAAAGCGCGGGCCAAATTCGGCGCAGATCCGGCTCTTGCGGCAGAGCTGCTGATCGCGGTGGCGGCAGCCGGCTTCACCCCCTCGCTGAGCTTTCACACCGGCACCCAATGCACCGAAGCCTCTGAATGGGTCCGCCATATCCTCGCGGCGGCGGAGATTGCCGCGCAGGCAGGCGTGCAGATCGCGCGGCTGAATGTCGGCGGCGGCTTTCCAGGGCACCGGCTGAACGGCGTGAAGCCCGATCTGAAGGGCATTTTCGCCGCCATCGCCGAGACCACCCAAAGCGCCTTTGGCGCGGCTGCCCCGCGTCTGGTCTGTGAGCCGGGCCGCGGCATGGTGGCGGAATGCTTCACCCTTGGCACCTGCGTGCGGGCTCTGCGCGACGATGAGCATGTCTTTCTCAACGACGGCACCTACGGCAGTCTGGATGAGCTGCCGCTGGTGGGCCTGACCGACCGCATTGAGGTGCTGAGCCCCGAGGGTCGCCCGAAAACCGCCGCCCCGCGCCCGCGGGTTCTCTTTGGCCCGACCTGTGATCCCGTGGACCGCCTGCCCGGCGAAGTGCCGCTGGCCGGGGACCTGGCCGAGGGGGATCATCTGCTGTTCCACGGGCTTGGGGCCTATTCGACGGCCACCAACACCCGCTTCAACGGCTTTGGCGATGTCGCGGTCGAGACGGTGCTGGCGCTGCGCTGACAATATGGGCGGTCTGTCAGACGGGCCGCCCAAGGCCTCACGCCCCGGGGCTGACCTCAGCGGCATGACCAAGTGCGCCGGCCGCGACCCACCAGTCCGGATAGCTGCCCTGCACCTTATAGACGGCCCGCAAGGCATCGCTTTTGCAGGCAAAAAGCGCAAAGCAGGTCGCGCCTGAGCCTGACATCCGCGCAAAGAGCGCCTCCGGCAGATCCCAGAGCACATCGAGCACCGTCCCGATTTCCGGGGCCAGCGAAATCGCGGGCTCTTCGAGGTCGTTGCGCTGTTCCGCGAGCCAGTCAAGGAAGGCGGCGGTCTCGGAAAACGCCCCCTCAGGCAGCGTGAGCGACGGGTTGTCTTTCACCTTCAGCGCCCGAAAAACCGCCGGGGTCGGCACCTCGACGCGCGGGTTCACCAGCACCGCCCAAAGCTCGGGAAGCTCGGGAAAGGGGCTCAGGATCTCGCCCACGCCCGACATCCGGCAGCTGCGGCCCGAAAGGCAGACCGGCACATCCGCGCCAAGCGCCAGGATCTGATCGGCAGAGGGCAGCACAGCGCCCGCCTCCCGCGTCAGAAGCCGCAGGGCCGCCGCCGCATCGGCAGAGCCGCCACCAATCCCGGAGGCCAGCGGCAGGCGCTTTTCCAGCTCAATCCCCTGCCCGTAAGGCAGCCCGCAAAGCCGCGCCGCGCGCAGCACCAGATTGTCTTCCCCCGGCGAGAGCCCCCGGCCCTCAGCCCCGGTGATCTGCAAAGCCGCAGTCGCCCCGGTCACCAGCCGAAGACTGTCACCCACCCCCGCAAAGCTCACCAGACTGTCGAGCAGATGATAGCCATCCGCCCGCTGCCCGGTCACATGAAGCGCCAGATTGATCTTGGCGGCTGCGAATTCAGCGCGGCTCATTCTTTGGCGCGCCGCGCTTCCAGCGAGGGGCGTTTTTCTTCTTCCAGCACCTTGTCGAGACCCGCTTCCAGCTTGCGGCGGATACGGGTGGCATCCTTCTCCGTCGGCTCAAAGGAGAGCGCGCGACGCCACTGGAACCGGGCCTCAGACTGCCGCCCCACCGCCCAGTAAACATCCCCCAAATGGTCGGTGACGACCGGATCCACCGGCATCAGCAGCGAGGCCTTTTCCATGTGCTGAACGGATTCCGCATAGCGGCCGGTCAGAAACAGCCCCCAGGCCAGCGAGTCGATGATATAGCCGTCGCGCGGACGCTTGCGCACCGCCTCTTCGATCATCGGGATGGCCTCACCGATCTTCATATTGCGATCGAGCAGCGAATAGCCAAGGTAGTTCAGCACCTCCGGCTGGCCGGGGTTCAGCTCCAGCGCTTTGCGCAGATCAGGCTCGGCCTTGCCGAATTCCTTTGCCTGCTCCCAGGCGATGCCGCGGCTGTAGTAAAGCGCCCAATGCGCCTGCTCGGGCCGGCCGAGAAGCTCAATCGCGCGGGAATAGGCGGCGGCGGCTTCGCCGTAACGCTCTTCGCGGCGCAGCAGGTCGCCAAGGCCCACATGGACCGAGAGATATTTCGGATAGGCTTTGACCAGATCGGTCATGCCCGCCACCGCCTCTGCCCTGCGGTCCGAGCGGTAGAGCGCATTCACCCGACCGGTCTGCGCCGCCAGATAGCTGGGGCTGCCGGCCGGGATACGGTCATAGGCCTCAACCGCCAGCTCATAGCGTTCAAGGCTTTCCAGCACCGAGGCGCTGAGCAGGATCGCGTCAATATGATCGGGGCGCAGATATTCCGACAGACGCGACTGGATCAGCGTCTGGGCATCCGGCGCTTCGCCCTGCATCAGACCGGCGAGGATGTGAAAGACCTCTGCCGCGCCATCCTGGGCGGTGCGCACGGTGTCAAAAGGCAGCGCCTCTCCCTTGTCGAGGCGGGCGCGCAGCGCGGTAATCTCCGGGTCGGTCCGATCGCCAAAGCCCGCCGCGAGAAGCGTCTTTGCCTCATCAAAGCGGTCAAGCTGGCTCAGAACTTCCACCCGCGCAAAGGTGCCGCGACGGGTCGAGAACAGCGCGTTCTTCTCATCCGCCATCAGCGCTTCGGCGCCTTCAAAATCTCCCGCCATCGCAAGGGCCAGCGCCTTGTGATAAAGCCCGAAAAGCTCCATCCCGGCGGTTTTGTTCAGCCCGTCAAAGGCGGCAATGCCGTCAGACATGCTGCCGGCACCAATATGCGCCCAGCCGAGCAGCAGTTGGTTCACCAGATTGCCCGGACCGATCTGCGCGACCGGAAGCTCCGTCAGCAGCGGCGCGTAATCCTGATCGGCAAAGCGGCCCGCGATCCGAACCGTGGCGGTGATCGGTGCCGTCTGCCCGAGCGCCTCCAGACGTTCGGCAACGGGAACGGCCCTGGCCACATCCCCCTCTCCCGTCAGGGCGACAACCAGGCTTTCAAGCAGCATGACATTCGCGGGATCCTGCTCCAGCGCCAGGCCCAGCCAATGCGAGGCCTCGCGAAAATCTGACGCGATATCGGCAGAGCGGGCGGCGAGATAGGGTCCGGCCACTTCGGCCTTCAACGGAAGGGCAGTGAGCGGCAATAAAGACGCCCCGGCCAGGGCAAGAACGAAACGCAGGGGCGACATAGAAGTCAAATCGGATCTCCGGCTTACCTGCGACAAGCTAAGGCCCAATGCGCGCCGGGGCAATTCCCCCGGCGCGCATATCACGCAAGCGTCACATATTAGGATAGTTCGGGCCGTCGCCACCCTGCGGCGTGGTCCAGTTGATGTTCTGCGACGGGTCTTTGATGTCGCAGGTTTTGCAGTGAACGCAGTTCTGGAAGTTGATCTGGAAGCGCGCCTCCGCGCCCTCACCGATCACCTCATAGACCCCCGCCGGGCAATAGCGCTGCGCGGGCTCGGCATATTTCGGCAGGTTCACCGCAATCGGGATCGATTTGTCTTTGAGTTTCAGGTGGCAGGGCTGGCTTTCTTCGTGGTTGGTGAAGGAGAAAGCCACATTGGTCAGACGATCAAAGGACAGCACGCCATCAGGGCGCGGATAGTCGATCGGCTTGAAGTTTTTCGCTTCGCCGGTCGCCTGTGCGTCGTTTTTGCCATGCCCCAGGGTGCCGAAAAGCGACAGACCAAAGAGGTTGTTGGTCCACATATCGAAACCACCCAGCGGCACACCAAGCGCCAGACCGAATTTCGACCAGAGCGGCTTCATATTGCGCACGGGCTTCAGGTCTTTGGCGATCGGACCCGAGCGCACCGAGGTCTCATAGGCGGTCAGCTCATCGCTTTCACGACCCGCTTTCAGCGCCTCAAACGCGGCCTCCGCGGCAGCTTTGCCCGAGAGCATCGCATTGTGGTTGCCCTTGATGCGCGGCACATTGACCATACCGGCCGAGCAGCCCAGCAGCGCCACGCCCGGCGCCACCAGTTTCGGCAGCGACTGCCAGCCGCCTTCGGTGATCGCCCGCGCGCCGTAGGCCACACGTTTGCCGCCCTTCAGAAGCTCCGCCACCACCGGGTGATGCTTGAAGCGCTGGAACTCCATATAGGGGTAGAGATAAGGGTTTTCGTAGTTCAGGTGGACCACGAAGCCCACATAAACCTGATTATTTTCAATGTGGTAGATGAAAGATCCGCCACCGGTGCTATTGCCCAGCGGCCAGCCCATGGTATGGGTCACCGAGCCCAGCTTGTGCTTGGCGGGGTCAATCTCCCAGATCTCTTTCATGCCAAGGCCGAATTTCTGCGGCTCTTTGCCGGCAGAGAGATCGTATTTCGCAATGACTTCCTTCGAGAGCGAGCCGCGCACGCCTTCCGACAGGAAGACATATTTGCCCAGCAGCTCCATCCCCGGCTCATAACCCGGACCCGGCTCGCCGGTCTCACCGTCGCGGCCGAATTCACCGGCGACAACGCCTTTGACTTCGCCGTTCGGCCCATAGACCAGCTGGCTTGCCGACATGCCGGGGAAAATTTCCACGCCAAGCGCTTCGGCCTGTTCCGCCAGCCAGCGGCAGACATTCGCCATCGAGACAATGTAATTGCCGTGGTTGTGCATAAAGCCCGGCATCGGCCAGTTCGGGATGCGCAGGCTGCCCGCTTCGCCGAGCACGAGGAAGTTGTCGTCCTTCACCTCAACGGTGACCGGCGCGCCCTTTGCTTTCCAGTCGGGGATCAGCGCATCCAGACCGGAGATATCGAGGACCGCCCCCGACAGGATATGCGCCCCGATCTCAGAGCCCTTCTCCAGCAGCACCACCGACAGATCAGGGTCGAGCTGTTTCAGCCGGATCGCAGCAGACAGCCCCGACGGACCACCGCCCACGATGACCACATCATATTCCATCGACTCGCGTTCGATCGCTTCCGTCATTCTTGCCTCCGTCTCGTCAGGGTCCGCAACCGCGCAGGCCCGCGCGCGTGGGTCTTTGTGTCGCGGTCTTGCTAGCGAAGCCTCCCGCAGCGGTCAATCGCGTGATAACATTATTGCGCATATGCACATCACTTCTGCATCTTTCCATAGCAACCACGTTGAAATCCGTCCGGTCGCGGGCTTCTGCCACCCGCGAATGCGGGGGCTTGCAATCCGCCCTCGCAAAGGTCAGGAATTAATCAAACACTCAGGACGCCGTGCCCCCCAAAGGCATGGCGTCAGCTTTTAAGGAGGCGGGGCGATGGAAAAGATCCCGATGACCCGGGCAGGATTTGACCAGCTCGATGCAGAACTGCGTCAACTGAAAAGCGAAGAGCGCCCTGCCGTTATCCGGGCGATTGCAGAGGCGCGTGAACATGGCGACCTCTCTGAGAACGCTGAATATCACGCCGCGCGCGAACGTCAGAGCTTTGTCGAGGGCCGAATCAAGGAACTCGAAGGGCTGATGGGGCTGGCAGAGGTGATCGATACCTCGAAGCTTTCGGGCTCGATCAAATTCGGTGCCAGGGTTGTGATCGTCGACGAAGACAGCGACGAAGAGCGCAGCTATCAGATCGTCGGTGAAGCCGAAGCCGATCTGGAGCGCGGCCTGCTGAACATCCGCTCCCCCCTCGCCCGCGCCCTGATCGGCAAGGATGAGGGCGACAGCGTCGAAGTGCGCACGCCCGGCGGGCAGCGCAACTACGAGGTGATCTCGATCCGTTACGAGTGAGCAACGGGTAAGACCATGCGCAGGATACCCCGCCATGTCTGAGCGTCCCTATGTCTGAGCGTCTGTCAGTCTCCCGCGCTGCCTCTGACGCGGCTCCGCAGGTCAGCCCTGCGGAACTGCTGGCTTTGGGGCTGGGCCTCCTGTGGCTGGCGGGCGGTCTTGGCTTTGCCTTCCTGGGCGGTGAAAGCGCACTGCGCGGGCTGAGCCTGATTTCTCTGGTGGTGCTGCCGGCGCTGCTCTTTGCCGGGGCCGGCTTTGCGCTGAACCGGATGCGCCATCTGAAAGAAGAAGCCCGCAGCCTGCGCGAAAGCCTTGAAAGCCTTCGCCAGGAGCGGGCCACCCGCACCCAGGCCAGTGCGGCCGCGATCCGTCCTGCCTCTGCGGCCGTGACGGCGCGCGCAACGGCACGGGCACCAGGCGCGTCTGCCCGCCCGCTGCCCGCATCGCGCAGCCAGCCTGAGGATCAGTCCTCACTGGCATTTGAGATGCAGCCTGCCAGCCCGCCGCTGCAGCCCGAGGAATTCATCCGCGCGCTGAATTTCCCCGACGGGCCGCAGGATGCCGAAGGGATACGCTGCCTGCGCCTGGCGCTGGAGGACCGCGATGCGGCGCGGATGATCCGCTCGGCCCAGGATGTGCTGACCCTGCTGGCGCAGGACGGCATCTATATGGATGACCTGCACCCCGAGCCTGCCCCGGCGGAGTTGTGGCGCCGTTTTGGCGGAGGGGAACGGGGCGCCTCTGCAGCGGGGATCGGCGGCATTCACGACCGCTCAAGCCTGGCGCTGACCGGCGCAAGGATGCGCTCGGATGCGGTCTTTCGCGATGCAGCGCATCATTTCCTGCGCCAATATGATCGCAGCCTGCAGATGTTCAGCAAAGACGGGTCAGATATCGACCTTCTGGCCCTCGCGGAGACGCGCACCTCGCGGGCCTTCATGCTGCTCGGCCGTGTGGCGGGCGTTTTCGACTGAGCGTCGGGACCCGCGCATAAAAAAGGCCCCCGCGGGGGGCCCTTGGATCGCAAATATCCTGGCTCAGAAGTCTTCGCCGAAGCGGTTCGCCACCAGATTTTGCAGCGCGCTCAGCAATTCACCCGCCTGGGGGCCGCTGGTTTCCACCTCGATGAAGGTGCCCTTATGCGCCCCCAGCATCAGCAAACCCATGATCGAATCCCCCGAGACCCGCATGCCATCGCGGCTGACCAGAGCCGCGCCTTCAAAAGATTCCACGGTTTCGACAAATTTCGCCGAAGCGCGGGCATGCAGACCCTTTTCGTTGACGATCTTCAGGTTCTGACTGGTGATCACAGGCGGCTCTCCCCCGGCCCCAGATCGCGGCCGTCGATATATTTGCGACCTGCCAGTACCGCAGCCTGAACCGCCTCGTCCAGCGGAAGATGCCGGGATTGCATCAGTTTTAGCAACATAGGCACATTGGCCCCGGTCAGAATATGCCGCGCGCCCGGGCCTTTGACGGCCTGACAAAGGTTGGCCGGAGAGCTGCCGTGAAGATCGACCACCACGGCCACGCCCGCCCCGGCATCCACCGACATCGCGGCATCGCGGATCTCAACCCACTTCGCCGTACGGTCGTAATCTGCATCGATGCTGACCGCACGAACACCGTTTTGCACCCCCACCACATGCTGCACCGCAGCAAGCAACTCGCGTGCGAGGCCGCCGTGCGCGACGATCACAATGCCGATATCGGCGGTGGTTGAGATCTGAGACATTGCCTGGCCCATAGCGGCTGACTTACTCCTCACCCGCGGCGGGTTTCTTCGCAGCCGCGGTGCCCTGCGGGGCGCGCTCAAGTTCGCGGTGGCGGATTGCGACCTGCCAGCCTTCCTGAGACAGGGTATCGCCCAGTTTTTCTGCAACTGCAACAGACCTGTGTTGCCCGCCCGTACAGCCAAAGCCAATCACCAGATGGGCTTTGCCTTCCTCTATATGGGCAGGCAGCAACATTCTTACCAGACCTGCGACACGGTCAAAATACTCGGCAAATCGCGGGTCCCTGCTGACGTAATCCGCGACCTCCGGGTCCTGCCCGTTGAGCTTGCGCAAAGCGGGCTCCCAATAGGGATTGCGCAGGAAACGACAGTCAAAAATCATATCAACGCCGCGCGGGATGCCGCGCTTATAGCTGAAACTCTGCACCGAGACCGCCAGCCTTTGTGCGGGCGCATCGCCGATCCAGGCCGCAAGCTCGGCCTTCAGATCATGGGGCGAGAGATCCGAGGTGTCGATCAGCAGATCAGCCCGGTTGCGGATCGGGATCAGCAGATCCATCTCACGCAAAATGCCCTCAAGCGGCGGCTGTGAGGGCAAAAGCGGATGGCGGCGGCGGGTCTCTGAATAGCGGTGAACCAGAGTGTCCACCCGACAGTCGAGATACAAAAGCTCAAGCGTTACCCGCGGATCCGCAGTCAGCGTATCAATCAGCTCGATAAAGCCGAAGGCGCTGAAATCGCGGTTGCGCACATCAATCCCAAGCGCCACGCGGCGGCCAAGGATCGGCCCGTCCAGCAGCCGCGGGATCAGAGAAAGCGGCAGGTTATCAATGGCTTCAAAGCCGAGATCCTCCAGCACCGAAATCGCCGTGCCGCGCCCGGCCCCGGAGGGTCCGGTGACCAGAACAAGACGCTGCTGAATTTCTCCCGAAATTTCACTCACTTTAACTCTCCCGTCCGCACCGGATGTATTGCCGGATCGCGGCCCCAAGATGGCAAGAGAGCGGCGCAGAGACAAGTTCCAGACGGTGATTGAGCAGCTCTCTGTCACATAACTGCGGCAGTCTTGGCCCTTGACGCTGGGTCAGCTCAACCCAAAGATGTAGCGTGGTTTCCGGGTAAAGCTCAGCGCGCAAAAGGCCAATGCCGCGCGCCTCAATCAAATGCGGCAGCCCAGGCGGAGCCGAAGCGATCAGCCCGCCTGCCGTGGCGCGCACCCGCAGTTGATCATCCGCCACAAGGCGCCCGCCAAACCCCATAAGCTGAAGTGCCAGCGAGGATTTTCCCGCCCCGGAGGGACCGGTGATTAAAACCCCGCGCCCCTCGAAGTCGACGCAGCCTGCGTGCAGCGTCACCTGTTGGCTCACACCCGCAGACCCACCACAAAACGCGCGCCTAAGGGCGGTGAGGTGATGTCATCTTCCGTGGGGCGGATATTTTCCGCCCAGATCACGCCGCCATGAGCTTCGATGATCTGCTTGGAAATCGCCAGACCCAGACCCGAATGCTCCCCAAACTGTCCCTCCGGACGCTCGGAGTAGAAGCGGTTGAAAATCTTGGAAAGTGCCTCTTCCGGAATGCCCGGACCGGTGTCCTCGACGACCACCAGCACGCGGTTATCGCGCTTGCGCAGCCAGACCCGCACCGCATCGCCATCCTCGCAAAAGGAGATCGCATTGCCGATCAGATTGACAAAGACCTGTGCCAGCCGCCCCTCAAGACCATGGATCAGGATCGGATCAGAGGGCAGATCGGTGATGAAATCGACGCCCTTTTCCTCCGCCTGCTGGCCCAGAAACTCGTTGATATTCTTCAGCGTGCGCAGAAGGTTGAACTCTTCTTCTTCCTCTTTGACCAGCTCACTGTCGAGGCGCGATGCGTTGGAGATATCGCTGACCAGACGGTCAAGGCGGCGCACGTCGTGATCGATCACATCAAGCAGGCGGTCGCGGTGCTCGGGCTTGCTGACCAGACGCAGACTGCCCACGGCAGAGCGCAGCGAGGCCAGCGGGTTCTTGATCTCATGCGCGACATCGGCCGCGAACTGCTCATTGGCGTCGATCCGGTCATAGAGTGCGGCAACCATCCCGCGCAAAGCACCCGACAGCCGGCCAATCTCATCGGGCCGTGCGGTCAGATCGGGGATTCGCACCCGCCCGGGCGCCAGCTTGCGGGCGTTGCGGTCGCGGCCCAGCTCTGCGGCGGCAGCCAGATCGGCCAGGGGATTGGCGATGGTTGAGGCCAGCACCAGGCTGAGAGCGACCGAGACCACCAGCGCGATGGCGAACATCCGCAGGATCTGCTCGCGCTCATTGCGGACCAGGCGGTCCAGCGCGCCGCCTTCGGTCAGGGCCACCACAATGCCACTTAACCTGTCGCCCTGGCGCAGCGGAGCGGCCACGGAAAAGAGCGTCTCCCCCCGCTCATCCTGACTGCGGACCGAAGCCGCCTGCCCGTTTGAAAGCACCTGCGCGACCAGACCCGCCGCCACATCCGCGCGCACCGCTGCCTCGCGCGGCAGCGCGCCGCCGGGGATCATATCCGCGACAAGTTGCCAGACCGAGGAGAGAAGATCGCTCAGAAAGGTATTTTCAGCCGGCAGCAGCCTGCCTGCTTCCGCCGGATCATCAGAGGCCGGCGCGTTCAGAATTGCGCGCCCGGAGGGATCGTAAAGCCGCAGCTCGGTGCGCGGCGAACGCGGCAGATCGGCCAGTTGCGCCGCCTGCACCGTCCCCTTTTCACCCTGCAGTTCCAGCAGCGAGGCAATCAGCCGGGTCTCAGTGACCAGTGCCGCCTCACGCTGGACCAGAAGGCTGGTGCGGAAAGGATGCAAAAACAGCACCCCCGCCACCATAATGACCAGGGCCAGCAGGTTGAAAATGACGATCTTTCTCGCCAGTGGCGAGCGGTTAAGCGAGAGCATACCGCGACGGCGGCGGCGGTCACGCAGATCGGCATCCGCCGTTCCTGCGGGGCTGACCCAGTCCTCTCCCAGCACCACGCTCCCCTCATTGGGGCGCGAAGGCTGCAGCGGACGATCAGAGAGGTGGGGGGAAGCGGCGCTCATTCTTCGTTGTAACGATAACCGATGCCGTAAAGCGTTTCGATGGCCGAGAACTCACTGTCGACCGCGCGCATTTTCTTGCGCAGGCGCTTTACATGGCTGTCGATCGTGCGGTCATCAACATAGACCTGATCGTCATAGGCGACATCCATCAGCTGATCGCGCGACTTCACAAAGCCCGGCCGCTGCGCCAGCGCCTGCAGCAGAAGAAACTCCGTCACGGTCAGCGAAACATCCTGGCCTTTCCAGGTCACCGAGTGCCGCAGCGGATCCATGCGCAGGTTTCCCCGCTCCATCAGACGGCTTTCTTCGCTTTGCGGCGCCTCAGCGCCTTCGCGGAATTCCTGACGGCGCAGAAGTGCGCGAATCCGCTCTACCAGAAGGCGCTGACTGAAGGGTTTGCGGATATAGTCATCCGCGCCCATCCGCAGGCCCAGAAGCTCGTCGATTTCATCATCTTTCGAGGTCAGAAAGATCACAGGAATATTGGTCTTCTGCCGCAGCCTCTGAAGCAGATCCATGCCGTCCATACGGGGCATTTTAATGTCAAGCACTGCCAGATCAGGCAATTTGCGGTTGAACGCGTCCAGCGCCGACTGACCGTCGTTATAAGTTTCCACCTCAAAGCCCTCGGCCTCAAGAGTGATTGATACCGACGTCAGAATATTCCTGTCGTCGTCCACAAGCGCGATACGCGACATCACACCATCCCCGAACTACTGTTCAATGCCTGCTTTTAGGCACATTGTCCTTATTTTGAGGGCCTTCTTCAACCGGAAACGCGAATCGCGCCACCCGAACTGCTCCAGATAACCTCACTAATTCCCAGGCTTTGACTAATATGTCGCAACTTCTGAGGGTGGTTGCGCTAAACCACACCTGGTTGCGCTAACTGAGGAATGTTCCCTGTTCCCAGACCGCGCGGGCGTGTTATAGCGCCGCCATCGGGCCCCGAGGGGCTCGAACGGCGGGTTTAGTCACGGTGTCCCGCCGAGTTTCACTGAAGAGGCCGCTCAGGCGGCATGGAGCCTGCACATGGATCATGGACGCGTGAACCCGGCCCGGAAGCTTGAAGATCAAGGTGTAACCGGTCTTGGCAACGTCTATTACAACCTGATCGAACCGGCGCTTGTAGAAGCTGCCGTGTCGCGCGGTGAGGGCCGCCTGGGTCAGGGCGGAGCCTTCCTGGTGTCGACGGGTCAGTTTACGGGCCGTTCGCCCAAGGACAAATTCGTTGTCCGCACTCCTTCGGTGGAAAATTCCATCTGGTGGGAAAACAACGCCCCGATGACCCCCGAGGCCTTTGATCTGCTCCACGCCGACATGCTGGAGCACATGAAAGGCCGCGACTATTTCGTTCAGGACCTGTTCGGCGGCGCGGATCCCGCACATCGTCTGGACGTGCGCGTGGTCTCGGAGCTGGCCTGGCACAACCTGTTCATCCGGCACCTGCTGCGCCGCCCGGCGCGCGAAGAGCTCGACAGCTTTGTGCCGCAATGGACGATCATCAACTGCCCGAAATTCAAGGCAGACCCGGCCCGTCACGGCTGCCGGACTGAGACTGTCATCGCGCTGAACTTCGACAAGAAGCTCATCCTGATCGGCAATACCGAATATGCCGGTGAGAACAAGAAGTCGGTCTTCACGCTGCTGAACTACCTGCTGCCGGAAAAAGGCATCATGCCGATGCACTGCTCGGCCAACCATGCCGTCGGCAACCCGGAAGACACCGCTGTCTTCTTCGGTCTGTCGGGCACCGGTAAAACCACGCTTTCGGCTGATCCGAATCGCGTTCTCATCGGCGACGATGAGCATGGCTGGTCGGACAACGGCACCTTCAACTTCGAAGGCGGCTGCTATGCCAAAACGATCAACCTCTCGGCGGAAGCTGAGCCGGAGATCTATGGCACCACCTCGAAGTTCGGCACCGTCATCGAGAATATGGTCTATGACGCCGACACCCTTGAGCTGGACTTTGACGACAACTCGCTGACCGACAACATGCGCTGCGCCTATCCGCTGGAGTATATCTCCAACGCATCGGAGACCGGCATGGGGGGCCAGCCGAAGAACGTCATCATGCTGACCTGCGATGCTTTTGGTGTTCTGCCGCCGATCGCGCGTCTGTCCTCGGCTCAGGCGATGTATCACTTCCTGTCGGGCTTCACCTCGAAGACCCCGGGCACCGAGCGCGGCGTGACGGAACCCACTCCGACCTTCTCGACCTGCTTTGGCGCGCCTTTCATGCCGCGTCGCCCGGAAGTTTACGGCAAGCTGCTGCAGGAAAAAATCGCGGCGACCGATGCAACCTGCTGGCTGGTCAACACCGGCTGGACCGGCGGCAAGCATGGCACCGGCAAGCGTATGCCGATCAAGGCGACCCGCGCTCTGCTGACCGCAGCGCTTGATGGCTCGCTGAACAACGTGGAATTCCGCGTTGACCCGAACTTCGGCTTTGAGGTTCCGGTCGCGGTTCCGGGCGTTGACACCGGCCTGCTGGATCCGCGTTCGACCTGGGCCGACGCTTCGGCCTATGACGCACAGGCGCAGAAACTGGTGGAGATGTTCTCGAAGAACTTCGCTCAATATCTCGGCAACGTCGACGAAGACGTGAAAGCCGCCGCCATCGGCTGAGGCTGACACGCCGGATTTTAAAAAGGCCCCGCCCGCGCGGGGCCTTTTTCATGGCAGGGTGGCCGGCTCAACTGCGCCAGATGCCAGGCGGCCAGGTCCCCATGCTCAGTGGCCGCCAGCCATGGCTCCAGAACCTCAGCCGCCGCATCCAGCCGCCCCAGATCGCGCAGACACAGGTGACGGGCGAGCGCGATCGGCCAATGCTGCAACAGGCCCGGCGACAGTTGCAGGATCAGCCGCAGCCCGGCCTCAGCCGATCCGCGCTTTTGCAGCCAGAACAACAATTCCTGCACATAGGTCTTTGATCGCAACCGGTTGCGCCGCAGCTTCAACCTTGTATGAGGCAGCGGAATGCGGTCCTGCATGGCGGCCGCCACGACATCGCCCAGGACATCCGCCTCGCTCAGCACCCAGCCGGGCTGATGGCCGGCAAAGGGCACCACCATGGGCGTCAGCCCCGGATGGTGGCGCAGGATCTCATGTGCATGTGCGGCCTCACGGCGATGACTGCTGTAGATCAAAAGCCCGCGTCGGATCGGGGGGCTTTGCTCAATCCATTCGTGGCGAAAGGTAATCTGCGCCGACTCTGCCGCCCAGCGATCATCATAAAGCGCCTTTGCAGGATTGACCGTCACCTGCGGTGCCAGCGCCAGCACGTAATCCGCCCTGAGCCTGGCCGCGAAATTCACCGCCGCAAAGGCCCCCATACTGGGCCCATAGACGATCAGCGGAAGATCCCCCGCGATCTGGCGGGCCTGGTCGAGCAACTCCGGCACCTCAGCGCCCTGATACCAGTCGTTCACCCGCGGCTTCAGCCCGATCCAGTTCCAGCCGCGCGCCTGGGCGTAATCCTCTGCAAAAATCGGCCCCTCAAGCCCGGGCCGGGGATCATAGAAGTGAAAACTGAAAAGAACGGGCCCCTGATGGCGCCCGATGACTGCGCGCAGGACGTAATCCGCAGTCCTGATCTCTGTCATACCATCTACCTCACGCGAACCTGCTACACTGACCGGGGCGATGCGGCACAGCCCGGGCATGCCCCGCGGTATTGCAACCCCAGGATGTGGCATTTTCTGCTGGTCCGCTACAGGAAATGGGCTACATCCGTCATAGCTGAGAGAGGAGCCCCCCATGCTGACCGATGATCCGCTGTTTTTTGTCGCCGTCGCCGCGACCGTTTTCGTCGCCGCAATCCTGATTTTTGGCGTCGTGACCTTCGCGCGCGGGGGGGAATTCAACCGTAAGCACGGCAACCGCATCATGCGATGGCGGGTGGGGGCGCAGTTCGTGGCCGTTCTGCTCATCATCCTCTTCGCCTGGTCGCGCATGAATGGAGGCAACTGACATGGTTGTTTTGTCAAAAATCTACACCCGTACCGGCGACAAAGGCGACACCGCCCTGGTCGACGGCACCCGCGTCGCCAAATCCTCTGCCCGGGTTGAGGCCTATGGCACCGTGGATGAGACCAATGCCACCGTGGGCCTTGCGCGCCTTCACGCGCATGGCGATCTTGATGCGGCCCTCGCGCGGATTTCGAACGATCTCTTTGATCTCGGCGCGGACCTGGGCCGCCCGGCGATGGAAAAAGATGCTGAAGCCGGATATCCGGTGCTGCGGATGATCGACCCCCAGGTCGACCGGCTTGAACGCGAGATTGACGCGATGAACGCGGATCTGTCGCCGCTGCGCAGTTTCATCCTGCCCGGCGGCTCTGCCCTGGCGGCGCATCTGCACCTCTGCCGCACCGTCTGCCGCCGTGCAGAGCGGCTGGCCGTTGCGCTCTCGCAGCACGAATCAGTGAACCCGGCGGCAATCCGCTACCTCAACCGCCTGTCAGACTGGTTTTTCGTGGCCGGGCGAATTGCAAATGATAGCGGAACCAAGGATGTGCTCTGGGTCCCGGGCCTGACAAGGGGCTAATGGCAACGCCACGTTATGATCTGTCCTGCGTCTTTTTGACCTGTCCTAAAAGATGTGGACAGGCTAACACCGCTTCGGATCGGATCTGTGACCTGCGCGTCAGGTCACGTCAGGATGGAGAGATGTGCCGATGAAGGTTCTTGTCCCCGTAAAGCGGGTCATCGACTATAACGTGAAGGCCCGTGTGAAAGCGGACGGCTCGGGGGTTGACCTCGCCAACGTGAAAATGTCGATGAACCCCTTTGACGAAATCGCCGTCGAAGAGGCGATCCGTCTGAAGGAAAAAGGCGTGGCCACCGAGATCGTCGTGGTCTCGATCGGCGTGAAACAGGCTCAGGAAACCCTGCGCACCGCGCTGGCCATGGGCGCGGACCGCGCGATCCTGATTGAAGCCTCTTCGGACGTTCACACCGACATCGAGCCGCTGGCCGTTGCCAAACTTCTGGCCGCCGTCGCCAAAGAAGAGCAGCCGCAGATCATTCTGGCTGGCAAGCAGGCGATCGACAACGATCTGAACGCCACCGGTCAGATGCTGGCGGCCCTGCTGGGCTGGGCTCAGGCAACTTTTGCGTCGGAAGTCTCGGTTGAGGGCGATGCCGCCACCGTGACCCGCGAAGTCGACGGCGGTCTGCAGACCATCAAAGTGAAGCTCCCGGCGGTCATCACCGCTGACCTGCGCCTCAACGAGCCGCGCTATGCCTCGCTGCCGAACATCATGAAGGCGAAGAAAAAGCCGCTCGAGGAAAAGACCGCTGCCGATTACGGCGTCGATGTCACCCCGCGCCTGACCGTGGTGAAAACCGCAGAGCCCGCCGGTCGTAAAGCCGGTGTGAAAGTCGGCTCGGTGGATGAGCTGATTGCGAAACTGAAAGACGAAGCGGGGGTTCTCTGATGGCTGTTCTGCTGCTTGCTGATGTCAACAACGGCGCACTGGCAACCGATGCCGTCGCCAAAACCCTCTCGGCGGTGAAAGCCCTGGGCGAGGTCCATATCCTCGTCACGGGCCCCGCTTCGGCGGCCGCGGAGGCTGCAAAGCTCGACGGTGCGGCCAAAGTTCTGCACGCCGAAGACGCAGGCCACGGCCTTGCGGAATCGGTCGCGGATCTGATCGTTTCGCTTGCGGGCAACTATAGCCACATCGCGGCGGCGGCCACCGCCTTCTCGAAGAACGTGCTGCCCCGCGCAGCGGCGCTTCTGGATGTCATGGTTCTCTCCGATGTTGTGGACGTCGTGGACGCCGAGACCTTCTCGCGCCCGATCTATGCCGGTAACGCCATTCAAACCGTAAAGTCTTCCGATAAGGTTAAGGTCTTTACCGTTCGGACCGCTGCTTTCGCGGCGGCGGGTCAGACCGGTTCGGCGGCGGTCGAAGCGGTGGCTGCCAAAGCCTCGGACCTCTCGGCCTGGGTGGAAGACAAGGTTGCGGCCTCGGATCGTCCGGACCTGACCTCGGCGAAGATCGTCGTTTCGGGCGGTCGTGGCGTCGGCTCGGAAGAGAACTTCGCGATTGTGGGCCAGCTGGCTGACAAACTCGGCGCGGCTGTTGGCGCCTCGCGCGCGGCGGTCGATTCGGGCTATGCACCGAACGATCTGCAGGTCGGCCAGACCGGTAAGGTCGTGGCACCGCAGCTTTATATCGCGGTCGGCATCTCGGGTGCGATCCAGCACCTTGCGGGGATGAAGGACTCAAAGGTCATCGTTGCGATCAACAAAGACGAAGAAGCACCGATCTTCCAGGTCGCGGACTACGGCCTTGTTGGCGATCTCTTCCAGATCGTTCCGGAACTGACCGGCAAACTCTGATCCGCTTCGGCGGGGCAGGATGCGGAAAGGGCGCCTTCGGGCGCCCTTTTTGACATCCCTGTCAGAGCATGTCGCGCAGACGATCCGCTATTCTGCGGTGGGAGGCGGCGTCCGGGAAGTGGCCTTCGGGGCCCTGCGCCCCTGGCGGCGGAGAGACATTCACCTCAACCACCGCACGGACCTGATTGCGCAGCGCCTGCACCAGATCCGCGCCGGGCGACAGCGCCCGCGGCTGTGGCATATGCAGCCATAAAAGCACAACGGGTCCCGGAAGATCCGCCAGAAGCGCGCCCATACGGTCCAGCCAGGCCCTTGCAGCCGCCTCCTGCACCAGGGCGAAGCGGCGCGGGCAGATGCTTTCAAGCAGCCGCAGGAGATGGCCCGAAAAGATCACTTCCGCCAGATCCAGCTCCGGATAAAGCGCCTTCAGCGGCGGCAGCACACGGATGATACGGTCATTGCGGCGCGGATGCAGCTGCCAGAAGCGGTTTGAGACGCGCAGGCAGCAGGGCAGTTCGACAATCTGCAGCGACGACCGCAGGGCAAGGGCCATCAGATCATCATCCTGCGCCCAGGCCTCCGGCCCTGTTTGCGGCACAGCGAGGTTGCGCAGCCGCAGCCCCGCACCGCGTGCCAGAAGATCAGGCCATGGCTCGCGGCAGAACCGCCCGAAACTGATCCCACTGCCGAGTACCGTAACATCAGCGCGCCCCAATACAGTCTCCTGCGCACGAAACCGCAGACGCGACTGCCCGAACTGGCACGTCGCAAACACCGGCTCGGCGCTGAGCGGCATATGCCTGCTCATGACCACCCCCTTATTTCACACCCGCTCTCTGTTTAGCCGGGGAGTGATAAAATCGGGTTAAGCGCTGCGGCCTTGCACTTCTGCAGCCACGCGGCCTAATGTCGCTCTCGGACATCTCCCGGAGGCAAATATGGAAATCCGTTCAGTTGGCGTCATTGGTGCCGGACAGATGGGAAACGGCATCGCGCATGTCTTTGCGCAATCGGGATATGATGTTGTTCTGACTGATATTTCCGCTGAGGCACTGGAAAAGGCCGTGGCCCTGATTGCGCGCAATCTGGAGCGTCAGGTGAGCCGGGGGAAAACCACGGAAGGGGAGATGACGGCAGCGCTCGGGCGCATCCGCACGACCCAGGTCCTGGCCGAGCTTGGCCCCTCTGATCTGATCATCGAGGCCGCGACGGAGCGGGAAGCGGTGAAGGTGAAGCTTTTTGAGGAGCTGCGCCCGCATCTGGGGCCTGAGACGATTCTCACCTCCAATACCTCCTCGATCTCGATTACGCGTCTGGCTGCAGGGACCGAGCGTCCCGAGCGCTTCATGGGCTTTCACTTTATGAACCCGGTGCCGGTGATGCAGCTTGTGGAGCTGATCCGGGGCATTCAGACCAGCGAAGAGACCTATCAGGCGCTGCTGAAGGTGGTGGCGACGCTGGGTAAGACCGCCGCTTCGGCAGAGGATTTTCCCGCCTTTATCGTCAACCGCATCCTGATCCCGATGATCAATGAGGCGGTCTATGCGCTTTATGAAGGGGTGGGGAATGTGCGCTCGATCGATCAGTCGATGAAGCTGGGGGCCAATCATCCGATGGGGCCGCTGGAGCTTGCGGATTTCATCGGGCTTGATACCTGCCTCTCCATCATGAATGTGCTGCATGAGGGGCTGGCAGATACCAAATACCGCCCCTGCCCGCTTTTGGTAAAATATGTCGAAGCCGGCTGGCTGGGCCGCAAGGTCAAGCGCGGATTTTACGATTACAGCGGTGAAGAGCCGGTGCCGACGCGCTGAGGCGGAGTGAAAGACGGCGAGGCCGGGGGCGCTGCCCCCGGGCCCCCGGAGTATTTCTAAAAAGCCAAAGCCTTAGGGTGCTTCAGATCGCGAGATCGTCGCGGTGGATCAGTGCTGCGCGGCCGGGATAGCCGAGGATCCCCTCAATGGCAGAGCTGTGGTGGCCGGCAATGGCGCGGGCTTCGGCATCGGTGTAGCGGATCAGACCCTTGGCCAGTTCTGCCCCGTTCGGGTCGGTGATCTGAACCGCCTCTCCGCGCCCGAAACTGCCGCTGACGCGGGTAACACCAGCCGGGAGAAGCGATTTTCCGGCATGAAGCGCCCGCACTGCCCCCTCGTCGAGTTGCACAGCGCCGCGGGGCTTCATCGCGGCAATCCAGCGCTTGCGGGCATGTTGCGGATCTGAAAGCGGCAGGAACCAGGTGCGGTTGGCATCCTTTGCCAGTGCTGAGAGCGGCCGGTAGACCGAGCCCTCCATGATCGCCATGGCGCAGCCACCGGCCACGGCCGTTTTGGCGGCCATCAGCTTGGTCTTCATACCGCCCTTGGAGAGGCCCGAGATCGGGTCCCCGGCCATGGCTTCAATGTCGGGGGTGATGTGATCGAGCAGATCAAAGCGCCGCGCGGTGGGGTCGGTCTTCGGATTGGCGCTGTAGAAGCCGTCGACATCGGAGAGCAGAAGCAGCTGATCCGCCCCGATGGTCACGGCGATCTGTGCTGCCAGCCGGTCGTTGTCGCCAAAGCGGATCTCATCCGTGGCGACGGTGTCATTTTCATTGACGATCGGGATGACACCGAGGCTCAGCAGCGTTTCCAGCGTCGCGCGGCTGTTGAGGTAGCGGCGGCGGTCCTCGGTGTCCTCAAGGGTCACCAGGACCTGGGCCGCCTTCAGCCCATGCGGGGCCAGGACTTCTTCGTAAGCGCGCGCAAGACGGATCTGCCCCACTGCGGCGGCAGCCTGAGACTGCTCAAGCGGCAGTGCGCCCTCTGGCAGGCCAAGGACGCGGCGGCCAAGCGCGATCGAGCCTGAGGACACGAGCACAACATCGGTCCCCCGCGCACGTGCGCTGGCGACATCTTCGGCCAGGCCGCGCAGCCAGTCACCGCGCAGGCCCGTCACTCGGTCCACCAGCAAAGCGGAGCCGATTTTCACCACCAGGCGGCGCGCCCGGGTCACATCAGGGGCAGTCATCTCAGGGCCTCACCTCAGGGGCGCCAGGGCCCCGCCTCATCATCTGCTGCTTCAGCTTTACGGGCTTCGATTTCGCTCATCAATGCCCGAAGCACCTCCTGCAGACCGATGCCTGCCGCGCCCGAGATAGCATGAACCGGGCCACCGGCGGCTTCTTTCAATTCTGCCAGACGCTCAGCCAGAGTGTCAGGGTCCAGCGCGTCAACCTTATTCAGGCAGGTGATGCGGCGTTTCTCAGCCAGTTCCCCGCCATAGGCTTCCAGCTCACCGATGATGGTGCGGTAATCATCCGCCACCGTCTCGGAGGTGCCGTCGACGAGGTGCAGAAGAACGGCGCAACGCTCAACGTGGCCAAGGAACTGATCGCCAAGGCCGCGCCCTTCGGAAGCGCCCTCGATCAGGCCCGGGATATCGGCCATGACGAATTCTTTGCCATCAACACCCACAACACCGAGGTTCGGGACCAGGGTGGTGAAGGGGTAATCCGCGATCTTCGGACGCGCATTGGAGGTGGCAGCGAGGAAGGTCGATTTGCCCGCATTGGGCAGGCCCAGCAGGCCCGCGTCTGCAATCAGCTTCAGACGCAGCCAGAGGGTCCGCTCCACGCCTTCCTGACCAGGATTCGCGCGGGAGGGGGCGCGGTTGGTCGAAGATTTGAAGCGAAGGTTGCCCCAGCCGCCGTTACCGCCATGCGCCAGCTCAACGCGCTGCCCCACTTCGGTCAGATCGGCGATCACGGTTTCTTCGTCTTCGTCGAGGATCTCAGTGCCGACGGGAACGCGCAGCACGATGTCTTCGCCGTTGCGCCCGGTGCGCTGGCTGCCCATGCCGTATTGGCCGTTCTTGGCAAAGAAGTGCTGCTGATAGCGGAAGTCGATCAGCGTGTTCAGCCCGTCCACCGCTTCGGCATAGACCGAGCCGCCGTTGCCGCCATCGCCGCCGTCAGGGCCGCCGAATTCGATAAACTTCTCACGCCGGAAGGAGACCGCACCGCCGCCGCCGCCGCCCGACCGGATATAGACCTTGCACAGATCAAGAAACTTCATGGCAATATCCTTTCGCGCGGCACCCAAAGGTTGCTCCTACCCCGAAATGGGGTGGAGGCTCAATCGGGAAAGTGCCGCAGGCTCAGCTCTGCAGGCAGCGCAGAACCCAGACATCGTAACGCGGATGATCCAGCGCCGAAAGCGCCGGTGAACTCGCCAGCATCCAGCCGTTGAAGACCGCCTTATCTGCCACCGAGTCGCGGATGGTCAGATGGGCCCAGGCCTCCGAGGTGGAATTGTCCGCCGGAGAGCGGCAGCTGTCGAGCTGAATGGTCAGCCGCCCCCAGACCGCAGCCTGGCCGCGCGACAACTCCACATCCGCCGTCTCGCCCGACATCTTATCAAGCCAGCGCAGCTCCGCTCCACGCCCCTCTGTTACCGCCTGCGCCGCCGCAGGCGTGGCCATCAGCAAAGCCAGAAGGGCCACACGGATCATTCCGCCTCATCCTTTTTGTCGCCGCCCACGAATTTCATCAGCAGCGAAATCAGCCCGACCGCCCCTTGGGTATCCTCAACCTCTGCCCCAGGCGGCAGCACGTCGGGCGAACCGCCAGGCGAGATTTCCACAAAGTTGCCGCCCAGCAGCCCCTCAGAGGAGATCATCACGGTGCTGTCCTCGGGGATCTCCACGCCGTCACGCACGGTAAACCGCGCCTCCGCCATGAAGCTCTGCGGATCGAGCGAAGTCGAGGTCACGGTGCCAACCTTCACACCCGCGATCCGCACATCCGTCCCGGCGCGCACCCCTTCAATCGAGCGAAACTGCGCCCGCAACTCATAAGCGCCACCCGAGGGACCAAGACCGGTCACCTGGGCTGCGTAAATCAGAAACCCGGCTGCGACCGCGAGCACTGCTGCTCCGACCGCGACCTCTGCCTTGCTGCCCTCGCTCATTCGGGCTGCCAGGCCTCATAATCGCGGCGCTGCACAGGGGCCGCACGCATCAGCGAGCCGGCGGGCGCATAGGCCGCAGAGGTGCCCGTCGGGTTCTCCATATGCGGCTTTTCCCAGACCTTATGGGCCAGCGGCGCTTTGGTCGGCGGCTCAGCGAAGGTGTGATGCATCCAGCCATGCCAGTCGGTCGGCACCCGGCTTGCCTGCATCTCACCATTGAAGATGACCCAGCGGCGCTTGCCGTCTTTCGACTGGTAATAGATATTACCCTGCGGATCTTCGCCGACCTTCACCCCGTGACGCCAGGTGTGGAAGCGGGTGTTCAGCGTCTGGCCATTCCACCAGGTCGCGAAACTGAGGAGAAAGTTCTTCATGGCGACTCCACGCGTTCAGTTGGCCCGGTTATAAAAAAACCGCAGCCCGGGGTCCAGAGGGCCTGCGTTTATTCGCCACAGACCGCCGTCACTTCAATCTCGATTTTCATCGCATCCTCCATCAGACGCGCCTCAATCATCGTCGCCGCCGGGCGCGCCTGCGCAAAGGCCACCCTCAACTGCGGCCAGCATTTCGGAAAATCCCGCCGGTCCGGCAAAATATAACGCACCCGCACCACCTGATCGAGCGAGGATCCGGCCTCCTCCAGCACCCGGCCAAGGGTCGCAATCGTATTGGCGCATTGCGCCTCCACCTCTTCCGGCAGGGTCATGGTCGCATAATCATAGCCCGTCGTGCCCGAGACATAGACCATCCCGCCCTGTACCACCGCCCGACTATAGCCGATCTCCGCCTCAAAGACCGAGCCGGACGAAATCCGCCGCACCATCCCACGCCCCCTGACTTTGGCTTTTTCAAAAATACTCTGCGGGGGTCCGGGGGCGCAAAGCCCCCGGGTGCCGGCCACAAAAGCAAAGGGCGGGAGTTTCCTCCCGCCCTCATCCGTCTCAGGCGCTTGCCGCCTGCTTTTTCTTCGCCGCATCGGTATGCACCAGCAGCGGTTTTGACGCGCCGTTCACGACGTCGTCACTGATCACCACTTCCTGCACATCCTCCATGCCCGGCAGCTCAAACATGGTATCCAGCAGGATATCTTCCATGATCGAGCGCAGACCCCGCGCACCGGTTTTGCGCTTGATGGCGCGCTTGGCGACGGCCGACAGCGCATCACCCGTGAAGGTCAGCTTCACATTCTCGATCTCAAAGAGCTTCTGGTACTGCTTGACCAGCGCGTTCTTCGGCTCCGAGAGAATCGTGATCAGCGCGTCTTCATCCAGATCAGCAAGCGTCGCGATCACCGGCAGACGGCCAACGAATTCCGGAATCAGACCGAATTTCAGCAGATCTTCCGGCTCCAGCTCTTTGAAAAGCTCGCCCGTGCCCCGCTCTTCCGGACCCCGCACTGCCGCGCCAAAGCCAATACCCTTCGCGGAACCGCGCTGTGCAATGATCTTTTCCAGACCCGCAAACGCGCCGCCGCAGATGAAAAGGATATTGGTGGTATCGACCTGCAGAAACTCCTGCTGCGGATGCTTGCGCCCGCCCTGCGGCGGCACAGAGGCCACGGTGCCCTCCATGATCTTCAGAAGTGCCTGCTGAACACCCTCGCCCGAAACGTCCCGGGTGATCGAAGGGTTGTCCGACTTGCGGGTGATCTTATCCACCTCATCGATATAAACGATGCCGCGCTGCGCGCGCTCAACGTTATATTCCGAGGCCTGAAGAAGCTTCAGGATGATATTCTCAACATCCTCCCCCACATAGCCCGCTTCCGTCAGCGTGGTCGCATCGGCCATGGTGAAAGGCACATCGAGGATCCGCGCCAGGGTCTGCGCCAGCAGGGTTTTCCCCGTGCCGGTCGGCCCGATCAGCAGGATGTTCGATTTCGCAAGCTCGATGTCACCGGCTTTGCCGCCCGAATGGTTCAGACGTTTGTAGTGGTTATGAACCGCCACCGCGAGGACGCGCTTGGCATGTTCCTGTCCCACCACATAATCATCGAGCACCTTCGCGATCTCGCGCGGCGTCGGCACACCATCTGCAGATTTCAGCCCCGAAGACTTGGTCTCTTCGCGGATGATATCCATGCAAAGCTCAACGCATTCATCGCAGATGAACACCGTCGGCCCGGCGATCAGCTTGCGCACCTCGTGCTGGCTCTTACCGCAGAACGAGCAGTAGAGGGTGTTTTTGCTGTCGCCCGAATTGCTTGCCATGCGTTCCGTTCCTTTGGCCCTGCCGGGCCCTCATAAGCTGCTCCCGCGAGATTACGGGAGCACGGAGTCTCTCTCAACCCCCGAAGGCGTTACTTTGCGTCCGGGTCGGCTTTGCCGCGGGTCTCGACGATTTCGTCGATCAGACCCCAGGCTTTCGCCTCTTCGGCCGACATGAAATTGTCACGCTCAAGACCGGCTTCAATGGTCTCATAGCTGTTGCCGGTGTGTTTGACGTAAATCTCGTTCAGACGGCGCTTCAGCTTTTCGGTCTCGCGGGCGTGGATCATGATATCCGTCGCCTGGCCCTGATAGCCGCCCGAAGGCTGGTGCACCATGACGCGGCTGTTGGGCAGCGAATAGCGCATGCCCGGCTCACCCGCGGTCAGCAGCAGCGAGCCCATCGAGGCCGCCTGGCCGACCACCAGGGTCGAGACCTTCGGTTTGATATACTGCATCGTGTCATAGATCGACAGGCCCGAGGTCACAACACCGCCGGGGCTGTTGATATACATGCTGATTTCTTTGTTCGGGTTTTCCGCTTCCAGAAACAGCAGCTGCGCCACGATCAGCGTCGACATGCCGTCATGCACGGGGCCCGACAGAAAGATGATCCGCTCCTTCAGCAGGCGCGAGAAGATGTCATAGGCCCGCTCGCCACGGCTGGTCTGCTCAACCACCATGGGCACGAGGGTGTTCATGTAGAAGTCTGCCGGATCACGCATCTTTGCCCGCCTCTGATTTCACTGGCTCTGGAACCGCCCTGACAGGGTTATGCCACAGCACTCTTGTCAGAGTCTTAGTATCGCGTCCGCCCCCCCGCAAGGGGCGCAGGGAAATTGCGGCCCCAGACCGCAGGTCCGCCCGCCCCCGCACAGCGCCCCGGCTGAGGCTGCGCCGCAACAGACAGGGGCCATCAGCCATGGCTTCAAACTGCCCTCTTGCAGGCCGTGACGCCCGGGCCTAGCGTCCCCGCTTATGAGCCAGACAGCCCCCCTCACCCCCGCCCCCGATGACCGGCTTGCCCGGAAGAACGTGTTTGTGCTCGTCGCGGCTCAGGCCGTGCTGGGCGCGCAGATGCCGATGATCTTTACGATCGCGGGCCTGGCGGGGCAGTCTCTCGCCTCCAACCCCTGCTGGGCCACGCTGCCGATCTCGGCCACGGTGATCGGCTCGATGCTCTCGGCCACGCCTTTGTCGTCGATGATGCAAAAGCACGGCCGCCGCGCGGGCTTTGTGGCGGGGGCAGTCGGGGGCATGTTCGGGGCGATCCTTGGGGCAATTGCGCTTTATATTCAAAGCTTTCCGCTTTTCGTTCTCGGTGCGCTGTTCACCGGGATCTATATGAGCGCCCAGGGGTTTTACCGCTTCGCCGCCACCGATACAGCTTCTGAGGCTTTCCGCCCCAAGGCGATTTCCTGGGTGATGGCGGGGGGGCTGCTGTCCGCCCTCCTTGGCCCGCAACTGGTCAAACTGACGGCTGAGGCCTTCGTTTTCCCCTTCCTCGGCACCTATCTGGCGGTCATTGGTCTTAACGTTGTCGGCGTGTTCCTGTTCGCCGGGCTGAAGATCCCCAAGCCCCCGGCCCCGGTGCCCGGAGCCTTCCAGGGCCGCAGCCGGATGGAGCTGTTGAAAACCCCCGCCATTGCGGTCTCGGTGATCTGCGCCACGGTCTCTTATGCGCTGATGAACCTCATTATGACCTCCTCGCCGCTGGCGGTGGTGGGCTGCGGCTTTGAGACCTCCGATGCGGCCAATGTGGTCACCGCCCATGTGCTGGCGATGTATGCGCCTTCATTTTTCACCGGCCATATCATCGCGCGCTTCGGGGCCACCAAAGTTGTGGGCATGGGCCTTGTGATCCTCGCCTCCGCCGGTGCCGTCGCCATGAGCGGCGTCGCGCTGGAGAATTTCTTCCTTGCGCTGATCCTTCTCGGGGTCGGCTGGAACTTCGGCTTTGTCGGTGCCACCGCCATGCTGACCGCCCATCACAGCCCCGCCGAGCGCGGCCGGATGCAGGGTCTGAATGATCTGATCGTCTTTGGCGGCGTGACCATGGCCAGCTTTTCCTCGGGCGGTCTGATGAACTGCGCCGGAGGCTCGGTGGAAGAGGGCTGGCAGGCGGTGAATATGGCCATGCTGCCCTTCCTCGTGCTGGCGGGGGCCGCGCTGATCTGGCTGTTGGCGCAGCCCAAAGCCGAGGCGCGCTGATCCGGAAAGCCCCGCCTTATCAGAGGCTTCGAATTTTTCTCCTGGCGCGTTTTTTCCTCTTGCAGAGCGCCACGGCGGGACGTAAACACCCCCTCACAGAGAGCGGGCGTAGCTCAGGGGTAGAGCATAACCTTGCCAAGGTTAGGGTCGGGCGTTCGAATCGCCTCGCCCGCTCCAGTAACAAAAAAGCCATCCTTCGGGATGGCTTTTTTGTTGTTCCAGGCTGTGCACCGGGCAATCTTTACCAATCCGAAATATGGTGCGGCCATACTTCCCTCTCCGCTGTGCAAGAGGAGAAGTCATGGAAGCTGTAATCGCATCTCTGCTCCTTCTGGCTTCACTGGCAATGGCCAGAAGCCGGAAGCCCTGCTGTGATTCTCTCACATCCTCTGTACCTGGGACGTCAGGAAGCTTCATTGAAAGGTTCGGCCCGCATGCCACCCCGGGTGACACAGGACCGGTCGGGGAAATAATCCCGAATGCAGCCCCGCCCTGAGAGGGCCGTTCAGATCAGCCGGGCGATGGCAGAGGTTCGCAACGCTGTGATCCCCCTCTGCTTCTCGGCTCAGCGTTTCAGCGGGCATCCTCCAGGATCATCTTCGCCGCTTTCTCCGCGATCATCAGCGTGGGCGAATTGGTATTGCCTGAAGTGATGACCGGCATCACTGACGCATCAGCGATCCGCAGACGGCCCAGAGCCTTCATCCGCAGACGCGGATCCACCACCGCGCCGTCATCTGCGCCCATGCGGCAGGTGCCGACAGGGTGGAAAATGGTGGTGCCGATATCGCGGGCGGCGCGCCGCAGATCTTCATCTGTGCTGTAGGACGGACCTGGCTTGAACTCTTCCGGGCTGTAACGCGCGAAGGCGGGCTGCGCCGCAATCTCGCGCGTGCGCCGGATGGAGCGGGCGGCGACCTCCAGATCGCCCTCAGTCGAGAGGTAGTTCGGCCGGATCGAAGGGCCTTCGCGGAAGTCGCCGGATTTAATGTGAATGCTGCCCCGGCTTTCGGGGCGCAGATTGCAGACGCTGGCGGTAATGGCGGGAAAGCTGTGCACCGGATCGCCGAATTTATCGAGGCTGACCGGCTGCACATGCCACTCCAGATCCGGGGTCGCCTTTTCCGGACCCGAAGCTGAGAAAATCCCCAGCTGGCTGGGGGCCATCGACATCGGGCCGGAGCGGTTGAAGAGATATTCCGCTCCGATCATCGCCTTACCGAACAGGCTTGAGGCCCTTTCATTCAGGGTGCGCACGCCCTTTACCTTATAAATCAGCCGAAGCTGGAGGTGATCCTGCAGATTTTCCCCGACCCCCGCGACCTCTGCGACCTGGCTGACCCCGGCTGCAGACAGCACCTCCCCGCGCCCGACGCCCGACAGCTCCAGCAGCTGCGGCGTGCCGACCGCGCCCGCACAAAGCACCGTTTCACGCCGCGCCCGGGCCGACATCTCCTGCCCGTTCACGCTCCAGCGCACGCCCTGAACCTCACCGCCCTCAATCATCAGCCGCCCGGCCTGAGCGCCGGTGATCACCTTCAGATTGGGCCGCCCCATAACCGGATGCAGGAAGGCCTTCGAGGCATTCCAGCGGATCCCGCGCCGCTGGTTCACCTCAAAGTAGCCCGCGCCCTCATTGGTGCCTTTATTAAAATCATCGGTTGCCGGGATCCCCGCCTGCAGCGCCGCATCGCGGAAGGCATCCAGAACCGGCCAGTGCAGCCGCGCCTTTTCCACCCGCCACTCACCACCCGCGCCATGCAGATCAGAGCCGCCCCTGTAGTGGTCCTCCATGCCCGTAAAGAGCGGCAGAACATCCTCCCAGCCCCAGCCGGTGCAGCCCATCTGCGCCCAGGTGTCATAATCCTGCGCCTGACCGCGCATATAGATCATGCCATTGATCGAGGAGCAGCCCCCCAGCACCTTGCCGCGCGGATAGATCAGGCTGCGCCCGTTCAGCCCCGCTTCGGCTTCGGTCCGGAAGCGCCAGTCCGTGCGGGGATTGTCGATGCAGTAAAGATAGCCGACCGGGATATGGATCCAATGGTAATTGTCCTTCCCCCCGGCCTCCAGCAGCAGCACCCGGTTGCGCGGATCGGCGGAGAGGCGGTTGGCCATGACGCAGCCCGCGCTGCCGGCACCGACGATGATATAGTCGAAGTCTTCCATGGCTGCCCCCCAAGGCGCTGTGCAGATCCGTTCAGAACCCGCCGCGCGGCCCGCTCTCCCCCGGCCGCAACAGCGCCGGAGTTTCCGGCAGGTCAGCCATTTGCACAAGGGGGCAAGGCGTGAAACTCTGCGCACAGCAACTGAACGAAAATGAACAGAGATGGATCACTTCAACTGGGACGACCTGCGGTTCTTTCTGGCGCTGGCCCGCGACGGGCAGCTCAGTGGCGCGGCGCGGGCGCTTGGCACCTCGCATGTCACCGTTGCGCGGCGGATTGAGCGGCTGGAGGAGGGTCTGGGCCAGCGGCTCTTTGAGCGCTCGGCGCGGGGCTATGGGCTGACCCCGGCGGGGCGGCGGCTGATCGCCCAGGCCGAAAAGATGGAAGAGGCCTCGGCCCTTGTCAGCCCCGATGAGGCCCGCGACCCCGGCCTCTCGGGCGTGCTGCGCATGGCGGTGCCCGAGGGGTTTGGCGCGTTTTTCAGTGACCGTCTGCTGGGGCGGTTTCTGACGCGCTTTCCGGGACTGACGCTGGATCTGATTACGCTGACCCAGGTGCTGTCGCTTTCGCGGCGGGAGGCGGATGTGACCGTGACCCTTGATCCGGTGCAGCGCGGCGGCTGGCAGTCGGAGAAGCTTTGCGACTATGCGCTGTCGCTTTATGGCGCGCCCGCGCTTCTGGACGAGAAGGGCCTGCCGGAGCGCGCGGCCGACCTCAGCGCGCTGCCCTTTGTGGGCTATATTGAGGAGATGCTGATCACCCCGGCGCTGGATTATCTCGATGAGCTGCGCCCCGGCCTGCGCCCGGTCTTTCGAAGCGCCAGCATTTTCAATCAGGCGGTGGCGGCGCAGCGCGGCCTCGGCCTGGCGGTGCTGCCCTGCTATGTGGCGCGCACCACGCCGGGGCTGGTGCCGGTGCTCAGCGATCAGATCCGGCTGCGGCGCAGCTATTGGCTGACCGCGCACCGCGATCATATTGGCACGCGGCGGCTGCGGCTGGTGCGAAGCTGGCTGATGAGCGAACTGGCCGCCCATCAGCCGGAGCTGTTGTAAACCTTAGTCTTTGCGCCCGCCCCGCGGACGCGGCGGGGCTTCGGCCTTTTTCACCTCGACCTCCAGACGGTCGGCAAAGGCGCGGCGGCGGCTGTCGTCCATGGCAATGACGTGATCGCGGATCAGCTCATTGCCAAGCGACATCCGCTCCATGGCGCGGGCGGTGATGCGGTCGGTGATGGCGGCAAAGGCTGCGGCCTCAAAGGGCGTGGCGCGCAGCGCGTCGAGAAGCGCGCGGCGGTCGGCCATTTCGGCCTGGCGCAGCCCGCGGAAATCCATCCCCCGCGCGTCAAAGGCCTGGCGCAGCGCACGATGATCCTCGCGCTCCAGCCCGGCGGCCCATTGGCCAAAGCCCAGACGACGCTCAGCCTGGGGCGGCTCGGGCGGCGGGCCGGAGTGGCGCATCCAGGTCCCCAGACCCAGCCCCGCCACCAGCACATTCGCAGCCAGCGAGAGTGTCAGGATCCAGGTCCGCGCCCGGGCTTTGCGGGCCGGAGGGGTTACCAAAGGCTCAGTCATTGCTTTCGTCCGTCCCCAGATCCATGCCCAGCTCCTGCGCCCAGATATCGAGCCCATCGGGCAGAAGTTCAATCGTCTCAATCAGTTCGGCGTCGATATTTCCGGCAACCCCAAGGCTTACGGGCTGCACCAGCCCCATCCAGACCCCGGCCACGGCGGCCAGTGCAATCCCCGCCAGCTGCCCGGCGTAAAGACTGCCGCCGAAAAGCCCGCGCAGAACACCCGCAATCGTGCCGCGCCGCGCGGGGGTGCGCGGGGGCAGAGCCGCCACCGCGGGCTGCATCTCAGCGGCGAGTTGCAACACCCGGTCGCTCAGCGCCTCCGGCACCGGCTGAGGTTCTGCCCGGGCAGCCGCAAAGAAGGCATCGAGGAATGCATCATCATCGTGATCTCTCAGCGATTTATCAGCGGTCATCTTCATACCCCAACTCCTGCTTCTGCCCTGCGAGAAGGGCGCTTAAGGCGCGTTTGCCACGCGCCGTCAGACTTTCCACGGCCTCAACCCCGATCTCCATCACCTCCGAGATCTCAGGATTGCTTAAGCCCTCAAGGTGGCGCAGCACCACCGCCTGGCGCTGCCGCTCGGGCAGCTTTTGCAAGGCGGCCTCCAGGGCTGCGGCACGATTGGCCTGAACCATCTGCTGCAGCGCCGTGGGCGCGTCATCTTCCGGCTCGGGCGCATCTTCCAGCGCCACCCCACCGCGCCTGCGCCGCAGACGGTCGGTGCACAGATTGGCCGTCACCCGCCAGAGCCAGGTCGAGACCTGCGCCTCTCCGGCCCGCCACTCGGGCGCAATCCGCCAGAGCCGCACCATGGCCTCCTGAGCCACATCCTGCGCCTCATCGCCATCGCCCAGCATCCGCCGCCCATAGGCCAGAACCCGCGGCAGAAAGCGCCGCGACAGCTCCCGCGCCGCCTGATCGTCGCCATTGGCATAGAGACGCAGCAGCGCCTCCTCAGAGGCCGGGCCGAGATCAGAATCCAACGCCATTTTCCTTGACCACACCCCCACACAGACCGAAGGCCCTGCCCCCGGCGAAGGTCAGACCTTCGCCGGGGAAACTGTCAGTTTGCGGCGGGTTTGTCAGCCCCTGCTTCAGGGGCAGCCCCGGGGCGCGGGCCACGGGGGCCGCGGTCGCCATCAGGACCGTGGTGGCCGTGGTGGGTTTTGGCACCATGGCGCGGGCCGCGCTCCATCATCCTTTTCGCGGCCTCAAGCTCTTCGGCGCTCAGCACGCCGTCTTTGTCGGTATCGAGGCGGTCAAAGAGACTGGCGTGGAAATCGCCCCCCATTGGGCCCATGCGCTTGCCCTGCGGGCCATGGCCTTTACCGCCTTTCGGACCCGGACGACCCTCAGGGCCTGCCATCATGGCCTCTGCCGCCGAGATTTTGCCGTCGCCGTCGGCGTCGAGACGCTGGAAGCGGCGCTCTGCCATGGCTTCGGCGCGTTTGGTGGCGCGGGCCACGGCATCAGCCTTCATCTCTTCCAGGGTGACAAAGCCATCCTGATCGGGATCCATGGCCTTCAGCCGCTCAAGACGGGGGGCGTCATATTCGGCGCGGGTGATGCGGCCATCGCCATCGGTGTCGAGCTGCATCAGCGGGGCCGGGCGTTTCGCCGGTGCCGCGCCTGCATCCTGTGCGCTGACCGCGCCGGTTGCAAGCACGAGGGCCAGAACCGAAGCGAGAGCCGGTGCCACCGGGCGAAGGGTCTTGCTGATCATTTCCGTCTCCTTTTCCTCCGGGCTCAGTGCCCGTCGATACAAGTCAAACGGCGGGGCGCGGAGTTTCCGTCGCCAGGGGGATCGAAAAATTTCGCAAAGGTCTTTCACAGCCCTGTGAGGTGCAGGAATGGCGCAAAGCGCAAATGCCCGGAAAACAGGCTATTGCGGCACCTTGCCGCAGTCTGGCACAAGCGAAGTGCGCTATGCCTTCGGGCGACCCATATACGTTCAGGATCTGAGGGAAGGGCACTACCATGAGCCAGGCAATCACCGCTACGCTTGCAGACGATCGTCCGATGTGGCCGGCAATGAAAAAGGGCTATCTGCGCCGCTGCCCTCATTGTGGCGAGGGATCGCTGTTTGACGGCTATCTGAAAGTGAATGCCGGCTGCGCGGAATGCGGCGAAGAGTTTCATCACCACCGCGCCGATGACGGCCCGGCCTATCTGACCATCGTGCTGGTCGGCAAAATCCTCGGGCCGCTGCTTTATGTGGCGTTTACGAAGTTTCGTCCTGACCCGCTGATGCTTTCGCTGATCTTCTCGGTGGCGGCGATTGCGATGTCGCTTTATTTTCTGCCCCGTCTGAAAGGCGCGCTGATTGGTATTCAGTGGTCGCGCCGTATGCATGGCTTTGGCCGCGTGACGGCAGGCTGACGCGCGATCAGGGGGGGGAGAGGAAGAGCATGTCTGAGGATAAAAGCCGCCTGCGCGATGCCGCAACGATCATCCTGGCGCGCGAGGGCCGCGAAGGGCCGGAAGTGCTGATGGGCCAGCGCGGTGCGGCTGCGGCCTTTATGCCCAATAAATTCGTCTTCCCCGGCGGCGCGGTGGACCGCGAAGATGGCGCTGTGCCGCTTGCCCGCCCGCTCAATCCGCGCTGCGAGGCGCTGCTCTCGGCCTGGCCGCAGGAGACCGTCCTGCCCGGCCTGACGGCCTCGACCCTCGCCGTCACCGCAGTGCGCGAATTGTGGGAGGAGACCGGCCTTACCCTTGCGCAGCCCGGGGTCTGGCCCGTCAGCGCGGCGAAAGACTGGGAAAAGCTGGCCGCCCGGAATTTGCTGCCGGATGCAGCGGGGCTGGAGTTCGTCTTTCGCGCCATCACGCCGCCCGGGCGTCCGCGCCGCTTTGATGCGCGGTTTTTCCTCGCCGATGCGACGGCGGTGACGGGCGATACGGATGACTTCTCCGACGCCCAGGATGAGCTGTCACATCTGCAGTGGATCCCGCTGCGCCGGGTGCGCGCCTTTGATCTGCCCTTCATCACCGAAGTGGTGCTGGCCGAGATCGGCCATCACTTTGACGGCCGCAGCCGCGATGAAGGCGTGCCGTTTTTCGACAACTCCGGCCCGAAGCCGCAGTTTCGCCGCATCACCTGAGCGGCAGCCACTCTGTCAGCCCACCGATGTCGCGCAGCACGACATCGGCCACCGGGGCCAGATCGCGCTCGGTGGCGATGCCGGTCAGAACGGCCACCGCCGTCATCCCCGCAGCTTCCGCCGCATGCAGATCATGGGTGCTGTCGCCGATCATCGCGACCTCTTCGGGCACCAGTCCCGTCACCCGACAAAAGGCTTTCAGCTGACCCGCCGCGGGTTTGGCGCCAAAGCCGGAATCGCACCCCGCCACAAAGTCGAAATATTCGGCAATGCCGCTGCGGCTCAGATGCGCCCGCGCCGGGGCTTCGGCATCATTGGTCGCGAGCCCAAGGACATAACCCTTGGCGATCAACCCCTCCAGCAGCGGCTTCAGCGGCACCACCTCTGAGAGCGGCACATCTTCCGCCAGACGGTTCATCAGATCCACCAGAGGGGCCAGGTCCTGCCCCGGCAGGAAGGGCAGCAGAAGTGCCGCCACCTCTGCGGGGGTTCCGGCGATCACAGGGCTCAGGGGGCGGAAATCGAGTTCCTGCAGACAAAAGCCAATGGCCCCGGCCATAGCCTGCTGGCGGGGCGTATCACCTGGTGCCAGATGCTCCAGCAGTTGCGCCGCCCAGGCCGCCCAGGTGCGGCGGAAGTCGAAAAGCGTGCCGTCTTTGTCGAAAAGAAGGCCCCGGATCGGCAATACCGTCAGATCTGTCAGGTCCAATGCGGGGTCTCCCCGCCCGGCAGAGCCTGGCGCGCCTGACCGGGCGAAGTGGGCGCCACGCCCGCCGCTTCTGCAAAGCGCAGCACGCGGTCATCTTCCATCAGAATGAAGTCCAGAACGGCGCCCAGAAAATGCGCATTGCCCGCCTGCTCGCGCAGATCATCGCGGCTGGCCCCGGTGGCGTTCATGAATTGCCCAAACAGATCATCCTGCCCCGCGATCCAGCCAAGCGCCTGAAGCGCAAGCGTTTCCGCCATATCCCGTTTCATCTCAAACCCCTGCCGCCGCGCTCTCTCGCGCGTCCGGCAGGGCCGGCGCTCCGGGTCTGCGCAACGAATTGTTAACCAATGGTCTGCAAGGTGACGCAAAGGCGGAGCCAAGGCAAGGCTCCGGGGTCTCAGGCGGAGGAAAGGAACCCGGATGCTGCGCCGCATACTCATTATTGACGAGGCAGCGACACGCCGGGTCGGGCTGCAGGCAAGGCTGCGCGCCGCCTGCTATGATCTGCGCGCCGCCTGCGGTCTGCGTGAGGGGCTGGCGCAGCTGCGCGATCATTCGCCCGATCTGATGCTGCTCAGCGGCTCGATCCCGGGCTTTGGCGGCGCTTCGGCCTGTGAGCTGCTGCGCAGGCGTTCCGGGCTGCCCGGACTGCCGGTTCTGACGCTGCTGCGCAGCGCAGATGGCCCGGCGCGTCTTACCGCGCTGATGGCGGGGGCCAGCGATGTGCTGTCAGCTGAAGCGCCCTCAGCGCTGTTGATGGCGCAGATCCGCAGCCTTCTGCGCCAGAGCGGCCCCCTGCTGCGCGACCCCCTCAGCCTTTCCGAAGAGATGATCGACGGCTTCCGCGAACCCTCACCCGCCCCGCTTCTGCCCGCTCAGATCGCGGTGGTCGCGCCAAACCCCCTGGCAGAGCGGCTGAGCGGGCGCCTGACCCCGCTGATCGCCCCGCACCGGCTGGTGCCCGTCTCCCCCGCCGCCGTGCTGGAGCTGGGCGATGCAGACACCGACGCCATCCTGCTTTGCCCCGACACCGCGCCCTGTGGTCAGGGCCTGGATCTGCTGGCCGAACTTCTGGCACGGCGGCTGCCCTCCGGCGCCCCCGTGATCTGGGCCAGTCCGCCCGAAGGGGAGGCTGCGGCCGCCGCAGCCCTTGATCTGGGCGCAGACGGCGTGCTGCCCGCCGGTTTTACCCCGCCTGAGGCGGCCCTGCGCCTGCGCCGCCTGCTTCAGCGCCGTCAAAGCGCCAATGCCCGCCTGCGCCTGCTGCATGACGGCCTGCGCCTCGCGCTGACCGATCCGCTGACCGGCCTCAGCAACCGCCGACACGCGCTGCCCGCCCTGTCGCGGATGCTGGAGGAGGCCGCGGCCTCCGGCGAGACCTGCGCGGTGATGCTGCTTGATCTCGACCACTTCAAGGCGGTCAATGACACCTTCGGCCATGCGGCGGGGGATGATGTGCTGACGGAAGTTGCGCGACGTCTGCGCAGCGACCTTCCCCCCGGCGATCTGGTCGCACGCTATGGCGGCGAAGAATTTCTCATCGCAGCAAGGCTTTGCAACGGCCGCGATGCGCTGGCGCTGGCCGATCGTCTGCGGCGCAACCTGACGCTGAGCCCGTTTTTATTACCCGCAGAGCGCCGGTCGCTGCCCGTCACCGCCTCCATCGGCCTTGCCCTGAGCGGCGGCGCTGCCTGCCAGGCGGGAGAGATGCTCAGACGCGCCGATGAGGCGTTGCTGATCGCCAAGCGTCAGGGCCGCGATCAGGTCTGCCTTGCCCGGCAGATTGCAGCCTGACCTGAAGAGACGGTGGCGCCCCTGCGCCCTCTGAACCGAACCGAACCGGAAGATGTGGAGATGAACTTCGGGGGATCTGCCGCGCATCCTCACTCAATCCCTGTGCAGCTCTACAGCCACCGGCCCGGCAAAACTGCGCGATTTTGGCAGCCCTCAGGTGATGGCGCGAAGAGCCTTGCCGATATCCGGACGCCTGGGGGCGATTGCTCTGACGGAACTGAAACGGGGATCTTCCGACACCGCGCTGAAGCGAAGATGAAGGGCATCAGGCGTCCCCGGCATCGCCGCACAGCCAGAACGCCCGACAGGCAGGCGGCTGAAGTGCAAATCTGTGCCGCCATCCTGAATCGCTTCACAGCTTCCGGACCCGGGATCACCGAGGCTGTTGCATGAAACCCAAGGAATAAGGGGCAGAATACCAGACAGCTTATTTGCGTAACAAAGCCGCAGGTCAGGGGCTATGGGGCGTTGCACTCTGGCGTGAGGCTGCGAAAGCTGTGGACAGCTGCAGGACCCTCACCGGCGTGGTCAGGCGCTGCGCTGCAAAAAAACGCCCCGCCGATTTTGGCGGGGCGTTTTTCGTGACCGGAAAAACGGCGCTCAGCCGGCGTGGATGCTCGGAGCGTCCAGCGCGCCGAAGCCGTAGTGGCGCAGCCAGCGCAGGTCACTCTCAAAGAAGGCACGCAGATCGGGAATGCCGTATTTCAGCATGGCCATGCGGTCGATGCCCATCCCGAAGGCAAAGCCCTGCCATTCGTTCGGGTCAATGCCACCGGCCTGCAGCACTTTGGGATGCATCATGCCCGAGCCGAGAACCTCCAGCCAGCCATCACCCTCGCCGACTTTCAGCTGACCGCCGACCCAGGAGCATTGGATGTCGACCTCCGCCGAAGGCTCGGTGAAGGGGAAATGCGAGGCGCGGAAACGGGTCTTCACCTTGGTGCCGAAATAGGCCGAGAAGAACTCCTCCAGCACCCATTTCAGATTCGCCATCGAGATGTCCCGGTCGATCGCCATGCCCTCGATCTGGTGGAACATCGGCGTATGGGTCTGGTCCATATCCATGCGGTAAACCCGGCCCGGCGCGATCACGCGGATCGGCGCGCCCTGATCCAGCATGGCGCGGATCTGCACCGGCGAGGTATGGGTGCGCAGCACATGCGGCGGGCGGGCATCGCCCTCGGCGCGGTGCATAAAGAAAGTGTCATGCTCCTGACGCGCGGGATGCTCAGGCGCGATGTTCAGCGCATCGAAGTTATACCAGTCGGTCTCAATCTGCGGACCTTCGGCGACGCGGAAACCCATATCGGCGAAGATGGCCGAGCATTCTTCCATCACCTGGCTGACCGGGTGAATGGTGCCCATGCGGCGCGGACGACCCGGCAGGGTCACATCCAGCCATTCGGCCTTCAGACGCTCATCGAGAGCCGCATCGGCGAAAGCCGCTTTGCGCGCGCGCAGCAGAGCGTCGATTTCGTCTTTCAGCTCATTGAGCGATTTGCCGGTGGTCTGGCGCTCTTCGGCGCTCATTTTGCCCAGTTCGCGCATCAGAAGGGCCACTTCGCCCTTTTTGCCCAGGGCGGCCAGGCGCAGCTCTTCCAGCGCAGCCTCATCAGCGGCCGCACGGATACCCTCCAGATAACGGGCGCGCAGCGTATCAAGCGGGATCATCGGAACCTCTCCAGAAGTGTCGGCTCGTGCTAGCGCCGGGGGCGCGGTTTGTCCAGAACCGCGGGGCTGCTTCACAGCGCCCCGGGGCGGGGCGCGACGATAATCCGCGATTTTTGCAGAACCGTCGCATTGTCACTGCTCTGTTACAAACATGCAGCAGAAGCGTCACAGAACCGCATTAGGACAGCCCGTGAGAGGCCAAGACCCGGCCCGGACCCTGAAGGAGCGATCCATGTCTTTTCTGAAGATCTCCGTTTCTGCTTTAGCGATTTCCACAGTGGCGGCTTCTGCTGCTTTTGCACGTGACAACATTCAGGCTGCAGGCTCCTCGACGGTGCTGCCCTATGCCACCATCGTTGCCGAAGCCTTTGGCGAAAACTTTGACTTCGCAACCCCGGTCGTCGAATCGGGCGGCACCGGCGGCGGCATCAAGCGCTTTTGTGAAGGCACCGGCCCGACCACCGCCGATATCGCCAATGCCTCGCGCCCGATCCGCGACAAAGAGCTTGCTGACTGCGCCGCCAATGGCGTGACGGATGTCATGGAAGTCCGCATCGGCTATGACGGCATCGTCTTTGCCTCGGATATCAATGGCGCGGAATTCGCCTTCACGCCGTCGCAGTGGTTCAATGCCCTGGCCGCCGAAGTCGTCGTCGACGGCAAGCTGGTCCCGAACACCCGCAAGTCCTGGAAAGAGGTTGACGCAAGCCTGCCCGACCAGCCGATCCTGGCCTTCGTTCCGGGCACCAAACACGGCACCCGCGAAGTCTTTGAGGAAAAAGTGCTGCACGCAGGCTGCAAGGCCACCGGCGCGGAAGATCTCTTCAAAGCCGCCAAGGGCGACGCGAAAGCCTGCACCCTGCTGCGCACCGACGGCGTTTCGGTTGATATCGACGGCGATTACACCGAGACCCTGGCCCGCGTGGCGGCCAATAAAAACGGCATCGGCATCTTCGGTCTGTCCTTCTATGAGAACAACACCGACAAGCTGCGCGTGGCCACCATCGACGGCGTGATGCCCTCGACCGAGACCATCGCGACCGGCACCTATCCGGTGTCACGTCCGCTCTACTTCTACGTCAAGAAAGCGCATATCGGCGTGATCCCGGGCCTGCAGGAATTCGTGGAATTCTTCGTCTCGGACGATATGGCCGGCCCGGAAGGCCCGCTGGCACAATACGGCCTCGTCTCGGATCCCGAGCTGGCCGCGACCCAGGCTGCTGTGGCCGCTCAGGACGTTCTGAAAAAGTAATCTGTCCCGCGGGCAGCGCGAAGGCTCGCGCTGCCCGCCTTTCGCGCGGAGAGACATGATGTCCCCTGGCCTTCTGATCCTCATCATTCTTTGCACCGGGATCGCCGGGCTGGTGCTGGGCCGCCGTCGGGCGCTGCTCCGCTCTGAAAGCTCGGGGCAACGTCTGCACTCGCTGCCCATGGCCTATGGTCAGTCGGTTTTCCTTTTCGCCACCGTGCCTGCGCTTTTGCTGGTTGCAGTCTGGCTCCTGCTGCAGCCGGTTTTCCTTGAAGGCCGCGCTGCGGGCATGATCCCCACCTCGGATATTCCGGCCGGATCGGGGATCGCACTGCTGCTTGATGAAGCGCGGCGGATCGCAAACGGTCTGCCGGCGACCGCGGCCACCCTGCCCTCTGTCATCGCCGCCGCGCAGGCCCTGAACGAAGGATATGAAAGCGCGCGCCTGAGCCTGAGCATCGCAGCCCTTGCGCTCGCCCTTGGGGGGGCGATCTGGGCGTTTTTGCGCATCAAGCCCGAGGCCCGCGCCCGCAATCTGGTCGAGCAGTTCATTCTGGCAATGCTGATGGGCGCCTCGCTGATTGCCATTCTGACCACCTTTGCCATCGTCGCCTCGCTGATCTTTGAGACGGTGCATTTCTTCCAGGTCTATGAGGCGCGGGACTTCTTCCTCAGCCTGACCTGGTCGCCGCGCTTTGGCGGTGGCTCGCAACTCGGCCTCTGGCCGCTGTTGTGGGGCACGCTTTACATCTCCTTCATCGCGCTTTTGTTCGCGGTGCCGGTGGGGCTGATGGCGGCGATTTATCTCTCGGAATATGCCGGGCCGCGGATGCGCGCGGTGGCAAAGCCGCTGATTGAGATCCTGGCCGGTATTCCGACCATCGTTTACGGGCTTTTCGCGCTGATCACCGTGGGCCCCCTGCTGCGCGATTATCTGGCGCAGCCCATGGGCCTGGGCGACAGCTCCTCCTCGGTGCTGACGGCGGGTCTGGTCATGGGCATCATGCTGATCCCCTTTGTCTCTTCGCTCTCGGATGACATCATCAACGCGGTGCCGCAGTCTTTGCGCGACGGCTCTTATGGCCTTGGCGCCACGCGCAGTGAGACCATCCGTCAGGTGGTTCTGCCCGCAGCCCTCCCCGGCGTGGTCGGCGCGGTGCTGCTGGCCGCCAGCCGCGCGATTGGGGAGACGATGATCGTGGTGATGGGCGCAGGCGCTGCGGCGAAACTTGACCTCAACCCCTTTGAGGCCATGACCACCATCACCGTGAAAATCGTCAGCCAGCTGACCGGCGACACCGAATTTGCCAGCCCCGAGACTCTGGTGGCCTTTGCACTTGGCCTGACGCTTTTCATCTTCACCCTTGGGTTGAACATCCTGGCGCTGGTGATCGTGCGCAAATACCGGGAGCAATACGAATGAGCACCCCGTCTTCACTCTATGTCGCAGATCCGCGCAGCAAAGCCCGCCGTCGCTCGGAAAGCCGCTTTCGTCTGATGGGGCTGGGCGCCGTGGGGCTCGCGGTGGCGGCCCTGGTTTTCCTGCTGTCCTCGGTGCTGGGCAATGGCCTTGGTGCTTTCCGTCAGGGCGTCATCACGCTGGATATGACGCTTGATGCGGCGATCATCGCCCCCAAAGGCACCGATCCGGAGGCCCTGCAAAAGGTCACCACCATCGCTTATAAGCGCCTTCTCGACCGCGAGCTTGCGCAGGATCTGGCGGCAAAGGGCCTCAGCACCGAAGGTCTGAGCGACAAAGCCATCGCGGGTCTGCTGTCGCAGGAAGCCCCGGCGGTGCTGCGCCGCATGGTGCTGGCGGATCCCGCGCTCATCGGGCAACCGATCCGCTTTGAGGCTCTCGCCAATGGTCGTGTCGACGGCTTCCTGAAGGGCCGCGTGACGATGGAAAGCGCAAAGCTCGACAGTAATATCAGCCCCGAGCAGCTGACCCTGGCGACCGTCATGCGCGACGCGGGCATGCTGAACCTCAGCTTCAACCCTTCGTTCCTGACGGCACCCGATGCCTCTGAGCTGCGCCCCGAAGCTGCGGGCCTGGGCGTGGCGATCCTCGGCTCGGCCTATATGATGCTGATTGTGCTGTGCATTTCAGTGCCGCTGGGGGTCGCTGCCTCGATCTATCTTGAGGAATTTGCCCCGCAGAACCGGCTGACCGATCTGATTGAGGTGAATATCTCGAACCTCGCGGCGGTGCCCTCGATCGTCTTCGGGATCCTGGGGCTTGCGATCTTCATCAATTTCGCGGGCCTGCCGCAGTCTGCGCCGATCGTGGGCGGACTGGTGCTGACGCTGATGACGCTGCCGACCATCATCATCTCAACCCGCGCGGCGCTGAAGGCGGTGCCGCCCTCAATCCGTGATGCGGCGCTTGGGGTCGGGGCCTCAAAAATGCAGGCGATCTTCCACCATGTGCTGCCGCTGGCGATGCCGGGGATCCTGACTGGAACCATCATTGGTCTCGCCCAGGCCCTGGGGGAGACCGCACCGCTGCTGCTGATCGGGATGGTTGCCTTTGTGCGCGATTATCCCGCCGCCCCGCCGGAGGGCTTCTTTGATCCCGCCTCTGCCCTGCCGGTTCAGGTTTATAACTGGACCACCCGGGCAGATCCCGCCTTTATGGAACGCGCATCCGGAGCCATCATTGTCCTGCTGCTGTTCCTGATCGTGATGAATGCCATCGCCATTCTGCTGCGTCGCCGCTTTGAGCGTCGCTGGTAAGGAGCCGCCCCGTGAAAGACATGCGAATTGCGGAGAGAACCGTGGACAGCCAGACCTCAAAAATGATCGCCCGGGGCGTGCAGGTTCACTACGGAACCACCCATGCGCTGAAGGATGTTGATGTCGACATTCTCGACAAAACGGTCACCGCCTTCATCGGCCCCTCGGGCTGCGGGAAATCGACCTTTCTGCGCTGCCTGAACCGGATGAATGACACCGTGGCCTCGGCCCGGGTGACCGGCCGGATTGAGCTGGACGGCGAAGACATCTACGACCGCCGCGTCGATCCGGTGCAGCTGCGCGCGCGGGTCGGGATGGTGTTCCAAAAGCCAAACCCTTTCCCGAAGTCGATCTATGACAATGTGGCCTATGGCCCGCGCATCCACGGCCTTGCGCGCGGCAAAGCTGAACTCGATGAGATCGTTGAGAAAAGCCTGCGCAAAGCGGCGATCTGGAACGAGGTCAAGGACCGTCTGAACGCGCCGGGCACCGGGCTTTCAGGCGGGCAGCAGCAGCGCCTTTGCATCGCGCGCGCCATTGCCACCTCACCGGAAGTGCTTTTGATGGATGAGCCCTGCTCGGCGCTTGATCCCATTGCCACCGCCCAGGTCGAAGAGCTGATCGATGAGCTGCGCGGGCAGTTCTCGGTGGTGATCGTCACCCATTCCATGCAGCAGGCCGCCCGCGTCAGCCAGCGCACCGCCTTTTTTCACCTTGGCAACCTGGTGGAATATGGTGAGACCGGACAGATCTTTACCAATCCGACCGATCCGCGCACCGAATCCTATATCACCGGCCGCATCGGCTGATGTCTGAGGGAGACGACATGACCCGCCAACCGCATATTTCCTCGGCTTTTGACCGCGATCTTGAGGCCATTCAGGCGCTTATCATGAAGATGGGCGGGCTGGTTGAGAATGCGATCCTCGACTGTACCCGCGCGCTTGAAACCCGCGACGAAGACCTCGCGCGCGAAGTCATCAAGACCGACAAAGCCATCGACGGCCTTGAGCAGCAGATCAACGAAGAGGCCGCCCGCCTCATCGCGCTGCGTGCCCCCGCCGCCAAAGACCTGCGCACCGCGCTGACCGTTCTGAAAATCTCGGGCTCGCTGGAGCGGATGGGCGATTACGCGAAAAACATCGCCAAACGCTCAACCGTGCTGTCGCAGGCGGCCCCGGTGGGTGACACCGCAGGCACCGCGCGGCGCATGGCGCGTCAGGTGCAGCAGATGCTTTCGGATGCGCTCGATGCCTATATCCGCCAGGATGTGGCGCTGGCCGAAGACGTGCGCAACCGCGACCGCGATGTCGATCAGGTCTATAACGCGCTTTTCCGGGTGCTGTTGACCCATATGCTGGAGGCGCCCTCCAGCATCACCAATGCGATGCATCTGCATTTCATCGCCAAAAACCTCGAGCGCATGGGCGATCACGCCACCGGCATTGCCGAGCAGGTGATCTATCTTGCCACCGGGCAACTGCCGGATGAGGCGCGGCTGAAGGCGGATAAAACCGCCTATGTCACCTCTCCCGCAGATCAGAGCTGAAGGACGGCCGGATGAATACCCAACGAAAGCCCGTCGTGCTGCTGGTTGAGGATGAAAGCGCGCAGCGCGAAGTCCTGCATTACAACCTGACCGCTGAGGGCTTCCACGTTGTTGAGGCGCTCAACGGCGATGAGGCGCTGCTGAAGGTCGAAGAAGAGGTCCCCGATCTGATCCTTCTCGACTGGATGCTGCCCAATGTCTCCGGCATCGAAGTCTGCCGGCGGATCAAATCGCGCCCCGAAACCCGCTCGATCCCGATCATCATGCTTTCAGCCCGCTCTGAGGAGCTCGACCGCGTGCGCGGGCTGGAGACCGGGGCGGATGACTATGTGGTCAAACCCTATTCGGTGGCCGAACTGATGGCACGGCTGCGCACGCAACTGCGCCGCGTGCGCCCGGCGGCTGCCGGAGAGCGGCTGGTGTTTCAGGATATCCTTCTGGATCCCGAAGAGCACCGCGTCTGGCGCAATGGCCAGGCCCTCTCGCTTGGCCCGACCGAGTTCCGCCTTCTGGTGACCTTTATGGAGCGTCCGGGGCGGGTGCTGTCGCGCGAGCAGCTGCTCGACCGGGTCTGGGGGCGCGACATCTATGTCGACACCCGCACCGTCGATGTGCATGTCGGGCGTCTGCGGCGCAACCTGATGAAGGACGGCGGCGAAGATCCGATCCGCACCGTGCGCGGGGCCGGATACGCGCTCGGCTGAAAAATGCCGGCCCGCCGCGCTGTCGGCGGGTTCTCCGGCGGGCCGTTGTAACACCCCCGACCATGGTCTAAGGTCGTGAAAAAGCAGGGCAGAGGCAGGCCGGACGGGACCATATGACCGCGTTGAAAAAATACGCCCGTCTGGAAACAACGGGCCTGTGGCGCCCCGTTCCCGGAGAGCAGCGCCGTGAGGTCGTGGTCTCTTTCGGTGAGGCCTCGCTGGTTTTATCGGATATCTCCACCGGGCTGGCGCTGACGCATTGGTCGCTGGCCGCGCTGCAGCGGCGCAACCCGGGCGATAAGGCGGCGATCTATTCGCCGGGTCCTGAAGAAGATGCCGAACTGATTGAGATCTCAGAGCCCGAGATGATCGAGGCCATTGAGACCGTTCGCACCGCCATCACCCGCCGCAGGCCGCGCCGTGGCCGGCTTCGCTTTATCACCACCGGGGTTCTGGCAGCGACGGTCCTGCTGGCCGGGGTGTTCTGGCTGCCCGATGCGCTGATCTCTCACACCACCCGCGTGGTGCCTTTTGTCAAACGCCAGCAGATCGGGACTTCGCTTCTCAAAGAGATGACCCGTTTCACCGGCGCGCCCTGTGCCTCGCGTGAAGGGCTGGCGGCGCTGGATCGGCTGACGACGCGGCTCTTTGGCTCGGGCACGGTACAGGTGGTGATCCTGCGCGAAGGCCTGACCGAGGGCGGCAGCGCCAATCTTCCGGGCCGTTTCCTGCTGGTCGATCACCGCCTGATTGAAAATTACGACACCCCGGAGGTTCTGGCGGGCCATCTTCTGGCCGAAAAGCTGCGCACCGATCAGGCCGATCCGATGGTGCGGGTGCTGAAGGACAGCGGGATGACCCCCACTCTCACGCTGCTTGCGACGGGCGATCTGCCCGCAGGCACCCTGCGCAAACAGGCAGCAGAACAACTGCAGGCCAGCCCGGTTGCCCTGAGCGACGAGGACCTTCTGGCCGAGTTTACCCGCGCCCAGGTCTCGATCACCGCCTATGCGCTGTCGCTGGATCCGACCGCCACGACCACGCGCGGGCTGATTGAGAAGGACCCGGTTCCGCCCGCCCGCGCCCGCGTTCTGATGCCCGATGCGGAATGGCTGGCCCTGCAAAACGTCTGCAGCCGCTGAGACCTGAGCCTGCAGCTGCCGATCGGCTGCTGCAGGCTCAGGTCTCAGACAAAAGCCGCCCCGGGGGGCGGCTTTTTGCTGTGATGTCAGGGGGATCAGCGGCGCAGAACGGCATCGCCATAGCCTGCCGCGCGCAGCGCGTTCAGCGCCTGCGCGGCCTCCTGCGGTGAGGCGAAGGGACCTGCGCTGACGACCTGAACGGGTTTACCGCGCAGGGTGGTGCGACCGACCTGAACCGGCAGTCCCATGCCCTGCAGCCGCGCAACCGCACGTCCGGCATTCTCCCGCTGCGCGAAGCTGCCGATCTGCACAAAGCGACCGCCTGCCGCTGCGGCCACCGGCACAGTCGCCGGGGTGCCACGACTGCTTACACGGCTCTGCGCGGGCTGCGCGAACTCCGCGCTGCGCAGCTCCTGCGGGGTTTGCTCTGTCCAGACCCGGGCCATGGCCGCATTCCCCTCGGCCGAGCGCGGACCACGATTCGGGTTCAGCCGGTCATCGCTCCAGGCCGATTTATAGCCGGGCGGCGGCGTCATCAGATCGGCGCGCTGCGGGTAAGAAACGCGGTATCCCGTGCCCCCCACCAGCGGCGGATCGACATAGCCACGCCCCGCCGCAGCGGGAGCCACCGCGCGCGGCTGCACAGGCGCGGGCTGCACCGCAACGCCGGGTGCGCCGGTGGGGCGCACACCCTGCAGACTATGGGGCTTGTTTGAGCACAGCAGCGTTTTGCGCCCGTCCTGCAGCTCATACCAGACGGCATGCGGGGTCTGCGCCGGGCAGCCCACACGGCGGTCCACCATGGTCGGATGCCCGCCGATGGTTGCCGGAGGCTGGCTGCGCTGCGCCAGCCGGACGGGGGCCGGCGCCGGGGCGGGCGCAACCGCGCGGGGGGCCGCAGGGGCAGCCGCCAGCGGGCGCGGTGCGCCATAGGTAACCGGCGGAGGAACATAATCCGCCGCCGGGATCTGCTGGCGGGACGGGGCCGTGCGCGGGGCCCGGACGGCAGCAGGGGCGGCAGCCACAGCGGCCACAGGCGGGGCGGCAGGGATCACGGCCGGTGCCACTGCGGGCGCGGGGGCGTTCAGCGCAGCGCGAGCCTGAGCCATTTCCGTCAGGCTCGGCGTCTGGCCGCAGATGGCGCGGCGCGCGCGGTCGATCCGGGCGACCCAGTTGACCTGGCCGCCATGGCCTGCGCGGACGTAAACGCAGCCGCGGCTGTCGACATATTGCTGGCCGGCATAGCCTGCGGGCGGCGCTTCGGCGGGAGGACGACTCTGCGCGGCGGCAGCACCCGCAGTCAGCATGGCCGCGGCAATTGCGGCCGGAAGCGATTTAATAAACATAGACTACCCCCTGGTGTCAGGGGGCAATCATGGCTTTATTCGGGCAGTGAGTAAAGCGGGGGCTTACCCCACTCCCCCTTATTTGGTGCCAAACATCCGGTCACCCGCATCCCCCAGGCCCGGCACGATATAGCCGTGGTCATCGAGATGGCTGTCGAGCGAGGCGGTGACGATCGGCACATCGGGATGCGCGGCCTTCATCCGCGCCACACCCTCGGGCGAGGCCAGCAGGCACAGGAAGATGATATTCGTCGCGCCCTTCTCTTTCAGAAGGTCAATGGCGGCCACCGAGGAGTTGCCGGTTGCCAGCATCGGATCGACGGCAATGGTCAGACGCTCATCCAGATTTTCCGGCACTTTGCAGTAATATTGCACCGGCAGCAGGGTCTCGGGGTCGCGGTACATGCCAAGGAAGCCCACGCGCGCCGCCGGGATCAGCTCAAGAATACCGTCCATCAGACCATTGCCCGCGCGCAGAATCGAGACCAGCGCCAGCTTTTTGCCCTCAATCGCCGGGGCATCCATCGCCATCATCGGCGTGTCGATTCGGCGGGTGGTCAGCGGCAGATTGCGGGTCACCTCATAGGCCAGCAGCAGCGAGATCTCGCGCAGAAGGCGGCGGAATGAGGCGGTGGAGGTGTTTTTATCCCGCATGATCGACAGCTTATGCTGCACCAGCGGATGCGACACGATGGTCAGATGCTCGGTGGTGTAATCGGTCATGCGGTGCTCTCCAGCTTCTTTAAAATTCGGGCTTTGGTATCAGTGTCACAGAATGCCGCGTCAAGCGCAGTGTGACCAAGGCGCATAAACTGCCCCTCGTCCCAGTCAAATGCGGCATGGAGTCCCTCATACTCACGGGTGAGTGAGGTGTGAAAGAAAGGAGGATCATCGGTTGAGATCGTCACCTTCACCCCCCGCCGGTCCAATTCGCTGATCGGATGGTGGCGCAGATCGGGATAAAGCCCAAGCGCGATGTTTGAGCCCGGGCAGACCTCCAGCGTGATTCCGCGCTCGGCCAGCTCATCGACCAGCGCCAGATCCTCAATCGCCCGCACGCCGTGACCGATGCGCGTGACACCCAGATCCTGCAGCGCATCGCGGATTTCCTGCGGCCCGCGCCATTCCCCGGCATGGGTGGTCAGGCCCAGCCCCGCCTCCCGCGCGCAGTCAAAGGACCAGGCGTAGTCTTTTTGCGCCCCCACCGTCTCATCGCCGCCCATGCCGAAGCCGGTGACAAAGCGCCCCGCCGTCTCGGCGGCACAAAGCGCTGCGCGTTTCGCGCGCTCAGGGCCAAAGTGGCGCACGCAGGTCAGGATCCCGCGCAGCTCAGGCCCGCCCTGCGCGGCACACTGCGCCGCGGCCTCTTCAATGGCTGCCAGATAGTCCCGCCAGGCCGACAGATCGCCGCCGCCACAAAAATCGGGCGACAGGAAAGTCTCGGCATAGACCACGCCCTGATCCGCGCTGTCTTCCAGCACGGCGCGGGTCAGGCGGGCGTAATCTTCAGGGCTTTGCAGCACGGAAGTCGCCGCTTCATAAACCGCCAGAAAGCCTGCGAAATCGGTGAATTTATAGCGGCCGCGCTCGTCAAAAATGCCGCTGATGTCGATATGGCGGCGCGCGGCCAGATCGCGGATCAGCGCGGGCGGTGCCGCCCCTTCGAGATGCAGGTGTAACTCTAATTTCGGGATCACAGAAAGCTCCTTCCGGGGCCGGGGGTTTTCACCCCGAAATGGGCGGCGACCGAGGCCGCCACATCGACGAAACCGCACTGCCCGATCGCCCCCGCCCCCGCGCCGGCACAAAGCACCGGAACCCGCTCACGGGTATGTTCGGTGCCGCGGAAGGTCGGGTCATTGCCGTGATCGGCGGTGAAAATCGCCAGATCGCCAGGGCGCAGCCTGGCAAGGAAGGCCCCTGCCCGCGCATCAAACCACTCCAGCGCCCGGGCATAGCCTGCGACATCGCGGGTATGACCATAAAGCGTGTCAAATTCGACGAAATTCGCGAAGATCAGCGCGCCTTCTTCGGCCTCATCCGCCAGCCGGATCAGGTGATCGGCCAGATCCGCGTCGCTTTTGCCCTTATGCAGATGGGACACGCCCCGCATCGAGAAAATATCGCCGATTTTTCCGATGGCATGGGTCACCCGCCCCGCATCGGAGACCGCATCCAGCAGCGTCGGCCCCGGAGGGGTGATCGCATAATCGCGCCGATTGGGGGTGCGCCGGAAATCCTCGGCCCCGCCGAGGAAGGGGCGCGCGATGACGCGGCCCACCCCACGCTCATGAAGCCAGGGCGCGAGGTCCTCGCAGAGCTTTAAAAGCCGCTCCAGACCGAAATGCTCCTCATGCGCCGCAATCTGAAAGACACTGTCGGCGGAGGTATAACAGATCGGCCAGCCGGTCCGCAGATGCTCTCCGGCAAGCTCGCTTAAGATGCGCAGACCTGAGGAATGGCAGTTGCCAAGGATCCCCGCGGTTCCGGCAATCTCGCAGACCTTTGCCACCAGATCGGGCGGAAAGGCCGGAGTTTCATCGGGAAAATAGGTCCACTCAAAAGGCACCGGCAGCCCGGCAAGCTCCCAGTGACCCGAGGGGGTATCCTTGCCGCGCGAGACCTCTGTCGCCGCGCCCCAGCGCCCCTCAGGTTGAGCAACGAGCCCGGGCGCGGCAGAACCACAGGCCAGATGAACGGCCCGCCCAAGGCCCAGCGCATCAAGGACCGGCATCTTCAGCGGGCCGCTGCGCCCCTGATCGGCGCGGCCTTCGGCGCAGGCCTGCGCGATATGCAGCAGGGTATTGGCGCCCTCATCGCCAAAGAAGGCCGCATCCGGTGCGCCGCCGATGCCCACCGAATCCATCACAATCAGAAATGCCCGCGCCATTCAGCTGACCCGATCCTGCACCAGTTTCACCGGCGCGGGAGTGCCCTCCCGAAAGGCATTTTGCAAGCGCGCAATCGCAGTATGTGCCGCCGCCTCATCCTCCGCATGGACCCTGCACAGCGGATCGCCCGCCCGCACCTCGGTGCCCGGCGCGAGCAGCGCACTCAGCCCCACGGCCGGGTTCACGGCATCGCTTTCGCGCAGCCGGCCGCCGCCGAGATGGACGACAGCTTCGCCCAGCTCACGGGTATTGATCGCGCCAATCCTGCCGCTGAAGGGCGCGGGACAGTGCAGAACCACCGGGGCCTTTGGCAGCAGATCACCGTAGCGCGCCAGCAGATCCGACGGCCCGCCCTGCGCCGCGATCATCCGGCCAAACCGCTCTGCCGCGCGGCCTGATGAAAGGGCCTCGCTGATCCGCGCGCGCCCTGCCGCCGGGCTGCCCTCCGCGCCGCAAAGCGCCAGCAGTTCGCCGCCCAGCGCGATGGTCAGCTCACGCAGCCGGGCGCTGTCTTCGGCTCCCGTCAGAAGATCAAGCGTTTCAATGACTTCAAGCGCGTTCCCGGCACTCCGGCACAGCGGTTGATCCATATCGGTTATCAGCGCCACCGTGGCACAGCCCGCGCCCTTTGACGTCTCCACCAGCGCCCGCGCAAGCGCCTGAGCCGAGGCCGCATCGGGCAAAAACGCCCCCGAGCCGCATTTGACATCCAGAACCAGCGCCTCAAGTCCCGCCGCCAGTTTCTTCGAAAGGATCGAGGCGGTGATCAGATCGATGCTCTCAACCGTGGCGGTGACATCGCGGACCGCGTAAAGCCGCCGGTCCGCCGGGGCCAGATCGCGCGAGGCCGCGACGATGGCGGCCCCCTCGCGGGCGACAATGGCGCGAAACTCTGCTTGCTCAAAATTGACCCGCAGCCCCGGGATCGCCTCCAGTTTATCGAGGGTGCCCCCGGTGTGACCCAGCCCCCGGCCCGAGATCATCGGCACATAGACCCCGCAGTCCGCAAGCGCCGGGGCCAGCGCCAGCGAGACCACATCGCCGACGCCACCGGTGGAATGTTTGTCGACCACCGGCCCTGGCAGATCCCAGCGCAGGGCAGAACCGCTGTCGCGCATGGCCGATGTCAGCGCGACACGCCCGCCTTCTGAAAGCCCCCGCAACAGGACGGCCATGGCAAAAGCCCCGGCCTGGGCATCGCTGACCGCCCCGGAGGCCAGCCCCGCCGCAAACCAGCGCAGATCCTCAGGCGAAGGCTCAGCGCCGTCGCGCAGCGCGGCAATGATGGCGCGGGCCGAGCTCATTTCGCACCCATATGTGTCGCCCCGAACGCACCCGGCAACAGATCCCCGATGGTGGTGCGCCGCTCCAGCCCGGATGTGGTGCAAAGCGTCACCTGCACCTCAGGCCCGCCAAATTCCGCCAGCTTTTGCCGACAGCCGCCGCAGGGCGGCACCGGATGCGGGCTGTCTGCAATGACCAGAACCTCCCTCAGCCGCGTCTCGCCTGCGGCGACCATGGCGGCAATTGCCCCGGCTTCGGCGCAGGTGCCTTCGGGATAAGCGGCGTTCTCAACATTGCAGCCGCGATAAACCGCGCCGGAGGCACCGCGCACCGCCGCTCCGACCCGAAAGCCCGAATAGGGCGCCCAGGCATTCAGTCGCACCTCAGTTGCCGCCTGCAAAAGTGACATGCCTTCCCCCCGCGTTGCTGCGGTCAGACTGCCTGCGGGCCGGAGCCATGTCCAGCGCGGCGGGCGGCCCAAAGCGGCCCCCCGCCCGCAGGGTTACTGCGCGGCCTGCAGCGCCTTTGCCCTGGCGGTCAGAAGGGCTGCGCCCTGCTGCACCCTGTCGCGGTAGCGCCGGTTCATCCCGCTGCGCGCGAGTTTCAGCGACTGCAAAAAGAGCCGCGCCGCCAGCGTGCGGGGCCGGATCTCAGAGGTAACGGTCAGGCGGCAATGCAAAGGCGAGAGCGGCAGCAGCTCCAGCCGCACCGAGCCTTCGGCCGCTTTGCCGGTGATGTCAAAGGCCAGAAGCTCAGGGGTGAGGATCTGAGCAATCCGCAATTCAACCTCACGCGCGCGCTGTCGGAAGCGGAATTCGGTCTTCCAGGCCGGAGAGGCCCCGCGCTCCAGCCGCTTCAGACCTGCGCCGCGTGCGCGGGCCTCGGCCTCAAGCCCGTCGATATCTGACAGCACCGCCCAGACATCCGCCACCGGTGCCCCGATTTCCTCACTGGTGATGAATTTCATCTCTGCTCCTGCTGTATTGGGGCGACGCGTAAGGGGGAAACCCCGCTCACTCTGTCGCCGAGGTCTTTCAATCCAGTGAATCCGCGACCCAGGCCTGCATCAGAAAATGCGCGATCGCACCTCTGCGCGCGCCTTTCACCACAGCGTGCCGGCCCGCCAGCACCTCCACCATCTCTTCGCGACTGATCCACAAAGCATGTTCCAGCTCTTCGGGGTCAATGTCGATCTCTTCGCTCAGCGCCTCGCCGTGGCAGCCCAGCATCAGAGAGGCCGGGAAGGGCCAGGGCTGGCTGGCCAGATAGCTGACCCGGCCGACACGGATCCCCGCTTCTTCGAAAACCTCCCGCCGCACCGCCGCCTCCAGCGTCTCACCCGGCTCAATGAAACCTGCGAGCAGCGAATACATCCCCGGCGGCCAGCCGCGCGAGCGCCCGAGCAGCAGATGATCCCCCCGCGTCACCAGCATGATCGCCACCGGATCGGTGCGCGGAAAATGCGAGGACCCACAGGCGGTGCAATTGCGCTGCCAGCCCGAGACCGCAGGCTCAGAGGGCTGACCACAGCGCGCACAAAAGGCATGGCTGCGGTGCCATTCAAAAAGCCCGCGCGCCGTGGCCGCAATTTCCGCCTCAAGGGGCGACAGGCCGGTCATGACGCCGCGCAGTTCGGTAAAGCGCAGATCGCCGGGCAGATCAGGATGCGACTGCTCGCCGGGATCAAAGAAGGCGACCTCCGCGGCGGCATCCACACCCGTCGGCTGAAAGCCCGACATTTCAGCCGCAAAAATCGCGCGCTCGTCGATCTGGCCGAGAAAAAGCCACAGGCCCGCATCGCGCAGAGCCGGGTGATCGACCGGCAGCAGGCCCAGATCGTCGCGGCTTTCTCCGGCGATCAGGGGCCTGCCCCGCCAGACCGGCAGCACGCGGCTGGTGGGAGAAGTGCGCAAAATGCGCTGGCGTGTCTCATCGCCGCGCAGCCATGCTGCCCGGTCAAGCCCGCCAAGTCCCCCGAATGTCACCGTTTCTGCTGCCTGCATCCGCCTGTCTCCCCGGTCTGGTCAAAGTGATGACATGCCGGACCCGCAACGGAAAGGGGTTCTGCGGGTAAGAGTGAGCCCCCCCGCCCGCTTCGGCGGGGTAAAATGTTGCACATTCGCAACTCTGCGGTGTAACTTTTTGACAAGGTTGTGTCAGTGCTGGTAACGCAAACGTCCAGTTGAGCAACTTCATTCCTTGCGATCCGAAAAGCTACCAGGCAGACGTGTGATCCCAGCCGTAACTTCATTTCCTCAGCCGCTGCGCTGCAATCTCACGATTCTGGCGACGAGTGATCTGCATCTGCAACTCTGCCCCTGGGATTATTACGCCAATCGCGCCGCACCCGGCACCGGTCTGGCGGCTGTCTCGGGCGCTCTGGCGCGGCTGCGGGCGGAAAGCGGCAATACGCTTCTGGTGGATAACGGCGATTTCCTGCAGGGCTCGGCCCTGGGCGATGCGCTGCTGGCAGAGCGGCACGGCAAGGCCCGGGCGCATCCGATGATTGCGGCCATGAACCTTGCGGGCTTTGATGCGGTCTCGCTGGGCAATCACGATTTCGATTATGGCCTCGGGGTGCTGAGTGCGGCGCTGTCGGAGGCAAAATTCCCGGCGCTCTGCGCCAATCTGACCGGGGCAGAGCGCGTGGCGGTGCCCTATGCGGGCTGGACGATCCTGCACCGCGAGATGATCGACAGCGCGGGCAATCCCTGCCGTCTGCGAATCGGCCTTTTTGGGGTCACGCCACCCCAGGTGATGATGTGGAACCAGCCAAAGCTGGCCGGACGGCTCCGGGCGCGGGGGATGATTTCAGCGGCGCGTGACGCGATTGCCGGCATGCAAAAGACGGGCGTGGATCTGATCGTCGGGCTTTGCCACTGCGGGATCGGCACGCCGGGCGCACAGGACAGTGATGAAAATGCGGCCCTTGCCATTGCCGCCCTGCCCGGGGTCGATGCGCTGGTCGCCGGCCACACCCATGATGTCTTTCCCGGGCCCGATTTTGCCGGAACCAGGGGCGTCGACATTGAGACTAGCACACTGGCGGGTAAGCCGGCCTGCATGCCGGGATTTGGCGCAAGCCACGTCGGCCTGCTGCATCTTGAGCTGTCTCCCCGCGCGGGCGGCGGCTGGCAGGTGCAGACCGGGCGCGGCGAGGCCCGTCCCCTGACGCCTCCGCGCTCCGCCGGCCCCCCGCCGGAGATGAGTTTTCGCGAGGCCTGCGACGCCTCGGCCGGGCTGTCGCCCGAATTTGCAGCCCTTTGCCTGCAGGCCCATGAGGCCACGGTCAGCCATCTTGACCGCGCGGTCGGGCGCAGTGAGAGCCACCTTTCAAGCTATTTCGCCATGACGGGCGACTGCCCCGTCACCGGCCTCGTGACCGATGCCATGCTATGGTATCTCAAAAGCCGCCTGCCCCAGGCCGAGCGCGGCACGGCGCGGCTCCTGGCCGCAGCCTCGCCCTGGCGGGCAGGCGGGCGGCGCGGACCTTCGCATTACACCAACCTGCCCCCCGGCCCGGTGCTGGCGCGCGATGTGGCAGCCCTTTGTCCCTTCCCCGATGAGCTGCGCGCTCTGCGGCTGACGGGGCGCGAGCTGGCCGACTGGCTGGAGCATTCGGCGCGGGCCTTCAATACGATCCCTCCGGGCAGCCGCGACATGGCACTGCTGGCCGATGACTGGGCGAGCTATAATTTCGACGTCATCCGCGGCCTGACCTATGAGATCGACCTCAGCGGCCCGGGGCCCCGTATCCGCAACCTCTGCTGCGAGGGCCTCCCGGTCCGGGAGAGTGACAGCTTCCTTCTGGCCACCACCTCTTACCGGGCGGCGGGGGGCGGCGGATTTCCCGCCACCGGCCCCGAAGGACGGGTGCTTTTTGACACCGCGCTGACCATCGGGCGCATTGTGGAAGAGTTTCTCACCCGCAACGGGGCCTACCGCGCCGCAGCCACCACGCCCTGGTCCTTCACGCCGGTCCCGGAGGCCACGGCGATCTTTGAAACCGGACCCTGCGCCATCGCCCTGTTGCCGCGGCGCGGCTTTGAAAGCCTGGGCAACGAGCCGGACGGATTTTTGCGGCTGCGAATGAACATGGGTGAAATCGGCCCCTTGCATCCGGCAGACTGACAGCGTATCTGCAGCGTCGAGAGGCTGGCGCGGGCAGGCGCCTCGCCAACCCGGTCAGGTCCGGAAGGAAGCAGCCGTAACGAGCCCCGTCTGGGTCGCTGTCCGGTCTCTCACCTATCCCCCCACACTCTCCCAACTGATGCATTCGCCCCTTACCCTGCGTAAGGTGATGCGCATTCGTATCACTTCCCCTCGCGGCCCATTGACGCACGTGGGGCAGGCCCCCTATCTCCCGACGGTCTGATTGCAAGATCGCCTGCGGAGAACGCCTGGAATGACTGCCCCCTCACGACATCCGACGATCCGCAGCTCTCTGCCCTTTTCCGCCGCCCTCTGCGCGGCTGTGATGGCCTTTGCGCCCCCGGTTCCGGCAGCCCCTGCGATGCCTGCGCCCGAAACCACCGTGAACCGCCCGGCAATTTCGGTGGTCGCCGTGCGGCCTGCCGCCCTGCGCGACCGGATTTTTACCGGCGGGCTGATCCAGGCTCAGGAGACTGTGCTGGTCACGCCCCTCATCGAAGGGCAGTCGGTTGAGGCGCTTCTGGCAGAGGTTGGTCAGATTGTGAAGGCGGGTGAGGTGCTGGCACGGCTCTCGCCGACCACGCTAGAGCTGAACCGCAGCCAGCTCGTCGCCTCGGTGGCGGCGGCCAATGCCACGGTGGCCCAGGCCGCAGCGCAGGTCACCGACGCCGAAGCCGCGCTGGCTGAGGCCGAACGTGCCGCCACCCGGGTCCTCAGCCTGCAGGAGCGCGGCAATGCCTCTGAGGCGGCCGCCGATCAGGCGAGAACCGCCTCTGTCTCAGCCGTGGCACGGCTCACTGTGGTACGCCAGTCGCTGGAGGCCGCAAAGGCCCAGGCCGATTCCACCGCGGCGCAGCTTGCCAATGTGGAGCTGAACCTTTCACGCACCGAAGTCCGCGCACCGGTTGCGGGCGAGATCGTTGCCCGCAACGCCCAGGTCGGCGGCGTGGCCAGTGCCGCCGGGGCGCCGATGTTCACGCTGATGCGCGACGGCGCTTTAGAGCTGCGGGCCGAACTGAGCGCCACGGATCTGCTGCGCATCGCCCCCGGACAGGCGGCCGATCTGCGCCTGCCCGGCCAGCACGAAACGCTGCGCGCAACCGTGCGGCTGGTGGAGCCCGCCCTCGATCTCAGCAGCCGTCTTGGCTATGCGCGGCTGGCGCTGGATGCACCGGGCACCGCGCGCGCGGGGATGTATGGGGAAGCGGTGGTGCTGATTGCCGCGCGCGAAGGGCTGACCCTGCCGCTGACGGCGGTGACCACGGGCACGAGGGGCGCTTTTGTGATGGTGGTGGACACCGAAGGCCGCGTCAGCCGCCGTCCCGTCACGACGGGCATTCGCGACGGCGATCTGGTCGAAGTGCTGAGCGGTCTGACAGAGGGCGAGACGGTGGTCGCCCGCGCCGGATCCTTCGTGCGCGAGGGCGATCAGATCACCCCGGTCGCAGAAACCACGAAATAGAGAAGGCGGCGCGATGAATTTCTCTGCCTGGGCCATCCGCAACCCCGTCGCGCCGATCCTGGCCTTTGTGATCCTGATGCTGCTGGGCTGGCAGAGCTTCAATGCCCTGCCGATCACGCGTTTCCCGAATATCGACGTGCCGCTGGTCGCGGTCACGGTGGCGCAGAACGGTGCCGCCCCCGCGGAGCTGGAAAGCCAGGTCACCCGCGAGGTTGAGGATGCCGTCGCGGGCATCGCGGGCGTCAAAAACGTCTTCTCCAAGGTGCAGGATGGCGTCTCGACCACCTCGGTTGAGTTCCGCATGGATGTGACCACCGACCGCGCGCTGCAGGATGTGAAGGACGCGGTCGACCGCGTGCGCTCCTCCCTGCCTGCCGATGCGGAAGTGCCGGTGGTCTCAAAGATCGACGTTGAGGGCCAGGCGATCCAGACCTTTGCGGTCTCGGCCCCCGCCATGACCATCGAGGAACTGTCGTGGTTCGTCGACGATACCATCAAGCGCGCCCTTCAGGGCAAGCCCGGCATCGGGCGGATCGACCGCTATGGCGGGGCCAACCGCGAGATCCGGATTGAGCTTGATCCCCTGCTGCTCGACAGCTGGGGGGTGACCGCTCAGGCCGTCAGCCAGCAATTGCGCGCCACCAACAGCAATATCGGCTCGGGCCGGGCGGAACTGGCGGGATCCGAGCAGGCGATCCGCACCATCGGCAATGCCGCCACCGTGCGCGACCTCTCGGAGACGATGATCGCCGTGGGCGGCGGGCGGCATGTGCGGCTGTCGGAACTGGGCGTGGTGCGCGACACCTACGAGGAACTGCGCAGCTTCTCGCGCTTCAACGGCGATCCTGTGGTCACCTTTGCGGTCTTCCGCGCCAAGGGAGCCTCTGAGGTGACGGTGGCTGAAACGGTGGCTGAGGGCCTGCAGGGGCTGGCCGTCTCTCACCCCGATGTGACCGTAAGCCTGGTCGATGACACGGTTTTCTACACCTATGGCAATTATGAAAGCGCGCTCCACACCCTGATTGAAGGGGCGGCGCTGGCCGTTCTGGTGGTCTTTGCCTTCCTGCGGAACTGGCGCGCCACGCTGATCGCGGCGGTGGCGCTGCCGCTGTCGGCGGTGCCCACCTTCTTTGTGATGGAGCTTCTGGGCTTCTCGCTGAACCTGGTGTCCTTTCTGGCGATCACGCTGGCGACGGGGATCCTGGTCGATGATGCCATCGTCGAGGTCGAAAACATCGCCCGACATATGCGAATGGGCAAAAGCCCCTACCGCGCCTCCATCGAGGCCGCCGATGAGATCGGTCTTGCGGTGATTGCCACCGCCTTCACCATCGTGGCGGTTTTTGTGCCAGTCAGTTTTATGCCAGGGATTCCGGGGCAGTATTTCCGGCAGTTCGGCATGACGGTGGCGATCTCGGTGCTGTTCTCGCTGGTGGTGGCGCGGCTCATCACGCCGATGATGGCCGCCTATCTCATGCGCGAAAAAGACGCCGCCCATGACGAAAACCCGCAGGACGGGATCTTCATGCGCAGCTATCTGCGCTTTGTCCGCCGTTCAACCTCGGGTCATTTTCTGTTCATTCCGGCGCGCTATCTGACGCTGTTGTCGGGGATTGGCGCGCTGGTCGTCTCGGTTCATTTCATGCTTCAGGTGCCGGGTGAGTTCATGCCGCCCGAGGATGTGAGCCGGGTGTCCATCTCCGTCGAACTGCCCCCCGGCAGCACCCTGACCCGCACCGGCGAGACCACCGATGCCATGGTCGCCGCGATCAGCGACATTGAAGGAATTGAGAATATCTTCGTTCTGGGCGGCGCTTCGCCCAAGGGCGATCTCGATATCCGCCGCGCCACCATCACGGTGCTTTTGGAGAAACTCGATCACCGGCTGAGTTACCGGGTGGCCAATCTGGCGCGGCGGCTGCCGCTTTTTGGCAATCTGGTGCCGGTCATGGCGCCTCAGGGCCGCATCCGTGACCAGCGCGCCATTGAGACCGAGATTTTCAACCGTCTCGCGCCGATCCCGGATGTGCGGGCGATCAAACTCAATGACCGGGGTGAGCGGGAACTCTCTTTCTCGATCCTGAGCCAGGATGAGGCGGCCCTCGCTGAAGCCGTCTCGCGCCTTGAGGCGGCCTTTGTGGGAGAGCCGCTGCTGGCCGATGTCTCGACCGAAGGCGCGCTGCCGCGGCCTGAGCTGCAGATCACCCCGCGCATGGAAGAGGCCGCGCGGCTGGGGATCACCACCGCCGCCATGGCCAGTGTGCTCAGGGTGGCCACCATCGGGGATGCCGATGCGGCGCTGGCAAAGCTTTCGATCGACAATCGGATGATCCCGGTGCGGGTGCGCCTGAATGATGAAACCCGCAGTGACCCCTCGCGCATTGCGGCGCTGCGGGTGGTCGCGGCCAGCGGGATATCGGTGCCGCTTTCGGCGGTGGCGGGGATCACGCTCTCGGAAGGCCCTTCGCTGATTGACCGCCTGAACCGCGAGCGGCGGGCGGTCATCGGGGCGAACCTGCCGCCGGGGGTGGCGCTTGGCACCGCCACGGCGCGGTTCAAAGAGATCCTCGAAAGCGTCGATCTGCCCGAGGGCGTGCGCGTGGCGGAATCAGGCGATGCCGAAATTCAGGCTGAACTGAATGTCAGCTTCGTCAACGCCATGATCATGGGGCTGCTGTTCGTGCTGACCGTGCTGATTTTGCTGTTCAAATCGGTCATTCAGCCTTTCACCATCCTGCTGTCGCTGCCGCTGGCCATCGGCGGCGTGGCGGGGGCGCTGATCCTGACCAATTCGGCGCTGTCGATGCCGGTGCTGATCGGGATTCTGATGCTGATGGGGATTGTGACGAAAAACGCCATCCTGCTGGTCGATTTCGCCATCGAGATGCGCGCCCGCGGGATGGAGCGTTTTGCCGCCGTGATTGAGGCCGGTCACAAGCGCGCGCAGCCTATCGTCATGACCTCTATCGCGATGTCGGCGGGGATGCTGCCCTCGGCGCTTGGGGTGGGCGAGGGCGGCTCGTTCCGCGCGCCCATGGCCACGGCGGTGATCGGCGGGATCATCGTCTCAACGGTGCTGAGCCTGGTGGTGGTGCCGGCGTTTTATCTGATCATGGATGATCTGTCGCGGCTGGTCTCACGGCTGATGCGCGGGCTGATCGGCCCGAAAGAAGAAGAGATTGAGGCGCTGCCCGCAGAAGAGCTGACCCGCAGGCTGCTGGCGCTTGAAAAAGACGCCCCTGCCGCAAAGCCGGGAGAGGGCTGAGGCCGGGGCTCAGATCAGCGGGCTTTCGGCCCCTCAGGCCGGGTGATGAGAAACAGCGCCACGCAGCTCAGCACAATGGCCTGCGGGATCAGCGCCACGGCAGGCAGCCCAAGTGCCAGGCTGAAGGCGAAGGTCACCGCCATCATGGCCACCGCGATCACCTTGGCGCGGCGCGGAATCGCGCCATGCGCGCGCCAGTTTGAAATCAGCGGCCCGAAGGTTTTATGGCTGAGAAGCCAGGCATGGAGCCGTGGCGAGCCCTTGGCAAAACAGCCCGCCGCCAGCAGCATGAAAGGCGTGGTCGGCAGCAGCGGCAGCACCGCCCCGATCACGCCCAGCGCAAAGAACAGCCCGCCGAGCGCGACCCAGAGCGCGCGCATCAGCCCGCGTCCGGCATACGCAGCAGCGTGACGATGGTATCGCCATATTTGCGCTGATCGAGCATCTGAAAGGGCGCAGGGAGAAGGGGGGCGGAACTCTCCTCCCAGACCACCATGGCACCGGGGGCGATCCACTTGCCCTCCAGCGCCGAGGCGAGAGCCTTTTCGCCCAGACCCAGACCATAGGGCGGATCGAGGAAGATCAGATCATAGCCCGCACCGCGGTTGATCCCGAGGCGCGTGGCATCGCGGCGCCAGATCTCGGTCACGCCCATGGCGCGCATCTTCTCGACATTGCGGCGCTGAAGCGCGCGGGCGGCGGCACCGTCATCGACCATGGCGACCTTCACCGCACCGCGGCTCAGGGCCTCAAGGCCCAGCGCACCGGTTCCGGCAAAGAGATCAAGCACGCGGGCGCCGCGCACCGGATCGCCGTAATTGCCGTTCACCAGCAGATTGAAGATCGATTCGCGCACGCGGTCGGTGGTCGGGCGCAGATGCGCCGCCTGATCGCCTTCGCCGACATCGGCCAGATGCAGGCCACGAAACTGGCCGGAAATGATGCGCATGGGGGTTCTCCGAAATTCGCCGCGACCATAGCCGCGATGGCCGCCGCGCGAAAGGCGGCGGCGGCGCTCTCAGGTGTCGCAGGTCACATCAGGGTTTTGAGATCCGTTGCCGGATCGGCAACGAGCGCCGGATCGGCACTGCGGCCCGCCTCAATCAAACGGCGCGCGATCATGAAGGCGCGCGGATCGTTCATCGCATCCACCGCCAGCAGACGCCCGCCCTGGTAATACCAATGCGAGCGGGCGGGTGGCGCATCGCGCACAATCACCCGGTCATAGCCGGTGTTCAGCCCCGCGATCTGCAGCTTGACCTCATATTGATCCGACCAGAACCAGGGCTTTGGCTGATAATCCGCACCCTGCCCCGCGAGATCCGCCGCCACGCAGTCGCCCATATCGATGGCATGGGGCACCGATTCCAGGCGGATGCGCCCGGCTACGGTGGGAAAGCTTGCACAATCGCCGATCGCCCAGATCGCCGGATCCGAGGTGCGCCCGCGCAGGTCGGTGGCAATCCCGTTGTCGATCATAAGGCCCGCCGCTTCGGCGAGGCCGGTCTCAGGCAGAATGCCGATGCCCAGGATCACGAAATCACAGGCGATGTGACGGCCATCGGCCAGCTCGGCCCCGGTGACGCGGCCCGCCGCTCCGGTCAGACGCTCGACCCCGGTGCCTTCGATGATCGCAACGCCCCGCGCCTGGTGCAGGTCACGAAACCAGGTCGAGGTCTCGGGTGCGGCCACACGTTGCAGGATGCGCGGTGCCGCCTCGACCAGCGTCACCCGCAGGCCCTTTTTGCGGGCCACGGCCGCAGCCTCCAGCCCGATATAGCCGCCGCCAAGGATCAGCACATGGCGGCCCTCAGCATATTCGGGGGCCATGGCATCCACATCGACAAGCGCACGCACCGGATAGATCCCCGCCAGATCGCCCCCCCGATCCGCCGGCCAGCGCCGCGGGCGCGAGCCGGTGGCAAGGATCAGATGATCATAGGAAAAGCGCCCCTGAGAGGTCTCAACCGCTTTGGCCTCCCGGTCGATCGCGCTCACCTCAACCCCGGTGCGCAGATCGATGCGCTGCAACTCCCAGAAATCGGGGGCGCGCAGCATCAGACGCTCCAGCGGCATCTCGCCCAGCAGATAGCCCTTGGACAGCGGCGGGCGCTGGTAGGGGGCCGCGGGTTCCGCACCCAGCAGCGTGATCCCTGCCTCAGGGGCCAGCGCACGTAATTTCGCCGCCGCCGCCGCACCGGCCTGACCGGCCCCGACTATCACCACATCCATATGCGCCCCCTCTGGTCAAACCGAGGTTGGAGCCTATAGTTTGCTCCCTGTCAAATGCAACGCGCGAGGAGACCCCGATGACCATTTCTGCCGGTGATAAACTGCCTGAGGCCAATCTGATCCGTCTGGGCGCCAATGGCCCCGAAGCGGTCTCGACCGGCGCTCTCACCAAAGGCCGCAAGGTCGTGATCTTCGCGGTGCCGGGCGCTTTCACCCCCACCTGCCACTCGGCCCATGTGCCGAGCTTTGTGCGCACCATCGATCAGTTCAAAGCCAAAGGCGTGGACGAAGTGGTCTGCGTCGCGGTGAACGATGTCTTCGTGATGAAAGCCTGGGGCGAGGCCACTGGTGCTACGGCAGCGGGCATCACCATGCTGTCAGACGCGGGCGATTACACCAAAGCCCTGGGGCTGAGCTTTGACGGCGCGGCAGCGGGTCTGATCGGCCGCTCCAAGCGCTATGCGATGTATGTGGTTGATGGCGTGGTCGAAAAACTGCAGCTGGAAGCAAGCCCCGGCGTCTGCGAGATTTCGGGCGGCGAAGCGCTTCTTGCCGAAATCTGAGCGGGTTTCAGACCTGTGACAGGCGGCCTCCCGCAGGGGGGGCCGCTTTTTCATTGCAGCCTGCCCACGGGCCTGGCAAAGCTTGGCAAAAATACCGGAGGGACCGATGGCCGCTATCACCTGCATCGAAGATCTGCGCCGCATCTACAAGCGCCGCGCGCCGAAGATGTTTTACGATTATGCCGAATCCGGGGCCTGGACCGAGCAGACTTTCCGCGACAATACCGCCGATTTCTCTGAGATCCGTCTGCGCCAGAAAGTGGCGGTGGATATGTCGAACCGCAACCTGCGCTCGCAGATGATCGGCCAGGATGTCACCATGCCGGTGGCGCTGGCTCCGGTGGGTATGACGGGGATGCAGCATGCCGATGGTGAGATCCTGGCCGCCCGCGCGGCCGAAGCCTTTGGCGTGCCCTTCACGCTCTCGACCATGTCGATCTGTTCGCTGGAAGATGTCGCCGCCCATACCACGCGGCCCTTCTGGTTTCAGCTTTATGTCATGCGGGATGAGGATTTCGTGCGCCGCCTGATTGAGCGGGCGAAGGCGGCGAAAGTCTCGGCCCTGGTGATTACGCTCGATCTGCAGATCCTCGGGCAGCGCCATAAGGATCTGAAAAACGGCCTCTCCGCGCCGCCGAAGCTGACGCCTGCGACCCTGGCCGATCTGGCGCTGCGCTGGCGCTGGGGCATGGGGATGCTGCAGACCAAACGGCGCAGCTTTGGCAATATCGTCGGTCACGCGAAGAATGTCGGCGATACCTCCTCGCTGTCGAGCTGGACCGCCGAGCAGTTTGATCCCCAGCTTGACTGGAACAAGATCGCGAAGCTGAAAGAGATGTGGGGCGGCAAGGTGATCCTGAAGGGGATCCTGGATGCCGAAGACGCGAAGATGGCCGCCAAAGTCGGGGCCGATGCCATTGTGGTCTCAAACCACGGCGGGCGTCAGCTCGACGGGGCGCTGTCTTCCATCCGGATGCTGCCTGCGATCATGGATGCGGTCGGCGATCAGGTGGAGGTCCATCTCGATGGCGGCATCCGCTCGGGCCAGGACGTGCTGAAGGCGCTCGCACTCGGGGCAAAGGGGACCTATATCGGGCGCTCTTTCGTCTATGGCCTGGGTGCCATGGGGCAAAAGGGTGTGACCACCGCGCTGGAACTGATCCGGCGTGAGCTGGATCTGAGCATGGCTTTGTGCGGTGAGCGTGACATTCACAACATCCGCCGCGACAACCTGCTGGTCCCTGAGGGCTTCTTTACCCGCTACAGCTGAAGCCCCGTTGCAGGCCAGGCGGCTCCGGTCTAGAAGACCGGGCTGCCCTCTGCGGCTCTCTCTGACACTTTGCGAAAGCACAGGGTGCCAATCCCTGTAACCCGGCTTATAATTCCCCCATGTCCCTGCCCCCTGGTTTCCTTGATGAACTGCGCAACCGACTGTCGCTCGCACAGGTCGTCGGGCGCAAAGTCACATGGGATCCCCGCAAGTCGAACCAGGGCAAGGGCGACTGGTGGGCACCCTGCCCGTTTCACCAGGAAAAATCTGCGTCTTTTCATGTGGATGACCGCAAGGGCTATTATTATTGCTTCGGCTGCCAGGCCAAGGGCGATGCTGTCTCCTTTGTGATGAACAGCGAAAACGTCGCCTTCATGGAGGCGGTGGAGATCCTCGCCCGGGAGGCCGGGGTGCAGATGCCTGCCCGCGACCCAAGGGCCGCCCAGGTCGCCGACAAACGCGGCAAGCTGACGGAAGTCATGGAAGCCGCGGTTCAGCACTACCGCCTGATGCTGCGCGGCTCTCAGGGCCAGCAGGCGCGCGACTATCTGGCCCGCCGCCGCCTGACCGAGCAGGCCCAGGACCGCTGGCAGATCGGCTGGGCGCCCAATATCCGCAACGGCCTGACCCAGGCGCTGATCGCCAAAGGCTTCACCCCTGAGCAGGTGGTGGAAGCGGGCCTTGCCATCAAGCCCGATGACGGCGGCGCGCCCTTTGACCGTTTCCGCGGCCGGGTGATCTTTCCGATCCGCGATGCGCGGGGCCGTGCGATTTCGCTGGGCGGGCGGGCGCTTGATCCCAATGCTCAGGCGAAATACCTCAACGGGCCTGAGACCGCGCTTTTCGACAAGGGCCGCTCGCTCTTTAACCACGGCCCCGCCCGGGAGGCGGCTGGCAAGGGCCAGCCCCTGGTGGTGGCTGAGGGCTATATGGATGTCATCGCCCTCTCTGAGGCGGGCTTTCAGGCCACGGTGGCCCCTCTGGGCACCGCCGTCACCGCCGATCAGCTGGCGCTTTTGTGGCGCATCTCCGATGAGCCGGTGATCGCGCTCGACGGCGATGCCGCGGGCACCCGTGCCGCGCTGCGGGTGATTGATCTGGCACTGCCGCTGCTGGTCGCGGGCAAGGGTCTGCGCTTTGCGGTGCTGCCCCAGGGGCTGGACCCCGATGATCTGATCAAGGCTGAGGGGCCCCAGGCCTTCCAGCGCGTCCTTAAGAAGGCCCAGCCCATGGCGCGGCTGATCTGGACCCGCGAGACCGAAGGCAAGGTCATCGACAGCCCCGAGCGCCGCGCAGCACTCGATAAATCTTTGCGCACGCTTTTGGGCAAGATCGCGGATCCCTCGATCCGGACGCATTACGGGCTGGAACTCAAACGCCTGCGCGAAGAGCTCTTTGGCACCGGTGTGGCCGCCCCCCGCGGCTTCCTGCCGCCCAAGCATCTGCGCCCGCGCAACGCGCCAGGCGGGCGTGGCACAGCGCCACAGGCGATCGCGCCCAGCCCCGGCGCACTCAACTCGCTGCTGGCCTCGGAAGGCACCGCCGTCGAAGAGCGTCTGCGCGAAGCGGTGATCCTTGCGCTGCTGGCCCATTTCCCGGCATTGATGGCGGAATTCGAAACTTCGCTTTCGATGATGGATTGTCTTGATCCGGTCTGTCAGTCTCTGCGTCAGACCCTGTTTCGGGCGCTGCTGACCGAGCGGCCGGAAGAAATCATCCGCTCCCTCGGGGCGGGTGACCTTGAAACCCTGATGGCCATGCGCCATGTCTCTATTGTTCCGGCTTTGCGAAATCCGTCAGATATCAGTTCTGCACGTATGTGCCTTGCTGAGGAATTCGCCAAGCTGGAAGCCCGCCGTGCCGCACGGCGGGAAATTGCGGAAGCGATGGATGAAGTTGAGGCCCTTGCCGATGAGGGCCTGACATGGCGGCTCGGACAGGCGGCAGAGGCCGTCAACCGGGCCGGACGAGTGAGTAATGAGGATTCGAGTGACCTTGGTGAAGACCGTTCTGCCCTTTCAGGCCACCTGCAAAGCCTCATTGATTCGCAGGTTTGGGTAAAGAAGCGGAGCTGAGGCTTCCCCTCGCCGCGATTCGCGGTATTGAGTGAAAGATCGGGCCCGGGTGATTCGCGACTCACCGGGCCATACGCGCGTAAGGAGCATCCATGGCGATGAAGGACACCGACGACGTCAAGCCGGCCGAACAGGACGCCGAAATCACCCTGGACATGAGCCAGGCTGCTGTCCGGAAGATGATCGCCGATGCGCGTGAGCGGGGCTTTATCACCTACGAGCAGCTGAACACGGTTCTGCCGCCCGAGCAGGTGGCATCGGAACAGATCGAAGACGTTATGTCGATGCTCTCAGAAATGGGCATCAACGTCATCGAGGAAGAAGAAGTCGAAGAAGGCGAGACCGCGGGTGAGCTGGTGGAAACCGGCTCGGGCTCGCGTGAGATCGCGATTGCCGGCGTGCAGTCTGAGACGCTGGACCGCACCGATGACCCGGTGCGGATGTATCTGCGTGAGATGGGCTCGGTGGAGCTTTTGTCGCGCGAGGGCGAAATCGCCATCGCCAAGCGCATCGAGGCCGGCCGCAACACCATGATCGCCGGGCTTTGTGAAAGCCCGCTGACCTTCCAGGCTATCACGATCTGGCGCGACGAACTTCTGTCGGAAGACATTCTTCTGCGCGACGTGATCGACCTTGAAGCGACCTTCGGCCGCTCGGTCGAGGGGGAGGAAGGCCTCGAAGGCGCTGAGATCGAGGGCATCGAGCCGGGCAGCGCCGAGGCCTCGGCAGCCCCGCGCCGCACGTCGTCTGAGCCGGAATATGACGCCGACGGAAATCTTCTGTCGCGCGGCGATGACGATGAGGACGACGATGACGCGTCGAACATGTCGCTTGCCGCCATGGAAGCGGCGCTGAAGCCCAAGGTTCTCGAAACCCTGGAAGTCATCGCCCGCGACTATGAGACCCTTGCAGAAATGCAGGATCTGCGGATGACCGCGACGATGTCCGAAAAGAGCAAATATTCGGCCGCCGATGAGGCCGCTTATCAAAAGCTCCGCTCGGAAATCGTTATGCTGGTGAACGAGCTGCACCTGCACAACAACCGGATCGAAGCGCTGGTCGACCAGATCTACGGTATCAACCGCCGGATCATGTCGATCAACTCGGGCATGGTGAAGCTGGCGGATCAGGCCCGCATCAACCGCCAGGAGTTCATCCAGGAATACCAGGGCTACGAACTGGACCCGACCTGGATCGACCGCATGTCCGCCAAAGGCGGCCGCGGCTGGACGGCGCTGATTGAAAAGAACCGCGCCCAGGTCGAAGAGCTTCGCGGCGATATGGCCCAGGTCGGCCAATATATCGGCGTCGATATCTCGGAATTCCGCCGCATCGTGAACCAGGTCCAGAAGGGCGAGAAAGAAGCCCGTCAGGCTAAGAAGGAAATGGTGGAAGCCAACCTTCGTCTGGTGATCTCGATTGCGAAGAAATACACCAACCGCGGTCTGCAGTTCCTCGACCTGATCCAGGAAGGCAACATCGGTCTGATGAAGGCCGTGGATAAGTTCGAATACCGCCGCGGCTATAAGTTCTCGACCTATGCGACCTGGTGGATCCGTCAGGCGATCACCCGCTCGATCGCCGATCAGGCACGGACCATCCGTATCCCGGTCCATATGATCGAGACGATCAACAAGCTGGTCCGCACCGGCCGTCAGATGCTCCATGAGATCGGCCGTGAGCCGACCCCGGAAGAGCTGGCCGAAAAGCTGCAGATGCCGCTGGAGAAGGTTCGCAAGGTGATGAAGATCGCCAAAGAACCGATCTCGCTGGAAACCCCGATCGGGGACGAAGAAGACAGCCAGCTCGGCGATTTCATCGAGGACAAAAACGCGGTTCTTCCGCTGGATTCGGCGATTCAGGAAAACCTGAAAGAGACCACGACCCGTGTGCTCGCCTCGCTGACCCCGCGCGAAGAGCGTGTTTTGCGGATGCGCTTTGGCATCGGCATGAACACCGACCACACCCTTGAGGAAGTCGGCCAGCAGTTCAGCGTGACCCGCGAACGGATCCGTCAGATTGAGGCCAAGGCGCTGCGCAAGCTGAAGCACCCCTCGCGGTCGCGCAAGCTTCGCAGCTTCCTCGACCAGTAATCTGCTGAAAATGCAACAACGCCGGCTCTGTCCTCAGAGCCGGCGTTTTGCTTTCTGCCGGGCTGTGGCAGAAGGCCCGGGAACGGAGAACCCCATGCGCGCCCTGCCCCTTCTGCTGCTGCCCTTCCTTGCCACGCCCGCCCCTGCCGATGAGGCCGCCCTTGCCAAAGGCCGCGCCTTTACCGAGGCCAATTGCGCGCGCTGCCATGCGGTGGGCAGCACGGATCACAGCCCGAACCCGCGCTCGATCCCCTTTCGGTTTGTGGCGCGGCTCTATCCGATTGATTATCTGGCAGAAGCACTGGCCGAGGGCATTGCCGTCAGCCATGAGATGCCGGAATTCGTGCTGGAAGCCGATGAGATCGAGCCGCTTTTGCTCTATCTCGACTCGATTCAGGTTCGCTGAACCTCAGGGCGCAATCGAGCAGCAGCCCGAGAGCATCGGCCGCTCACCACCCCGCAGCGACAGCACCACCTGCAGCGCAAAGCTGCGCTCAGACATGCCATCCGAGCAGTCCTGCGGAAAGATCACCGCCGTCAGATCACCGGCCTGAACCGCGCGGATCCGGTCCTCGGGAAAGCCCCGATCACTGACCGAGGTGATTGCATAACTCTGCTCACCGCTGTCAGGGCTGCGCAGATGCAGGCTGCTGCCGCTTTGACGCAGATCCCAGAAGGGCTCCGTGCCAAAGCAGGCCAGCCCCTCGGGCAGTTGCCCGCTCTGCCAGAGAGAGCCGGGGAAGCTCAGATAGCGCATGGCCACCCAGCCGCTGCCCTCGCCCGCATTGATCTGCGCCCAGGCCCCGTCAGAAGACTGCCCCGTCACCTCAATCTGCACGCGGTCAGGCGCAAGACGCCCGAGGATCGGGGCGCTGGCCGAGGGTTCGGCGCGGATATTGAGCATATCCCCCGCCCCGACACCGGTGACGTTATAAAGCTCCGGCAGGACCACAGGCTCTGCCCAGGCGATGGCGGGCAAAAGCGATAAGGCTAAGAACATGGATTTCATCGGATCCTCCCTCTGCGCCCATCATCCCGTCTGACCGCCGGAAGAGCAAGGAAAGCGAGGCCTGACACAGCAAAAGCCAGGGCACATCGGCGTGAGGCGTGTGATGATCTTCAGGGGAGGAAGTGGTGCCCGGAGACGGATTCGAACCGCCGACACGCGGATTTTCAATCCGCTGCTCTACCAACTGAGCTATCCGGGCACTAAGGGGCAGCGCTGGCTGCCGTCTGCGTTTTACATAGCCAAAGGGGCGCAGCCTGTCCAGCACTGATTTCATCTAAGTGTCAGATCAGATTGAAAAATATGCCCGATCAAAACGGAAATGACTCCCAACCGGCATCAGGAGTGTTCAGCATATAATCTGGGGGAGGAAGTGGTGCCCGGAGACGGATTCGAACCGCCGACACGCGGATTTTCAATCCGCTGCTCTACCAACTGAGCTATCCGGGCACTAAGGGGCAGCGCTGGCTGCCGTCTGCGTTTTACATAGCCAAAGGGGCGCAGCCTGTCCAGCACTGATTTCATCTAAGTGTCAGATCAGATTGAAAAATATGCCCGATCAAAACGGAAATGACTCCCAACCGGCATCAGGAGTGTTCAGCATATAATCTGGGGGAAGAAGTGGTGCCCGGAGACGGATTCGAACCGCCGACACGCGGATTTTCAATCCGCTGCTCTACCAACTGAGCTATCCGGGCACTCTGTGACAGTGTTTCACTGTCGGTAGCGGGGTAATATCGAAGCCCATCCGCGCTGTCCAGAGGGCGCGGCAGAAAAAACACCGCAAAAGGCAAAATTCCCGATTGTTCCGAAAATTCCTGCACTTAGGCCTTTAGATTCCGGTTACGCCACGCAGAACAATCCGCAGATCCCCCAGCGGCCCCGCGTTGCGCATCCAGGCCAGCGTGATCGCAAGACGGCTCAGATCATCCGCGCTCTCTGCGGTCAGACTGTCAGGCGTAAAGATACCCGGCCGCATCTGCGAGACCAGGCGCACCACCTCGGGATCAAAGCCGGTGACATCCACCGGCAGCGCCCTCGGCCCGACCAGAGACATCGAGCCACCCAGCGCGTTGAAAATCATCGGCAGGGTGTTCAGCCGCGTGCGCATCACAAAGACCCCCACCCGTGTCAGCCGGGGGTCATCCGGCGTGCCGGAGGTTGCCTGAAAGGCGCGCAAGGGCGCATCCAGCCAGACGCAGCGAAAGCGAAGCTGGCGGAATATCTTACCATCCTGGCCGCGCCGCGACAGGCGCAAAAAGGCCGGTCCGGGGCTGTCGAGCCGGATCATAACCACCAGCACAAGGATCAAAGGCAGGAGAAAGGGAAGCGCCAGAGCCAGCAGGATCAGGTCGAAAACGCGGCGAAAAACCCGCTGATAAAGAGACGCGGATACCTGCATGCCACCTGCCCGAAGTCCCCCAAGGGGGGAGGATAACCAACCGCTGCAACTGACAGACGATATAGTTAATCCCTATCGGGAAAGATTCAGGAACACAGGTAAGGAATACCGGACGTTAAGAGTTTACGCCTTATACCACAGGGATTTAGCGACCACTGCGTCACTTGCGACAGCGGCGCAGCCACTGCCGGGCTCAGCCGCCACGACGCAGCAGGAAGCCGATCTCGCGGTTCAGCGCCTGATTGGCCCGGACATATTGCACACCTTGTTTGAACAGATCTGCGCTGAAGCGGGTCACCGGACCTTCACCCGCCTGCAGCTGCTTTCCCAACTGATCCTGCACCCAGACCGGCACCTCCACCAGCGCACAACTGGAAAGATCGACCGCCACGACCTCAAGATCCTGGCCACCGGTGCCGCCGGTTGAGGCGTCAAACCGGCCGAGGCCGACATCCCCGGCACCTGCAGGCGTCACGACCACGACATCCGTCTCTGCCGCGATATAGCCAAGGCGCTGCGCACAGACCGCAACGGAGAACTGCTCCCCGGCGGTGGCGGGTTTCTGATCGGCAAAACCTGCGGCGGGAAGCGCCAGAGCGGCCGAAGTGATGAGGGCTGAGAGAATACGCAAAGGCCTGTCTCCTTACTAATTATGAGAGCACAGGGGCGAAAGACGCCCCGCGACGGCCGCAGAGGCCTTCGCAGATCACAACGCCCGATGCGCAACCCGGCTCCCGCCGCCGAAAAGACAGGCAGGATTTCCGCATTTCGACCCGCCTTCCCCGGCGTCACAGCCGAACAATAGCGCCCGAACCGACAAAAAGAGCTTAACAGACGCGCCTCCTGTCGTCAGGCTCTGGCAATGTTACTCAGGGAGGAGAACAGCTTTGTCTAAAATCAGAACCATCCTCGCCGGAAGTCTTGTCTCGGCGGTTGCCCTTACCGCTGCTGCCACCGCCGCACGGGCAGAGTTTATCAATATCCTCACCGGCGGCACCTCGGGGGTTTACTACCCGCTGGGCGTGGCCCTGTCGGAAATCTACGCCAAGGGGATCGAAGGCTCGCGCACCCAGGTGCAGGCCACCAAAGCTTCGGTGGAAAACCTGAACCTGCTCGCCTCTGGCAAGGGGGAGCTGGCCTTTGCTCTGGGCGATTCTGTGCAATCGGCCTGGGCGGGCGACACCGAGGCGGGCTTCAAGACCCCGCTGACCAATCTGCGCGCCGTGGGCGGGATCTATAACAACTACGTTCAGGTGGTGGCCGAGGCCGCGGCCGGGGTGAAAACGATCACCGATCTGAAAGGAAAATCGATCTCCGTGGGCGCCCCGGCTTCGGGGACCGAACTGAATGCGCGCGCGATCTTTAAAGCCGCGGGCATGAGCTATGACGATATGTCGAAGGTCGAATATCTGCCCTTTGGCGAATCGGCAGAGCTGATCAAGAACCGTCAGATCCAGTCCACGCTGTCTTCGGCGGGCCTGGGCGCAGCCTTCATTAAGGATCTCGCCACCACACATGAGATCACCGTGGTCGAAGTGCCTGCCGAGATCGTCAACGCCATCGGCGCGCCCTATGTCGCTGACGTCATTCCGGCCGGGACCTATAAGGGCCAGGACGCCGATGTGCCGACGGCAGCGATCACCAATATTCTGGTGACCAGCGATAAGGTCTCGGAAGAGACGGTCTATCAGATGACGAAGCTGCTGTTTGAAAACATTGACGCGCTGAAGTCGGCCCATTCTGCCGCCGCAGCGATTGATGCGGCCAATGCCATTAATGCTCTGCCGATCCCGCTGCACCCGGGCGCAGAGAAATACTACCGCGAAATCGGCGTTCTGAAGTAAGCCGCAGCGCCTTTACACGGCCTGTTGCAGCGGCGGCCCTCTCCCGGGGCGCCCGCCGCTGCCTTCTGCCCTTCTTTTCTGAAAGAGAATGACGGTGAGCCAGATCCCCCCTTCCGACAGCCAGCCCACTGCCGAAGAAGCCATTGAGGGCCTTCCCCCGGGCTTCGGCAGCGGCCTGACCGGCCAGATTGCCTATGGCATCGCCTTTTGCTTTTCCCTGTTTCAGATCTGGGTCGCGGCCTATGGGCTGCTGGCAAGCCAGGTTGTGCGCGCCATGCATGTGGCCTTCGTGCTGCTGCTGGGCTTTGCGCTGATTGCCAACCTGGTGGCGAAGACCCGGTATTCCAAAGCTTTTTTCTGGGGCCTGGGGATGCTGGGCTTCAGCACGGGGCTTTATAACTGGATCTTTTACAAAGAGCTTTTGCTGCGCTCGAACTACCTGACGATGACCGATCTGACGATGGGCGCGATTATGATTGCGCTGGTCTTCTGGCTGGGGCGGCGGTTGATGGGCTGGCCGCTGGTGATCATTTCGGGCTGTTTTCTGGCCTATTCCGCCTTTGGCGAACACCTGAGCGGCATGCTGCAGCACCGTGGCTACGACTGGGAAATGCTGATTGAGCATTTCGGCTATGGCACGGAGGGTATCTACGGCTCTCCGGTCTATGTCTCTTCGGCCTATATCTTCATCTTTGTGGTCTTCGCGGCCTTTCTGGAACGCGCAGGCATGCTGGAGCTGTTTAACGATGTCGCGCTTGGACTTGTGGGCCATTGGCGCGGCGGTGCGGCGCAGGTCTGCACGCTGTCTTCGGCGCTGATGGGCACGGTCTCCGGCTCGGGCGTGGCCAATGTGGTGGCCTCCGGGCAGTTTACCATTCCCCTGATGAAGAAATCCGGCTTTCGCGCCGCCTTTGCGGGCGGGGTCGAGGCGACCTCTTCCATGGGCGGGCAGATCATGCCACCGATCATGGGTGCGGTCGCCTTTATCATGGCCGAGACGCTGAACATTCCCTATGGCGATGTCGTCCGCGCGGCGCTGATCCCGGCCTTCCTTTATTTTGGCGTCTGCTTTTGGGTGGTCTATCTGGAATCCGGCAAGCTCAATCTGCTGGGCATCCCCAAGGAACAGCTTCCAAGCCCTTGGGAAGCTTTGAAAAAGCAGTGGATGCTGCTGATCCCGCTGGGCACGCTCGTCTATCTGCTTTTTGCAAACTACACGCCGATCTTTGCCGGATCTATGGGACTTGCGCTGGTGGTTGTGCTGATCCTTGGCACCGCTGTGGCGGCGCAGATCGGCCCCCTGGCCTTTCGCTTTGCCTTCTGGATCGCGCTTGGCATCGCCTCAGCGGCTTTCCTGAAATATGGCGTGGATCTGCTGGCGATGGTGATCGGCGCCATGCTGGTGCTGTGCTTTGTGCTGAAAGGCGCGCGCGAAGCCCTGGTGATCGTGCGCGACTCGCTCGCGCTCGGGGCCAGGAACGCACTTCCGGTCGCGGCGGCCTGCGCCATTGTCGGCGTGGTGATCGGCACCCTGACCCTGACGGGGATCGCCTCCACCTTCATCGGCGCCGTGCTGCGGATCGGAGAGGAAAGCCTGTTCCTGTCGCTGATCCTGGTGATGATCACCTGCCTTGTCCTCGGGATGGGGATCCCGACGATCCCGAACTACATCATCACCTCATCGCTCGCCGGGCCCGCGCTGGAACAACTCGGCGTGCCGCTGCTCATCAGCCATATGTTTGTCTTTTATTTCGGCATCCTGGCGGATCTGACGCCCCCGGTGGCGCTCGCCTGCTTCGCGGCTGCCCCCATGGCGAAAGTCTCGGGCCTGAAGATCTCCATTGATGCCACCAAGCTGGCAATCGCGGGTTTCGTCGTGCCCTTTGTTGCGGTCTATTCCCCGGCCCTGATGCTTCAGGCGCCACATCCCGGATCGGTGATCGCAGAGACCCTTGGATATCCGGCAGAGGTGATCTGGATCACCCTGCAAACGGTTCTGGCCGTGGGTCTTTGGGGTGTGGCTGTGGTCGGCTTTCTGAAGGCAACGGCCCCCTGGTGGGAGCGCGCACTGGCGCTTGGAATAGGGATTTTCCTTGTTATTCCGGGGTTCAGCTATGACGTCGCGGGTCTGGCTTTGGTGGCGCTGTTCCTTGCGCAACATCTGATGCGCAATCGCGGCTCTGCGGGGCTCGTCGCGGGATGATCTGCCTGCTGACTGCCGCGGGGCTGATTTCCCTCGCGGCAGAGACTTTTACGCTCTCCTGGCAGCATTCCACCGCCCGAACCCTCTGGACCGAGACCTGGGAGGCAAAGAACGCGACCCTGCGCCCGATCCTTGCCCGCATCGAGGGACCGGGCGCGGGGATGGAGGCCCCGGAGGGTGCATGGCGCGAGGGAAGCATCTGGATCTGGCATCCGCAGATCGCCCCCCTGCGCGAGGTGCACCTCGCGGCCTCAGGCACCACAGGCAGTGGCTGGCGCCTCTGCGCGGGGGAGATCTGCCATGACGTGGGCACCCGGGCCGGAACGGCCCTGCGGCTGAGTGCAACAGAAGGTGCCACGCCCTGCCCGCTCAATCCTGACCAATGACACGCTGAAAATCACTGAGAAAGCTCTGTATTTCGGCCTCACCCTCTTGGTCTGCCGCGTGAGTGACTTCTGCTTCAGCCGACCCGCTGGCAAAGAGATCGATGACGAGATCGCGCAATTGCGTCAGCCCCACAGGTTTGGTCAGCACGCGGGTGGCACCGCCCTGCTCCATGGCCTCGCGCAACTCGGGCATGGCAGGTGAGACCACGCCAATCACCGGCAATGTCCGATCCTCCCGCCGCAGGGCGCGGATCAGATCCCCGTGCCCTGTGCTGCCCGTCCCGCGTCCGACGAACAGGACATCCGGTCGCTCAACGCGCAGACGGGGCAGCAGGGCGTCACGCTCCGCCAGGACATCCACCCGCCCGAACAGCCCGCGAAGCCGGGCCGACAGCACTTCCGCGGCAACAGGATCATCCTCCAGAAGAAGCGCGCGGCGCATGGGCATCAGAGCGGTGATATCGTCGCGCTCCTCTTCTGGTTCGGTCACATGAAGCACCCGGGCCGGATGGGTGACGATAAAACAGCTGCCGTCGCGATCCGGAGAGGCCTCCTCCAGCACGACATTTCCACCAAGCTGACGCAGAGATTTGCGGACGGCAAAAAGCCCAAGCCGCGCCTGCCCGTCGATCCCGCCCGAGATCAGGCCGAAGGGTTCAAAGAGGCTGGCCTGCCGCAGATGATCAATACCCACGCCATTGTCGCGCACCAGCCAGGTCACAGTCGCCTCCTGGCCCTGCCCGCGTGTCAGAAATCCGCTGACCGAAATCTCGGTGGAGCGGGCATGCGCGATGGCATTATCAATGAGGCGGCACAGCGCCAGGAAGATGCGCCCATGATCACCGTGAAGCCTCAGATCACCCTGACGCGCCGGCACAAAATGAAGCGCCACCCCGGCATATTTCGCCTGAGACGCGAAGGTCTCAGACAGCCACCCCAGCATTTCACTGATATCCCAGGGACCCGTACCCGTCAGGCCACGACTGGTCCCCGCCCCGCTGCGCAACTGGTCAAGACTGTCAGAGAGAAGGCGCAGCGACAGCGCAAACGCCCGCGCTGATTCAGCCCAGGGACGCCCGGAAGTGAGGTGTTCGACCTCCTCCTGAAGCACACTGACCGGGGCCCGCAGGTCGCGCGCCACTGCAATCCGCAAACGCTCTTCACGCGACAGAGCCGAGTAAAGCAACAGCTCAGACTGCTCAGCCCTTTCGCGCTGAACGTCTGCCTCCTGGCTCTGACGCTCCAGCACGATCCAGCATTGCGGATAGCGATTCTCCAGCACGCGAACAGAGAACAGCTGGCGCGTCCACTCCTGCCGCGCCTCGCCCGGTGCCCCGGGGGCGCGCAGGCGAAAGCGCATGGGAAAATCAGCCGGCTGCTCCCCGCGCTGTAGTTTTTGCATCAGATCAAGTGCCACTTTCATCTCAGTCAGGCGCAGGAAATCCGTAAGAGGCAGACTATAGCCGCCCCCAAACGGCTCACCGCCACCAAAGGGGAAATGCACCGCGCCGCTGTCAAAATTGACCCGCAGCACCAGGATGTTCAGCCGCTCCTGCAGGGCAACGAGAACCCTCGGCTGCGGAAGTCCGATCGCGCGCTGTTCACCCTCAGGGCGTACCCGCTCGCGCAGAAAGAGCGCCGCAAGGGTTGCCAGAACCAGCACGGCTGCCATCGCCCGCATCGGCAGCGGCGCGGGGATCAGGCAGGCCACAGCAAGAGGGGCCGCAGCCGGGAGGATAAGTGCCGCCGCCATATCCGGCAAAGAAGAATTTCCCACCAGCAGAAGAAAAAGCGCAGCCCCCAAAAGGGCAAGAACCGCGGTGCTGCCCAGGGGAAGGAAGGCAATATCAGGCAAAAGCTGAACGGACAGAAGCAGTGCCGGAACCCCGATGGGGATCAACAGGGCCTGCACGCCCTTTCCGGCACCCTCACGGTGAACTCGCCCCAATGCGCGCCGTGCCGGACCCGCGGCTGCCAGCGGGAGAAGCGAGAGCGCTGCACAGAGCCCGAGAAGGCCAAGCCCCGGCAGGCGCCGCTCCATCAAATCCCCCATACCCCCGACAACCCAAAAGCCTGCTGTCAGGATGACCACTCCCATGATCGCGCCGGTCAGCTTGACGTTGATGCTGCCGCCAGGATCGCCGATCTCTGGCATACCCCGCGCCATAGCCTGCAAAAGAAGCATCAAAACCCCACCCGCACACCATGCGGCGGCGGCCGGAATAAGTGCCAGTTCCGGAACCCCTTCAAGGCTCAGAAGGTGGCCCGAAAGAAGAACCAGCAGGGCAAGCCCGGACCCGGCGAGAAACCTTGGCGTATCCCCCTCCCGACGGGAACGGATCAGGGCCAGCAGGACCCCATGCGTACAGGCCGAAGCGACGACGACCAATAATTCCGGGCGCTCAGGCCAAACTGCGAGCTGCCCGGCCAGGACCAGGCCCCCAAGGGGCAAAGCGACCAGGGTCAGAAGCCACAGGGTCAACTGTTGCGCCCCTCCGGGGGCCGCGGTCTTCAGCTGCTTTTGCATAGCGCTTTCCTTCTGCGGGGGGGGGGGCGTTACATCAGTTGAGTGATCCGATAGACCGAAGGGGCCAGCAGCAGGATCAGCAGCGGGGGCACCGTGAACATCATCGTCCCCAGGCTCATCTTTGTGGGCAGGACAGCGGCTTTCTCTTCGACTTTTCGCACACGCCGGTCCCGGAGGTCGGCCGCGAAAACCCGCAGACTATGGGCAACCGGTGTGCCCATGCTGGCAGACTGCACCACCAGAGTTGCAAACTGCCTCAGATCATCGTTACCGGTCGACTGTGCGAGATGGTTGAATGCATCCTGGCGATCGGCGCCCGCTGCCAGAGATTTTGTCAGAACCTGAAACCGCACGGCCAGATCGGGATGCACAGCTTCAAGCTCAAGCGAGACGCGCTGTGCAGCGAGATCAAGCGACTGACCCGCTTCAACACAGACGAGCATGAAGTCAAGCGCATCGGGGATCGCAATCTCAATCCTGCGGCGCCAGGCACTGCGGCGTTTTTCGACCACGAAGCTTGGCAGCCAGAAGCCCAGTCCGCCCGCCACCCCGGCAGCCAGAAGTCGCAGGAGCGTCGTCTGATCTGCGAAAAGATCGCTCAGCATAGTCAGCCAAAGGCATAGCCCGGCAAAAAGGGCGGCGGCGGCTAACTTTACGACATAGAAGACAGTCACCGCCAGGGGGTGGTCAAACCCGGCCTGCGCCAGCATCCGCGCTTCAGCCCTTTGATCGCGACCTGCGCCCGGGCGATTTCCGTTGCGCAGATCACTGTCATCGAAATCGGGATCACCCTCCTCGCTTACGGGCCTGCGCAGCATCAGCACGGCAGCGGCGGCGACAGTGGCCGCACCACCGAGGAAGAGAACCATAAGCCATGAAGACGCGGACTGCGGGATCAGAACATTCATCGCCTACTCCACCTGCACCAGCCAGCGCATGTAAAGCAGGTTCAGCACCAGGAGTGCGCCTACGATGGCCAGCAGGGGTTTAAAGAAATCCAGACCCTGTATGTCTTCAAAATGCGCCGGATTGATCAGAAGAACGAGACCAGTGGCAATCAGAGGGAAGGCTGAAAGAAAACGCCCCGACCATCGGGCCTCCGCGATGATGGCGGATATTTTGCGGCGCATCTGCTGGCGTCCGCGGGCAATCTCTGCAAGCCGATCAAGAACATCCGCCAGATTGCCGCCCGTGGCGGACTGAATTGAGACTGCAGCCGCCAGAAATCTGAGATTCTGATTATCGCAGCGCTCCGCAAGGTCGCGCAGAGCACTTGCCACACTTTGCCCGTAGCTGATGCGGTCAGCGGTCAGAGTGAACTCGGCCGCAAGTGGCCCGGTCAGATCACGCCCGGCGCCATGGATTGCAAAGCCGACCGGCTGACCAATTCGCAGAGCACGAACGATCATCTGCATCGCTTCTGGCACAGAATCATCGACGGCAGCCCGGTATTTTGCCTCCCGGTAGCTCCCCCACATCAGCCAGACGGCAGGAGGCGCCAGCAGACCGGCCAGCATCCCCGCCCAGGACCCCGTGACAAGAACCACCATCGCGCTCAGCACCACCGCAAAGAGGGCTGCGAGAAACCAGGCAATAAAGGGCCGCTCGCGCGCGCCTTCGGCAGTGACCTCCCCGAAAAGAGAGAACTTTCTTCGTCCACCGTCATCAAGGCGCAGCGCAGGCCCGCGCGCAGCATCGCTCTCCGTGTCGCCCGCCGCAGCGAGGCGAAGCAGGATCTGTCGGCGCATCAACTGCCGCCGTCCCAGCAGCGGAAGCGCGAGCCCGGCGCTGATCAGCACGATCCCGGCCATCAGCGCCAGCGTTAAAAGCAACGGAAGGCTCATGTCAGGCTCCGTAGATTTCTGTGGGCAAAGTAATACCCCGACGGCGGAAAAGGTCGGTGTAGAACGAGCGGACACCAGCGGCGCGAAACTGCCCTTCCACGCGGTTATCGGTGCCGAGACCTGTCTGCTCGAACCAGAAAAGTTCCTGCATGGAGATGACATCGCCTTCGCAGCCGGTGATCTCAGTCACTGAGGTCACCTTGCGGCTGCCATCCTGAAGCCGGTTCACCTGCACAATGAGATGCACTGCGCCCGCAACCTGCCGCCGAAGCGCGGAAAGCGGGATCTCAATACCCGCCATTGCGACCATATTTTCGATGCGGCTTGCCGCCTCGCGGGCCGAGTTTGCGTGAATTGTCGTCATGGATCCGTCGTGACCGGTGTTCATCGCCTGCAGCATATCGATGACCTCATCGCCGCGGGTCTCGCCGATAATGATGCGGTCGGGGCGCATTCGCAGGGCATTTCGCAGGCAGTCACGCTGTGTCACCTCGCCCTTGCCTTCGACATTGGGCGGACGGCTTTCCATGCGGCCAACATGGCTTTGCTGCAGCTGCAACTCGGCGGTATCTTCGACTGTAATGATGCGCTCGCGCCTTGAAATGAAGGCAGAGAGAGCGTTGAGAAGCGTTGTTTTGCCTGATCCCGTGCCGCCTGAGACGATAACATTCAGCCGCGCAGAAACGGCCGCACGAAGATAGAGCGCCATCTTTTCATTCATCGCGCCAAGGGTGGCGAGTTGTTCAAGGCTGAGCTTGTCGCGGCGAAACTTTCGGATTGAAACCAGTGTTCGATCCACCGCCACCGGGGAAATCACAGCATTGACCCGCGAACCGTCGGACAGCCGAGCGTCCACATAGGGGGTGGATTCGTCCAGTCTTCGGCCGACAGACGAGACGATCTTTTGCAAAATCCGCCGCAGATGTGCCTCATCCTGAAACTGCACATCCGTCAGTTCAAGAAGGCCTCCCTGCTCCACATAGACCTGTTCGGGACCGTTGATCAGTATATCTGAAACACTGTCATCCTTTATCAGGATCTCCAGCGGGCCATGCCCCATAACCTCATGAAAAAGTTCATCAATCAGTCCATCCCGATCCGCTCGGCTCAGCGCCACCGCCTGATGGGGAAGCAGGTCCCGCAGAATCTGCGCAATTTCGCTTTTAATTTCCGTCTCGCTTGCGCGCAGCAGCGCCGCAAGATTAAGCGTCTCCAGAATTTCCTGATGTGCGAGCTGCCGTATCTCGGTGAGTTTTCGGCGCCGGCTGCGCTGTCCTTCGGGATCACTGAGCGGCGGGCCGTCGCCGTCTGCAGGCGTCGGCGGGCTGACCTGGAGGTCTTCTGGTTCCGCTGGCTGGACCATCACGGCTCCGGGGCGACTGTCACGAAATTTGTTGAACATTAAAATCCGCTCCCCTGCAGGCGCTGCTGTTTTGGAACCAGGGCCGCGATCTCTCCCGCGTAGGCCTGCAGGGCGAGGCGCAGAGCGCTGGCGGGCTCGGCCTGGATCAATGCGATACCGCTGTCAGCAGCTTCCCCTACCGCTTGCCCGCCATCAGGCAGCTGCAGATGCACCGGCAGCCCCATCCCTGTTTCAAGGCTGTGAATACGTGCCGCCCATTCCCGGGGAGGGCGCTGCGGGCGGAAGTTTACCACCGGGCAGATCTTTTCGGGCGGAAGCACCTGCGCACTGACGAGACTGCGCAGCCTTTTAAGATTTCCCGCAGAGCGGACATCCAGCCGGGCGATCAGGCAGATCCGGTCGGCAGCCAGATAGGCCGCTTCGGTCCAGTCGGTGACGCTGCCCGGCAAATCGAGAATCAGCAGATCGGCCGAATCCCGCGCGAGACCCAGCAGATACTGCAGATCCGCTCCGCTGACGGCATCAAGGGGCAGGATTTCCGGTGGGGCAGAGAAAACGGTCAGGTTCGGGCGCAGATGCTGCAGGCTCTGTCGGAACATATCGCCATCCACCGCGCGCGGATTGCGGTACGTTTCCAGCACCCGGGTCTCGTGCGGCAGCGCCAGACCGGCCGCGAGAGAGCCAAACTGCAGATCAAGATCCATCACACAGACGGACAGCTGCGGATCTGCTTCTGCGAGTTCAAGCGCAAGACCAGAGGCGAAAGTTGTTCCCCCTGCCCCGCCGCACAGCGACTGCACGGCGATGACCCGCAGTGGCCCACCGGAAGGACCGGCTGAAGTCTGCCGGCCGCCCGGCGCGGGCTGCGTACCCCTGCCCGGAAACCAGCGGGCAAAGCGGCGCGCCACCCCACGCGGGTTCGATGGAACAGGCATCTCAGGCAGTTGTTCAGCCGCCTCCGGACGGCGGAACAGAGTAGAGGGCGGGGGAAAAGGCGGGCCGTTGAGAACATGCACAGCCGGCAGATCCGGGAGTGAAAGCCGGGCTCCTGCCGGAAGCAGAACAACCTGCATCCCGGCGCGCCTGCCCATCTCAGACAGAACGGCGCGCAAAATCCGCGGCGTTGCCTCACTGCGCGCCGCATTCGGCGCAATGACCAGCATATCAAAGGTTTCCGCACTTTGCGTGGTGAGCCAGGAGACGGCATCGGTCAACTCGAGATCAACCCGCTCTGCATTGGCGGGCAGATGAGAGAGCCAGGAGGCAAGACGAATCACCGCATCCACGCCGTCGCAGATCGTGCAGACCCGCAGGGGAAGGCTACTGCCCTGAGACGTCAGCAGAGTGTCTCTCGGGGGAGATGTCATACGGTTCAACAGGGCACCTCCACGATGGAACGGGCTGCGCCGCGCACCACGGAAGTGTGGCAGCCGCGCAGCGGCACCGCCGAAGCGGCACTCCCGTTCAGGCTTGCGGCAGTGGCTTCGGCCCGCCGAACGGCAAGGGGCAAAGCGGCAAGATCTTCGGCCGTAATCGCGACCACCGGCGGCGCACCCGCAAGCACCTCCAGCCGCCCCAGCGGCAGAATGTGAAAGCGTCCGCCGCCCTGTGCCTCCAGCAACCGGGCTGCATCTTCCAGGCCTGCCTCCAGCGTGACTGCGCCAATGGCACGGGATTTACGGTCTGCCGCCGGTGTGCTGTCGATGGCCAGAACCCGCAGAGCATGACCGATCAGACGGGTCTCTGTGCTGCCGCCACCAAGCTGGCGGGTCCAGAACAGATCCATCTGCGCCCCCGGGACGAGCTTACTTTCAAAATCTGCGAAATTTTCTGTCACCACTCTGACGGCGCGCCCGCCCGGGGAAAGCGCGAAGTGATGATTCGGCCCGGATGCGACACCAACCTGCGCCTGAGCGACGAGCCCACCAGCGCTGAGATCGGACAGCGCGATGATCTTACCCTCTGGTCCCGCCTCCGGAACAGCGGTCAGCAGATTTGCAGGCAAATGCCGCGCGGGGACCTGCAAAGTCAGGAAATCTGCGCGGCTGAGCACATCGCCGCGAGGGATATCGCGCGCAGGCACTGGTACTGCCAGCGTCTCTCCATAAGCCGAGAGCGCCGCTTCAGCCGTGCTCAGCCTCGTCTCAAGCCCTCGCGTATAGCTGAAGCTCGCGAAGCCTGCGACCAGCGCCAGGGCCACACCCATTATCAACAAGGCAAAAATTCGAAATCTCATCACCCTCTCCCACAGCCGGTTCCGCCGGGTTCGTGGGTATAAGAGCGCGAAACTGACAACAGAGCCTTACGCTGCCGCGAATCACTCGACTGAATCTGCCTGCAGTTTTACTGAAAAACGAGATGTCCGATCGGCTGGCCAGCCGCACGACTGCGGCGTGCCTCTTCGGCACGACGCATCAGGGCCGAGATCTGCGCTTCATTCATATGCCCCGCCAATGTCTTGCGCGCTGCCGCCGGCTGTCCCTCCAGGACCTGTGCAATCGCCAGATTGGGCAACACCTGATTTCCCTGCGCAGGATCCCGGCGCAACTCCTCCATCAGGGCGATCCCGCCTGCACCGTCGCCGGAAAGCACCCCTGACAGCGCACTGTTGCTCAGCAGCACAAAATTCGTCGGATAGATTGCAAGTCCGGCCTGATAGACCGCCCGCGCCTCGGCATGACGCGAGAGATAGTCCAAAGTGACCGCCTTTCCCGTAAGCGCAGCCAGATTTTTGCGATCATGCATTAGGGAATCTTCGTAAAATACAAGAGCTTCGGATGCCTTCCCCTGCCCCAGAGCCAGGCGCCCCAACTCATTCAGGACCTGCGGATTTCGCGGAGAAAGCTGCCTTGCGCGATCAAGAGCAGACTGCGCCCGCGCAACCTGACCCATGGCTGCATAGCTACGGCCCAGCCCGATCAGCGCCGAAACTGAGCCAGGCTCGCTTTGCGAGACCTTTTCATAAAGTCGCGCCGCCTCTGCGTAATCACCGACCGAGAAGGAGGCCTGGGCCACCTGTGCCGTCTCGCTGACGCGGGCGGCATCCTCACCTCCGGTCATCGTGCAGCCGGTCAGAAGAAACAAAGACACACTCAAAACAGTCGCAGCGGGGGGTGGGCTAAACACGCCATTAACTCCGTCAGATTAGACCTGAAGCTAAGGCTACGCCCGGAAAGGCATGCGGTCGAGAGAAATAGCAACCTAAAGGCGAGTAATCGGACTCAGATACGCTGTGGCTCCTGCCGGATGCGCCGGCCGGGGCCGAACTTCCCGGAACATCAGCCGGTCCGCCACGGGTGCGACCGGACCTGTTCTCTCATGCAAAATGAGGCAAAGCCCTATGACCCGCCTGGTTTCTCTCTCCTGGATGCCGCTCCTCGGCGCGGCCATCGCCTTCAGCGCCACCGACACCCGGGCACAGGACGGCCCCGGGGAACCGCCCGCCATGGTGACGCTCCCTCTGGCGGCTCCTGAAACCGCTGCCCTGCCTGAGGCGGCAATCACCAGTCCCTCCCCCATTGCGGTTGAGGTGATAGCGCCCGCACCCGATGTCACATTGGCAGAGCCGCTGGTGACTGCACCTCCCCTGGCGCTGAGCACCGGGCGCCCGGACGGGCCTCTTATCCTGACGGTTCCGGATGCGCCGACTGACCCTGCCGCTGCAGATATGCCTGCGGAAGACAGAGCCACGCCGGACGCGCAGATCCCCGTATTGACGGTGACCGCGCCCGTCGCACTGAACGTCAACGAGGCCCGGTTCATCCGCCTTGATCATCCGGCAAAATCGGTCTTCCTGTCCAACCCGGGCGTCGCAGATATCGATCTGCAATCCGCACGTTACCTCTATATCGTCGGCCGCTCGATCGGAGAGACCAGCCTGTTTGTCCTTGGCAGCAACGACGAAGAGATTATGCGCTCGTCGGTCAATGTGCGCATCGATGCGGCGCGGCTGACCGCCGCGGCCCGCCGTGCCTCGGGCAGCGGTTCGGTGACTGTCTCGGCGGTGGATGGGGCAGTCTTTCTGACCGGTGCCGTCGCGAACCCCGAAGATTCTGAGGCTGCGAGGTCCGTCGTCGCAGGTCTGGCGGGCTCGGGCGTCATCGTTGTGAACCGCCTTGAAACCGGGAACCGAGCGCAGATCAACCTTCAGGTCCGCATCGCAGAGGTGTCGCGCTCTATCAGTGAGGATCTGGGCATCCGCCTCAGCGCGTCGCGCTATGGCGGGCGCAATACTTTCGAATCAGCAGATACAGGCGTGAATGGTCCCTTCACCGTCAGCGTCGCGAATGGCTCGCGGAATATTAATCTTGTGCTGGATGCCCTGGCGCGAAACGGCCTTGTGACCATCTTGTCCGAGCCCAATCTGACCACGCGTTCCGGAGAGACGGCGAACTTTCTCGCCGGAGGCCGCGTCCCCTATATCTATGGCAGCGGCGATGACGCCAACCTTCAGATGGAGGCGATTGGTGTGGAGCTGGAGTTCACCCCCACGGTCAGATCCTCCAACCGGATCGAGATCGTGCTCAATACCCGCGTGCGCGATATCGACCGTATGAACTCCTCAACCGCAGAGGCACCCGCTCTGACAGAGCGCAGCGCCACGACCACGATTGAACTCGGAAACGGCCAGAGCTTTGCCATCGCAGGGATGTTTCAGGCCAGCTCACAGCAGGGCTTCAACGGGCTTCCGGGCCTGTCGCGCCTGCCGGTCATCGGCGCGCTGTTCCGCTCATCACGCTTTGCAAGGGGCGAGAGCGAACTGGTGATCATCGTCACGCCCTATCTGGTTAAGCCGCAGAACGGTCGGCCGCGCGATCCCATTGCTGACATCCCGCTGGTCCAAAGCGGAATCGAGCAGGCGATCACCGGTCGCTTCACCCGCACCCGACGTCCAGGCGCACCTCTGAGTGCGACGGGATCTGCCGGCGGATTTATGCTTCAGTGAAGGGAGATCCCATCATGAAACGGCTCATCCGGACCGCGTTACGCCCGCTTCGCTCAGAGGAGGGGGCAGTGACCGCCGAGTTTGTCATTATCTTCCCCATCGTTGTTGCGCTTATCGGCTTTCTGGTGCTGATCAGCCTGATGATTTCGACCACCAGTGATGTACAGCAGGTCGCACATGAGCTCGCCCGCAAGAGCTTTCGACACCTGAACGGCTCCAACCCGCCAGAGGATGTCTGCCAAAAGCTCAGGCAGGACGATCTGGCGGGCATCGTCAGCGAAACCCTTCTGGTGCGGGCAGAAAAACTGACCCTGCGCCCCTGCCCCAGCCAGCCCGACGCTCAGGGCCGTGTGACCATCACGGTCGATTACAACTTTGGAGGTGACTTTGTTCAGGGCCTCGGTCGCAGCTTCGGGGTGGAACTCGGTACCATCACGCGCAGTTCGGTCACCTTTCTTTGACGAATCCTGAGCTGCCCGCCGATCCCCGGACAGTTTTCCCGCTGACTTAGACTACTGCTATCACCTGCTGCTTTTGTTCGATGTCTCTGAAGTAATGTACGACGGGCGGCTGTCGTCGTGGGAAGAGCGTGGACCGTAGTGATTGCAGAATGCGATCCCGCGATCGATGGTGGCTTTGGCCTGCGAACCGCCTTCCCAGGCACGCGGGCAGACCCATTCGCACGTCCGAGACCACCACGAACGCCTGAGGGAGATATTTTCGGCAGTAAGGCCATCACCGAACGCACTTTGCCGTTTCTGGATTACCGGGCCCAATCCGTTTTAGACTGTCAGCCAGGGGATGGACTTCAACTGCGAGCCCTGGACGTCCTTCCAAGCTGTTTGATCCCACGGCTTGATGGTGCGATCCTTTCGAAGGAATGGAAGGTACCCTATGGGACATAGTTCGCCATGGAAGCGCCACAACCACGCACGCAGTCCGAGCTGCTATAATGAAAGCTTGCCAGCCATCGGCTCAACGGCAGGCCCGAATGATCGCAGACTGCGCTCGCGGAGCTGATTCTGCAGCTGGGGATCAATCCGAAGACAGTCGCCAAATGGCGTAAGCGATCCTCAGCGGAAGTTCAGAAGACGGGGCCAAGGGGGCCCCGTTAACTGTCCTCTCCGAGAGCGAAGAGGCTATCGTTGTCGCCTTTCGCCGCCATTCTTTGCTTCCCTTGGATGATTGCCTCTATGCCCTTCAGCCGAGCATCCCGCATCTCAGCAGGTCGGCTCTTCATCGCTGTTTGCAGCGTCATGGGATTTCATGGCTCGAGGATGTCAGCGGCGACAAGCCCAGGCGGCAGAAGTTCAAGCGCTACCCGATCGGCTTTTTCCACATTGATATTGCCGAGGTGCAGACGGCGGAAGTATGAGGAGGATCAGGAAACGATCCGGGGGATCGTTTTCCCGACGATTGGCTCTGTCTCTTTGTCGGTTTTGACAGCACGAGCAAATTCGCTGTGACACAACGGGTCGACAAGGCAGACCGGAAGACGGCTTGGGAGCTTCCCGAACATCTTCTTCGGACTGTGCCGTATCGCATCCTTACGGCTCTGACCGAGTGAGCCCATCGGCGAACGGAACCCAGTTTGCTGACCAGCCTCGGAACAGAAACCAAGCTTACTCTCGGCCCATGCGCTTCGACATGATCTGCGAAGCGCATGGTATCGAGCATCGGTTAACCAAATTCAACCACCCGCGGAGTTTGGAAGATCAGAAAACAGTCCCGGGGACTGTTTTCCCGACAAACGGTCAGGTGGAGCGAATGAACCGCACCATTAAAAATGCGACGGTAAAACGCTTCCATTACGAGAATCATAGCCAGCTCAAAGCTCCTCCCGCCGACGACATGGCAGCTTACAACTACGCCCGCCGACTGAAGACCCTGAATGGCCTCACGCCTTATGAATACATCTGTAAAAGCCGGATTTCAGAGCCGGAACGATTCATCCTCAATCCGATCCACCAGATACCGGGACCGAACACCTAGCTGTGCGCAGCCTGCTTTCGATGCAAAGTGCCCGGGATTGTCCCAGCCGTCGGCAGCAACTGCGCTGCGCTTTTGCCCCCTGACCGCATGACGCCTGGCACCGGCCGTACTTTCGGCAGCCTGTGTATCTTGCTTCCCCCGGCACCGGCGTGCCAGCTGGACTGGCCCTGTGGCTTCAGGCGCCTCCGGAGCCTCAGCCGAAGCCCTGTTCCATGGCGGCCGGCGCATTCACTGCACCAGTCCGCCGCTGCAGGCGGTACCTGCAAGAACCACCTCTGCCTCTGCGACGGTGAGACCGAGGAAAGCCTTCAGTTGCGCGACGAGGGCATCAAGCAACAAAGGCTGCACCAAAAGGCTGTTCACTGTGGTGAGAACATTCCCAAGCAGCGTGGCCAGCGATGCCGTTACCCCTGTGACCAGCGTCGTGAGGGGACAAAGAACTGCACCTAAAATGCCGCTGCACTTTTTTTGCCGGTCGGTGACATCTGTCTTGACCTGCCCCAGCACATTTTTGAGCCCCGTGGTCAGCCCGCTCACAGAAACGGGGCTGCTGATCTTCACCGCAGTCCCGATCTGCCCATAAGTGATCGGCAGCCGCTGCGTCGCACCGCTGAGAGGGATCGGCGCCATATCCCTCTCAGGGATATCCGTCGCAAGCCGCAGCAGAGAGAGGCGGACATCAAGCGTGACCGGACTGCTGGTCACGTCAAAGACTGCCGCCACATCAGAAGGCCGGGAGGCCGCGCAGTTCAGCGAGGTCAGTCTGGCCTCGGCTGTTGCGGCCCCTGTCTTGACGGCCAGATCCAGCAGGCTGAGGGTGGAGGCGGTGATCATCGCCCCGCTCTGGCTGACCCGCGCCACCTGCTGCGGGTTATCATCGACGCGCGCCAGCACCCAGACCGGCGGCCGGATCAGCCCGACTGTGGCCGAAACATTGGCCAGACGGGTCACGTCAGAAAGGCCTGGCAACAGGCTGTCGACATCCAGTCCCACATTCGTGCCCAACCGCTCATCGGGACGCGCCTGAAGCTGCGCCAGCACCCCCAGAAATTCCAGAACCGAGACAGAAATATCGGGCAGGATATCCCCGGCCCTGAGCCGTGCCAGCCCGGGCGACATCATCATAATATCCTGAAAGGTGATGCTGTTGAGCGAGGGATATGTGTCCGGAATGGCCTGCGGCGGCAAAGCGCCCAGTCGCACAAGGCCCCCCAGCAGTTCCGGCACCGCAAGCGGCAGGCGCAGAACATCGTTAAAAGTCAGCGTCTCTGCCGCCACCCCCGCTGTTGCCAGACCAAGAAGATCGTCCAGCTTTACCCTGGTATTCGCCAGACCTTCATAACTCAGCACATTGGCAGTGAGCCCCAGCCCCAGCGGGTTCAGCAAACCACTAAGCCCGGAATGCTGCAGATCAAGGCCCACCAGACGGTTCCGCAGCATGAAAAGCGCAACGCCACTGCTTTGGGCCGCCACCGCCTGACGGCGCACCAGAATCGCATCGCGCGACAGCACCGGACCCAGCAGAATCGGTCGGAAGGGCGAGGGCACATCCACTTCAACCGCCGTCACCCCCGCGGGCGAGTTCTGATCGGCGACCGCGACAAAACCGCCGTCGGGCGTATAGCTGCCCAGCCGGATATCGCGGTCCGCCAGGGTCAGATCACCATACCTGGGGTTGGCCGCAACGACGCGGCGCACGGCGGCGCGTACAGCTGCCGGATCGGGCAGATGACGCGCTGCGCTTTGCGCCGCGAGATCCGCCTGAGCCTGGGTATAGCGCCGCTGCGCATTGAGCTGGCTGATATCCGTGGCCGCCCCGCCGACCAGCAGCAACGCCGGAATCAAAACCACAATAAACGGCAATACCGCACCCGAACGATCACCGCAAAAGCGGCGCAGCACAGAGTAAAACATCTTCACACACCTTCCGTCACACCCGGGGGGCAGTATTGCAAAGGCGCTTGAATGAAAGGTTAAGCTGCGGCCCCTTGCATCGGCCCGGGCATGGGGACACAAAGTCCCCGCGGCATCCGGCCGCAGCGAAAGGCCCGCATGTCCGCTCCCCCTCTCTCCGCCCCCGCTCCGGCCCGCAACGCTACCGCCTGGATCATCATCTTCGGCGTCAGCCTGTGCCATCTGTGCAATGATGTGCTGCAGTCGCTGCTGTCAGCGCTTTATCCGCTGCTGCGCGATGAGTTCAGCCTGAGCTTCGGGCAAATCGGCCTGCTGACCTTTGCCTTTCAGATCACCGCATCGCTGCTGCAGCCGGTGGTGGGGATGGTCACCGACAAACGCCCCTTCCCGCGCTCGCTGCCGCTTTCAAGCGCCGCAAGCCTTGCCGGGATCCTGATGCTCGCCTGGGCGCAGTCCTATGAGATGCTCTTTGCAGGCGCGATGCTGATCGGTCTTGGCTCGGCGATCTTTCACCCTGAGGCGTCGCGCGTCTCCCGCATGGCGTCGGGCGGGCGTTTTGGCACTGCGCAGAGCTTTTTTCAGGTCGGGGGCAACTTCGGAACGGCCATCGGCCCGCTTCTGGCTGCCTTCATTGTGGTGCCCTTTGGCCGCCCGACGATCGGCTGGTTTGGCCTGATCGCGCTTTGCGCCATGGTCATCCTGTGGCAGATCGGCAGCTGGTATATCCGCACCATGGCCCGCAACGCCGGCAAAAAGGTCACGAAATCCGTGGTCAAGCTGAGCCGGAAACGGGTCATCATGGCCATCGTGATCCTGGCCCTGCTGACATTTTCCAAGAATTTCTACACCGCCGGGATCAACAGCTATTTCACCTTCTTCCTGATCGAGCGCTTTGATCTGACCACCCAGCAGTCGCAGATGATGCTCTTTCTGTTCCTCGCCGCCATGGCGGTGGGTGTCATGCTCGGCGGGCCCTTTGGCGACCGCTTCGGCACGGTGACGGTGCTCTGGATCTCGATCCTTGGCGTGCTGCCCTTCACCCTGGCGCTGCCCTATGCCGATCTGTTCTGGACCGGCGTGCTTTCGGTGATCATTGGCATTCTGCTGGCCTCTGCTTTTCCGGCGATCGTGGTTTACGCGCAGGAACTGGTGCCCGGACGCGTCGGGCTGATTGCCGGGATCTTCTTTGGCTTTGCCTTCGGGATGGGCGGCATCGGCGCCGCCGTGCTGGGAGAGGTTGCGGATGCGAAGGGGATTTTCTTCGTCTATCAGCTCTGCTCGGTTCTGCCAGCCATCGGGCTTTTGACGATGTTTCTGCCACGCCGCAGTCAGATCTCTGGCTGAGAACTGGACAGTTGCCCGCGCGGGCGACACTCTTCACCTATGTCACAAACTGCCCTGAGTTCTCTCTTCCGCCTCTCCGCCCCGGCCGCATTCGCCGGGGCGCTGGCGTTTTCCGCCGCCCTCACGCCTTCGCTGGTGCCGCGCAGCGGGATGTTGCAGGGCGGTCTGGCAGGGCTGGCCTTTGCGGCGGCCTATCTTGTGGTCGTGCTGGTCCTGATGTCCTGGCAGACGCTGGGCCTGCCGTTGCCGCAGGGGCGCGGGGCTGAGCGCGCAGGCGCCGTGCTGAAGGCGCTTGGTGCCGTGCTGAAGGCGCTTGGTGCCACGATCATGGGGATCTCGCTGGCGCGGGCCTCTGCCTGGCAAAATGAGATCCGTCTCCTGATGGATCTGGAGCCGGTGGAGACGGTGCGCCCCTTAACCATTGCACTCACGGCAGCGCTTCTGGCCTTTGTTCTGATCTGGCTGGGTCGTATTTTCCGCCTTGCGGTCGGGCTGATTGAGCGGCGGCTGAGCAGCCATCTGCCGCCCCGCCTTGCTTTCGTCACCGGGCTGCTCGGGGCGATATTCGTCTTTAACCTCCTCGGAAATGATGTGCTGCTGGGGCGGATCTACGGCGCGCTCGATCAGAGCTACGCGGTCATCGACCGCGCCCTGCCCGAGGACCAGCCGCCCCCTGAGGATGGCCTGCGCAGCGGCGGTCCCGGCTCGCTTTTGAACTGGAGTGAGCTCGGCGCGGAGGGGCGCAACCGGATCGCGGATCCGCTGAATGCTGCGGCGATCACTGAGATCACCGGTGCCGCCGCCCTTGAGCCGCTGCGGATTTATGTCGGTCTTGGCTCGGCTGCAACGCCCGAGGCCCGCGCCGATCTGGCGCTGCGCGAGGCGATTCGCATCGGCGCCTTTCAGCGCCGCCGTCTGGTGCTGGCCACTCCCACCGGCACCGGCTGGGTGGATCCGGCCGCAATGGTGCCACTGGAAGTGGTCACCGGAGGGGATCTGGCCACGGTCTCGGTGCAATATTCCTATCTGCCAAGCTGGCTCTCACTGCTGACGGTGCAAAGCTATGGCGTGCAGACCGCTCAGGCGACCTTCACCGCCTTTCACCGCCACTGGCAAAGCCTTCCCGAGACGGAGCGCCCGGAACTCTGGCTCTTCGGGCTGAGCCTCGGGGCGCTGCACTCGGATCTCTCCGCCGATCTCTATGATGTGATCGCCGCTCCCTATCATGGTGCCTTTCGCGTTGGCCCGCCCTTCGCCGGGCAAAGCTGGCAGCATCTGACCGCCGACCGCGACCCGGGCAGCCCGGCCTGGAAACCCGTCTACGGCGGCGGGCGCGTGGTGCGCTTTCTCAACCAGACCTCCGCCGGCAAGCCCCCGGCCCCGGATCCGGACTGGGGACCCGTGCGGATTCTCTATCTGCAATATCCCTCTGACGGAATTACGTTTTTCTCACCAAGCCTGATCTGGCGTCGCCCGGAATGGCTCAGCGGGTCTCCCCCCCATGATGTCAGCCCCAACCTGCGCTGGCTGCCGCTGGTGACCTTTTTCCAGCTCGGCTTTGATCTGCTGACCGCCACCACAACCCCGGCAGGTTACGGCCATGTCTATGCCGCGCGGGACTACCTTTACGGCTGGCAGGCGCTCTTTGGAGGCCCGCCGCTGAACGCTGAGGCAGCGGCACGGCTGTCGACGCTCTTTCGCGCCCGCAACCTGTGAGACCTGTTCCCTCTGCCGCCTGGCCTGTTATATGGGGCCGACAGCCAGTGCAGGGGGATGCGTCATGTCCGAGACCACCAAAAACAGCTTCATGACCGGCCCGGATGAACAGGGGCGCTTTGGGATTTTCGGCGGCCGCTTTGTTTCCGAAACTCTGATGCCGCTGATCCTGGAACTGGAAAAGCAGTATAATTTCGCCAAGACCGACCCGGATTTCCGCGCAGAGATGGAAGATCTCTGGAAGAACTACGTCGGCCGCCCCTCGCCGCTTTATTTTGCGCCACGCCTGACGGAAAAACTCGGCGGGGCAAAGGTTTATCTCAAGCGCGAAGAGCTGAACCACACCGGGGCACATAAGATCAACAACGTGCTGGGCCAGATCATTCTGGCGCGCCGTATGGGCAAAACCCGCATCATCGCCGAAACCGGCGCCGGGCAGCACGGCGTGGCGACCGCCACGGTCTGCGCCAAATTCGGCCTGAAATGCGTGGTCTATATGGGCGCTCATGATGTGGAGCGTCAGGCCCCCAACGTCTTCCGCATGCGCCTTCTGGGCGCCGAAGTGATCCCGGTCACCTCAGGCCGCGGCACCCTCAAAGATGCGATGAATGACGCGCTGCGTGACTGGGTCACCAATGTCGCAGACACCTTCTACTGCATCGGCACCGTGGCCGGCCCGCATCCCTATCCGGCCATGGTCCGCGATTTCCAGGCAGTCATCGGCGAGGAAACCCGCTGGCAGCTGCAGGAGCAGGAGGGCGAGGGCCGCCTTCCTGACGTCATCGTTGCCGCAGTCGGCGGTGGCTCAAATGCCATGGGCCTCTTTTACCCCTTCCTCGACGACACTTCCGTGCGCATCATCGGCGTCGAGGCCGGCGGCAAAGGCGTTGACGACCGGATGGAACATTGCGCCTCCCTCGCAGGCGGCCGCCCCGGCGTGCTGCATGGCAACCGCACCTATCTGCTTCAGGACGCAGACGGGCAGATCCTTGAGGGCTATTCCATATCAGCGGGCCTCGATTACCCCGGTATCGGCCCCGAGCATTCCTGGCTGCACGACATCGGCCGCGCCGAATATGTCTCCATCACCGATGCCGAAGCGCTCGAAGCCTTCCAGGAACTCTGCGCGCTGGAGGGGATCATCCCGGCGCTCGAATCCTCGCATGCCATTGCCCATGTGATGAAACTGGCGCCGACACTGCCGAAAGATCAGATCGTGGTCGTCAACCTGTCGGGCCGCGGCGACAAAGACATCTTCACGGTCGCAAAACATCTTGGCTTTGACATGAAAATCTGACGTCCGGGTGTCAGCCGGAGAGACTGCTCACCGGCTGATGTCGTTCCGGCTGATCCCCCGGAGAGGGCTTTCCGCCCTCCCCGGACCCCTCCCGAGAGTATTTTTAAAAGCCAAAGACGAAAGAAGGCGCCCCGATCGGAGCGCCTTTTATTTTGGCTTTTTGAAATACTCTGCGGAGGGTCCGGGAGGTGCAAAACCTCCCGGCGGCAGCCTCAGGTGCGACCCGCCCGCTCTTTGCCCGTCTTGCCGGCTTTGCCGTCCATATGCTTGCGCAGACGCGACGGGGTGTGGAATTTCTTCTCACGATAAGGGTTTTCATTCCCCTGACCGCGCAGGAAGATCCGGATCGGCGTGCCCGGCATATTGAAGTCGGCCCGCAGCCCGTTGATCAGGTAACGCTTGTAGCTTTCCGGAATATCTTCCGGACGCGAACATTTGATCACAAAACCCGGCGGACGGGTTTTCGCCTGGGTGATATAGCGCAGCTTGATGCGGTGACCGCCCGGAGCCGGCGGCGGGTGCGCCTCGGTCATGGTTTTCAGCCAAAGGTTCAGCCTGTTGGTCGCAATCCGGCGGTTCCAGACGGCATGGGCCTTCAGGATAGCGCCGCGCAGGCGGTCAAGCCCGCGGCCGGTTCGCGCGCAGATTGTCACCAGGGGTGCGCCGCGGAGTTCGGGAAGCAGGCGCTCAAACATCTCTTTGAGTTCGGCAAGCTTCTCGTTTTTATCCTCGATCAGGTCCCATTTGTTCACGGCGACCACGACGGCACGGCCTTCGCGCTCAGCGAAGCCTGCGATGCGCAGATCCTGAACTTCGAAGGGGATCTGCGCGTCGAGCAGCACCACGACCACTTCCGAGAAGCGCACCGCGCGCAGACCATCGGCGACGGAAAGCTTTTCGAGCTTTTCGTCCACCCGGCCTTTTTTACGCATACCTGCAGTGTCCCAGATCCGGATCGGGGTGTCTTCCCACTGAGCGCGGATCGAGATGGCGTCACGGGTGATCCCGGCTTCGGGGCCGGTCAGCATACGGTCTTCGCCGAGGATCTGGTTCACCAGCGTCGATTTACCCGCGTTCGGGCGGCCGATCACGGCGATCTGCAGCGGCTTTGCCGTGGTGATCAGCGGCTCGCCGTCGAAATCTTCTTCGCTGTCCTCGGGGACGTCGACATCGACTTCCGGGGCATCGGCCTCAGCGCGTTCCTGGAACTCAGAGGCCATCGGGCGCAGCATATAGTAAAGATCGTCCATGCCCTCGCCGTGCTCGGCGGAAAGGCGCAGGGGCTCTCCCAGGCCAAGGCTCCAGGCCTCGAGGGCTTCGGCCTCACCGGCTTTGCCTTCGGCTTTATTCACGCCCAGAATCACCCGCGCGTTTTTCTTGCGCAGGATGTCAGCGAAGGTCTCATCCGAGGGGGTAACGCCCACACGGCCGTCGATCAGGAACAGGCAGACGTCTGCCATATCCACCGCGCGCTCGGTCAGGCGGCGCATCCGGCCCTGCAGCGAATCGTCGGTCACTTCTTCGAGACCTGCGGTGTCGATGACGGTGAAGCGCATATCCATGAGCTTCGCATCGCCCTCGCGCAGGTCACGGGTCACCCCGGGCTGGTCATCAACCAGCGCCAGACGTTTGCCGACAAGGCGGTTAAAAAGCGTCGACTTGCCCACATTCGGGCGCCCGACGATGGCCAGCGTGAAGCTCATACGTGATTCTCCGTCAGCGTGCGAGAAGACAGCACGCGAAGACCGGGGGCTTACACGCTTTTGGCCTCAGCGGAAAGCCCGAAGCTGTCCTTTTGCCGTCAGAACATAAATCGTGCCGCCCGCAACCGCCGGAGGCGCGACTGCGCCGTCGCCCATGGCGATCGCGCCGAGGGATGCGCCATTCTCAGGCGAGAAGAAGCGCATCTGCCCGTCGGAAGACACCACCACCAGGCGGCCACCGGCCAGGACCGGGCCATAATGGCCATAGACCTCAAGCTGTTTACGGGCCGGCGTGCGGGTATATTGCCCCAGCGGCACCGACCAGATGATCTCACCGGTCTCTGCGTTCAGGCGCAGAAGGCGGCCCTGGTCGGAGACGGTGAAGACCGAGCCTCCGGCAGGCCAGACGGCATTCATGCTGCCCTCTTTGGCATCCCAGAGCATCTGGCCATTGGCTGCGTTGAAGGCCACCGTGCGGCCCGAGGAGGAGCCGACATAGACCTTGCCGCCCGAGACGACCGGATCGCCGGTGATCTCCTGGAGATAGGCAACCGCAGCACCAGGGCGCTGGCCTGCCACGGCGCCCTGCCAGGTGATCTCACCCTTGTTGCGGTCAATCGCCACGACCTGACCCGAAGAATAGGGCACGACCACGGTATTGCCGTTCAGCGCAGGCGCCGTGCCGCCGAGGATCCCGGTGCCCTGACGCACGCCGGTATGGGCCCATTTCACGGTACCATTGGCGGCATTGATGGCCCAGGCCCCGGCGTCACGCCCGGTGACATAGACGGTGCCGCCCTGAACGACCGGCGCACCCGAGACGGGGGCCGAGAACTTCTGCCGCCAGAGAATACCGCCGGAGGCGGGATCCAGCGCGAGAAGCTCCCCAAAGCCGGTGGTGACGTAAAGGCGCCCCTCGCCATAGGCCAGACCGCCGCCGTTGGCCGCATCCGCATTCTCGCCCGCAGGGGCGAGGTTGACGCTGTAAAGCGTGCCGCCATTGGCGGTGGCGGTGGCCACCAGCTGGTTCCGGCTGTCGATGGTAAAGGCGCGCCCGCCGGCCACGATCGGCGCGGCAGAGAGGCGGTTGCGCTTGCCTGCCCCGGTACCGATATTGGCGGCCCAGATCATCTGCGGCTGCGCTGAAAGCGCCAGATGCGGCATGGAACGGGTGGCAGAGCCTGCGCGGTGGCTCCACTCAGCATTCGCCTGGGGCGCACCGGCGCTGAAGGGCGCAGAGCGGTTCTGCGGCGCAGAAGGGTCTGCGACAGAGCCTCCGGCGGCGGCCAGCACCTCATCCACCGGGGTGCGGGTGTCAAACCGCTGACCGCTGAGGATCACGTCTTTTTCACATCCGGCGAGAACCACCGAAACTGCCACTGCCCCAAGGACTGCGCCGAGTTTTGCCACGAAGCCTCTTCCCCTTACCTTCACTGACGGGGCCGGAGGCCCCTCAGGATGTCAGTTCTGTGCGGGCAGCGGCGCGTCGCCGCCCAGGATCACAATCATCTGCCCGGCGCGGCCGCGCAAGCCCGTCGGTGCCTCGGTCGAGGTCTGAAGCGTGCGGAAATCCGCCAGGGCAGCCTCACGCTCGCCTGCGGCGACCTTATCAAAGGCGAGTTGCTCAAGCGCCAGCGGGCGGAAGGCCCGGCCAGGTGCGGCCAGCGCCTCAAGGCCTGCCTGGCGGGCGGCGGGCTCATGGCCTGCGCCCGGGGCAATCAGCCAGCGCAGCGAGGCCAGATCGCGCCAGACCGGCGAGACGGCGCCGTCTTCGGCCACAGCCTTCAGGGCTGCCAGAGCCTCTGTGCGGGCGGCGGCATCCGCAGAGGCATAGGCCTCTCCGGCGGCCAGCAGCACTTTCAGCGCGGCGCGGTCACCGGTGCCGTCCACCGCCATCAGGGCTTTCTGGCGGGCCACCGCATCCGGGGCATCCATGGCCGCCAGAAGCGCATCGCCATAGACTTCCGCATCGGCGCGTTTGACCGATTTATCCCATTCATAATAAGCCGCACCGCCCACGAGCGCGATCACGCCCGCAATACCGATCCAGCCATAGCGTTTGAGATAACCAAAGAGGCGCTCACGGCGAACCTCTTCGGTCACTTCGTCGATGAAACTCTCGTTGTTTGACACGGGATCAGGCCTCTTTTCGCTCGATCCGTCTTACACTTATGCGCTCTCGCTTGCCAAGCCCCGTGACAGAATCCGTGACACGGGAGGCGGGCGCTTACGCGCCCGTCTGCATATCCGAGGCCTGCCGCGCCCACATCGCCGCATAGCGACCGCCTTTGGCGAGCAGTTCATCATGGCGACCGCGCTCGACAATCTGACCGGCGTCAAGGACCAGGATTTCATCGGCATCCGCAATGGTCGAGAGGCGGTGTGCGATAGAGATCACCGTGCGGCCCTGGCCCATTTCGCGCAGGGAATCCTGAATATCCCGCTCGGTCTGGGTATCGAGCGCCGAAGTCGCCTCATCGAGCAGCAGGATCGGCGGGTTCTTCAGAATGGTGCGCGCAATCCCCACGCGCTGCTTTTCACCGCCCGAGAGTTTCAGCCCGCGCTCACCGACTTTCGTCTCATAACCTTCCGGCAGAGAGATGATGAAATCGTGAATTTTCGCGGCTTTGGCTGCGGCCTCAATCTCTTCGCGGGAGGCACCGGCGCGGCCATAGGCGATGTTATAAAGCACGGTGTCATTGAAAAGGACGGTATCCTGCGGCACCACACCGATCGCCTGATGCAGCGAATGCTGGGTGATGTCGCGCAGATCCTGGCCGTCGATTTTCACCGCGCCCTCCCTCACATCATAAAAGCGGAACAACAGCCGCCCGATGGTGGATTTGCCCGAACCCGAAGGCCCGACCAGCGCCAGGGTCCTGCCCGCAGGCACCTCAAAGCTCACGCCTTTCAGGATCGGGCGGCTGGCGTCATAGCCGAATTTCACATCTTCAAAGCGGATCGCGCCGCCTTTGACCGCCAGCGTCGGGGCTTCGGCTTTGTCCGTAATCTCAGCGGGTTGATTGAGAAGACCGAACATCTCGCCCATATCGACCAGCGCCTGACGGATCTCACGATAAACCGTGCCCAGAAAGCCCAGCGGCATGGTGATCTGGATCATATAGGCATTGACCATGACGAAATCGCCCACGGTCAGCTCGCCCTTCTGCACGCCCATGGCGGCCAGCACCATGACGATAATCAGGCCCAGGGTGATGATGACGGCCTGACCGAAGTTCAGCATCGACAGCGACTGCCCGGTCTGGACGGCGGCTTTTTCATAGCCCGCCATAGCCGCGTCATAGCGCGAGGCCTCACGGGCTTCGGCACCGAAATATTTCACCGTCTCATAGTTCAGCAGGCTGTCGACGGCCTTCTGGTTCGCCTCGGTGTCGAGATCATTCATTTTGCGGCGCAAAGCCACGCGCCACTCGGTCACCCGCAGGGTCCAAAGGACATAGACCGCCACCACGATCACCACGGTCGCCACATAGGCAAAGCCAAAGAGGACCGCAAAAATGATCGAGACCAGCAGCAGTTCCAGAATCAACGGCCCGATCGAGAAGATCAGAAAGCGCAGCAGGAAGTCGACGCCCTTCACCCCGCGCTCAATGATGCGCGACAGCCCGCCCGTGCGGCGGGTGATGTGATAGCGCAGCGACAGGCGGTGAATATGGCTGAAGCTCTGCCGCGCGAGTTCGCGCAAAGCGCGCTGGCCCACTTTCACAAAGATCACATCGCGCAGCTCGGTAAAGCCCGCCGTCAGCAGCCGCGCCGCCCCGTAAGCCAGCGTCAGCCCGATCGCGCCCAGCCCCAGCGCCGAGAGCCCGTGGTCGGCCGGAAGTTCCCCCGCCAGCCCATCCACTGCACCCTTGAAGAACCACGGCACCGAGACCGAAATGAATTTCGCCAGCAGCAGCACCACCAGCGCCGCTGAGACGCGCCGGCGCACCCAGGCCTGATCCTTCGGCCAGACAAAGGGAATGACCCGGCGCAGCGTGTCACGGGCCGAAGCGCGGGGGGTATCAGCGGAGGCGGGCTCCGGTTTGGCTTGTGCGAGATGCCGCATGGCTGTCCGTTCCTTGGGGTTGCGGACAGATAGGCCGGGGGGACGTGGGTTTCCAGCCCCCCGGGCATTTTGCCCTCAGATCCCGGCCCCCGCACCGTCAGACCCCGCGCCGCGGGCCACCCGCATCTGCGCGAGACGTGCCGCCGCGCCCCGGCCTCTGTGGTCTGCGCCCCGCCACCATCAGGCGGCCTGGGGCTGCAGGCCCCGCAAGCTCCCACTGCGCTGCAACCACGTGATAAGCGCCCGGGGCGCTCCCAGGGGCGCGACCTGCCCCCTCAGTTCTGCGGGAGAGAGAAGATCTGACCGGGATAAATCAGATCCGGGTTGCGGATCTGATCGCGGTTGGCCTCAAAGACTTTCACATAGTGCAGACCATCGCCAAAGCTCTCGCGCGCGATGCCCCAGAGCGTGAACCCCGGCTGCACGGTGATCACGCCCGAGCGTTCCTCCACGGCAGCTTTTGGAAGGCTGTCGGGGTTTTCGCGCAGAAAGGGCGTCTCGGCGCGGGCCATCACCCGGCCATCTGCGGCGGTCTGATCGGCCCGCAGAGTGTAAAGTCCGGGCGGCACCTCGGGCAGATCCGCGCTCCAGGCGCCCCGGGCGTCGGTCTTCACATCGAGGTGCTTTTCGTTGTCGAGATAGATCCGCACCCCCGTCTCCGGCTGGCTGTGGCCCGAGACCTCGACCGTGCCCGCCGCCCCATAGGCGATGGCATCGATGCTCAACCCCTCGGCCAGCGGCCCGCGCAGCACGGCGATACCGCTGTCGGAGACCAGGAGGCTGGTCGGTGCCGTCGGCGGGCCAGCGGGCGCCTCCTGAGCGGCAGTTTGGGCCGGGACGGCAGGGACGGCAGGCTCTGCCCCGGCGGCAGTCTGCACGGCAGAAGACCCTTCGGGCGGGGCATTTTCGGCGGGCGGTATGGCACCGCCAGGGGCCGCGGCCAGAAGCGCCTCTGCAGGGGCCGGGGCGACCAGCAGCTCAGCGGAGAGGCTGGCGCGCCCGTCCTGTGCCTCAGCCCGCAGAATGAGGCTGCGGGCCTGTGCGGAGGGCGCAAGATCGAAAAGCAGCGCAAAGCGGCCCTGCTGGTCCGGCGCGGCCGTGGCCAGCACATCTTCACCCAGCAGCAGATCCACCCGGGTGCTGCCCGGCGCACGGCCTGCAAGCACGGCACTTCCGTCGCGGCCATGGCTGAAGGTGTCGATCTGCGGGGCCGCCAGCGGGGCAGGTTCAGCCGCCTCCTGCTCGGGCGGAGCCACCGCCGCCGTGGGCAGCTGCTCTGCAGGGGGTGCGGGTTCTGCGGCGGGTTTGACTTCCGCACCCGGTGCAGGGGCGACAGCGACGGAGGCGGCGGGCCCCTGGGGCAGAAGTGCCTGACGGCTTTCTGCTGCGACCGGCGTCTCCGGGGGCGATCCGCGCGTTGTGAAAAACAGCGCTGCAAGCGCCGCAGCAACACCACCGGCGACCCAGACGAAGGGCGCGACCTTTTGTCCCATCATTTCCCCCTGCGGCCCCATTCTCCGGGGGTCCTGCTTGAGTGAGCATAAGAAGGCTTATACCAGAGGTCAAAGCCCGAGTGCAGGAGACCCGCCATGAGCCCCGCCCGCCTGACCCCCCGTTCCGTCTGCGTCTTCTGCGGCGCGCGCAACGGCAATCGTGAGATCTACGCCGAAGCCGCCCGCGCCACCGGTCGCATGATCGCCGAAAACGACTGGCGGCTGATCTACGGCGCCGGCGATGTCGGCCTGATGGGCGAAGTGGCGCGGGCAGCTCAGGGCGCAGGCGGTGAGGCGCTTGGCATCATCCCCCAGCACCTGATGAAGCGCGAACGCGGCCGTCAGGAGCTGACGACCATGATCATCACCCAGGACATGCATGAGCGTAAAAAGGTCATGTTCATGAACTCGGATGTGGTGGTGCTGCTGCCGGGCGGCGCGGGCTCGCTGGATGAACTCTTTGAGGTGCTGACCTGGCGGCAGATCGGGCTTCATGAGAAGCCGATCTATCTGGTGAACACCGAAGGCTACTGGGATCCGCTGCTGACGCTGATGGATCACATCATCGCCCAGGGCTTTGCCGAGCCCTTCGTGCGCGATTTCCTGACCGTGGTCCCGGATACCGAGGCCCTGCAGGCCGCGCTGAAAGTCTCGCTGGCGTAAGGCCAGCCCCCCTGGAAATCGCAAAAGGCGCCCCTGTGTGGGGCGCCTTTTTGGTTTCACTCAAAGAGCCCGTGTAGCCCTGCTGTCGGCCTGCAGCCCGAAGGCCCCAACGAAGCCCCGCCCCCTGAGACGCGACCCGAAGCCGGCAACAGGCCTCGCCCGCTGCCATCCGTGGAAGGCCCCCCCCAGAGCCCCGGCCGCAGCACTTATTTTCCGGCGATCAGACGCGCCGCAGCGGTCACCCCGCCCGCACCATGGGGGATGTCGAGCGCGATCATCCCGGCCTCCATCACCGCCAGGGTGCCAAGGATCATATGCGGATTGAGATGCCCCATATGGCCCACGCGCAGATGGCCGTCGGACATCCGCTCGCCCGGCTCTGCCATGCCAAGGCCGATCCCCAGCGTCACGCCGCCCTCCTGCTCACACCAGCCGCGCAGGCGGGTCGCATGGGGCGAGGGGATGATCGCCGTGGTGACCGAGCGGGCGCGCGCCGCCGGATCTGCCATATTCAGATGGATCCCCGAGCCGCCCTGACCCCAGGCCTCAAAAGCGGCCCAGACCGCGCGGGCAAGGGTGTCATGGCGGGCCCAGGCGGCCTCCATCCCCTCTTCATGGACCAGCATCTTCAGCGCTTCCTGCAGGCCAAAAAGATGATGCGTAGGCGCGGTGCCGAAGAAATTCTCCCAGAATTCTTTGGCCCGTGCCCGCAGGGTCCAGTCCCAATAGGGCGTGCGCAGATCCGCGCGGCTGCAGGCCTCCATGGCCTTATCCGAGACCCAGACAAACCCCAGACCCGGCGGCACCATCAGGCCCTTCTGGCTCGCGGCCACGGCCACATCGACGCCCCAGGCGTCAAACTCAAAGCGGTCACAGCCCATCGAGGCGATGCAGTCCACCGCCAGAAGCGCCGGATGGCCCGCCGCATCCATGGCTTTGCGCACGGCGTGAACGTCGTTCAGAACCGAGCTGGCGGTATCCACCTGCGTCAGCAGCACAGCCCTGATCTTATGGGCTTTGTCTGCGCGCAGCGCCGCTTCGACGCGGGCCGGGTCCACGGCGGCGCGGCGGCCAAAGTCGATCGCCTCGACCTCAATGCCAAGATCGCGGGCATGGCGCGCCCAGCCCTCGCCGAAATGCCCGGTCACCAGCGAGAGTGCCTTATCGCCGCGACTGAACAGATTGGTATTCGCCGCCTCCCAGGCCGCATGGCCATTGCCCATATAGATCGCCACATTCTGCGTGGTGCGCGCCACCGCCTTCAGATCGGCGCGCAGCTGCGGCACGGCATCGGGCAACTCACCGGCATAGATATTGGGCGCAGCCCGGTGCATGGCATTGAGCACCCGGTCCGGCATCACAGAGGGGCCGGGGATCGACAGCAACGGGCGGCCCTGAGAAAGGCTCATGGTTCTCTCCTGTTCAGACAGCCAAGGGCTAACAGGACACCGCGCCGCGTCAACGGTGACTGCGACATTCTGACCACCGATCCGGCAGTCTGCCGCCCTGCCCCGCCCGGCGCATCCCAAAGCGCAGCAGTGCCAAAAGGAAAGGCAGGCCCGAAAGCCTGCCCCGAAAACCGTTCTGCCGTAAGACCGCTCAGGCGGCGTTCAGCGCCGCGATGATCTGCGCGAAATCCGCAGCCTTCAGCGAGGCCCCGCCCACCAGCGCGCCATCCACATCCTGCAGCGCAAAGATCTGCGCCGCATTCTCAGGCTTGACCGAGCCGCCATAGAGCAGCGGAATATCAGCCGCCGCCGCCCCAAAGCGCTGCACCAGATCGGCGCGCAGGGCGGCGTGAACGGCGAGGATATCCCCCTCAACCGGAACGCGGCCGGTGCCGATGGCCCAGACCGGCTCATAGGCCACCACGAGACGGGCGGGATCGGCCCCCTCTGCCAGCGAGCCTGCCAGCTGCGTGGCCACCACCTCCAGAGTGCGGCCCGCATCGCGCTCAGCCAGGGTCTCTCCGACGCACAGGATGGCCGTCAGCCCCGCGCTTTGTGCCGCCAGCACCTTTGAGGCCACCAGCGCATCGGTTTCCCCGTGGTCAGCGCGGCGCTCCGAATGGCCCAGAATCACATGCGAAGCCCCTGCATCTTTCAGCATGGCCGCAGAGATCTCACCGGTATGCGCGCCATGGGTATTGGCGTGGCAATCCTCGCCCCCGAGGCCGATACGGCCCTGCGCCAGGCGCGCGGCGCGGTCAATCAGCGTGGCGGGCAGGCACAAAAGCACGTCACAGTGTTCGGGCTGCGGAGCCGCGCAAAGCGCCTCCACCTGCGCCAGATCTGCGCGCAGGCCGTGCATTTTCCAGTTTCCCGCTGCCAGTCTGCGCGCCATCTGTCTCTCCTTCAATCTGTCGATCTGCGGGATGCCACAAGCCCGGGAGCAAAGCAAGAAAACCGACGTGCCGCCGCTGGCCCCGGGCCGCTGTTGCTGGCAGACAGGGGCATCAACCATTGGGAGCCCGGGCCATGATCCTGTGTTGCGGCGAAGTGCTGATCGACCTTGTCCCGCGCCCGGGCGACCACGAGGGCGCGTTGCTGCCCCTGCCGGGGGGCGGGCCGTTCAATACGGCGATTGCCCTCGCGCGGCTGGGGCTGGAGACCGCGTTTTTCTGCCCGGTCTCGACGGATGGCTTTGGCGCGAAAATCGCCGCGCGTCTGGTGGCCGAAGGGGTGCAGAGCCAGGGCCCCCGCACGCCCGCGCCCACCCCTCTGGCGGTGGTCACCCTCGATCCCGAGGGCCGGGCGGATTATGCCTTTCACATCGAAGCCACCGCGCTGCACGCCTTTACACCGGACGCGCCACAGGTGGACGCCCTGGCGCAGGGGCCTGCCGACATCGCCGTTTTCGGGGGGATCTCTCTCGGGCTGGAGCCCTGCGGGACGGGCTTTGAGGCGCTGTTCCGCAGGCAAAAAGCGGCCGGTGCGGTGATCGTCATCGACCCCAATATCCGCCCCGCCGTCATCGCCCCCGGAGACATCCCCCGCGCGCGGCTGGCGCGGATGATACCGCAGGCCGATATCCTCAAACTCTCGGAGGAAGACCTGGCCTGGCTGTCCGCTGAGCCTGAGGCGCAGCTGCGCCACTGGCTTTGCGCCGGTGTCAGCCTGATCTGCCTGACGCTGGGCGCGGGGGGCGTGCGCATCCTCACCCCGCAGCAGGACTTTCACCTGCCCGCCCTGCCGGTGACGCCCGTCGACACCATCGGGGCCGGAGACAGCTTTACGGCCGGGCTCCTGAGCCTGCTGTGGGACGCCGGTCTGCGCAGCCCTGAGGCGCTGCGCGATCTCTCAGAAGACAGACTGCGCGCGGCGGCTGATTTTGCCCAGCGCGTGGCGGCGCGGACCTGCAGCCGTGCGGGGGCCGATCCGCCGCAGCGCCACGAAGTTGACTGACAGCCTGTTCGAAAAGCAGTTTCGCGGCTGCCCTCAGAAGCCTGTCAGTCTGAAGCTGGCAGAAATTGCCAGGGGATCCCTGGCTTTTCGGCGCCGGACAACAGCGGGTTTTCCGCCACCGAAGCGCCCCTTCGGCCTGCTCCCAAAGCGATCTGCCGCCGGCTAAAGTACAGACGCGCGCAGCGAGGTCAGCACCTCAGCAGGCGGCAGGGAGGGGCGATACTCCAGCCCGATATCGAGGCCCTGCTCAAGCGCCAGCGCGCGGATCCCCGGCCAGCAGGGCAGCCCCTCTGCGAGAGGATCGCCGCGATCCTCAGCCCGCGCCAGTTGCAGATGCCCCAGATGCGGGGCCAGGCCGCGCAGCCGCGACAGCGCCGCAGGCCCGCAGATCTGACTGAAGTGATACCAGTCTGCCATCAGCCGCAGCCTTGGGTCCGGCAGCGCGGCGGCCACGGCCTCAAAACGCTCAGGGCTGTTGAGCCAATAGCCCGGCATGGTCGCCGGTGAGATGACCTCAAGCAGCAACAGCCGGTCGGTGCAGGTCAGCGCAAACTCCAGATTGCGCAGCAAAACCGCCTCCGCCCCCGCGCCGCTGACCCGGCCCGTCATGACGTGGATGGCGCGGGCCTCCAGCGCCTCCGCCGCATCACGCGCGGCGAGAAACTCCGCGCGGAACCGCGCCTCTTCGCCGGCCAGGGCCGCGGAGCCTGCGGTGCTGCCCATGGCGCAGTTCAGACTGCACAGGCGCAGCCCCTCACTGCGCAAAAGATCACCGATCAGGCGCAGATCTTCACTCTGCGCCTGATCGTGGAATTCCACCGCCCCAAAGCCTGCCCGTGCCGCTGCCGCAATCCGCTGAGGAAAGGGCAGATCCGTGAAGAGAAAGCCTAAATTGGCGGAAAATTCCATCAGCCTCTCCCTCAGCTCAGGAAGTCAGAGATCACCGCCACACCAGGCGGGGTCGGCCCGTCAAAGGCGCGCAGCTCGGCACTCGCAGCCGAGAGCCCGATCTCGCGCGCGATCAGCGGGCGGATGTCCACGCGGCCCGCCTCAATCAGCCCAAGAAGTGAGGGGTAGCGCCAGGCGGGCATACCGCGCGTGCCGTAAAGCGCGAGGTTCTTCATATAAACGGTGTTCATATTGATCTGCATGGTGGCGGTATGGCCCACCGGCATGCCGACCTGCACATGCCGCCCCAGCGGGCGCAGGCAGTCGATCGAGCCATTGGTGGTCACCTCAAGGCCCAGCGCCTCGATGGAGACATGCGCACCCAGCCCGCCGGTGATCTCGCGGATCTTTGCCGCCACATCGCCGTCACGGGCATTGACCGCCGCCTCTGCGCCCAGCGACAGCGCATGGTCAAGTTTTTCCTGCACCACATCGACCACGATGACCCGCGCGCCCAGCGCCTGGCCCAGCAGCAGACAGGACAGCCCGATGCCCCCGGTGCCATGCACCGCCAGCCATTCGCCCGCCTGCACGGCTGCGCGGCCCGTCAGCGCATGCCAGGCAGTGGTCACCCGACAGCCCAGCCCCGCCGCCATCACCGGCGAAAGGCTTTCCGGCAGCCGCGTCAGGTTCTGCGCCGAGCGCGGCACAGCGATATATTCCGCAAAAGCCCCCGGCTCGATAAAGCCCGGCAGGCGCTGGTCAAAACAGGTGTTCGACTGCCCCGACTGGCAAGCCGGGCAGGACCCGCAGGCAAGGATGAAGGGCGCGATCAGCCGGTCGCCGACCTTCCAGCCCGAGCGCGGACCGGCCTCGACCACTTCGCCGCAATATTCATGGCCCGGGATCTGGCCCGGTTTGACGCGCGGATGCTCTCCGACCCAGCCGTGCCAATCCGAGCGGCAGACCCCGCAGGCCAGGGTTTTCAGAACGACCCCATCCTCTTCGCAGGACGGATCCGGCAGGGTTTCAATCGAAAGATCGGCCCGATAGGCCCGTAAAACTGCAGCGCGCAATGCCGCCCCTCCCTTAAATTTCCCCGCTCAGGGAGCCCGAGGGCCGCGCCAAGGTCAAGGACCCGCGCAGCGCTGCGGCAAAGATTTCGCCTCCGGTCAGGCCTCCGGGCGCGGGTAGAAGTCGGCGCGGTAGATCAGCGGCGGCCCGTCGGCGGCCAGTGCCGCCTGAAACCCGGGCCGCGCCGCAATCCTGGCCTGCCAGTCCGACAGCCCCGGCACCTCATCCGCGGTCAGGAAGTATTTCGCCTGCCAGACGCCATAGCCCACCGCGATATCGGCCGCTGAAAACCCCGAGGGCAGCAGCCAGTCACGCCCCTCCATGCGCCGCAGCGCACCGGTGAGGGTTTTTGCCAGCCGCGCCGCCTCCAGCCGCATGACGGTGGCAGAGCGCATCTGCGGCTCGCGCAGGATCACATGGTGCTGGGTGAGATTGGCCAGATGCTGCCCGATGGTTTCGCCGTAATGCAGCCCCTCCAGATAGGCGCGCCGCTCCGGATGACCCGGCGCACGCCCGAGAGCGGGCGCCCGGGTTTCCGCCAGATAGTCAAGGATCGCGCCGCTTTCGGCCATGGCCTCGCCATCGATCTCCACCGCCGGAACCCGCCCCGCCGGAGAGCGCGTCAGATGCTCCCGCGTGCGCAGAGAGCTGCCGTCAAAGCCCATCAGATGCAGCCGGTGCGGCAGCCCCGCTTCGTGCAAAAACCACAGCACCCGCAAAGAGCGCGACTGCGGCACATGCCACAACTCAATCCCGGCGCTCATTCCGCCTCCTCCGCAAGGGTGATCAGCGCGGCCCCCGCCTCGACCTGCGAGCCAGGCTCCACCAGGACTTCGGCGATTTCGCCATCGCGTCCGGCGGTCAGCATATGTTCCATCTTCATCGCCTCCAGCACCGCCAGACGGTCCCCCTGAGAGACCCTCTGACCGGGGCGCACAAAGACCGCCTTCACCAGCCCCGGCATGGGCGAGAGGGTCACATTGCCCCCGCCCCCCGCCGCGACCGCGCGGTCCAGCGGATCCTGCAGGATATAGCGAAAGCTGCCGCGAGCAAAGACATCCACCACCCGCCCGCTTCGGCGCAGCCGCTGCCGCGCGGGGCGGCCACCGATCCACCAGCCCCCGGCCCGCCGCTCGCAGAGCATGACCGCGCTTCCGGTATCAATTTCCGCCCTGTCCGGCCCGGTGAAAGACAGACCAATCCTTTGAACGCCCTCGGGTCCTTCCAGCGTGACCCATTGTTTCAGCGGCTCCCAAAGCGCAAATCCGGTCAGGGGGGCCGCCCCCTCCCAAAGCCCCGCAGCCGCCAGCGTGGCGGCGGCCAGATCTTCAGGCTGCGGGCCCGCCTCACGGGTCAGCAGGCTCAGGTCCCGCTCAATCAGGCCGGTGTCGACCTCACCCCGGGCGAAGCCCTCATGCGCGGCAAGCGCCGAGAGGAAGCCGAGGTTGGTCACCGATCCCGCCACCTCCGTCGCCCCCAGCGCGGCGGAGAGTTTGCGCAAAGCAATCTCGCGCGTGGGGCCATGGGTGATGATCTTGGCGATCATCGGATCATACCAGGGGCTGATGCTGTCCCCCTCGCGCACGCCGCTGTCAGCGCGGATGCCTGGCGGGAAGCGCAGATGATCAAGCCGCCCGGTGGCAGGCAGGAAGCCTGCGGGCACATCTTCGGCGTAAAGGCGCGCCTCAAAGGCGTGGCCGCGGATCTGCAGATCCTCCTGCCGGGCGGGCAGCGGCTCGCCTGCGGCCACCCGAAGCTGCCATTCGACCAGATCGACCCCGGTGATGGCTTCGGTAACCGGATGCTCCACCTGAAGCCTTGTGTTCATCTCCATGAACCAGAAGCGGTCCGGCTGCAGCCCCTGAGAGCCATCGACGATGAACTCAATGGTGCCCGCGCCCTTATAGCCAATGGCCTCTGCCGCCCGCACGGCAGCGGCCCCCATGGCGGCGCGCATCGCTTCTGTCATGCCGGGGGCGGGGGCTTCTTCGATAACCTTTTGGTGGCGGCGCTGCAGCGAGCAGTCGCGCTCAAAAAGATGCACCGCGCGGGTGCCATCGCCAAAGACCTGCACCTCAATATGGCGCGGCGCGGTGATATATTTCTCAATCAGCACGGCGGGATTGCCAAAGGCCGTGCGCGCTTCGCCCTGGGCGCTGAGCAGCGCATCGGCGAAATCTTCCGCACGGCTCACTTTGCGCATGCCCTTGCCGCCGCCGCCCGCCACGGCCTTGATGAGCACCGGCCAGCCGATCTCAGCGGCGGCGCGGGAGAGATGCGCCGGGTCCTGGTCTTCGCCCTGCCAGCCCGGCACCACCGGCACCCCGGCCTGCGCCATCAGGCGCTTGGCGGCGTCTTTCAGACCCATGGCGCGGATCGCAGAAGCGGAAGGACCGATAAAGACGAGGCCCGCCGCCTCCACCGCCTCTACAAATTCGGGGTTCTCAGAGAGAAAGCCATAGCCCGGGTGAATGGCCCCTGCCCCGCTGGCGAGCGCCGCCTCAATGAGACGCGCGCCCCGCAGATAGCTCTCCGCCGGGGCGGGACCGCCGATCAGCACCGCCTCTCCCGCAAGCGCCACATGACGCGCGGCGGCATCCGCCTCAGAGTAAACGGCGACCGTGGCCACCCCCATGCGGTGGGCGGTCTCTATAATGCGGCAGGCGATTTCACCGCGATTGGCGATCAGGATTTTAGCAAACATCTCAGCCCCTTCTCTGCGCATTGAGGCGGCTGAGCGCCTCTGTGGTGATGCGGTCCAAAATCTCCGCCGCCGGGCGGATGTCGCCGATCAGTCCGACGGCTTCGCCCACAACGGGCGTGCCACTGCGGGCATCCCCCCGGCTCTGCGCCGCAGCCCAGGCCAGCCGCGCCGGGGCCTGAGCGGGATCGCGCAGCGCCTCGGTGTTGCTTTGCCAGCGGTCGGTAAACTCGCTTTGCAGCGTGCGGATGGTATAGGGCGCGGGCCAGTGCAGCATCCTGGCCGCATCGGGCACCGAGCCGCGCAGCGTCTGATCGCCCGTCGCCGCGAGCGCCGCGTCCTGAAAGCCCGCCGGTACCAGAGCCTCCTGCGCCGCCCAGAAGCGGGAGCCGATCAGCGCGCCTTCCGCCCCCAGCATCAGCGCCGCCGCCAGCCCGCGCCCGTCGGCAATGCCGCCTGCGGCCAGAAGGATGCACCCGGGCGCATGGACGGCGAGGTAATCCGCCACCTCGGGCACCAGAGTAAAGGTCGCGCGGCCCGCGCCATGCCCCCCCGCCTCCGCCCCCTGGGCGACGATCACATCGGCCCCGGCTTCAACCGCGGCACGGGCCGCATTCATATCCTGCACCTGGGCGATCAGCGGCACCCCCGCGGCGCGGATCCGCGCGGCAAAGGGCTGCAACCCGCCAAAGGACAGCATCACCGCTTTGGGCTGGCGTTCCAGGGCCTCTTCAAGAAGCGGCTCCGTCAGCTTCCAGGTGATGAAGCCGATGCCGACAGGATTGCCTGCGGCCAGCGGGATCTGCTCACCGATCCAGGTGCTGTCGCCATAGCCGCCGCCCAGAAGCCCAAGGCCCCCGGCAGCCGCCACCGCCCCCGCCAGCTGCCCGCCCGCAACCCCCGCCATAGGCGCAAGGGCGATGGGGTGGCGCAACCCGAAGGCCCTGGTAAAGCGTGTCTCCAACCCCATGGCTTACATCCTGAACACGCCGAAGCGCGTCGGCTCAATCGGGGCATTCAGCGCCGCCGAAAGCGACAGCGCCAGCACATCGCGCGAGCGGCGCGGATCGATGATGCCGTCATCCCAAAGCCGGGCTGCGGCATAAAGCGGATGGCTTTGATGCTCAAACTGCGCCAGCGTCGGGGCCTTGAAGGCGGCCTCTTCCTCAGCGCTCCAGGAACCGCCTGCCCGCTCAATCCCGTCGCGGCGCACGGTGGCCAGAACCCCTGCCGCCTGCTCTCCGCCCATAACCGAGATGCGGCTGTTGGGCCAGGTCCAGAGGAAGCGCGGCTGATAGGCCCGGCCCGACATGCCGTAATTGCCCGCCCCGAAAGAGCCGCCCACCAGCATGGTCACTTTCGGCACATTGGTGGTGGCCACCGCCGTCACCAGCTTGGCGCCGTGACGGGCGATGCCCTCGGTCTCATATTTGCGGCCCACCATGAAGCCGGTGATATTTTGCAGGAAAACCAGCGGGATATTGCGCTGGCTGCACAGCTCAACGAAATGCGCGCCTTTGACGGCCGACTCGGAAAACAGCACCCCGTTGTTGGCGATGATCCCCACCGGGCAGCCCCGCACATGGGCAAATCCGGTGACCAGCGTCTCACCAAAGCGGGCCTTGAACTCATCAAAGCGCGAGCCGTCGACCAGCCGCGCGATCACCTCGCGGATGTCATAGGGCGTGCGCAGATCGGCGGGCACGAGGCCTAAGATCTCTTCGGGGTCACAGGCGGGCTCTTCCGGGGATTGCCACTCAACACCCGCAGGTTTCACGCGGTTCAGATGGCTGACCGCCCGCCGCGCCAGGGCCAGAGCATGGCCATCATCTTCGGCCAGATAATCCGCCACGCCCGAAAGACGGGTATGCACATCGCCGCCGCCCAGATCCTCAGCCGAGACCACTTCGCCGGTGGCGGCTTTCACCAGGGGGGGACCGGCGAGAAAGATCGTGCCCTGCTCTTTGACGATGATCGTGACATCCGACATGGCCGGCACATAGGCGCCGCCCGCGGTGCAGCTTCCCATGACCACGGCGATCTGCGCAATCCCTGCCGCCGACATCCGGGCCTGGTTGTAAAAGATCCGGCCAAAGTGGTCGCGGTCGGGAAAGACCTCATCCTGCTGCGGCAGGTTCGCGCCGCCGCTGTCGACCAGATAGACGCAGGGCAGATGGCATTCCGCCGCGATCTCCTGGGCGCGCAGATGCTTTTTGACGGTCATCGGATAATAGGTGCCGCCCTTCACGGTGGCATCATTACAGACCACCATGACCTCCCGCCCCTCAACCCGGCCGATGCCGCAGATGAGGCCCGCACCCGGGGCCGCGCCGTCATACATACCATGCGCCGCCGTGGCCCCGATTTCCAGAAACGGCGAGCCGGGATCAAGAAGCCCCGCCACACGCGCACGCGGGGGAAGTTTGCCACGGGCGACATGACGGGCGAGCGCGGTCGCACCGCCCCCTGCCCGCGCCGCCCCGGCCGCGGCCGCGACCTGATCGAGCAGCGACAGATGCGCCGCACGATTGCTTCGGAAGCTCTCTGAGCCGGTCAGGATACGGGAGGTGAGTTTCACAGGCTGCTCCTCACATCGAGTGAATGCTGCGCAGGCGGATCGCCTGCAGCGCGGTGAGTTCCATAAAGCAAGACGATGAGGTCAGCGTGGCGACAGAGCCGCCGTAATAACGCTCGGCCTCAAAGCGGCAGGTGGCATCGCGAAAGCTGATCCAGGCGCGCTGCGCCTCGCGCAGGGATTTCACGCTCTCAGGTGCGGCGGGGGAGGAGTCTTTGTTGTTCTGATCCATGGCCCTGGCCACGGTCACCGCCTCTTTCCAGGCCGCATTCAGCAGATCATCCCAGAGCTTCACTTCGGCGGCGAGGCAATCGGCCATGCCCACCGTGGTGCCGCCGCCCGGCGTCTCAAAACAGGCGCTGGCCGATGTCCCGATGCACAGCGCCGCCTGCTGGCCGCCCTTTGGCTCGGCAGCCTCCAGACACTGCGTGGTCAACCGGCTGTCAAAGCTTTGCGCGAAAGCGGGGGTGGCCAGGAGCAGCGACACCAGCAGAGCAGGGAGTTTCATCAGGCAACATCTTTCATCATTTAACGCAGGTTCAGGCCATCGCGGCCATCAGCTCACGACCAATCAGCATCCGGCGGATTTCACTGGTGCCCGCGCCGATTTCCATCAGCTTGGCATCGCGGAAGAGGCGGCTGACCACGCTGTCATTGAGAAACCCCGCCCCGCCCAGCGCCTGAACTGCCTGATGCGCCTGAACCATCGCCTGCTCAGAGCAGTAAAGCACACAGCCCGCCGCATCCTGGCGGGTCACTTCGCCCCGGTCGCAGGCGCGGGCCACCTCATAGAGATAAGCGCGCGAGGTGTTCAGCCCGACATACATATCGGCGATCTTGCCCTGCATCAGCTGGAAGTTCCCGATCGGCTGGCCGAACTGCTCACGCCCGGCGACATAGGGCATTACCTCATCCAGGCAGGCGGCCATAATCCCGGTGCCGATGCCCGAAAGCACCACGCGTTCATAATCGAGACCCGACATCAGCACGCGCACGCCCTTGCCCTCAGCGCCCAGCACATTTTCAAAGGGGACTTCGACATTGTCAAAGATCAGCTCGGCGGTATTTGAGCCGCGCATCCCCAGCTTGTCGAAATGCGGGCTGGTCGAAAAGCCCGCCATCTGGCGCTCAACGATAAAGGCGGTCATGCCTTTTGAGCCGGCCTCCGGATCGGTCTTGGCATAGACCACCAGGGTATCGGCATCGGGGCCGTTGGTGATCCAGTATTTATTGCCGTTCAGAACGTAATAGCCGTTGCGCTTTTCGGCCTTCAGTTTCATCGAAACCACATCGGATCCGGCATTCGGCTCTGACATGGCCAGCGCGCCGACATGCTCTCCCGAAAGAAGTTTCGGCAGATATTTCCGCTTCTGCTCTTCGGTGCCGTTCAGCTTGATCTGATTGACGCACAGATTGGAATGCGCGCCATAAGAGAGTGAGACCGAGGCCGAGGCCCGCGCGATCTCTTCCGTGACGATGGCATGGGCCAGATAGCCCAGACCCGCGCCGCCATAGTCCTCAGAGACGGTGATCCCGAGAAGCCCCAGATCCCCCATCTCGCGCCACAGATGCGGCGGGAAGTGATTGCTGCGGTCAATCTCAGCCGCCAGCGGCTTCAGACGCTCCTGCGCCCAGCGGTGCGTGACCTCGCGGATCGCCTGGGTATCCTCATCCAGTGCAAAGGACATGGCAGCGGTGAACATCCGGGCTCCTCCCCATTATTGAACGCACGTTCAATTCAACACCGCCCGGAGCGGAGCGGTCAAGGATTCGCTTGCGCCCTTTCCCCCGCGACATGGCGGCGGGGTTCCCCTCAGACACGAGCCTTTGATTGAAAGTTAACCGATTCTGCGGCAGGATGCGCGACGAGAGAGCCGGCAGGGCTCCTGTGAACATATGAGGCAGATATGCGTAAGTTTCTGATTGCCGGAACTTTTTTGATCGCCACACCCTTTGCCGCCTGGGCAGGCCCGATCGGCAATGCCTGCGCGGAGTCGCCCCGCGCCCGTGGCGATCGTGCTTTGTGCAACTGCATCCAGCAGGCCGCCGACCGCACGCTCACCCGCTCAGAACAGCGCCGCGCGGCGAAATTCTTCCGCGATCCCGATGCCGCCCAGCAGGTCCGCGCGTCGAAATCCAACGGCGACAATGAATTCTGGGCGCGCTACCGCGCCTTCGGCGATATGGCTGAGGCGTTCTGCGCACGCTGATCCCCCTTCCCTAAAGCACCTCGGGGGGCTACATGCCCCCTATGACACGCGTTCTTCATATCGTAGGCGCCGGCATGGCCGGCTCGGAAGCGGCCTGGCAGGCCGCATCGCTTGGTGTGCCGGTGGTGCTGCATGAAATGCGCCCCAAAGTTGCCACCTTCGCTCACCGCACCGGCTCTTTTGCCGAGATGGTCTGCTCCAACTCCTTCCGCTCGGATGACAGCGAGCGCAATGCCGTGGGGCTGCTCCACTGGGAGATGCGCGCCGCGAAAGGCCTGGTGCTGGAATCGGCTGAGCGTCACCGCCTGCCCGCAGGCGGGGCGCTGGCGGTCGACCGTGATCCCTTTGCGGAATATATCACCAAGCGGCTGCGCGCCCATCCGCTGGTCACCGTCTCGGACGAGGAAGTGACCGAGCTTCCGACCGAAGGCGACTGGATCATCGCGACCGGTCCGCTGACCTCGGATGCGCTTGGCAAAAGCATTCAGGCGACGACCGGTGCCGATGCGCTGGCCTTCTTTGATGCCATCGCGCCCATTGTCTATGCCGAGAGCATCGATATGTCGAAGGCCTGGCGTCAGTCGCGCTACGACAAGGGCGAGACCGAGGAAGAGCGCACCGCCTATATCAACTGCCCGATGACGCGCGAGCAGTATGAGGCCTTCATCGATGCCATGCTGGCCGCCGATAAGGCCGAGTTCCATGAGGGCGAGACCGCCGGTTATTTCGACGGCTGTCTGCCGGTGGAAGTCATGGCCGAGCGCGGTCGTGAGACCCTGCGCTTTGGCCCGATGAAGCCCGTAGGGCTGACCAATCCGCATCAGCCCGATGTGAAGGCCTATGCCGTGGTGCAGCTGCGCCGCGACAATGCGCTTGGCACGCTTTACAATATCGTGGGCTTCCAGACGAAGATGAAATATGGCGCCCAGACCGAGGTCTTCCGGATGATCCCGGGCCTTGAGAACGCCTCTTTCGCGCGGCTGGGCGGTATTCACCGCAATACCTTCATCAACAGCCCGACGCTGCTCGATCATCAGATGCGGCTGAAATCGCGGCCGAATATCCGCTTCGCCGGTCAGATCACCGGGGTTGAGGGCTATGTCGAAAGCACCGCCATGGGGCTGCTGGCCGGCCGGATGGCCGCGGCGGAGATCCTTGGCCGCGATCTCGCGCCGCCGCCGCGCGACACCGCCACCGGCGCGCTTCTGGCGCATATCACCGGCGATGCCGATGCAAAGACCTTCCAGCCGATGAATGTGAACTTCGGTCTCTTCCCGCCGATCGAGGCCAAAGGCGGGCGCCGGGGCCGCAAGGACCGCTACCTCGCCTATACGACCCGGGCGAAGGAGAGCTTCACGGGCTGGCTCGCCTCTCAGGAGTAAGGCGTGGTGGCCCCCGTCACCCGCTTTGCGCCATCGCCGACGGGGCCTTTGCACCTTGGCCATGCCTTTGCGGCGATGGTGGCGCATGATCTGGCGCGCGCGCATGGCGGTCGTTTTCTGCTGCGGATTGAGGATATTGATCCGCAGCGCTCAAAGCCGCAGTGGGAAGCGCAACTGCTCGACGATCTGCGCTGGCTGGGGTTGAGCTGGGATGCTGAGCCCCTGCGCCAGTCCGACCGCCGCCCGGTTTACAGCGCGGCGCTGGACCGGATGTGGCAGGCGGGTCTTATCTATCCCTGCCGCTGCAGCAGGCGGGATATTGAGCTGGCCCTTGGTGCGCCCCAGGAGGGTGCGTCCCATGCCGAGGGGCCGGACGGTCCGGTTTATCCCGGACCCTGTCGCTGCAGACCGGAGGGGCCCCGCCCCGGCGATCAGCATCTGCGCCTGAATATCGCTGCGGCGGCGCGGGACACCTCGTTTACGGAGACCGCGGACGGCCTTGCGGGCGATATCCGCACCTCCGCGCGGGATTATCCGGAACGGATCGGCGATATCGTTCTGGCGCGCAAAGACTTCGGTACGTCCTATCACCTCTCAGTCGTGCTGGATGATGCGGCCCAGGGGATCACCCATGTGACGCGGGGGGCGGATCTGTTTGAAGCGACCCGGATCCATGTTCTGCTGCAGGAGCTGCTGGGGCTGCCGCAGCCGGTTTATCATCACCATCCGCTGATCCGCGATGCCGAAGGGCGGCGGCTGGCGAAACGCGATGATGCGCGGGCGCTGGCGAAGTACCGCGCTGAAGGGGCGAGCCCGCAGGATATCCGGCGGATGGTGGGGCTTTGACGGGGGCTTTGACGGGGGCCTTGCTCTGTGGTGGATATGAAAAAGAAGATGAGTATTTAAGAAAAGCCAAAATGAAAGCGCGCGCCGGGTGAGGGCGCGCGCGTTTGGTTTTCGACAGGCTCAGCGCACTTTGAGGGTGGCGAGGCCGATGAGGGCGAGGATCAGCGCGATGATCCAGAAGCGGATCACGATCTGCGCTTCGCCCCAGCCCTTTTTCTCAAAGTGGTGATGGATCGGGGCCATCAGGAAGACGCGGCGGCCAGTGCGTTTGAAATAGGCCACCTGGATGATCACGGAGAGCGCCTCAACCACGAAGAGGCCGCCGACGATCGCGAGAACGATCTCATGTTTGATGCAGACCGCGATGGCGCCGAGCGCGCCGCCAAGCGCCAGCGAGCCGGTGTCGCCCATGAAGACGGCTGCGGGGGGGGCGTTGTACCACAAAAACCCGAGGCCGCCGCCGATCAGCGCGGAGCAGAAGATCACCAGCTCGCCGGTGCCCGGCACGAAGTGGACGCCGAGATAGCTGGTCAGGTTGGAGTTGCCGACCACATAGGACATGATCCCGAAGGTGCCTGCTGCGATCATCACCGGCATGATGGCGAGCCCGTCGAGGCCGTCCGTCAGATTGACCGCGTTGGCGGCGCCCACGATCACGATCATCGCGAAAGGCACGAAGAGGATGCTGAGGTTGATCAGCGTGTCCTTCAGCACCGGGACGGCCAGTTGGTTGGTGAGTGCGGGGGGGTGATTCACGGCTGCGGCATAGCCTGCGATGGCGGCAACCAGCAGGCCAAGGCCCATGCGGACTTTGCCCGACACGCCTTTGGTGTTCATCTTGGTCACCTTGGCGTAGTCATCCGCAAAGCCGATGAGGCCGAAGGCGAGGGTCACGCCGAGCACGATCCAGACATAGGGATTGTCGAGCCGCGCCCAAAGAAGCGTCGAGACGATGCCCGCCGAGAGGATCAGCAGGCCGCCCATGGTGGGGGTTCCGGCCTTGGAGAAATGGCTGGCCGGGCCGTCATCGCGGATCGGCTGGCCTTTTTTCTGCTTGCGGCGCAGCAGGTTGATCAGCGGACGGCCGAAGATAAAGCCGAAGATCAGCGCCGTGAAAAAGGCAGCGCCTGCACGGAAGGTAATATAGCGGAAGAGGTTGAAGAGGTCGCCCCCTTCGGAAAACCGCGTCAGTTCGTAGAGCATTCTTAACCTTCCGTCTGTCTCTCAGCCGGGGTTTTGCGCAGGTTGCGCAGCGCCGCGACCACCAGTGAGACTTTGATCCCTTTGGATCCCTTTACCAGCAGCACATCCCCGGCATCGACCAGCTGCGCGGCGCGCGCGACCAGCTCGGGTGCCGTGGCCACCCATTCACCACGCTGCCGGATGGGCAGCGCCTCATATAACACCCGGGAGCGCGGGCCCACGCAGTGCACCAGATCCACCCGCTCCATCCCCGGCAGCGCCGCGAGATCGGCGTGCAGCGCCAGCTCATCGGGGCCAAGCTCCAGCATATCGCCGAGCACCGCGATGCGGCGGCCCTTCTCAATGCGTCCGATGCCATGGCGCGGCCCTGCGGCCAGCAGAAGGCCAAGGCCTGCCGCCACAGAGACGGGATTGGCGTTGAAGGCATCGTCGATCAGCTCAAAATAAAGCGTCTCATCGAGCGGATCGAGCGCGATCTTTTCGCGCATCCCGCGCCCTGCAGGCGGGGCCCAGGTCACGAGATCGGCGGCGGCAACGGCCTCATCTGCGCCAAGGGCTGCCGCTGTGGCCAGCGCGCCGAGCGCATTGACTGCGAAGTGCCGCCCCGGGCTTGCGACTTTGAAATCGAGTGGCCCGAGCGGCGTGCGGGCGGTGCCGACCGTGACATCGGGGGTCACGATCGCGGAGGTCAGCGCCCAGGTCGCCTCTCCCTCGCCGAAGGTGACGATCTCTGCGCCGGCCCGCTCTGCCGCCCTGAGAAGGATCGGGGTCACATCGAGGCCGAGGGGCAGAACGGCGATGCCGGCCGGCTCAAGTCCTTCGCAGATCGCGGCTTTTTCCTCGGCGATGCCGTCGATCCCGCCGAAGGCCGCGAGATGGGCCGGGGCGACCGTGGTGATCATCACCACATGCGGCCGCGCGAGGCGCGCAAGAGGCGCGATCTCTCCGGGGTGGTTCATGCCGATTTCCAGCACCGCAAGATCGGTATCGCGCGGCATCCGCGCCAGCGTCAGCGGCACGCCCCAATGGTTGTTGTAGCTGGCTTCCGCGACATGCACTTTGCCCTGAGCGGCCAGCATCACGCGCAGCATCTCTTTGGTCGAGGTCTTGCCGACCGAGCCGGTGATCGCGGCCACCTTCGCGCTGCTGCGGGCCCGACCGGCCCGGCCCAGGTCTTCAAGCCCGCGCAGAACATCGGCGACGATCAGCAGCGGTGCGTCTTCGGGCAGCCCTTCGGGGCGGTGCGAGACGAGGGCGGCGGCGGCGCCCTTCTCCAGCGCCTGTGCCACGAAATCATGCCCGTCGCGCATATCTTTCAGCGCCACGAAAAGATCACCCGGCAGGAGGGTACGGGTGTCGATGGAGATGCCGGTGATCGCAAAATCCCGGGTCGCGGTGCCATGGGTGGCGGCTGCGGCCTCGGCTGAGGTCCAGAGTGCTGTCATATCAGACCGTCCAGTGCAGCGACGGCGACACTTGCCTGTTCTGCGTCGTCAAAGGGATAGATGTGTCCGGCGATTTCCTGGCCCGTCTCATGACCCTTACCGGCGATCAGCAGCGCATCGCCGGGCTGCAGGGCATCAACGCCCAGAAGGATCGCCTCGGCGCGGTCGCCGACCTCGGTCGCCTCAGGGCAGCCTTCGCGGACCTGGGCGCGGATGGCCGCCGGATCTTCCGAGCGCGGATTGTCGTCGGTGACAAAAACCACATCGGCGAAATCAGCCGCCGCGCGGCCCATCAGGGGGCGCTTGGTTTTATCGCGGTCACCGCCCGCGCCCATGACCACAATGATGCGGCCCATGACATGGGGGCGCAGCGCCTTTAGCGCGGTGGCCACGGCATCGGGGGTATGGGCGTAATCGACATAGACCGCCGCGCCATTGCGGCGGGTGGCCACAAGCTGCATCCGCCCGCGCACGGTGGTGAGTTTCGGCAGCGCGTCGAAGACCTCATTCGCATCCGAGCCGGTGGCCAGCGCAAGCCCCGCCGCCACAGCGACGTTTGCGGCCTGAAAGCCGCCCACGAGGTTCAGCCGCAGTTGCCGCGGCGCGCCGTTCCAGGCGAAACGCACCTCCTGGCCCGTCGCGTCAAAGCGCTGGTTCAGGATGCGCAGATCGGCGTCCGGATGCGTCCCGGTGCGCAGAAGCGCCAGCCCGCGATCGGCGGCAGCATCGGCCATGCGGCGCCCCTCGGGGCTGTCGATATCGATGACGGCCACGCCCTCATCGGGCAGCAGGCGGGTAAAGAGGCCGAGCTTGGCCTGGAAATACCCCTCCATCGTGCCGTGATAATCAAGGTGATCCTGGGTGAGATTGGTAAAGCCCGCCGCCGCAAGCCGCACGCCTTCCAGACGGCGCTGGTCAAGCCCGTGAGAGGAGGCTTCCATCGCGCCGTAGCCGATGCCCTCAGCCGCAATTCCTGCCAGCAGGCGGTGCAGGGTGATCGGCTCGGGCGTGGTATGGCCCGAGGGGGCGCTGAAATCGCCCTCAACCCCGGTGGTGCCGATATTCACCGCCGCATGGCCAAGCGCCTGCCAGAGCTGGCGGGTGAATGCGGCCACCGAGGTTTTGCCATTCGTCCCGGTCACGGCGACCATGGTCGCAGGCTGGCTGCCCGACCAGAGGGCGGCCGCATGGGCCAGGACTTCGCGGGGATCTTCGGCCAGCACCAGAGCCGCCTCAGGATGTGCGGCCAGCGTCTCAGCGGCGTGTTTCGCGCCCGCAGGATCGGTCAGCACGGCCCCCGCCCCCATGCGCAAAGCGGTGTCGATGAACTCAGCCCCATGAATGCGGCTGCCCGGAAGTGCCGCAAAAAGGAAACCCTGTTTCACAAGGCGGCTGTCGACGGCCAGGCCGGTGATGCGCGTCTCGCGCCCGCCCCTTGCGGCAAGACCTAAGTCTGCAAGGCTCCGGCTTTCGGCTGTCATAAGGCCCTCCTGCGTGCGCGCAGATCAGTTTCAGTTACGCACCGCTGTTACAGCGGTTGGTGCGGGGGCTTCAACCTCTGCCGGACGCAGACCCAGCAGCGGGGCGATTCTGCGCACAACTTCGCCGGTCACCGGAACAGCCGTCCAGCCCGCCGTGCGGCGCGCAATGGTGCCACTGGTCTCCACCGGCTCATCAAGCGAGATCACAATGACATAGCGTGGGTCATTCATCGGGAACGCGCCCGCGAAATTCGCCATGACTTTGTCTTTGTAATAGCCGCCCGTCGGCTTTTGTTTATCCGCCGTGCCCGTCTTGCCGCCGAGCAGATAGCCCGCCACTTCGGCCATTCTGGCCGAGCCGCGCACCACGACCTGACGCAAAATCTCGCGCATCTGATCAGAGGTCTGCCGTGAGATGACCTGAGCCATCTGCGGTGCCGGGCCGTCACGCTTAACCAGTGTCGGCTGGACCGTATAGCCGCCGTTCACCAGCGTGGCATAGCCCGAGGCCAGGTGGATCGCACTGGCCGAAAGGCCATGCCCGTAAGAGATCGTGGCCGAGTGAATATCCGACCAGCGTTTGGGCACCAGCGGGCGGGCGCGGCCCGCCTCAGAGACCTCAACCCCGGTCACATCGAGGAACCCCAGCTCTTTCAGGAAGGCCTGCTGGCGGGTGGCGCCGATCTGCTGGATCAGCCGCGTGGTGCCGATATTGGAGGATTTGGTCATGATGTCAGTGACCGACAGCGCCGGGCCGTAGTTGCGGAAATCGCGGATCCGAAAGCGGCCCAGCTGCATCGGCCCCTGGGTATTGATCATGGTATTGGGGTTGGTCAGCCCCAGCTCCAGCGACTGCGCCACCGGGAAGGCCTTCATCACCGAGCCCAGCTCATAGACGCCCTGAATGGCACGATTGAACAGCGGGCTGTCGCCGGGATCACCGCTGACCGGCAGCGGCGGGCGGTTGTTGGGATCAAAATCAGGCAGCGAGACCATAGAGATGATCTCGCCGTTGCGGGCGTCCATCAGAATGCCCGAAGCGCCCTTGGCGTTCAGAAGCTTCATCCCCGCATGCAGCACTTCGGCAAAAGCCGCCTGCACCGAGAGATCAATCGAGAGCTGCAGCGGCTGATCAAGCCGCGCGGGATCGCGCAGACGCTCATCGAGGGTCTTCTCAATCCCTGCAACGCCGATCACTTCCGCCGAATGCACCCCCTCATCGCCAAAGCGGGTGCCGCCGAGGACATGGGCGGCCAGGCGGCCATTGGGGTAAAGCCGCATCTCACGCGGACCAAAGAGCAGGCCCGGCTCACCGATGTCGTGGACCGCCTGCACCTGCTCGGGCGAAAGCGTGCGCTTGAGCCACAGAAAGGCTGAGCCGGAGGTGAATTGCTTAAGAAGTTTCTCCTCCTCCATCTCGGGGAAGATCTTCGCCAGCTCCCGCGCCGCGCGGGGCGCATCCACCATATCGCGCGGATGCGAATAAAGCGCATGAGTAACCATATTGGTCGCCAGCACATGACCGTTGCGATCAACAATATCGGCGCGCTGCGCCTGAATGCCCTTGCCCGCCACCGAGGCGCGGGGCTCTTCCGGCTCGGTGCCGGCCAGCACGGCCATTCGGATCCCCACGGTCATAAAGGCCGCACAAAAAGCCATGACCAGCAGCAGAAGTCGCCCCTCAGCGCGCTTGCGGGCCTTGTCGCGCAGCACCTCATGGCGGGCGCGCAGGTTGTCGGCCTCAATTACATCCGGGTTCTCGCCGGTTTCACGGGCGCGCAGGATGCTGGCAAGCGGGCGAAGCGGCGTGCGGATCACGGCAGGATCTCCCCGGAAGTGTCCGCCTGCTCAGAGACCAGCGTGGTGTCTTCAGGCGGCGGATCGGGCGGCATCGGAAGCTGAGAGGATTGTGCGAACTGCTCGGGCTGCATCGGCAGCAGCCCGAGACGGTCGAAATTGGCCGCGACCAGTTCCGCCAGACGGTCGGGGCGGTTCTGATAGGCCCATTCGGCATTCTGCAGCGCAATGGCTTCCTGCAGACGGCGGATGTCACGGGTCAGGCGGTTCGCCTCGCGCACCGAAAGCTTGGTGGCGTAGTTTTCACGATAGGCCCAGAAGCCGGAGGCGAGCATGGCCAGAAGCGATACAATAACCACCAGCGTCCGCATGTGATCAGCGCCCTTTCCGCCTGTTACCCGTTGCCCCGGATTTCAGCCCCGGCACGCCGACCGTGGCCGGATCGACCGGCCCTGCCGGTGCCTCCGTCCGCCGCCCGATGCGCAGCAGCGCCGAGCGCGAGCGCGGGTTCAGATCCAGCTCATCGTCATCTGCGCCCACGGCTTTGCGGGTCAGAACGTCAAAGCGCGCCGCCTCAGCAGGGCCACCGGGGGCATAGCGGTTGCCACCACCGTCGCGGCCCGCACGCTCCTGGAAAAAGCGCTTCACGATGCGGTCTTCCAGCGAATGGAAGGTCACCACCGCCAGCAGGCCGCCGGGTTTCAGCGCGCGTTCCGCCGCCATCAGCCCTTCCACAAGCTGCTCAAATTCGGTGTTCACCGCGATGCGCAGAGCCTGGAAGCTGCGGGTGGCCGGATGGCTTTGCCCCGGCTTCGGGCGCGGCAGGCAGGAAGAGACGATCGAGGCCAGATGCGCCGTGGTGGTGATCGGCCCCTTGCCCCGCTCGGCCACAATCGCACGCGCAATGCGGCGCGAGGCACGCTCTTCGCCGTAGTGATAAAGAATATCGGCGATCATCTCTTCTTCGGCGTCATTGACCAGATCAGCGGCGCTTTGCCCTTCGCTGCTCATCCGCATGTCCAGAGGACCGTCGCGCAGGAAGGAAAACCCGCGCTCAGCCAGATCAAGCTGCATCGAAGAGACGCCCAGATCGAGCACCACGCCATCGAGCTTTTCGCCCGCATGTTCATCGAGTTCTGAGAAAGTGCCCTGCACCAGCCGCAGACGGCCGTTATAGTCGCCAATCCAGGGTGCGGCCATTTCATGGGCCAGCGGATCGCGGTCCACGCCGATCACCTGATAGGCACCCGCCTCCAGCAGACGACGGCTGTAGCCGCCCGCACCAAAGGTGCCATCCAGCCAGATGCCCCGGATCGGGGCACAAAGTTTCAAAATCGGCTCAATGAGAACCGGGATATGCGGAGATGTATCCGTCATGCTGCCCCTCCGGGGTGCCAGCCTGCAGTGGGTCGAGAGGGGCGCATTCGCTCAGCTCTCTGCCGCAGGCGGGAGCATGCTGAGGATATTGCCGCTGCCACCGGCCATACGGGCCCGTGCCGCGGCCAGCTTGCGGCCCCGTTCAGCTTCAAATTCTTCCGGCGACCAGAGGCGAAACAGCTCCAGCGAACCGGCAAAAACGGCCTCACCCCCGTCACGGGGCAGGCCGATCTGATCACGCAGACGCTGGGCAAGAATGGTGCGGCCATCGCCGTCCACTTCCACCACTTCCGAGCCTGCAACGTAAAACAGCTCAAGGATTTCGCGCTCATCCGAGCCCTCAGGCAGCAGCGCGATCCGGTTGAGCAGCTTATCAAAAGCTTTGATCGGATAGATATCCAGGCAGCGCCGCTCGGGGTTGCCATAGACCACGCGCATCCGCACGCGCCTGCCTTCCGGGGTGAAATCAGGATCGCCGCTTTCCAGCACTCTGCGGAAATCTGCAGGAATGGAGACGCGCCCCTTCCCGTCAATCCGCTGGGTGATCGTGCCGGAAAAATGCACGCGCTGTCCCTTCGTGCCTCACCTGCCGCACGCCTGTAAGCGATTGGCTGCCCAGAAATAAAACAGCGGACCGAGCCGCTGCCACTGCCCGATCCGCCGTCTTCTGTCCCGTTTCCGGGGAGACCCGCTGGGCCGCACCTGGGGGGGGTCTTCTGCTCGCTGGCCCGTCGGGTTCTTGTTCTTGCCCGGAAGTTGGGGGCGCCTGTGAAACCTGCCTCAGGTTCGGGGTTATTCGGCTCCCCTTAATCACTGCTCCCGTCTCCGGTTGACCTATGGATGCCATGGATCACCACGGACCGACAAGGGGGATTATGGACCTACATGGAACTATGAGGGGGATTTCGCCGCGACATTCCGACTCGGGGGAGAGTCGTTTGCGGATTTCCAGGCGAAGCCGCTCTGACGAAACACAATATCCAGGCGGCCCCTGTGGATAAGAAAGTTCCACCATTTTCCACGCCCTTGCAAATCTGTCACAGGCAAGCGGGCGTCTTCACGGATCAGAAGGGGAACACCCTGGCGTTCACATCCGAATCACCGGGACACACGGCGCAGTGATCCGCGCCGCGCCCTGGAAATGACGGCGCCCGCAGCCTCGGGAGAGACTGCGGGCGGCATCAGACGTCCTGAGTTCCATGAAAGACCACAGGGCCGTGACCCGGGTCAGGCCACCCCATCCGCGATCAGCCGCTGCGCAAGCCGCGCATAAGCGCGCGAGACCGGACCGTCCCCCACGGCAACCGGCGTTCCGGCATCCCCCGCCAGACGCACCTCAAGGCTGATCGGAATTTCGCCAAGGAAGGGCAGGCCCTCGCGCTCGGCCTCGGCGCGCACGCCGCCATGGCCGAAGATATGCGCCTCATGTCCGCAGTTCTCGCAGACATACATCGACATATTCTCAATCAGACCCGCGACCGGCGTCTTCAGCGTGTCAAACATCTTCAGCGCTTTGCGCGCATCAATCAGCGCCACGTCCTGCGGGGTCGAGACCACGACCGCCGCCGTCACCGGATAGCGCTGACACAGCGTCAGCTGCACATCCCCCGTTCCGGGCGGCAGATCGACGACCAGCACATCCAGCTCCCCCCAGGCCACCTGGTTCAGCATCTGCTGCAGCGCGCCCATCAGCATCGGGCCCCGCCAGATCACCGCATCCCCCTCTTTCAGCATGAGGCCGATCGACATCAGCGTCACGCCATGAGCATGCAGCGGCATGATCGTCTTGCCATCGGGAGAGGCGGGGCGCTGATTAACGCCCATCATGCGCGGCTGGCTGGGGCCATAGATATCGGCATCCAGCAGCCCGACCCGGCGGCCCTGCTTTGCCAGCGCCACGGCAAGGTTGGAGGAAACGGTGGATTTGCCCACGCCCCCCTTGCCCGAACCGACCGCCAGAATGCGCGCCACGCCCGGCACCGGCTGCGGCCCGCCCTGCTGCGGCGTGGGGTGGCGACCGATCTTCAGATCCGGCGGCGGCGCCTTCGCCGCGGGCGCGGTCATGATAACAGAGACCGACTGCACATCCGGCAGCGCCAGAAGCGCCGCCTTGGCCCGGGCTTCAACGGGGGCCAGAAGACCGGCGGTTGCGGCATCGGCCACTTCCAGCACGAAGCGAATCTCTCCATTCTGGATCTGCAAAGCCCGGATCAGATCGCGCGACACCAGATCGCCGCCCCCCGGAAGAGAGATCTGCGCCAAAACCCCCATAACCTCGTCGCGCGTCACCGCCATGATCGGAACTCCTGTTGTCTTCGGTCTGACCGCCCTCCTTTTACGAATATTTCCCCGGGGCCGCCAGTGAGAGAACAAAAACCTCCCACCATGCCGCAGCACAGCATAAATGATTAATGCTGCTCTGCAGCGAAGATCTGAAAAGCTTAAAACCTGTGCAAATCGTAAGAATTCAAGTGCATATGACCCGTGCGAGCCATGCGCCTGGTGCAACGCGGCGTTGCCGGAAGCGCGTATTGTGCAATTGCAGCAAATAGGTCAAATAGGGTTCACCGGCAGGCAACGAGCCGTCGGGCACCAGATGTTAAGACTTTCGTTGAAACAGTAATCGACCGGACCCTGAAATGGCACTCGCATCGACCAACGCTCCGCTGTCCGCCGCCTCTGCTGGCAAGCTGCAGGGCAACGGCTTCTTTGCCGCCCTGCGTGACGGCTTTGTGCGCTACCGGGTTTTCACCCGCACGCGCCGCGAACTGAACGAACTGTCCTCGCGTGACCTCGCCGACCTCGGCATCTCGCGTTCGGGCATCACCCGCGTGGCTCTCGAAGCCGCTTACGGGAAAGACGTGTAATTCTTTTCTCGCGTCCCACCTCCTCCCGGGACGCAGAGAAGGACGGCGACTACTCCTCCCTCGGGTCGTCGTCCCTCAATCCCCGGATCTGCGAAGATCCGGATCCAGTTCGAAAGGCCCCTCCTCCTCCCTGGGCCGATCGTTCCGGCAGCGGCCTCCTCCTCCTCCCTGAGGTCGCTGCCACCCGAATAAAGGTGCAACAGGCACCAGACATGCGACGGGTCCCTCCTCCTCCCTGGACCCTGAGCTTCGGCGGTGGCCCCCTCCTCCTCCCTGGGGTCGCCGCCACAGAATACCGGTGCTACATGCATCAGATATGCGACGGGTCCCTCCTCCTCCCTGGACCCTGAGCTTCGGCAGCGGCCTCCTCCTCCTCCCTGAGGTCGCTGCCACAGAATACCGGTGCAACGCGCACCAGATATGCGACGGGTCCCTCCTCCTCCCTGGACCCTGAGCTTCGGCAGCGGCCCCCTCCTCCTCCCTGGGGTTGCTGCCATCGCGAAAGGCCCCTCCTCCTCCCTGGGCCGATCGTTAACGGCGGCAGTCCCCTCCTCCTCCCTGGGACTGCCGCCTTTCTTATTTCCGAAGCCTGAAATGAAAAAACGCGCCCGAAGGCGCGTTAAGCTGTTGATGATGCTGTTTGCGTTTCAGCCCGGCAGCACCCTGCCCCGCCGGTCATGGCGCAGCAGCGAATAAAGCACATGATTGCGCCAGCGGCCGCCGATCTGCAGATAGGCCTGGGCCACGCCCTCATATTTGAAGCCGCATTTCTCCAGCAAAGCCCGCGAGGGGGTGTTTTCCGGCAGACAGGCGGCCTCGATCCGGCTGAGATCAAGGCGCGTGAAGGCATGATGCGATAGCGCCTCAATGGCTTCGCGCATATAGCCGTGGCGGGTGAAGGGCTCTCCCATCCAATAGCCGATGGTGCCGGACTGCGCCGGGCCGCGGCGGATATAGTCGAGGGTAATCCCGCCCATCAGCATCTGATCTTCGCGCCGGATCACGAACAGCGGCAGGCCCGAGCCTTCGGCATCTGAGCGCAGGGCCCAGGACACCCGGTTGGAAAAGGACCGCCGGCTCAGGTGATCCTCGGCCCAGACCGGCTCCCAGGGGGCCAGAAACGCCTGCGAGGTCTGGCGCAGGTTGCTCCAGGCCATATGGTCAGCCTGCTGCGGCAGGCGCAGCGTCAGACGCGGGGTCTCAATGACGGTGCGTCTGCGCAGCTTCAGCATCAGTGGGCAAGCCTTTCGCGCAGCTCTTCCAGCGAGGGTGTCGCCTCGGCCTGGCCATAGACCGCCATGGCCATATTCCCGCGCGCGGCGAGATTTCCGGCATAGGTTTTCACCCGGTCCAGGGTCACAGCGTCAATCTCAGCCACCATTTCCCCCATCTGCGGCACTTTATCATAAAGTGCCAGCATCCGGGCCATATGCTGGGTCCGCGCCCAGGGACCTTCAAGCCCCATCAGCAAACCGGCACGGCGCTGTGCGCGAATCCGCGCGACCTCTGCTTCGCTCAGATCATCGGCCGAGCGTTTCAGCTCATCCATGGTATAGCGCGCCAGATCGCCCACCTGCTCGGCGCTGGTGCCCGCATAAACGGTGATCAGCCCGGTGTCCTCATGGGCCCCGGCCTGGGCATCGACCGTATAGCACATGCCATGTTCTTCGCGCAGTTTCTGGAAGAGACGCGAGGACATGCCGCCCCCCATGGCCCCGGCCCAGGTCTGCGCAACATGCAGATCTTTCGAGTGCCAGCTTTCCGCCTCAAAGGCGAAGGCCAGATGCACCTGCTCCAGATCCTCGATCTCACGCCGCTCGCCGCCGGCGAATTTCGCCCGCTCGAAGGGGCTGACGGGACGCGCTTCGAGGTGACCAAAGAGAGCTTTCGCCTGGGCCACGATGGCATCGTGATCCACCGCCCCCGCAGCCGAGAGAATCATCTGGCCGGGATGGTAATGCGCGCCCACGAATTTGCGCAGATCGGCAGCGTCAAAGGCGCCGACCCGCTCAGCAGTACCAAGGATCGAGCGGCCCAGCGGCTGCGTCGGGAAAGCCGTCTCCTGCAGCCACTCAAAGACCACATCATCGGGCGTATCGAGCATCTGCCCGATTTCCTGCAGGATCACACCGCGCTCAATCTCAATCTCGCGCTTCTCGAACGCGGGGTTGAGGGTGATATCGGCAATCACATCCAGCGCCAGCGGCACATCGGCCTTCAGCACCCGGGCGTAATAGGCCGTGCTCTCGTTTGAGGTATAGGCATTGAGATAGCCGCCAACATCCTCAATCTCTGAGGCAATCTGCAGCGCAGAACGGCGGGCGGTGCCTTTGAAGGCCATATGCTCAAGGAAGTGAGCGATGCCGTTCTGGTCCTCCGCCTCATGGCGGGCACCGACGTTTACCCAAAGCCCGATCGCCGCCGTTTCCAGCGACGACATGGCGTCCGTTGCAATGCGCAGCCCGTTGGGCAGCGTCTCAATGCGGATCATATGTTATGTCCAGTCGTTTCAAGCACCAGCGCCTCAAGCGCGGCAAGATCATTGGGAACCCGCGTGACGCGCTCGGGCCGCTCAAACAGGTCGGCCATGCGCGGGGGCAGAGCCGGGCGAATGCCCGAGGCCTTCTCCACCGCATCGGGGAATTTCGCCGGATGCGCGGTGGCGAGGGTCACCATCGGGTTTTCCCCAAGATGGGCTTCCGCCACCTGCACTGCAACTGCCCCATGCGGGCAAATCAGCTCTGCCGTGGTTTTCAGCGTGGCGCCGATTGTCGCAAGGGTCTCTTCCTCGGAGGCGCGCCCCGAAGCAAAGCCCGCGCGCAGCGCCTCAAGCGCGCCCTGGGGCACGGTGAATTTGCCGGTGGTCTTCAGATCATTCATCAGATCATTGACCGCCGTACCTTCGCGGTCCAGCACATCAAAAAGCAGCCGCTCAAAGTTCGACGAGACCTGAATGTCCATCGACGGGCTCATCGAGGGGGCAACCCCCCGGGTCTCATAGACGCCGGTTTCCAGGGTGCGGTGCAGGATGTCGTTCTGGTTGGTGGCGATCACCAGTTTCCCGATGCTCAGCCCCATAGAGCGCGCGATGTGCCCGGCATAGATATCCCCGAAGTTGCCGGTCGGCACGGTGAAATCAATGGTGCGATGCGGCGCGCCCAGCGACACGGCCGAGGAGAAGTAGTAAACCACCTGGGCCAGAACCCGCGCCCAGTTGATCGAGTTCACCCCCGCAAGGCCCACGGCATCGCGGAACTCAAAGTGGTTGAACATGTCCTTCAGGCGCGCCTGACAATCATCAAAATCGCCGTCCAGCGCGAGAGCATGGACGTTGGATTCCGAAGGCGTCGTCATCTGACGGCGCTGCACTTCAGACACCCGGCCATGCGGGAAGAGGATGAAAACATCGACGTTGGAAAGACCCCGGAAAGCCTCAATCGCGGCCGAGCCGGTATCGCCGGAGGTGGCGCCCACGATGGTGATGCGCTTGCCCGATTTCGCCAGCGCCGCCTGCATCATCTGACCGATGAGCTGCATGGCGAAGTCTTTGAAGGCCAGCGTGGGGCCGTGGAACAGCTCCAGCAGGAAATGATTGGGGCCAAGCTGTTTCAGCGGCGCGCGGGCCGCATGCTCAAAGCCCGCATAGGCAGCGGCGATCAGGCCCTTGAACTCTTCGTCGGTGAAGGTCTCACCGATAAAAGGGCGCATGACGCGGAAAGCGATCTCTTCGTACGACAGACCCGCCATGGCGGCGATCTCATCTTTCGAGAAGCTCGGCAGATGCTCGGGCACATAAAGCCCGCCATCCCGCGCAAGGCCGGTCATCATCGCGCCGCCAAAATCCAGAACCGGTGCGCTGCCGCGGGTTGAGATATACTGCATGGCCTTCTCCTCAGCTTCTGCGTTGCGAAATACGCCAGATCAGAAGCCCTGTCATCCCTGCCCAGACAGTCGCAAGCAGGAACCAGGTGACGGCATATTGCAGATGGTCATTCGGGATGCCGGAGGTATCAAGCGGCATCGCCTCAATCCCCGGTACAACGGTTTCGCGGGCGACCACAAAGGTCGCCTCGGTCTTCAATTCAACCGCCATGGCCGCCACGTCGCGGGCAAACCAGAGGTTCGCGGCCCGGTCCGGCGCGGGGGTATAGGCGTCCACCTCTGAAGGGCGGTGGAGGTTGGCGGCAAAGCTGTGCTGCCCGCTGATTTCCGGCAGTTTTGCCCCATCGCGGATGAAGCCCAGATCCGCCAGCACGCGGCGGCCATCGGTTTCCAGCACGGCGATGATGCGGTGGCCAGGACCGATCTGTTTGCGGCTGACCAGCACCCGCAGATAATCGCCGGTCAGCTGACCCGAGACGGCCACGGGCAGATAGATCTCGCCCTGGCCTTCCGGCGGCAGCGCCACGGGATCTGCGGCAATGCCCGCCTCAATCCCGGCCAGGATGTCGTTCTTCCAAAGCTGGCGCTGAACCTGCCAGGAGCCAAGCGCGATCAGGACCCCACAGCCCGCAAGCCCGAGGATGACGGGAAAGATCAGACGGCGCAGCATGCGAGCCTCCGCAAAAGTCAAACGCGGACCCGGTGGGGTCCGCGCACTATTGCCTTGGGCAGAAGGCGGGGGCAACCCCCGCCTCAGGGGATCAGCGACCCCAGACGTAGATCACGGCAAAGAGGAAGAGCCAGACCACATCGACGAAATGCCAGTACCAGGCAGCTGCCTCAAAACCCACGTGCTGTTTCGGGGTGAAATGCCCCTTCATCGCACGCACCATGCAGACGAACAGGAAGATCGTGCCGATGACGACGTGGAAGCCGTGGAAGCCGGTCGCCATGAAGAAGTTGGCGCCGTAGATATTACCGGCAAAGCCGAAAGCGGCGTGGCTGTATTCATAAACCTGAACGATGGTGAAGAACACGGCCAGAACGATCGCCAGCGCCAGGCCGTTGATCATGTCTTTGCGGTTGTTCTCATGCGCAATCGCATGGTGCGCCCAGGTGCAGGCCGCGCCCGAGCAGAGCAGGATCAGCGTGTTGATCAGCGGCAGATGCCAGGGATCAAAAAGCTCGATGCCAGCCGGCGGCCAGACGCCGTCGCGGATCGGGCTCATTGGTCCCATCGGGTAAAGCGCATGCTTAAAGAAGCTCCAGAACCATGCCACGAAGAACATGAGTTCCGAGATAATGAAGAGCAGCACGCCAAAGCGCAGGCCGATCTGCACCACCGGGGTGTGATCCCCGGTCTGTCCTTCATGAACCACATTGGCCCACCAGGCATAGAAGGTGTAAAGCACGCCGACGAAGCCGATGGCGAACATCCAGGGGGTCATCCCTTTCATCCACAGCACGGCGCCAAAGAGCATAATGAAGGTTGCCACGGCCCCGATGAACGGCAGGCTCGATGGCGGCAGAATATGGTAGTCGTGGTTCTTTGCGTGAGCCATTACGCTGTTCCCTCGTTTGCGTCAGTTGGCCACCGTTCCGGTAACAGGCGGCGCGAGCGCCGCCTGCTCCGCGGGCAGGTCTGTCGTGTGAAATGTATAAGAAAGAGTGAGCTCGCGCACGAATTTGGCTTCGCGATCGTTCACCAGTTCCGGGTCGATAAAGAAAGTCACCGGCATCTGCACGGTCTCACCGGGCTGCAGGGTCTGCTGGCTGAAGCAGAAGCAGTCGATCTTGGTAAAAAAGCTGCCGGCCGAGAACGGCGCGACGTTAAAACTTGCGGTCCCCGCGACGGGGCGGTCCGTGGGGTTATGCGCTTCATAAAACGCCAGACCGGTCTCCCCGATGCGGATCTCCATCTCGCGCTGCAGCGGACGGAATTTCCAGGGCATATCGCTGGCAACTCCGGCATCAAAACGGACCTTCATCACCCGGTCAAGCACCTGCGCCGGGGCGCTGCTGGCCTGGTTGGTGGTGCCGCCAAAGCCGGTCACCCGGCAGAACCAGTCGTAAAACGGCACCGCTGCAAAGGACAGCGACGCCATCAGCACCACCACACCGCCGAGTTGAAGCGCCGTTTTGCTGGTCGGGTTCATGGCTGGCTACCGCCGTGGCTCTGCTGCGAATAGGTTTCCTGCAACTCCCCCGTGGTCACCTTGACCACGGTCAGGCCAAAGACCAGCGCGACAAAGCCCGCCAGCACCAGGCCAAGGCCCATATTGCGGCTGAAGCGGCGTTTGTGCAGCTCATGCTCGGGCGTGAAAAAGACTTTACCGTTCATCATTACCATCCGCCGTATCCGGCAGCCTTGAGAGCCGCCTCGACCATAAAGGCCGTAAAGTGCAGGAAAAGATAGGCCAGCGAGAAGCGGAAGAACTTCCGCTCGGCGGCGTAGTTATCAGCCTGAGCCACCGTCTCATCCCGCTTCCGGATGCGGTAAGCGCCGATCAGGAAAAAGGCGTTCAGCACCAGCGCCACCGCCAGGGTCAGCGGACCACCGATCGAGGTGAAGGCCGCGCCGATCGCGATCGGGGCCAGCACCACGGTATAGCCCAGAATATTGTTGCGGGTGACTTTACGACCATGGGTCACGGTCAGCATCGGCACGCCGGCCTTCTCGTAATCCGAGTTCATAAACAGCGCGAGCGCCCAGAAATGCGGCGGCGTCCAGAAGAAGATGAGCATGAACATCATCACGCTCTCAATCGAAATGCCGCCCGTGGCGCAGGCCCAGCCGATCATCGGCGGAAAGGCCCCCGAAGCACCGCCGATGACGATATTCTGCGGCGTCGAGCGTTTCAGCCAGATCGTATAGACCACGGCATAAAAGAAGATGGTAAAGGCGAGGAAAGCCGCTGCGAACCAATTGGCCGCAAGCCCCAGCATCAGAACCGAGATGCCCGAAAGCGCCAGCCCAAGGCCCAGAGCCTCGCCCGGCTGCACCCGGCCCGAAGGCACCGGGCGCGAGGCGGTGCGCTTCATCACCCGGTCGATATCGGCGTCATACCACATATTCAGCGCGCCAGAGGCACCGCCGCCCAATGCGATAAACAAAATGGAGGTTGCCGCCACAAAGGGATGCACCGAAACCGGCGCCACCAGAAGGCCCACCATGGCGGTAAAAACCACCAAAGACATGACGCGCGGCTTCAACAGAGCGACGTAGTCACCAAAACCCGCCTCGTTGGGGGCGGCATGAGTAATTTCACTGGCGCGCAGGTCCGTCATTCTTCCGTCTCCCGTCGCGGGCCGCAATGCGCGCGGCCCGGACCTCAGTCAGATCTTACTCAGTTCGCGGCTGCGATGGTCTGAGCTTTGGTGAAATAGGCGAATTCGCCGGCTTTCGCGCGCTCGACCCAGGCGGCGTAGTCGGCCTCTGAGACGACTTTCACCGTGATGGGCATATAAGCATGGGCAATGCCGCAAAGTTCCGAGCACTGACCGAAGTAGATGCCTTCTTTCTCAGCATTGAACCACAGCTGCGCCAGGCGACCCGGAACGCCGTCCTGCTTCACACCGAAGGCCGGGATGGTCCAGGAGTGGATCACATCGGCAGCCGTCACATTCACAAGGATGGTTTTTCCAACCGGCACCACCATGGCGGTGTCCGTTGCCAGCAGGAAGTCTTCCTTGCTGTAGCCCGCATCGGCCAGCTGCTTCTCAACTTCCGCGTTCAGACGGTTGTCACCGCCGGTCGCCGGAGAGCCGATCATATAGCTGTCGAATTCGACTTCATGCTCGGGGTATTCATAGGTCCAGAACCACTGCTTGCCGGTCACCTTTACGGTGATATCGGCGGCAGGCATTTCCTGTTGCTTGAACAGAACCGGCAGCGAGAAGGCGCCGATGACGATCAGAATGACGATCGGCAGAACCGTCCATGCCACTTCGATCGGCGAGTTATGGGTGAAGGTCGCGGGCTTCGGGTTCGCACGGCGGTTGTAGCGCACGATGCTCCAGACCATCAGACCCGTCACAAAGATCGTGATCGCAGTGATGATATAAAGAATGAAGCCGTCCAGCCATTGCAGTTCGCGGGCCAGTTCGGTTGCGGCAGGCTGAAAACCAAGGGCCTTATCAACCGGACGACCGACCACTGGCAGGCTGTCCTGAGCCGAGGCGGCTTGTGCGGCGAGCACGGCCGCCACGGCGGTCAGGCTGGCCGGAAGAGTGGTTGCAAAACGCATGTTAAAATCCCGTACGTCCCGTCGTGGTGCGGCGAAAACTGCCGCTTAGCGCAGACCCTGCCACGTAAAAGGCAGAATCCCGTTGTTCCTGTCCCCGGGAGAAACCATATTGTCGCACCCGGGACAAGCGAAACCATCGTTGACAGTGGCAAAGCTTGCTCTCAGTCAGGACACGTGCAGACCAGCAGAAAGGTATCCCGATGGCTGAGGACCGCTTCCGTCCCTTTGAGACCCGCTTCGACGAGGCTGAGGCACTCGCCGTTCTGAGGGAGGCCCTGTCAGGGGCTGATGATGGCGAGATTTTCCTTGAACGCAAGCGTTCTGAGGCCCTGGTGCTCGATGACGGGCGCATCCGTCAGGCGAGTTATGATGCCTCAGAAGGCTTTGGACTTCGTGCCGTTCGCGGTGAAGTGGCGGGCTATGCCCATGCCACCGAGATCTCGATTTCCGCGCTGAAGCGCGCCGCAGAGACGGCGCGCCTTGCCGTGGGCGAAGGCGGCGGCACCCTCGCTGAGGCGCCTGCCAGGACCAACAGTCGCCTTTACACAGATGAAAATCCGCTGGCCGGGTCAGAGTTTGCGATTCGCGTCGAGACCCTGCGCGAGATCGACAGCTTCGCCCGTGACCTTGATCCGCGCGTCGTGCAGGTGACGGCCTCGATGGCCGCATCGCTGCAGGAAATTGAGATCCTGCGCCCTGAGGGGCTGCGCATCGGCGACATCCGCCCCATGGCGCGGCTGAACGTCTCGGTGATCCTTGAGGAGAACGGCCGCCGCGAGACCGGCTCGTCCGGCGGTGGCGGGCGCATCACACTGGAAGGGCTGATGCAGCGCGACCACTGGCAGGGCGTCGTGCGCGAGGCGATCCGCGTCGCGGGCGTGAACCTGGGCGCGGTGGCGGCTCCGGCGGGGCAGTTCGATGTGATGGTCGGCCCCGGCTGGCCGGGCGTTCTGCTGCATGAGGCCGTGGGCCACGGGCTTGAGGGCGATTTCAACCGCAAGGGCGTCTCGGCCTTCTCGGGCCGCATCGGCGAGCAGGTCGCCGCCCGCGGTGTCACTATCGTCGATGACGGCACCATCGCCGATCGCCGCGGCTCGATCAGCATCGACGATGAGGGCACGCCCTCAGCCCGCAACGTGCTGATCGAGGACGGTATTCTGGTCGGCTATATGCAGGACCGCCAGAACGCCCGCCTGATGGGCGTCGCCCCCACCGGCAATGGCCGCCGCGAGGGGTACGCCCATATCCCCATGCCGCGGATGACCAATACCTTTATGATCGACGGCAAAGACGACCCCAAAGCCATGCTGGCCGATCTGAAAGACGGCATCTATGCGGTGGGCTTTGGCGGCGGCCAGGTCGATATCACCAACGGCAAATTCGTCTTCAACTGCACCGAAGCTTACCGCGTCCGCAATGGCGTGGTCGGCGAGGCGCTGAAGGGGGCCACGCTGATCGGTGATGGTCCGACCGCCATGGGGCTGATCCGCGGCATCGGCAATGACTTCGCGCTGGATCCCGGCGTGGGCAACTGCGGCAAAGCGGGCCAGTGGGTGCCGGTCGGCGTGGGCCAGCCCTCGCTGCTGCTGGGCGGGCTGACCGTGGGCGGCTCTGCCGCCTGAAGGGTGCGCGAAAAAGAAAAACACGCATGAGGCGAAAATAATCGGTTTTCCCCCGGAAAATTTACCGGGGGTTAACCAATCGCCGCGCATTCTGGCTGTGCGGATGAGGCGAGGTTGCGATGGAACAGCGTTTGTTATCTTCCACCACACCCTTCACCCCACCCACCGCGGAAGACGACAGACTGTCGTGGCTCCGCCTCATTCGCTCCCCAAGGGTTGGTCCGGTGACCTTTCACCGGCTGCTCTCTGAGCACGGCTCTGCCGCCGCCGCCCTTGAGGCACTGCCCGGGATCGCTGCGGCTGCAGGGGCCTGTGACTATGCCCCCTGCCCGCCAAAACTCGCCGAAGACGAATTGCGCAAGGGTGCCCGCGCGGGTCTGCGCCTGCTGCGCCACGGCGAGGCGGATTACCCCGCCACGCTGAGCACGCTGAGTGATGCGCCGCCGGTCCTTTGGATCGCGGGCAGTCTTTTGCCACTGCGGGCCCCGGCCCTCGCCATCGTCGGCGCGCGCAACGCCTCCAGCGCGGGGCTGAGGCTGGCGCGCGAACTGGCGCAGGATCTTGCAAACGCGGGCTTTATGATCTGCTCGAGGCTGGCGCGCGGCATTGACCGCGCCGCCCATGAAGGGGCGGGTCCCAGCCGCACCATTGCGGTTCTGGCAGGCGGCGCGGACTGCCCCTGGCCGGAAGAAAACCTTGATATCGCCCGGCTGATCGCGCGCCATGGCACCCTGCTGAGTGAGCAGCCGCCCGGCATGAAGCCGATGACCCGGCATTTTCCGCTGCGCAACCGGCTGATCTCGGGGCTGAGCCGCGCGGTCATTGTCACCGAAGCCGCACAGCGCTCAGGCAGTCTGATCACGGCGCGCAATGCCCTCGATCAGGAGCGCGAGGTGCTGGTGGTGCCCGGACACCCGCTCGATCCGCGGGCCGAGGGCTGCAATATGCTGCTGCGCGACGGGGCCACGCTGATCCGCCATGCAGGCGATGTGCTGGAGGTGACGGGGCGGCCGCCGCCGCGCAACCCGCTGCCGCAAAGCGCCCGTCCATCGCCCGCAGGCGGCGGCGCGGCCATCGCCCGTGCAATGGCCGCAACGGCGCAGCGCAGACCCGGGCCTTCCCTGCGCGAACGGATCCTGACGCTGCTCTCTCCTGCTCCTGTCGCGGAGGATCAGCTGCTGCGCCAGCTTGGCATCCCCCCCGCCGAGCTGGCGCCCGCCCTCCTGCATCTGGAACTGGAAAACGCGGTCGAACGGCGCCCCGGCGGGTTGCTCTGCAGTGCTGCGACCACAGGAAGCACACGTCAGAGGTGAGGATCAGCCTTCCTTGACAAACCCGCCCGGCAGCCCCCATGTTGCTCCGCTGCCGCTGCTCTGGTGGCACCAAGGAAGGACCCTATGCCAGTCGTCGTCGTCGAGTCGCCCGCTAAAGCCAAGACTATCAACAAATATCTTGGCCCCGGTTATACCGTTCTGGCGTCCTACGGCCATGTTCGCGACCTTCCTCCCAAGGATGGCTCGGTTCTGCCGGATGACGATTTCTCAATGAAATGGGAAGTCGCGGCCGACAGCAAAAAGCACATCAAGGCGATTGCCGATGCGCTGAAGACCGATGATGAACTGATCCTCGCGACCGACCCTGACCGCGAAGGTGAGGCGATTTCCTGGCACCTTCAGCAGGCGCTGGCCTCTTCGATCAAAAAGGGCAAAAAGGTCAGCCGCGTGGCGTTTAACGCCATCACCAAGCCGGCGATTCTGGCGGCCATGGCCAAGCCGCGCGATGTCGATACCGCGCTGGTGGAGGCCTATCTCGCCCGCCGCGCGCTGGATTATCTGGTCGGCTTCAACCTGTCGCCGGTGCTCTGGCGCAAACTGCCGGGCGCGCGCTCGGCGGGCCGGGTGCAATCGGTCGTGCTGCGCCTGGTGGTTGAGCGCGAGATGGAGATTGAGGCCTTTAACCCGCGGGAATACTGGTCGGTCACCGCCACTCTGGTTACCCCGCGAGGTCAGCAGATTGAGGCGCGCCTGACGATTTTGGGCGGCAAAAAGCTCGATAAATTCGATCTTGCGACGGTGGCTTCAGCGGAACTCGCGGTCTCGGCCATCGATAAGCGCGACTTCAGCGTGAAATCGGTTGAGGCGAAGCCCGCGAGCCGCAACCCTTTCCCGCCCTTTATGACCTCGACCCTGCAGCAGGAAGCCAGCCGCAAATTCGGCATGGGCTCCAAGGCCACCATGGCCGCGGCGCAGCGTCTTTATGAGGCCGGTCACATCACCTATATGCGGACCGACGGCATCGATATGGCGCCAGAGGCGATCACCGCTGCCCGCGCCGCGATCAAAGATATTTACGGCGCGAATTACGTCCCCGACAGCCCGCGCGTCTATAAAAACAAGGCGAAAAACGCCCAGGAGGCGCATGAATGCATCCGCCCCACGGTGCTTGCCGCCACGCCTGAGCAGCTGAAAATCACCGATACCGATCAGCGCCGCCTTTACGATCTGATCTGGAAGCGCACCATCGCCTCGCAGATGGCCTCGGCACGGCTGGAGCGGACCACGGTCGATTTCGCCAGCGCCGACACCGAAGTTGAGCTGCGCGCCACCGGTCAGGTGGTGCAGTTTGACGGCTTTCTGCGCGTCTATGACGAAGGCCGCGACGACGACGACAGCGAAGACAGCGCCCGCCTGCCCCAGGTTATGAAGGGCGAAGCGGTCAGCCGCGCCAAAGACGCCCGCCGCCCGGACTATGTGAAGGGCGCCGAGTTCGGCACGCCCCCCGACCGCGCCACCAATATGGTGCTCGGTCAGGACGGCGCCTCGCTGGCGCTGCAGCACCACACCCAGCCGCCGCCGCGCTACACGGAAGCCACGCTGATCAAGCGGATGGAAGAACTCGGCATCGGGCGGCCCTCAACCTATACCTCGGTCGTCACCACGATCCAGGACCGCGAATATGTCACCAAGGACAAAAACCGCCTGATCCCCTCGGACAAGGGGCGGCTGGTCACGGCTTTCCTGACCAATTTCTTCCGCCGCTATGTGGAATATGATTTTACCGCGGATCTTGAGGCTGAACTTGATGACGTCTCGGCCGGGGATCGCGCCTGGAAGGATGTTCTGGCGCGCTTCTGGCGGGATTTCTCGGCCGCGATTGGCGAGACATCAGACCTGCGGATCAGTGAAGTGCTGGATAAGCTGGATGATTTCCTGTCGCCCCATCTCTATCCGCTGCGCGCGGATGGGTCAGACCCGCGCAGCTGCCCGACCTGCGGCGCTGGCCGTCTGCATCTGAAAACCGCGCGCTCGGGCGGGGCTTTCCTCGGCTGCGGCAATTATCCGGAATGCCGTTACACCCGCCCGATCTCGGTCTCGGCGGATGATCCGGCGGCGGCGCTTGATGGTAAGGTTCTGGGCACCGATGACTTCGGCGTCGAGGTGACGTTGCGCACCGGCCGCTTTGGCCCCTATGTGCAAAAGGGTGAGGCCACGGCAGAAGTGCCCAAGCCCCCGCGCGCCAGCCTGCCCAAAGGCTGGGCCGCCGATCAGCTGACCTATGAGCGGGCGCTGGAACTGCTGTCGCTGCCGCGCCAGATCGGTCCGCACCCCGAAGATGGCGAGATGATCGAATCCGCGCTTGGCCGTTTCGGGCCTTACGTGAAGCACGGCAAGGTTTACGCCAATCTGGCGGATGCCGAGGAAGTCTTCACAATTGGCATGAACCGCGCCGTCGAAGTGCTGGCCCAAAAGGCGGCCCGCGGTGCTGCGCGCGGCGTTGCGGCAGAGCCGCTCCGCTCGCTTGGCGAGCATCCGGACGGCGGTGAGATGCAGGTCATGCCCGGCCGTTACGGGCCCTATATCAAATGGGGCAAGGTCAACGCCACGCTGCCCAAAGAGACCACGCCCGAAGAGATCACCGCCGAGCAGGCGATTGAGCTGGTCAACGCCAAAGCGGTGAAAAAGCCCGCCCGGAAGACGGCCGCCAAACCAAAGGCCGAGGGCGCAAAGAAACCCGCCGCCAAAAAGGCCCCGGCGAAGAAAGCCGCCACGGCCAAACCGGCTGCGAAAAAGAAGGCCGCACCGAAAAAGGCGGCGGCGGATGACTCACTGACCGAGTGATTGCCGCAGCGCGGCGATTGACAGGTACCCCCGGGCGGGCCACAAATTCTCAACTGAGCTTGGGAGGCCCGTCCGAATGAATAAAACCTACCCTTCCGCAGCAGCGGCGCTGGATGGCGCGCTGTTTGACGGAATGACGATTGCGGCAGGGGGCTTTGGCCTCTGCGGCATTCCGGAGCTGCTGATTGCGGCGATCCGCGAGAATGGCGTCAAAAACCTCACCGTGGCCTCCAATAATGCCGGGACCGATGGCTTTGGTCTGGGGCAACTGTTGGAAAGCCGTCAGGTGAAGAAGATGATCGCCTCTTATGTGGGCGAGAATGCTGAGTTTATGCGGCAGTATCTCTCGGGCGAGCTGGAGCTGGAGTTTAACCCCCAGGGCACCCTGGCCGAGCGGATGCGCGCAGGCGGAGCCGGGATCCCCGGGTTCTACACCGCGACCGGCGTCGGCACCGTGATCGCTGAGGGCAAAGAGCACAAAGACTTCGACGGCCGCACCTATATCCTGGAGCGCGGCATGGTCACGGATCTGTCGATCGTGAAGGCCTGGAAGGCCGATACCTCGGGCAATCTGGTCTTCCGCAAGACGGCGCGGAACTTCAACGCCCCTGCCGCCACCTGCGGGAAGATCTGCATTGCCGAAGTCGAAGAGATCGTGCCCATGGGCTCGATTGATCCCGACCATATCCATGTGCCGGGCATCTATGTGCATCGTCTGATCACCGGCCAGCACGAAAAACGCATTGAGCAGCGGACTGTCCGCAAACGGGAGGCTGCATAATGCCCTGGGATCGCAACCAAATGGCGGCCCGCGCCGCGCAGGAACTTCAGGACGGCTGGTATGTGAACCTTGGGATCGGCATTCCGACGCTGGTCTCGAACTATATCCCCGAAGGCATGACGGTGACGCTGCAGTCGGAAAACGGCATGCTGGGCATGGGGCCTTTCCCCTTTGAGGGCGAGGAAGATCCTGACCTGATTAATGCAGGCAAACAGACCATCACCGAGCTGCCGCAGACGGCCTATTTCGACAGCGCCACCTCCTTTGCGATGATCCGCGGCGGCAAGATTGCCATGGCGATCCTTGGCGGGATGGAGGTCTCGGAGAGCGGGGATCTGGCGAACTGGATGGTGCCCGGCAAGCTCGTGAAGGGCATGGGCGGCGCGATGGATCTGGTCGCGGGCGTCGGCCGTGTGGTGGTGGTGATGGATCACACCTCAAAGACCGGCGAATCCAAGGTGTTGAAAGAATGCAGCCTGCCGCTGACCGGCAAGGGGGTGGTGAACCGCATCATCACCAACCTTGGCGTGTTTGACGTGGTCGAAGGTGGCCTCAGCATCGTCGAATGCGCCGAGGGCGTGACCGAGGCAGAGCTGCGCGCCGCCACGGAAGCCACAATCGTTAACTGAGATAAGTGCAGCGGCCCCTCAGGCCGCTGCCGCCTCGGCGCGGCGATACAGCAGCGCCATACCAATGCCGCGCGCGGCGTTCAGGATCAAAAGCGCCGCCCAAAGCCCATGGCTGCCAAACACCGGGACCAGCGCAAAAAGCGCCACCCCATAGATCGCCACCGCCGCCAGCATCACATTGCGCATCTCGCGCGTCAGCATCGCGCCGATGAAAATGCCGTCAAAAATATAGCTCGCCGCACTGACCAGCGGCAGCACGATCAGCCAGGGCAGCGCCAGACGCGCCACCTCCCGCACCTCGGGCGCGGTGGTCATCAGATCAATGAGCCAGGGCCCCGCGATCAGATAAAGCCCCCCGAGTGCGACGCCCCCCGCCAGCGCCCATTGTCCCGCGATCAGGCTGGCCCGACGCACATCGGCGCGCCGCTTCGCGCCCACCGCCTTCCCCACCAGGGCCTCTGCCGCGAAGGCAAATCCGTCCAGCGCATAGGCCGTCACTTCGAGAAACTGCAACAGCACCTGATTGGCGGCCAGGGTCACATCCCCCATCCCCGCGCCCAGAAAGAGAAACGTCGTAAAACTGCCCTGCAGGATCACCGAGCGGATCATGATATCGCGGTTCACCCGCAGCATCTGCCCCCAGGCCCCGCCGACAAAGATCTGCGCCCGCAAAGCCAGCGGCCGCAGCCCCGCCCGACAAAGCCAGAGCCCGAGCGCCAGCCCCGCGCCTTCGGCGATCAGCGTGGCAACCGCCACCCCCGGCACCCCAAGCCCAAGGCCCAGCACGAACCAGAAATCGAGCGCGATATTCACGCCGTTCATCACCAGCTGCAGCGCCAGAACCGCCTTTGTGCGCTCCAGCGCGATCAGCCAGCCGGTGATGGCGTAAAGCATGATGGTGGCGGGCGCACCCCAGATCCGGATGCCGAGATAGCTCTGCGCCAGCTCCGCCACTTCGGCGCTGGCAGGCGCGATGCGAAACGCCGCCTGTATCAGCGGATATTGCAGCGCGACCATCAATAGCCCGGCAAGGCCACCAACCAGCAGCCCGCGCAGCAAAATCGCGTCACGCTCGGCGCGGTCGCCCCGGCCTATGGCCTGCGCCGCAAGGCCCGAGGTCCCCATGCGCAAAAAGCCAAAGATCCAGTAAACCGAGGCCAGCACAACCGCCCCAAGGCCCACCGCCCCGATCGGCGCGGCCAGCCCCATCTGCCCCACAACAGCCGTATCCACCGCCCCCAGCAGAGGAACGGTGGCATTCGACAGCACGACGGGCAGCGCGATGCGCAGCACGCGCTTTTGGGAAATCTCGGTCATGCGAGGCTCATCGGAAGAGTGTCAGGGACGCTCCGGCATCAGGAAATGTCCGGTGGCCTGCGCCACGAGACGGCTGCGGTTGTCCTGCCAGGCCTCAACATGCACGCTGGCATAGCGCCGCCCCGAGCGGTTCACCCGCGCGCGGGCATAGGCATCGCGCGGCAGACCGGTGCGCAGATAATCCACGGTAAAATCTATGGTCTTCGGCAGTTTCGGCACATAGCCGGCATCGAGATCGGCGGGCAGAATGCGACCCTGCTCAACATCCTCCCAAAGGGTCTGCCAGCACAGCTCCAAAAGCGCGGTGCTCTCCAGAAACCCCGCCATCGCCCCGCCGTGCAAAGCAGGCAGCAGCGGATTGCCGATCAGCATATCCTGATAAGGCATGGTCGCGGTCAGCTCATCGCCGCGGCGGTCGAACTGAAAGCCCATGAAGCTGACGTAAGGAATCGCCCGGATCAGTGCTGACAGCGCGGCATCCCGGCGCAGTTTGATCACCTGGACGGGCTCGGGGCGCGGGCGCGTGGTCATTCTGCCATGCTCCGTTTAACGTGTTCATTGGTGAAAGCGCCGGTGGCCGTGGCCACGGGCTTGTCGGTGTTATCGTCGTAGGCGACCGCCCGCACAAAGGCGACGGTGCGGGTCATATTGTAGCAAAAAGCCTCGGCGCAGATGCGCTGGCCGGGCGTCGCCGCGCGCATATAATCAATCCTGAGATCCAGCGTGGCGGTGCCGCCGCCGCTGACCGGATGGGTGGTCACCGCCATGCCGCTTGCGGTATCGAGCAGCGCATAAACCGCCCCCCCATGCATCACACCCGTTGCCGGATCGCCGATCAGCGCCGGATTATAAGGCATTGAGATGCGCACCTTACCGTCGTGAATGCCGTCAAAGCGCATATCCAGCGCACGGGCATGCGGTAAAGCGTCGAGGAAGACTTGCGGCGTTAATTCTGCCATAACGGAACTCCGATCCAGAGCGGTCAGTTGATCCATCCCGCCTGCCCTGCGCAAGCCCCGATTGCAGCCCTGCGCCGATCGGACTAGGTTGCGCCCGCAGGAGGCCCCCTATGACTGACCCTCAACTCTCTTTCAAAGAGATGTGCGCCCGTTTCGACGTCACACCGCGAACCTTGCGCTATTACGAATATATTGAACTGCTCAACCCTCAGAAGGAGGGGCGCAGCCGCAGCTATGGCCCGCGTGAGGTCGCGCGGATGAAGCTGATCCTGCGCGGCCGTCACTTCGGCTTTTCGCTGGAAGAGATCCGCCAGTGGCTTGATCTTTATGGCACCGCAGGCACCGCCAGCCAGCTGCGCGCCTTTCTGGCCATGGCCGACCGGCAGACCGCGGCGCTGGAAGAGCAGATCACCGCGCTGCGGGCCTCGCTGCAGGATCTCGCGCAGCTGCGCGCTGAAACGCAGAGCAGACTGGATGAGCGGAGCGGGAAATAATCCCGCTGTGACAACCCGCCTGGGGCCGGGGTCTGGACCTTTCCCCGGGACGGGTGTTTGGTAACGCTCAGTGAGCGATGGAGACTCTAATGGCATTCGGCACCAATATCCGCACCTGGTTCAACGGCAGCTGGCACGAGGGCGACATTGCCGTCATGACCGCGGCAGATCACGGCATCTGGCAGGGCTCGAACGTCTTTGACGGCGCTCGGCTGTTCGACGGTATGACCCCCGACCTGGATCTGCACTGCGCGCGCGTGAACCGCTCGGCCGAAGCGCTGATGATCACGCCGACGATGGATCCGACCGAGATGGTCGCCATCATCCGCGAAGGGCTGAAGGCCTATGGCCCGGGCGCTGCGGTCTATGTGCGCCCGATGTACTGGGCGATCGACGGCTCAGAGCTGGGCGTGGCTCCGGCGGAAAATTCGACCGGCTTTGCGATCAGCCTCGAAGAAGTGGCGATGCCGGACTTCAACAAGCCGACCACGCTGACCACCACGAGCTTCCGCCGTCCGCTGCTGGAAAACTCGGTCTGCAACGCCAAGGCGGGCTGCCTTTATCCCAACAACGCCCGCATGCTGGTGGAGGCAAAGTCGAAAGGCTATGCCAATGCTCTCGTGACCGACATCATGGGCAATGTGGCCGAAACCGCCACCGCCAACGTCTTCATGGTGAAAGACGGCGAATACTACACCCCGATCGCCAATGGCACCTTCCTGTCGGGCATCACCCGCGCGCGCCATATCAAAAACCTGCGCGCTGCCGGCTACACCGTGCATGAGGCCGTGCTGAAATACGAAGATTTCCGCGCCGCAGATGAGGTGTTCCTCTCGGGCAACTTCGCCAAAGTGACCCCGGTGAAGGAATTTGACGGCACCCATTACGAGGCGCCGGGCAAATACACCACCATCGCCCGCGATCTCTACTGGGACTTCGCAAAAGCCGAAGCGGCAAAGGTATAAGGTGAAGGGCGGGGGTTTCTCCCGCCCTTTTCCATTCCGCCACGACAGCGCGTAAAGGGCATGTTCAAAGCCCGCCAAACGGCCCCGAGCCGTTTGCTTTCACACATCAATGTCAGGAGAAATCGCGCCTGAGCGCTGTAAGATCCTCTGGAGCGGGTAGCGGGAATCGAACCCGCCCCATCAGCTTGGAAGGCTGAGGCGCTACCACTACACCATACCCGCCCGGGGATCTGAAACTGCTGATAACACCCGAAAATCTGCCATGGCAAGCGGAAAGCGTCCCCACGTTGAAGAAAGACGCCGCCGCCGCGCAAAGCAACCTTCGGACGCAGGACAGAGTAGACAGCTGCGAAACCCTCAGACTAGGCTGAGGCAATTTTAAAGACCTGTGCCGCGCGCGGTGCAGCAGCGATTGGCACTGACATGCGGAATTTCCAAAGACCGGGCCGCTCGGCCGTTTATGCCACCAATGGGATCTGCGCCTCGTCGCATCCGCTGGCCTCTCTCACTGCGATCAATCTGCTGCAGGCCGGGGGCAGTGCCGCCGATGCCGCCATCGGTGCGGCTCTGGTTCTGGGGTTTTGCGAGCCGCAGATGACCGGGCTGGGCGGCGATGCCTTTGTGCTGATCAAACCCGCCGGGCGGGAGGAGGTTCTGGCCCTCAACGGCTCGGGCCGCGCGCCCGCCGCACTCGATGCCGAGGCACTGCGCGACGCCGGTCACAGCAGCATGCCGCTTTATGGCGCAGAGGCGGTGACCCTGCCCGGTGCCATTGCGGCCTTTTGCCGGTTGCACAGCGATCATGGCCGCCTGCCGCTTGAGCAGGTTCTCGCCCCGGCGATCGCGGCGGCTGAGAACGGCGTGCCGGTGGCCCCGCGCACCGCGCATGACTGGCAGGAGACCGAAAAGCTGAAGGGCGCGGCCCGACAGCACTTCCTGCCCTGGGGCCGCCCGCCCCGGGTCGGTGAGATTTTCCGCGCCCCCGGCCAGGCCGAGGTGCTGCGCCGCCTGGCCCGCGAAGGCGCAAAGGGCTTTTATGAGGGCGAGGTGGCCGAGGATATGCGCGCCAGCCTCCAGGCGCTCGGCGGCTGTCATAGCGCGGAAGACTTCGCCAGTGTGGAGGCCTTTTACGACACCCCCGTCTCGGCCCCCTATCAGGGGGCGGAGCTGATTGAGCATCCGCCGAACGGTCAGGGCGTGGTCGCCCTTTTGATGCTGAATATCCTCAGCCATTTCGATCTGGCTTCGATGGATCCCTTAGGCAGTCTGCGCACCCATCTTGAGGCAGAGGCCACGAAGCTTGCCTATGACGCGCGCAACCGCCTGATTGCCGATCCCGATCACACCACGCGGCTGGCGCATATGCTGGCCCCCGAAACAGCAGCAAAGCTGGCGGCGCTGATTGATCCCAAACGCGCCCTGCCCGCGGTCTCTGCGGCCACCGAGGCCATTCACAAAGACACCGTCTGCCTGTCGGTGACCGACCGCGACGGCATGGTGGTCTCGCTGATCTATTCGACCTTCCATGCTTTCGGGACCGGCCTTGCCTCGGATAAATTCGGCATCAGCTTTCAGAACCGCGGTGCGGGCTTTTCGCTGGAGCGCGGCCACCCCAATGAGGCAGCGGGCGGCAAGCGGCCGATGCATACCATCATCCCCGGCATGCTGGCTGAGAAAGGCCGCGTGGTCATGCCCTTTGGCGTCATGGGCGGGGCCTATCAGCCCGCAGGCCATGCGCGGCTGGTCTCAAACCTGCGCGACTATGGCATGGATCTGCAAAGCGCCATCGATGCGCCGCGCAGCTTCTGCGGGCCGTTCTCGGGCAGCGACAGCCTGCGGCTGGAGCAGGGCTATGATCCGAAGGTCGCCGCAGAACTCTCAGCTCTGGGCCATGAGGTGACCTGGAGCGATGAGCCCCTCGGCGGCGCTCAGGCGATTTTCTGTCACGACAGCGGTATCTTTGAAGGTGCCTCTGATCCGCGCAAGGATGGCTGCGCCCTCGGCTATTGACGCGCTTGCAAGACCCCGGGGAGGAGGAGCCCCAAAGACATGCAGATGCCCCTGCCCGACCCACAGATTCTGGCCCGGAGAGAGGAGATCCTGGCCGGACTGCGCGGTCTTCTGCCCGCCGATGGCGTGATCTCCGACCCGGTGGCGCTGCGCGCCTGGGAATGTGACGCGCTTTCCGCCTATCGCTGCCCGCCGCTTGCGGTGGTGCTGCCGCGCACGACAGAAGAGGTCTCTGCGGTGCTGCGCTATCTGCATGAGCTGCGGGTGCCGGTGGTGCCGCGCGGGGCCGGAACCTCGCTGGCCGGGGGCTCGATGCCGACGGCGGATGCGGTGATCCTCGGCGTTGCGCGGATGACCGCGGTGCTGGAGGTCAGCTACGACGACCGCTTCATCCGCGTGCAGACCGGGCGCACCAATCTTTCGGTCAGCGCGGCGGTTGGAGAGGATGGCTTTTTCTATGCCCCCGACCCTTCAAGCCAGCTTGCCTGCGCGATTGCGGGCAATATCGCGATGAATTCAGGCGGGGCGCATTGCCTGAAATATGGCGTGACGACCAATAATCTGCTGGGGGTGACCCTGGTTCTGATGGACGGCAGGGTCGTGACGCTGGGCGGGCCCTTTGCCGACAGCCCCGGCCTTGATCTTCTGGGCGTCATCTGCGGCTCAGAGGGGCAGCTTGGCGTGGTCACGGAAGCCACTTTGCGCATCCTGCCAAAGCCCGAGGGCGCGCGCCCGGTACTTCTGGCCTTCAACACCTCTGCCGAAGCGGGGGGCTGTGTTTCCGCCATCATCCGTGCGGGGATCATCCCCGTCGCCATTGAGTTCATGGATGCCCCCTGCATCCGCGCCTGCGAGGCCTTTGCCAAAGCGGGCTATCCCGATTGCGAGGCGCTTTTGATCATCGAAGTCGAGGGGGCGGAGACAGAGATGGCGGCGCAGCTGGCCCGCATCACCGCCATCGCCCGCGACTTCAACCCCGTTGAGATCCGCGAAGCCCGCTCAGAAGATGAGGCACGCCGCATCTGGCTGGGCCGCAAATCAGCCTTCGGGGCCATGGGGCAGATGGCCGATTACATGTGCCTCGACGGCACGATCCCGGTCACCGAGCTGCCCTTCGTGCTGCGGCGCATCGCAGAGCTGTCGGAAGGCTACGGGCTGAAGGTCGCCAATGTCTTTCACGCCGGGGACGGCAATATGCATCCTTTGATCCTTTATAACGCCAATGATCCCGAAGATCTGGCCCGCTGCGAGGCGCTTGGCGCCGATATCCTGCGGCTCTGCGTCGAAGTCGGCGGCTGTCTGACCGGAGAGCATGGCGTGGGGGTGGAAAAGCGCGATCTGATGGAGGTGCAGTTTGCCCCCGATGATCTGGAGGCGCAGATGCAGATCAAGGATGTCTTTGACCCCCATTGGCTTTTGAACCCGGCCAAGGTCTTTCCGCTGCGGGTCTCGCAGTCCCGGCGGGAGAAGCGCGCATGACCCCGCAGTCTGAGGCCGAGCTGGCCGATCTGATCGCCGCAGCCCGTGACCCTTTGAGCATTCGCGGCGGCGGCACCCGCGCGCTCATGCTGCCGCAGGGTCCGGCTTTAAGCACCAGGGGCCTGAGCGGCGTGACGCTTTATGAGCCGGGCGCGCTGACCCTGGTGGTCGCCGCAGGCACCCCGCTGCAGGAGGTCCGCGCCCTGCTGGCCGCTGAGCGCCAGCGCCTGCCCTTTGATCCGCCCGATCTGGCGGCGCTTTCGGGGCGCGGCGGTCTTAGTACCATCGGCGGCGTGGCCGCAAGCAATGCCTCCGGCCCGGCCCGGATCCAGGCCGGGGCCTGCCGGGACTGCCTGATCGGGCTGCGCTTTGTCGATGGCCGGGGCCGGGTGGTGAAGAACGGCGGGCGGGTGATGAAGAATGTCACCGGCTATGATCTGGTCAAGCTTCTCGCGGGCAGTGAGGGGCGGCTGGGTGTCCTCAGCGAGCTGTCCTTCCGCCTGCAGCCCCTGCCGCAGACCGAGGTGACCCTGACGCTGGAGGGCATCCCCGCCGCCGATCAGGCCGCTGTCATGGCGCGGGCGCTGAGTTCTCCCTGGGATGTCTCCGGGGCGGCCTCTGATCCTGCGGCAGGCCGGGTCTGGCTGCGCCTTGAGGGCTTTGAAGAGCAAACCCGCTACCGCAGCGCAAAGCTGCGCGCGCGTCTCGCCCCGGCAGAGATCACACTCACCGAAGGCGCCGCCTCTGCCGCGCTCTGGGCGGGGATCCGCGATCTGACGCCACTGGCAGGTGCAGAGGTGGTGATCCGCCATTCGGCGCGCCCCTCTCACATGCCCGGGCTTCTTCAGCTGATCGCCCGCACCGCCCCCGCGCAGGTCCTGAGCGATCTGGGCGGCGGCTGGCTCTCGATCGGCTGTAGCGCGGCAGAGGCTCCGGCGCTTCTCTGCGCCCTGCAGACCGAGGGGGCGAGAGCGGGCGGCCATGCGCGCCTGCTGAAGGCCCCGCCCGCAGTGGCCACCCGCCTGCCGGGTGCTCCGCCGACCGATCCGGTCGTCGCCCGTCTGAACGCCGCCATCGCGGCAGAATTTGACCCAAGGGGCCTTTTCGCCCCCGCCCGACTGAGCGCAGAGGCCTGACATGCAGACCCGTTTCACGCCCGAGCAACTCAGCAATCCCGGCCTCCGTGAGGCCGATAAACAGCTGCGCGCCTGCGTGCATTGTGGCTTTTGCACCGCCACCTGCCCGACCTATCAGCTGCTCGGAGATGAGGCCGACAGCCCGCGCGGGCGGATCTATCTGATCAAAGAAATGCTGGAGGAGGGCCGTCCGGCGGATGCAAAGACCGTGCAGCATATCGACCGCTGCCTGTCGTGCCTGTCGTGTCGCACGACCTGCCCCTCAGGCGTCAATTACATGCATCTGGTCGATCACGCCCGCGCCCATATTGAGCAGACCTGGAAGCGCCCGCTGACCGAGCGGCTGCTGCGCAGTGTCATCGCAAAGGTGCTGCCGCATCCGTTGCGCTTTCGCCTGGCGCTTGGCTTTGGTCGGCTGGCCAAACCCTTCCGGGGGCTGATCCCCGATCCGCGGCTGCGCGCCATGCTGAACATGGTGCCCGCCCGCCTGCCGCCGGTCTCGCGCAATGACGATCCGCAGAGCTTTCCCGCGCAGGGCCCGCAGAAGCTGCGTCTGGCGCTGCTGACGGGCTGTGCGCAGCGCGCGCTGAACACCGATATCAATGATGCCACCATTCGCCTCCTGACGCGGCTGGGGGCTGAGGTGGTGGTGGTCAAAGGCGCGGGCTGCTGCGGGGCGCTGACCCATCACATGGGCCGCGAGGCAGAGGCAAAGGCCAGCGCCGCCGCCCTGATCCGTGCCGTGATGACAGAGGTGCGGGGCGCGGGGCTTGATGGCCTTATCATCAATACCTCCGGCTGCGGCACCACGGTGAAGGACTACGGCCATCTCTTCCGCGACGATCCAACCCTCGCGGCAGAGGCCGCGACCATCGCCGCCCTCGCCGGGGATGTGACCGAATGGGTCCACCGCGCGGGTCTGCCAGAGGGGCTGACCGCGCCCGAGGCCCTGCGCATCGCCTATCACTCGGCCTGTTCGCTGCAGCACGGCCAGCAGATCCGCAGCCTGCCGAAAGAGCTTTTGCAGCAGGCGGGCTTCAGCGTCTCTGAGCCTGCGGACCCGCATCTCTGCTGCGGCTCGGCCGGGACCTACAACCTGCTGCAGCCCGAAATCTCTCTGAGGTTGCAGGCGGATAAGGTCGCAAAGCTGGAGGCGCGCAGCCCGGATGTGATTGCGGCGGGGAACCTCGGCTGTATGATGCAGATCGGGAACGCGAGCCGGGTTCCGGTGGTTCATACGGCAGAGCTTCTGGACTGGGCGACGGGCGGGCCAAAGCCGCCTGCCCTCTCAGAGCGGGAGTAAACCGGAACTGCCAGTCCGGCGCGAAGAAAGACGAATCACGTGCTGAAGCCTGCCGCCATTTTCATGGGCCTGCTCTGCGCCGCGACGGCCCCCGCCACGGCAGAGGGGCTGCGGCGGCTGGAGACCGGCACCGACAGCCGGGGCTGGGAGGCTGTGGGGCGGCTCGATCTCGGCGGCACCGGCTTTTGCACGGCGGCCCTCATCGCCCCCGATCTGATCCTCACCGCAGCCCATTGCCTGCGCGAGCGCGAGGGCGGCGCTCTGGTCCCCATCGACCGGATGGAGTTCCGGGCGGGCTGGCGCAATGGTCGCGCCGCCGCTTACCGCCACATCCGCCGCGCCGCAGCCCATCCCGACTATCTCTGGTCGCCGGAGGAAGACGCGTCCCGCGTGCGCTATGACATTGCGCTGCTGGAGCTGGATCAACCGATCCGGCTGCCCTCGCTGAAGCCCTATGAGACCGGACAGACCCCCGAGCGCGGCGCCGAGGTGGGCGTGGTCTCCTATGCCCGCGACCGCTCAGAGGCGGCGTCTTTGCAGGACTTCTGTCATGTCCTCAGCCGACAGTCCGGCATGCTGGTGATGTCCTGCGACGTCGATTTCGGCTCCTCCGGGGCGCCGGTCTTTACGCTGCGCCCCGACGGAGTGGCAGAGATCGTCTCGGTGGTGGCCGCAAAGGCCGAGATGGGCGGGCAGAAGGTGGCGCTTGGCAGCGATCTGGACGGCGTGATCCCGGTGCTGAAATCCGCGCTCAGCGACGCGGAATTTCACCGCCGCCCCACCGGCGGACTGCCACAGATGACGGATGAGCCCAAAGCCTCCACGGGGGCGAAGTTTCTGCGCCCCTGACCGCGCCCGACATCTGGGAGCCGCTGCGGCGGTAAAACCAGCCGGGAACGTGAGCAGGGGGGCGAGGCAGTGGCAATCCAAATGATGAGAGGCGGTGCGTCATTCGCATCCCAGGACTGGCGCATTCCGCATCACCCCAAAGCTGAGCTGCTGTTCCGGCCAAGGGTCAGGGCAGGAACTCTGAGCCCACCTCTGGCCTGCCGTGTCCCGAGCCAGGGCCCCGGTCTGATGCAGGCGTCACCCGGACTGCTCTGCCCCCTAAAGTGCTGCGCGGGGGCGGCGGCTGACGGTCAGATCGGTGATCGCAATCCGCTCATCTGCAACCGGGTTAAAGATCAGGTCGATCCAGGCCGCCTCGACCCGCTTTTCGTTCAGGCCGACGTAGAACATGTCGAACTCTGCGACCCGCGCTACGCCGGCGGGGGCCGTGACTTCGCGGGTGATCTGCTCGGTATTGGGTCCGTGGCGGATATTCAGCCGGGCATAGGCGCGCAGCCCCTCGCTGCCGCTGAGCGAGGTGTCGAGACGGATCAGATGGCGCGCGCGCAGCCCCTGCACCGCTTCTGCGGGCAGATCAAAGACCAGCGAAAGAAAACTGCCGCTGAAACCCGAGAGCGCCAGATCAAACCCCCCGGCGCGGGCGACAGGCAGGGTCACCTCTCCCGCGCGGCCATCGTGGAAAAGCTTCACCTTGGGGAGAACCACACTGCCGCTGGCGGGTGCCAGACTGCCGCCTGCGCCACGGGTGCGCAGATCCGCGGTCCATGCCCATTCAAGCCCCGGCACGCCCTGAAGCGCTGGCGGCGTCCCCTCCGGTAAATTGCGTGGCGTTTCCTCGTCTGGCGTGGTGCGTCCGCTCAGCCGGTTGAAGATCGTCTGCAGCCGGGCTGCCATAAGAAATTACCTGCTCTCGTCATTCCGCTGCCCAGTCTGGCAGTCGGACCTTAATATTTTGCCCCTGAAAGCCGCAGCCGGACGGGCCGCTGCACCTTCAGCCGGAGGTCGCGGGTAACGCTGAGCCTGCCTGCACGGTTGCAACAAAGTCCCGCAGCAGCCGAAGCCCGTCACTGTCACTCAGCGGAGACTGCGGCAGAGCCAGCACCGAAAGGCTGAGCATCCGCCCCCCCGCGGGCACCACAGCCCGCCAGTAGTCGGGCTGAACGATTCCCCAGGCAAACTGCCCGCGGTCCGTCAGACGCATATAAACCACGTCACCTTCGGCAAAAATATGGCGAACCTGAATATTTTGCGCCGCGCCCGAACGGCTGAGCGCCGCAAGGCCCTGGTCTGTGGCGGCAAAGGCCTGCATGGCGGGCAAAAGCCGCCCCGGCTCTGCCACCATCGGGCGCGCGCCGACCGCCGCCGTCATCACCGCCTCATGGGCCGCGCGCTCCGCGAAGAGCCCCGCCCCCAGGCCCCGGCAGGGCGAAAGCACCACCAGCGCCGCAGCGCCAGCGTCATCGCGGCTCGACTCGCGGTCGATGCAATATCCCCGCGGCCCCGAAACGATCAGCTGCCCGCCCGCCACCGCCATTTTTGACGGCGGCGGGCCGGAGAAGCGTGACTGCTTCTCCGGCCCGGGCGCGGATGTCATCTGACAGCCGGAAAGCGCGAGGGCGAGGGCTGTCCCCGCCGCCGCGCGACTGACCTTACTGGTCCATATAGACATGGGTTTCCGCTTTGGCACCCGGATGGGTGACGGCGCCGTAACGGGCCGAACCCACGAGTTTGGCGTATTTCCAAAGCGCGCCCGAGTTGTAATCGGTCGTCTTCGGACCGGCCCATTCGGCTTTGCGCTTTGCCAGCTCTTCCTCGGTCAGATCGACCGAGATTTCACCGGTGACGGCGTTCAGGGTGATCATATCGCCGTTTTTCAGCAGCGCGATCGGGCCGCCATGGGCGGCCTCGGGGCCGACGTGGCCCACGCAGAAACCACGGGTTGCGCCCGAGAAACGGCCATCCGTGATCAGTGCCACTTTCTTACCCATGCCCTGACCCGAGAGCGCCGCCGTGGTCGACAGCATCTCGCGCATGCCCGGGCCACCTGCGGGGCCTTCGTTGCGGATGACGATCACATCGCCTTCTTTGTAGCCGCGCTTCTGAACCGCCTCAAAGGCCTCTTCTTCGCATTCAAAGACATTGGCCGGGCCGGTGAAGACCTGCTCTTCTTCCGACATGCCCGCGACTTTCACGATCGCCCCATCGGGAGCGAGGTTGCCGCGCAGACCGACAACGCCCCCGGTTTTCGAGATCGGCGCGTCGATGAAGTGGATGACCTTGCCATCGGGCTCATGGGTGATGCGGCCAAGCGCTTCGCCCAGTTCTTCGCCCGAAGCGGTGAGGCAGTCGAGATGCAGCAGACCCGCGCGGGCCAGCTCTTTCATCACCACCGGCACGCCACCGGCCTCAAAGAGGTCCTTGGCCACGTAATCGCCGCCCGGACGCAGGTTCACGAAATAGGGCGTGTCGCGGAAGATGTCGCAGACGTCAAAGAGGTCGAAATCGATGCCCGCTTCATGGGCAATCGCCGGCAGGTGCAGACCGCCATTGGTCGAGCCGCCGGTGCAGGCCACCACGCGGGCGGCGTTTTCCAGCGCCTTGCGGGTCACCACGTCACGGGCGCGGATGTTCTTCTCGATGAGCTTCATCACGGCCTGGCCGGAGAAATCACCATATTGGTCGCGGCTCTCATAGGGGGCCGGTGCGCCCGAAGAGTTCAGCAGCGCAAGGCCGATGGCCTCCGAGACGCAGGCCATGGTATTGGCGGTATATTGACCACCGCAGGCCCCGGCCGAGGGGCAGGCCACGCGCTCAAGGATCTGCAGTTCGGCATCCGACATGGTGCCGGCGGCATGTTTGCCCACGGCCTCGAACACGTCCTGCACAACAACGTCTTTGCCGTTCAGTTTGCCCGGCAGGATCGAGCCGCCATAGACGAAAACCGAAGGCACGTTCAGACGCACCATGGCCATCATCATGCCCGGCAGCGATTTATCACAGCCCGCCAGACCCACCAGGGCGTCATAGCAGTGACCGCGCATGGTCAGCTCAACGGTATCGGTGATCGCATCGCGCGAGGCCAGCGACGAGCGCATGCCCTCATGGCCCATGGCAATGCCGTCGGTCACGGTGATGGTGGTGAATTCGCGCGGCGTGCCGCCGCCCTTTTTCACACCCATTTTCACCGACTGCGCCTGACGGTTCAGCGCGATATTGCAGGGAGCCGCTTCGTTCCAGCAGGTCGCCACACCAACCCAGGGCTGGTGAATTTCTTCTTCAGAGATGCCCATCGCGTAGAAATAGCTGCGGTGCGGCGCGCGGGCCGGACCTTCAGTGACGTGGCGGCTCGGAAGTTTCGATTTGTCGAAACGCTGGTTGGTGCTCATGGGGTTATCCTTCGCAACTGGCTCGGCATGGGATAAGCCCGCAAAGAGCGCGGGGCAAGAGCAATGCTGTCGCCCCGACCGATCTTTATGATGCGATTATTGCGTCAATGGCCCGCGCAAGCTTCAAATCTTTCGCGGTAAGCCCACCATCCGAATGCGTGGTCAGCCGAAAGCTGCAGTATCCCCACCCAAGCGTAACGTCCGGATGATGGTTCTGCGCCTCAGCGGCCGCCCCCACCTGCGTCACCAGCGCCAGCGCCGAGGCGAAGTCGCGCCGGGTGACGCGCAGAAACAAAGCCGCGCCATCGCTGCGCCAGTCTGCCGTCAACTCCGCCAGCGCGGTCTCAATTTCCGGGTCGGTCAGTCGCATATCGGCTCTCCTCCCTGATGTGTGTCTCCTGCCCGGACCAACCCTGTCGGGGACGTCCGGCTCCCTCTTGCCAAATCAAGGCCAGGCGCGCCACTCTGCGCCACAGCCTGCCCGAGGAGATGAGAATGACCGAAGTCCTGCCCGATGTCGCCGATCTTTATACCGCGCTTTTGCAGTCCGGCGTCGCGCCGGAAAAGCTTGAGGCGCTGATCGGGGCGTCTTCTGCTGCGGTGCAGGCCCGTCTTGCGCAGGTCGATCAGGGCGTTCTGCGCGCAATTTTGCGCAAAGCTGCGGGCGGTGAGGCGGTGCCCGGCGTCACGAAGCTGAAGGCCTGGCTCAGCACCGCCGAGGTGCAGCCCGTGGTGCGCCCGCTGCCCGATCACAGCAATGCGCGGCTGTTGCGCGCCGATGGCAGTGATCCGTCGATGCCGGAATATTCCGACCGCGCTTTTGATGCCTGGTTTGAGGCGCTGCAGCTGCCCTATGGCACCGGCCCGCGCGGCGAAAAGCGCAGCTGTTATGCCTCGGATCAATTCGCCGATGCCGCCAGCCCTGAGCGGCGGCAGGTGCATCTGGGCATCGATATTTTCGCCCCCGCCCTGACCCCGGTCTATGCGCCGCTGCCGGGCGTGGTGCGCTCGGTCAGCTATAACGCCGATCCGCTGGATTATGGCCATACGCTGATCCTTGAGCATGACGGCGGCGGTCTGCCCTTCTTCACGCTTTACGGCCATCTCGCCGACACACTGCCAAGCCTGGTGCAACCGGGGGACAGCATCGAGGCCGGGCAGCCGATCGCGCATTTCGGCGACTGGCATGAGAACGGCGGCTGGTCGCCGCATCTGCATTTCCAGATCATGTCCGATCTGCTGGAGCAGTCGGGCAATTTCTTCGGCGTCGGCCATGAGAGCCTGATGGCGGTCTGGGATGACATCTGCCCCGACCCCGGCCTTCTGCTGCGCCTGCCCGAGGGGCTTCGGCGGGCTTAACGCCCCTGCGCACGCGGACTGTTGGCGGTGAGAGACGCAGCCGCCAACAGATCGGTTAAGGGATCAGGCCCTCACCCATCCGACAGCACCGCACTGGCGGCGATGCCGGGCAGGCCTCAGCGCCTGCGGCCCATGCGGCCCTCCCGCAGCCAGGCGGTCAGGATCAGGGCGGCGATCAGCAAAGCCCAGGCGAAGGGCGGCAGCGCAGGGCGGATGCGCAGATCCTGGGTGGCAAAGGCCTCGCGGTAGGGCACGCCCAGCCAGCCGCGGCCAAAGGCGGCGCGGCCCTCGCTGACGCGGCGGATGTCGGGCAGCCCCTCGCTCAGCCGCTGCACCCCGCCGCCGGAGGCTTTCAGCACGTCGTGCAAAGGCGCCTCAGAGGCGATGGTGCCGACGAACTCCCGCGGGGCGGCATGGCCCAGCGCAAAGACCCCGCGGTGATCCCCCTCCCGCATCTGATAAAGCCCGATTTCCGGGGCCTGCCAGGTGCCGCGCCAAAGCCCCGGAGAGACCTCCGAGAGCGTCAGATCCATGCGGCTGCCCCCCGGCGATGTGATCTCAACCGCGCCCGGAGCCGCGCCAAGGGTGTGGCGCTCAATCGTGACCGACAGCCCGCGCGAACTGGCGGTCAGGGTCTCTTCTTCCAGCTCAGGCTCTTTCATCGTCCAATGCGCAAGACGGCGCAGCAGCTCCAGCTGCGGGCCGCCGCCCTCATAGCCCCGGCCCCAGAGCCAGATCTGATCGGAAGCCAGCATCCCCACCCGGCCCTCGCCCACCCGGTCCAGCACCAGAAGCGGGCGGTCTCCCTGGCCCTCCATCACCACCTGCCCGCCGGTGGCGCGCAGATCAATCTGGCGGAACCAGCGGCCCCAGCCGTCGGGCTGATAGGCCGCATCCAGCCCCATGGTCACCGGGTGACGGCGGCCGAGATCGGTCAGCACCGGGCGGAAACCTTCTTCCAGCACGCGGCTTGTGGGCTCGACCGGCAGGATCTCGGCGAGAGGCGAGCGCCAGAGGCTGTCGGCGGTGCCGAACTCCGGTCCTGCCGAGATCAGCACCGCGCCGCCCTCGCGCACATAGTCGCGGACATTTTCCATATAGGCCATGGGCATGATGCCCCGGCGGCGGTAGCGGTCAAAGATGATCAGATCAAATTCGCGGATCTTATCGACGAAGAGTTCGCGCACCGGAAAAGCGATCAGCGACAACTCCGAGACCGGCACACCATCCTGCTTTTCCGGCGGGCGCAGAATGGTGAAATGCACCAGATCCACCGAGGCATCGGATTTCAGCAGGTTGCGCCAGACCCGCTCTCCGGCATGGGGCTCGCCCGAGACCAGCAGCACCCGCAGCCGGTCGCGCACGCCATTGATGCGCAGCACGGCGGCATTGTTGCGGTCGGTCAACTCCCCCGGGGCCATCTCCAGCGCGAGCTGCACCACATTCATCCCCGCATGAGGCAGCGTCAGCGGCAGTTCGACATCCCGGCCCACCGGCACGCGCAGCGCCAGGGGCGGCTCTGCGCCCAGGCGCAGGGTCAGCACGGCCTCTCCCGAGAGGTCCGCCGGCACGCGGCCCTGATCCTCAATGCGCAAAACGATCTGCACCGGCTCGCCCATAACCGCAAAGGGTGGCGCGGTTTTGATCACCAGACGGCGGTCCCAGTCCTGCGGCTCTCCGGTCAGAAGAAGATGCAAAGGCGCGGGCAGATCCGGCGCGCGGGAGGCATCATGGACCTGACCGTCCGAGATCAGAAAGACCGCGGCCAGCCGCTCCCGCGGGATCCCGGCCATGGCCTCGGCGAGATGCGCCATGGCGAAGGTGCCCCCTTCGGCGGCATCCGCCGTCTCGGGCTGATCGGGGATGCGGCGGACCTCCACCTCCAGACCGGATTGCGCGGCCAGACGGCTCTGCAGTGCCGCAAGCGCGGCGGCGGTCTGATCGGGGCGTCCCGCGATCTGCTGGCTGGCGCTGTCATCCACCAGGATCAGCGCGATGTCAGAGAGCGCCAGCCGGTCCTCTTCGCGCAGCGACGGATTGGCCAGCGCCGCAAGCAGCGCCGCAAAGGCCAAAGCCCGCCAGATCCCGCCCGCCATCCGCTTCCACAGCGCCAGGGCTGTCAGCAGAAGGGCCAGCCCGCCCAGGGCAGCCAGCAGCCAGAGCGGCAGAAGCGGATCCCAGATCAGCGCAAAGATCACTGTCCCAGCCTTTCCAGAAGTGCAGGCACATGGACCTGATCGGATTTATAATTCCCGGTCAGCACATGCATGATGAGGTTGACGCCAAAGCGCCAGGCCATCTCGCGCTGGCGCTCTCCGGCAAAGCCGCGCCCGACCGGATAAAGCGGCACGCCCCGCGCATCCGTCGCCCAGGCCGAGGCCCAGTCATTGCCGCCGATCACCACCGGGGTCACCCCGTCATTGAGGTTGCGAAAGGGCATGCCCTCCGCCCGTTCGGCATCGGGGGGCGCGGCTTCGGCCCAGACGCTGCGCCCGGCGTGGCGGCCCGGGAAATCCTGCAGCAGATAAAAAGTCCGCGTCAGCACGTGATCCCCGGCAATCGGCTCCAAAGGCGGGATCTGCAGCGGGCGCGCGATCATCTGCAGCGCCCGCCCCTCCGGGGTGGCGCCGCCGAAATCGGCCACATCGCCATCGCGGGTGTCAAAAAGGATCATGCCCCCGGTTTGCAGATATTGGTTCAGCCGCCGGTAAGCCGCGGGTGAGGGCATCGCCGCATCCGCCGTGATCGGCCAGTAGAGAAAAGGAAAGAAGGCCAGCTCATCGCTCTCGGGATCAACGGCCACCGGCGCGCCCGGCTCAATGGTGGTGCGATTGGTGAGGATCAGGCTAAGGCCCCGCAGGCCCGCCTCAGAGCGGGCATCGAGGTCGGTATTGCCGGTGCGGATATAGCCCAGAACCACCTCAGAGGTAGCGGCCACGGCGCGGCGGTCATCGGCCATGGCCGGATCCGGAGAGAGCCCGGGCAGCGCAAGCGCCAGCAGCGCAGCCCCCGCCAGGTGCCGCAGCCGACCCGCAAGCGCAAGACTGGCCGGAATATCCAGCATCAGCGCAATCAGCGCGGCCAGCAGCAGCCAGCCCTTCAGGGCCTGCGGCGGAGCCGCCGTCGCCTCGCCTTCAATGACCTGCCCTGCGGGCCAGCGGGCCGTTGCGAACTGCCGCTCCGGACCGGTGATATTCAGCGCCAGCTGGCTGCCGGGCGCGGCATAGATCCCCGGGGGGAGCCCCTCGCGTGCGGCCCCGGCGGGGCGCGCAGCGGCCAGATCGGCACCCTGGACGGCGGGAAACGCCTCTCCGCCGCTCAGCCGCCCGAAGCCGTCCATGGCGCGGCGCACCTCAAAGGCGCGGCCCCCGGCTTCGGCGGTCTCCGCCCCGGGGGCGGCAGAGAGAATGGTCAGCCGCTCGAGCATCTGCACGAAGAGGCCCGAGAGCGGCAGGCCCGACCAGTCGGAATTGGCGGTCACATGAAACAGCACCACCTGCCCCGCGCCGCGCGTGGCCCGCGTCACCAGCGGCGTGCCGTCGGCCAGCATGGCAATGGCCGCCCGCGCCAGATCGGGGTCGGGCTGCGCCAGAACCTGGGCGCGCACCGTGACCTCATCGGGGATGCTGAGGCCATAAAACGGACTGTCCTCCGGGAAGGCGGCCAGCGCGCGCGGCGCACCCCAGCTCATGGCGCCGCCCACCGTGCGCCCCCCCGCGCGCAGACGCACCGGCATCAGGGGGTCCTCCCCCTCGGGCAGGGCTGCGGCGGCGAGTTTCGGCCCGGCAAAACGCAGCAGAAGGCCGCCTTTTTCGACAAAAGCGATCAGGCCCGCCTCTTCATCGGGGGTCAGCACCGCCACATCGGCCAGCACCACCACATCGGGGCCTGCGCGCAGAAGATCGCTCAGATCCCCCTCGCTCAGATCGGCAGCCGGGGCCAGGGCTTCCCGCAGATAGTGCAGGTTCGAGAGAAGCTGCAGCCCCTCGCGGTCCTCACGCTCAGCGACCAGCGCCACCTTGCGCCGCCGCAGGCTGTCATCGGCCAGCGCGACAGAGGCCGCCCCCCGCCCCCCCTCAATCTCAAAGCGGGTGATGCGGTTGCGCAGCTCGGCCGGCAGCGTGAAACTGACCGGGGTCACCAGCCCCTCTCCAAGGGTCACTCCGGCCCGCGCCAGCTCGCGCACCGCGCCTGACGGGTCGGGACCAATGGCCAGAACGGTCACCCCGCGGCCAGGATCGGGCGCAGAGAGCCGCAGATCCAGCCGGACCCGGCCTTCTTCGATGACCGGCGCAGAAAGCCCCGTCAGCGGGCGCGGGCTTTGCCAGACCCTCAGATCAGCGCGCCCCCCCAGCGCCGCCGCCAGATCTGAGCGGCCCGGACGGTCCAGCCCGTCTGAAAGCCACAAAACCGAAGCGCCTTCGGGAATTTTCGCGGCCAGGTCCACCACCTCCGGCCCCCACTCCCAGGGAGCGGGGGTCAGGCCTGCCAGCCGCGCGGACTGCGCCTCTGCGGGCTGAAAGATCAGATCGCCCGGCGGCAGATCGGTCAGCTGCACCAGCGCCGCCGTGCGGCCCTGACGACCCGCCGCGGCCAGCGCCGTCTCTGCCCGGGCAAGGCGCTGCGGCCAGTCCCGGGCATCGGCAAAGGTGCCGTCGATCAGCACGACCAGAGGGCCCTCAGCCTCCTCCTGGGGTTCGGGGTTCAGGATGGGTCCCGCCAGCCCGATGATCAGCGCCGCCAGCGCCAGCATCCGCAGCAGCATCAGTGGCCAGGGGGTGCGCTCTGCCTCAGGTCGGCGGTCGCGCAGACCGTCCAGCAGCACGATCCCCGGGAAACGGCGGCGCTGCGGCGCGGGCGGCAGGGCGCGCAGAAACCACCACAGCACCGGCAGCAGCAGCAGCCCCCAGAGCAGCAAAGGCGCGCTGAACGCCAGATTGAGCGGCATCCACATCCCTCAGCCCGCCCTTTGCTCAAGCGCGCGGTAAAGCCACAGCAGCACCGAGGCCGCAGGGGCCCCCGTCGAATGGCTGTGAAACTGCCAGCCCGCCGCCGCCGCCATCCCGCTGAGCAGGGCCTGACGCTCTTCGAGCCGCGCAAGATAGGCCCCGCGCAGATCACCCGCCTGCAAAGTGTCGTGCCGCAAAGCACCCGACATCGATTCGAACCGCGTGCGGCCCGCAAAGGGAAAGCCATGCTCCGCCGGATCGAGCAGCTGCACCAGGGCGCCACGCACCCCCTGATCCGCTGCCCGCGCCAGAAACGCCTGCAAAGGCGCGGGATCGGCGAAGAAATCAGAGATCAGCACCGCCCGCCCCCGCGCAGGCAGCGGCCCCGCCGGAGGGCTGCCGTAATCGGCCTCGCTGCTCAGGCCCTCAAGCGCCTGAAAAAGCCGCTCGCGCTGCACCAGACCGGCCCCGGCCGGCAAAGCCGGATCGAGAAGCCCGACCCGCTCGCCTCCGCGCAGCAGAAGGATCGCCAAAGCCAGCGCCAGCACCCGCGCGACATGGGATTTCGGCGGATGCGCCCCCGCGCCCGCAAAGCTCATCGCCTGCGAGGGATCGACCCAAAGCAGCACCGACTGCGCCGACTGCCATTCGGTCTCACGCACAAAGCTTTGGTCTGACCGCGCCGAGCGGCGCCAGTCGATCTGGCGCATGGCATCCCCGGCGGTGGCGGCGCGAAACTGCCAGAACTCTTCGCCGCGCCCCGCCCGCGCCCGGCCATGCCCCCCCGTCAGCACCGAGGCCGCCAGCCGCTCAGCCGCCGCCATCAGGGGCGGCAGGGCGGCAGCAAAGCCTTCGGCCTGCGGGCGCAGCGCCATGCGCTCGGTCATGCGGCAGCGGCCTCAGGCAGCAGCCGCGCCACGGCGCGGTCAATCAGCGCGCCTGCATCTTCCCCGCGCTGACGGGCCGCAAAATTCAGCGCCACCCGGTGGATCAGCGCAGGCCGCGCCATGGCGGCCACATCTTCGACCGAGGGCGCAAAGCGGCCCTGCATCAGCGCCCGCGCCCGCACCAGCAGCATCAGCGCCTGAGCCGCCCGCGGCCCCGGCCCCCAGGCAAGCGAGGCGCTGACCTCCGGCAAAGCATCTGCCTCGCCGGGACGACAGCCGCGCACCAGCGAGAGGATCTGATCGACCACCGCCTCTCCGACCGGCATCCGGCGCAGCAGCCTCTGGGCCGCCAGAAGATCCGCGTCTTCAAAGACCTGCGACAGCGGCGCTTCCTCCAGACCCGTGGTGGCCAGCAGCACCGCCCGCTCGGTGGCGCGGTCCGGATAGGGCACATCGATCTGCACAAGGAAGCGGTCAAGCTGCGCCTCGGGCAGCGGATAGGTGCCCTCCTGCTCCAGCGGGTTCTGGGTGGCCAGCACATGGAAGGGGCTGCCGAGCGCGTGATGCACGCCCGCCACCGTCACCTCATGCTCCTGCATGGCCTGCAAAAGCGCGGATTGCGTGCGGGGGCTGGCGCGGTTGATCTCATCGGCCAGCAGCAGCTGGCAAAAGACCGGACCGGGAATAAAGCGAAAGCTGCGCCGCCCCTCAGGATCGGCCTCCAGCACTTCTGAGCCAAGGATATCCGCGGGCATCAGATCGGGGGTGAACTGCACCCGGCTGCCCTGCAGCCCCATGACCGTCGAAAGGCTGTCGACCAGCCGCGTTTTGCCCAGGCCCGGCAGACCCACCAGCAGCGCATGCCCCCCTGAGAGAAGCGCCGCAAAGACCAGATCGACCACCAGGTCCTGCCCCAAAAAACGCGTCGCCACCGCCGCGCGCGCCTGAGCCAGCTTCTGACCAAGCACTTCAATCTGTTCCGAAAGCTCTGCCGACATGACATTCTCCGCAAGGGTCCCTATATGTCAGTCAATCAAACTTGGCGCCCCGTTACAAATGGCAAACTGGTGATGACTGAGAAACCGCAGACCCCGAATGCTGACAGCCTGATGCAGGCCGCAGGCGACAGCGCCCGCAAAGGGCCGCCGCCGGTCCATCTGTGGAACCCCGATTTCTGCGGCGATCTCGATATGGAGATCAGACGCGACGGCACCTGGTTTTACCTCGGCACGCCCATTGGCCGCCCGGCGATGGTGAAGCTCTTTTCTTCCATCCTGAAGCTGGAGGACGGGAAATATTTCCTGGTCACCCCGGTTGAGAAGGTCGGCATCCGGGTCGAAGACGCCCCCTTCATGGCGGTGGATTTCCGCCTTCAGAACCCCGGCCCCGATCAAAGCCTGACCTTCACGACCCATGTCGATGACGAAGTGACCGCCGGGCCGGAGCATCCGATCCGCGTCACCCGCGACACCGACAGCGGTGAGCCGGCACCCTATGTCATGATCCGCCGCGGCCTTGAGGCACGGATCGACCGCAAAAGCTTTTACCGCCTCGTGGATCTGGGCGAACATGCCGGGCACGCGGGTCAAAGCTGGTTTGGCATCCGCTCGGGCGGTCAGTTTTTCCCGATCATCCCCTCCTCCGAGCTTGAGAGCTGAGGACTGACGCTAGGTTCCCCCGTGACAGAAACCGCCCCCTCGCGCAACCTGCGCGCCGGAGGACCAGCCATGACCAGCCATTACCCCCTGCTCTCGCAGCCGATCACCCTCAGCGGCGTGCCTTTGCGCAACCGCGTGCTGATGGGATCCATGCACACCGGGCTTGAAGAAACCGGCGACTGGAACCGCGTGGCGGAGTTCTATGCCACCCGCGCGCGCGGTGGCGTGGGTCTGATGGTCACGGGCGGTATGGCCCCGAACCGCGAAGGCGGGGTCTTTCCCGGCGCGGCGGGACTTTTTACCGGGGACGACATCGCCAACCACCGCATCGTCACCGACCGCGTCCATGCCGCAGGCGGCCGCATCGCCATGCAGATCCTGCATGCGGGCCGCTATGCCTATGGCAAGGGCTGCGTTTCGGCCTCAGCGGTGAAATCCCCGATCTCGCCCTTCACCCCGGTTGAGCTTGATGCCGAGGGGATTGAAAAGCAGATCGCTGACATCGTCACCGCCGCCACCCGCGCCCAGGAAGCAGGTTATGACGGCGTTGAGGTCATGGGATCCGAGGGCTATTTCCTCAATCAGTTCATCGTGCAGCACACCAACCGCAGAACCGACGACTGGGGCGGTGCCTATGAAAACCGCATCCGCCTGCCGGTCGAGGTGGTGCGCCGCGTGCGCGAAGCGGTGGGCCCGGACTTCATCGTCATCTACCGGATCTCGCTGATCGATCTGGTGCCCAATGGCTCCACCTGGCCTGAGGTGGTGCAGCTTGCCAAGGCCATCGAGGCGGCGGGGGCCTCGGTGCTGAACACCGGCATCGGCTGGCATGAGGCGCGGGTGCCGACCATCGCCACCTCGGTGCCGCGCCGCGCCTTCGCCTGGCTGACCGCGCGGCTGCGGCCCGAGGTTTCAATCCCGGTCATCGCCTCCAACCGCATCAATACCCCCGATGTGGCCGAAACCATCCTCGCAGAGGGTGAGGCCGATATGATCTCCATGGCGCGCCCCTTCCTCGCAGACCCCGATTTCGTCGCCAAAGCCCAAAGCGGACGGGCTGCGGAAATTGCCCCCTGCATCGGCTGCAATCAGGCCTGCCTTGATCACACCTTCTCCGGGCGGCTCACCTCCTGCCTCGTGAACCCCCGCGCCTGCCATGAAACCGAACTGAGCTATCCCCCCGCCCCCACGCCCAAACGCATCGCCGTGGTGGGCGCAGGCCCCGCAGGGCTGACCGCCGCCATCACCGCCGCCGGGCGCGGCCACCAGGTGACCCTCTTTGAGCGCGGCGCATATATCGGCGGACAGCTGAACCTCGCCCGGAAAATCCCCGGCAAAGAAGAGTTCAGCGGCCTTGTCGACTGGTTCGCCACCATGCTCACCGCCTCCGGTGTCGATCTGCAGCTCAATACCGAAGCCCGCCCCGATCTGCTGGCGGATTTCGAGGAGATCCTCATCGCCACCGGCATCACCCCGCGCGATCCCGGCATCCCGACAGAGGCCGGTGCCACTGTCCTTGGCTACGCAGAGCTGCTGAACGGCGCCCCGGCAGGCGGGCGGGTGGTCATCGCAGGCGCCGGCGGCATCGGCTTTGATGTGGCGGAATATCTCACCCATCAGGGCGAAAGCCCCAGCCTCAATATTAACCTCTGGAATGAGGAATGGGGCGTCGGCGATCCCGCTCTGACCGCGGGCGGCCTTGCACCCGAAGGCCCGCAGCCGCAGCCCCCCGCCCGTCAGGTCACGCTGGTGCAGCGCAAGGCCGAGAAACCCGGCCGCCACCTTGGCAAAACCACCGGCTGGATCCACCGCGCAACCCTCGCCATGAAGGGCGTCACCATGCGCGGCGGCATGAGCTACAGCCGCATCACGCCGGAAGGTCTGGAAGTGATCACCCGCGACGGCCCGGAACTGCTGCCCGCCGATACGGTGGTGCTCTGCACCGGCCAGGAGCCGCTGCGCCGGCTTGCCGATCAGCTGATCGCCGAAGGCCGCAGCCCCCATATCATCGGCGGCGCCGATGTGGCGGGGGAACTCGACGCCAAACGCGCCATCGACCAGGCCGCCCGCCTCGCCGCAACCCTCTGAGGGGGCAGACAGGAGATCGGGGTGGGATCGGGAGGGGCGCTGCCCCTCCCGACGGGGTGCGGGGCAGCGCCCCGCCGGCCCCGCCCGGCTTTATTGCAGCTGAGCCAGCATGCGCCCCAGCACCCGGCCGCCCGCGATATGCACATGCAGATGCGGCACCTCCTGCACCCCGGCCTCACCGCCGTTCGACAGCATCCGGTAGCCCAGGCCCCCCTGATCGGGGCAAAGGCCCAGCTCTTCGCAGACCCGGCCGATCGCGCGGGTGTAATCCACAATCTCCGCATCCGAGGCCGCCCGCGCGAAGTGATCCGCGTTCACATAAGCCCCCTTCGGGATCACCAGAACATGCACCGGCGCCTGGGGCGCGATGTCATGAAACGCCAGGCTGTGCGCGGTCTCCAGCACCTTATTGCAGGGGATTTCACCGCGCAGAATGCGGGCAAAAATATTCGTAGTGTCATAGGCATAAGACGTCATCTGATCCTCCGCGATCAGTCTTTAAAAAGCGAGCCATCGCCGAGGATCTCCCGGGCCTGAGCCTCAGAGATGCCAAGGAAACGCGCAAGCGGCAAGAGGTTGGCCTCAGGCCCGGCGGATTGAGAGACCCGCTCATAGCCCGGAAGTCCGGCATCGCGCAGCCGGTCGGCCTCGAAGATCATATCGTGGCGCAGGGTGGGCAAAAGCCCCGCCAGCACCTCCGGCGGCGTATGCGCCCCCGCCAGCCCCACCCGCCGGGCGTGGCCACGCAGATACTCGTCGGAAAAATCGCAAAGGATATCGAGCAGCCGGATCTGGCTGCGGTCGGCATAAAAATCCCGCACCAGATCAAAACTCTCAGGGTCCAGACAGATCATCATCCGGTCCGAGGAAAAGCTTTCCGACAAAAGCTTCACCAGCGCGCGGCGGTGCCGCATCCGCTTGTCCGGCGTCGATTGAATCCCCCCCAGATCCGGCAATGAGCAGCCGTCTTCGTTAAAGAGATATTCGACCCCGTCGATCCCGGCCATGGACCGCGCCCGCGCGACCAGCCGCTTGGCGATATGCCATTTCTTGCACACAACGATCAAAAGCACCCGGTCCCGCCCGAGACTGGTGCCCGCCTCCCAGGCGCGGGGGGCATAGCGCCGCCCCAGCCGTCCGCGTCCGGCCTGGAAGAGATAGAGCCTGCGCCCCTCTCCCGAGACCGGAAACTCCATCCCGGTCGCCGTATAAAGACTGCCCAGCTGCGCCTTCAGCCGGTCCGCATCGGGTGAGAGCTTGCGGGCAAAAAGATAATCCTGCGCCAGCAGCAGATCATAGTGATCATCATAAAAGGTCACCGGCATGCCGTAATCGGTGAACATCAAAAAGGTCAGCGTGCGCGAGCGAATCTCTGACCCCGGCACCAGATGGCGCACAAGGGTTTGAAAAAACGTCTCATCCGGGATCCAGGTTGTGCGGAAAAACCGCGTCACATCCGGGCGGGCAGAGACAAACTTCAGAAGTTTCTCCACCGTCAGACGGCGCAGACACCACCACTGGCTGCCAATCATAATCTGCAGATCTTCCGGAATCTTCCGCGCCAGCCCCAGTTTCTTTTGCCACTCCAGCCAGCGGTAAAACCAGGTCTTGCGACCGCGTTCATTGAACCAGTGCCGATAGATCAGCCGCTCTTCGCGAATGCCGGTCTTGATCCAGTCTGAGGCGAAAAAGTCAAAGCTTTCAATGTAATCGGCGTCTTCACGGTCCAACAGATCATGGGCATATTCCGCCGATTTGATCGACATGCAGTCGCCCGAGAGCATGTAGAAATGCGTGGCCCGCGGAAAAGCGGGGACGGCGGCGTAAAGCGCCTCCAGCGTGGCCTCAACCAGGCTCCACTCACCCCAGCCGCATTTCACCCGACGGCGCGCAAAGACCACCGAAGGGTTACCCGCCAGCGCGCTGCGGATCGCCTCAAAATCCGCCTTTGACGCGCGCGCATCAAAGTGGATCGCCATAAAGTCCCCCGCCGCCGTCAGCCGTCGTGCCTGATCGATCACGCCCTCGGGGTCTTTGTGGCATAACAAAATATAAGCGATTTTAGCCATCTGCGGTTCTGATTGCCTTGTCCCTGCCACCTTCCTATCTAATGATGTGGCCTTAAGATTGAAAAGACTTTGTCAGCCTGCCGCACCGCTTCGGACTGGCACTGAGGCTTTGGGGCGGCACTGAGATTGAGGGCGATTGCATGGGGTTTCCGGGAACCTGGATGACGGAAAGCGGCAGCGTGATGTACCGCGTGGTGCCGAAATGCGCCTGCTCGACCATCGGGCAGATCATGTATTATTCCGATCATGGCCGCTTCTTTGACGGCGATATCCACGACAGCACCACGGGGCTGCATAAATGGGCCCAGGAGGGCAGCCAGCAGGCGATCACCGCCGCTGTGCAGGGCCATACCGCCCCCACTTTTACCTGTGTGCGCAACCCCTATGCGCGGATCCTGTCGAGCTTTTTCGACAAGATCTGCGGCATCCAGCGCAACGGGCGGCGGTACCGCGGCAATCTGGTGCCGCTGCTGATCCAGAAATACGGCATCGAGGTGGGCGGCGAGGACGGCAAACAGGAGTTTGACCAGATCGCCAGTTTCCGCCGTTTTCTGCTGTTTGCGCGCGACACCATTCGCTTTCGCAAACCCATGGAGCCGGATATTCACTGGTCCGCGATGTCCGGCCATATCTCGACTTTCATCGTGAATGGCGGCCGCTACGACCACATCTTCCCGACCGAGAGCTTCAATGAGGGCATGCAAAAGGTCCTCGACCGGATCGATTCTGCCCATGCCGTCGATCTCGCCACCATCCCGAAGTTCAACGAATCAGAGGGTCATGGGCCGAAACGCGCCCATCCGGTCAGCGCCTATTTCGATGATCTCTCGCGCCATCTGATGTGGGAAATCTACCGCAAGGATTTCCAGCTCTTCCGCTATGACTTTGACAACCCTGACAATAAATTCCCCAAAGGCCCGGTCGATCTGGATGAGGTTCACACACGCCTTGGCCCCCGCGCCGGTAAAGGCTGAGTTTCAAAGCCCCTTCCCCTTGCCAGACCGCCGCGCTAAGCCCTGCCCATGAGCACTCTGTCCGAGATTTACGCGGCCCGCGCCGCCGAAGGCACCCTGCGTCCTGACCCGGCGCAAAAGGCCGTTCTGCCTGCCCTTGAAGCCCTGCGCCGCTGGCTCGAAGAGAACCAGCCAAAGCCAAAGGGCCTGCTGGGCGGGCTCTTTCGCAAAGCCCCGCCGAGGCCCCCGAAGGGGCTTTACGTCTGGGGCGGCGTCGGGCGCGGGAAGTCCATGCTGATGGATCTCTTTGTCGAGAATACCGCCATCACCGCCAAGCGGCGCATCCATTTCCATGCGTTTATGCAGGAAATCCATCATGCCATGCATGAGGTGCGCAAAACCGGCGTCGAAGATGCGCTGTCGCCGGTCGCGGCCAAAGTCGCCGCCGATCTGCGGCTGCTGGCCTTTGATGAGATGCAGATCACCGATATCACCGATGCGATGATCGTGGGCCGGCTTTTCAAGCTGCTGACGGAAGCGGGGGTGGTCATTGTCACCACCTCAAACCGCATTCCGGAAGATCTGTATAAAAACGGGCTGAACCGGGCGCTTTTTGTGCCCTTCATCGCCTGGATCAACCAGAATTTTGACGTTCATCATCTGGAAAGCCCGAACGACTATCGTCAGCATCGTCTGGCGGGGGCGCAGGTCTATTTCTCGCCCGATGACGCCGCGGCACGCGGCGCTTTGCAAAGCTATTGGGATGATCTGACCGGCGGTGCGGCGGGTGAGCCCATGGTGCTGCAGGTCAATGGACGTGAGCTGACGCTCGACCGTGTGGCCAGCGGCGTGGCGTTTTCCTCTTTTGAGGCGCTGTGCAGACAGCCGCTTGGTCCGGGCGATTATCTCACCATTGCCGAAGCCGTGCGCGTGCTGATCCTGACCGGCATCCCGCGCCTTTCGCCCGCCAATAACAATGAGGCAAAGCGTTTCGTCACCCTGGTCGATGCGCTTTATGAGGCGAAGGTGCGCCTGATCGCATCTGCCGCCGAGATCCCGGAAAAGCTTTACGAAGAAGGCACCGGCGCTTTTGAGTTTGAGCGCACCGCCTCGCGCCTGCGCGAGATGCAGGATGCCGCCTGGGGTGCCGGGACGGAATAAAAGAAGCCGGGCTCTGCGCCCGGCTTTTTCTTATAGCCCGATCCAGGCCTGAACCTTTTCGCGGTCCCGCTCGATCTCTGCGCCAGAGCCGGTCCAGACCGTGCGGCCCTTTTCGATGATATGGTGCCGGTCGCCCAGCCGCTTGAGAACGCTGAGGTTTTTGTCGATCAAAAGGATCGACTGCCCCTCGGCTTTCAGCCGCCCGATCACGCCCCAGATCTCGGCGCGGATCACCGGGGCCAGACCCTCGGTCGCCTCATCGAGGATCAGAAGCTTCGGGTTGGTCATCAGCGCGCGGCCCACGGCCAGCATCTGCTGCTCACCGCCCGAAAGCGTGCCTGCCATCTGCCCCGCCCGCTCACCGAGCCGCGGAAAGAGGTCGCAGACCTTCTCAAAGGTCCAGGGCGCAGTGCGCTTCAGCCGGTTGGCGGCGGTGGCAATCAGGTTCTCGCGCACGGTCAGGGTCGGGAAAATCTGTCGCCCCTCGGGCACCAGACCCGCGCCCAGACGCGCGACCTTTTCCGGGGCCAGACCGCGGATGTTGTGGCCGCCAAATTCCAGCTGCCCGCCCTGGGGTTTCAACAGCCCCATGATGGCGCGGACCGTGGTGGTCTTGCCCATGCCGTTGCGGCCCAGAAGCGTCACCACCTCGCCCTCACGGATGGAAAGCGAGACATCATAAAGCACCTGGCTTGCGCCATAGGCGGCAGCGAGCGCGTCAACTTTCAGCACAGCTCATCCTCCTGGCCGAGATAGGCCTCGCGCACCTCCGGGTGGTTGCGGATCTCCTCAACACTGCCGGTGGCGATGATGCGCCCGTAAACCAGCACCGAAATGCGGCTGGCCAGGGCAAAGACCGCCTCCATATCATGCTCAACCAGCAGCATCGGCACCTCCTGCGCGATGCGTTTGAGAACCTGCACCATCTCCTGGCTTTCGCTGTGGCCAAGGCCCGCCATCGGCTCATCGAGCAGCAAAAACGCAGGCTTTCCGGCCAGCGCCACCAGCAGTTCAAGCTGCTTTTTCTCACCATGGCTGAGACCCGAAACCCGGATCCCGGCGCGGGTCGCAAGCCCGCTGCCCTGCAACAGGCTCCCGACCTCGGCCCAGACCTCTTTGCGCCCGCGCAGCCGGTCAAAGAGGCGGAAATTGCCGCCGCGCCGCGCCTGAACGGCAAGGGCGATATTCTCGGCCACGGTCATCTCCGTCAGCAGCGAGGTGATCTGAAAGGTCCGCCCAAGGCCGAGGCCCACCCGCTCGGGCACGCCCAGCCCTGTCACATCGCGGCCCATGATCCGCACCTCGCCCTCATCGGGGGCAAGCTCGCCGCACAGCTGGTTGATCAGCGTGGACTTGCCCGCGCCATTGGGGCCGATCAGCGCGTGGATCTCCCCGCGCTGCAGATCAAGGGTGACGTGATCGGTGGCCGTCAGACCGCCAAAGCGCTTCACCAGCCCCCGGACATCCAGAACTCTGTCGCTCATGGCCGTGCCCCTCCCGTCAGTCGTGCCCAAAGGCCCGCGACCAGCGCCACAAGGCCACCCTTCGTGCCAAGCACCACCGCCAGCAGAATAAGCCCCAGCCAGAACTGCCAGTATTCGGTCAGACCGCCGAGCCAGGTTTCAAGGATCAGATAGGCCGCCGCGCCAAGAAGTGGCCCGAAAAAGGTCCCCACCCCGCCCAGGATCACCATGGTCATCAGCGTGGCCGATTTGGTCCAATGCAGCATATCGGGGCTGGTAAAGCGCATCAGATTTGCCATCAGCGCCCCCGCAAGCCCCGCCCCCATGCCCGACAGGATAAAGGCGTAAAGCTTGTAGCGATACGGCGCGAGCCCCATGGCCGCCATCCGCCGCTCATTTTGCTTCATGCCCTTCAGCACCGCCCCGAAGGACGAGCCGATCACCCGCCAGAGCACCAGCATAAAGGCCAGCCAGAAGCCTAAGACCACATACCAGACCGTGGTGCGGTCCCGCAGGTTCAGCCCGAAAAACTCATTGGGGCGGCGGATGATGATGCCATCCTCGCCGCCATAAGCCTTCAGCGAGACGAAGAAGAAAAACAGCATCTGCGCAAAGGCCAGCGTAATCATGATGAACTGCACCCCCGAGGTGCGCAGCGACAAAGCCCCGATCAGCGCCGCCACCGCGCCGCCCAGCAGCATGGCCGCAGGCAGCGTCACCAGCAGGTGGTTTGAGCCCGGGATCAGCCCCAGAAAGGGATCACCGCCGTTATGGGCGTAAAGGATCCCCACCGCATAGCCGCCCATCCCGAAGAAGGCCGCATGGCCAAGGCTGATCATTCCGCCATAGCCCAGCACCAGGTTCAGCGAGGCCGCCGCGATCGAATAGACCAGAATGCGCGAGGCCAGCGACAGCGCCGAAGACGATCCGAAGGTCTCCATCAGCCAGGGCATGGCCAGCAGAACCGCCAGCCCCAGGGCCAGCCCGAGTGTTTTTCGTTTCTCCACGCTTACCGCCCCGCCACAAAGAGGCCTTTGGGGCGGATCAGCAGAACCAGCGCCATCAGCAGATAAATTCCCATCGAGGCAATGCCGATGCCCAAAGCATCCGCCTCAGAGGCGGGCATCACCTGGCGCAGCAGCCCCGGCAGAAAGGCCCTGAGCATGGTATCCACCACACCCAGCAGGATCCCCGCCCAGAAGGCCCCGCGGATCGAGCCGACACCGCCCACCACCACAACCACAAAGGTCGCCAGCAGCACCTGCTCTCCCATGCCGACCTGCACCGCAGAAATCGGCCCCGAGAGATAGCCCGCCAGCCCCGCCAGCAGCGCGCCCAGACCAAAGACCACCGTATAAAGAAGCCGGATATCCACGCCGAGCGCGCGAACCATCTCGCGATTGGTGGCCCCCGCGCGCACCAGCATCCCGATGCGGGTGCGGTTGATCAGCCAGTAAAGCCCAAGCGCCACCAGCAGTCCCGCCGCGATAATCACCAGCCGATAGGGCGGGTAGATCAGCCCGGGCAGCAGCTCAATCGGGCTCGCGAGCGCTGCGGGGATATTGGCCGGCACCGGCTGGCGGCCGATGAAATACGTGACACCCTGATTGGCAATCAGCAAAAGTGCAAAGGTGGCCAGAACCTGATCGAGGTGATCGCGGGCGTAAAGTCTGCGGATAACCACCGCCTCGACCACCAGACCGGCCACACCGGCCGCGACAATGGCCACCGGAATGCCAATCCAGAAGTTTCCCGCCTGAGCCGCCGCCAGAGTGCCGGCATAGGCCCCGACCATGAACAGCGAGCCATGGGCGAGGTTAATCACCCCCATAATGCCGAAAATCAGCGTAAGGCCCGCTGCCATTAAAAACAGCATCACGCCATATTGCAGCCCGTTCAAAAGCTGCTCAAGGATCAGGATCATCAAAACCGCCGTTCAGCTTCGGGGTCAGCCGCAGGGCCGCGACAGAAGGGGCGGGGCCAGGAAGGCCCCGCCGCAAAGACTTACATCTTGCAGTCAGCGGCGTGGACGTCGCCCACCATCTCGCGGATCATGCCCTGGCTTTTGCCGACCGGCTTGCCGTCTGCGCCCATGACCACTTCGGTCAGATACCAGTTCTGCACCGGATGCTGGTTGGCCCCGAATTTGAACGCACCCCGGGTAGAGGCGAAATCCGCCGCGCGCAGCGCTTCGCGGAACTCATCCGCCTTCTCCGGGCTGCCGGCTTTGGCCAGACCCGAGCCGATCAGCAGTGCCGAATCATAGGCTTCCTGCGCGTAATAGGTGATCGGACGATCCGGATATTTCGCTTTCCAGGACGAGACGAATTCTTTCGAAGCCTCGTTGTCGAAATCGATTTCCCAATGGGTCGAGCCTTTGATGCCGACCGCGCCCTCACCCACAGCCTGCAGGATCACGCCATCAATCGAAGGCTCCGAGACCACCATCGGCACCTGGCCCAGCAGACCCGACTGCTGATACTGTTTCAGGAAGGTCAGACCCAGACCACCGGGATGGAACTGAAACACCACTTCCGGATTGGCGGCGCGGATGCGGGCCATCTCAGAGGCGAAATCGGTCTGATCGAGCTGGGTATAGATCTCTTCGACCTCGCCGCCGAACATGCGGCTGAAGCCTGCGATGGCGTCTTTACCGGCCTGATAGTTCGGCGCCAGCGCCACGGCCTTTTTATAGCCCAGCGATTTCGCGGCCACGCCGGTCGCTTCATGCAGGCTGTCGTTCTGCCAGGAGACCACGAAATAATTCTCGTGGCACTCTTTGCCGGCAAGGTTCGACGGGGCGGCATTCGAGGAAATATAGAAGGCGCCATTGTCGACAACATCGGGCACCACAGCGCCGGAGACATTGGAGAAGATGATGCCAGTCAGGACTTTGATGCCCTCATCCGAGACCATCTTTTCAGCGATCTGACGCCCGGTGCCGGGGTTCAGCGCGTCATCTTCAACGACCAGCTGCACCTCAACACCGCCGAGCTTGCCACCCTCACGGTCGACGGCCAGCTGCATCGCATCGCGCACCTGCTCGCCAATATAGCCCGCGGGCCCCGAAAGCGTGGTGATCACACCGATCTTCACCGGCTCCGCCATCGCCGGGAGCGTCGTCAAAGCCAGCATGCTGGCAGCGCAAAGCAGTTTTCTCATCAGCCTCTCCCTGTTTCTGTTCCCGCGGGTGTCTCACCCGGGCGCGCCGGTTTTCCGGTCAGGAAAACTTTAGCGAGCGTCTTAATCATTTCAACCTTAAAATAAATTAAAGCGACCTGGGGGATGCAGGAAAGCCCGCGACCTCCCGGTGCGGGCTTTTCCAATTTTGGCGGGGGATTGCTGCAAGGTCAATGCCCTGCCCAAATCTACCCATATTTCTCAGATGGTTAACCTGCCTCGGGCCGCATGTCATAGGTCACCCAAGGGGTGGCCGTGGCCAGGCTGTCATAAAGGCGGCGCGCGGTGACATTCTCTGCCGCCGTGATCCAGCGGATCACCGACCAGCCCTCTGCGGCCGCAATCTGCGCCAGTTCCAGCAGCAACGCCCGACCAACACCGCCGCCCCGCAGCTCAGGATCGACAAACAGATCGTCGAGATAGCCCCCCGTGCTGGCCGCCAGAGGCCGCAGGAAGGGGCGGAAATGCGCAAAGCCCACCAGCTGCCCGTCCAGGTCCGCCACCCGCGCCTGCTGCCCTGCCCGCCCCTCAGCGATCCAGGACCAGACACGGTCGCGCATCTCTTCTGTCTGATTTACCTGATAAAAATCGGCATAGCCCTGATAGAGCCGCCCCCAGGCCTGCCGGTCACCCTCCCCCGGAGGGCGAATCACCAATGCCATGCCTCAGGACCCCCGATAGGTCGAATAGGCATAGGGCGAGAGCAGCAGCGGCACATGGTAATGCGCCTGCGGATCTGCCATGCCAAAACGAATCGGCACCTCATCGACGAACAGCGGAGCTTCAGCCGCCTGTCCGGTGGCGCGCAGATAATCGCCCGCCCGGAACAAAAGCTCATATTGCCCGGTGCGGAAGGCCTCTGCGGGCAGAATGTGGCTGTCGGTGCGCCCGTCCGAATTGGTCACCAGCGTCACCAGCTCTTCGCGCCCCCCGCCCTCCAGGCGATAAAGCGTGATGCTCAATCCCTCCGCCGGGCAGCCCCGCGCGGTATCAAGCACATGGGTGGTCAGCCATCCCGCCATCAGACATCCTTTCACAACTGCCCGGTTCCACAGCACTCTGCCGGAAGTCCGGGCAAAGCGCGATTCGCTCGTCACCATAAGTCTTTTCGGAATTTCTTGAAAACATCTCCCGGGTTTTCAGGGTAAATTCGCCTTCGCAGATGGCAAGGAGAGCGAGATGCAGCGTTACCCCCGTGACTTCACCGGCTATGGCCCCACCCCCCCGGCAGCAGACTGGCCGGGCGGCGCCCGCGTCGCCATCAGCCTGGTGCTGAACTACGAAGAGGGTGGCGAGAACAACATCCTGCATGGCGACGGCCAGTCCGAGGCCTTCCTCTCCGATATCGCAGGCGCCGCGCAATGGCCGGGCCAGCGCCACTGGAATATGGAATCGATCTATGACTATGGCGCCCGTGCGGGCTTCTGGCGTCTGCACCGCCTGTTCACCGCCCGCAATCTTCCGGTGACGATCTATGGCGTGGCCACCGCTCTGGCCCGCGCCCCCGAACAGCTTGCCGCCATGCAAAGCGCAGGCTGGGATATCGCCAGCCACGGCCTCAAATGGGTCGAGCATAAAGACATGCCCGAGGAGGAAGAGCGCCGCCAGATCCGCGAAGCCGTGCGCCTGCACACCGAGGTCACCGGCGCGCGCCCGCGCGGCTGGTATACCGGCCGCTGCTCGATGAACACCGTGCGCCTGACCGCCGAAGAGGGTTTCGACTGGATCTCCGACACCTATGACGACGATCTGCCCTATTGGATCGAAGCCGGAGCCCGCGACCAGCTGGTCATCCCCTATACCCTCGAAGCCAATGACATGCGCTTTGCGACCGCACCCGGCTATATTGAGGGCGAGCAGTTCTTCCAATACCTCAAGGACAGCTTCGACGTGCTCCACGCCGAAGGCGGCCGGATGTTCTCCATCGGGCTGCACTGCCGCCTGATCGGCCGCCCCGGCAAAATCGCGGGCCTCATCCGCTTCCTCGATTATGCCGAAGCCAAAGGCGGCGCCTGGTTCGCCACCCGCACGCAGATCGCCGAACACTGGGCCGCCAAACACCCGGCCCGGCGCCGCGAGCGCCCCTCACAGATGCCGCGCGAGGCTTTTGTGGCCAAATTCGGCGGCATCTTTGAGCACAGCCCCTGGATCGCCGAACGCGCCTTTGAAATGGAGATGGGCCCGGCGCATGACAGCGCCACGGGCGTCCATTCCCTCCTCGCCCGCGCCTTCCGCTCGGCCTCGCCGGAAGAGCGCCTCGGCGTGCTGCGCGCCCATCCCGATCTCGCCGGAAAACTCGCCCTGGCCAAACGCCTCACGGCCGAATCCACCGCCGAACAGGCCAGCGCCGCCCTCGACGCCCTCACCGACGACGAGCGCGCCACCTTTGAGCAGCTGAACGCGGCCTATGTCGCCCGCCATGGCTTTCCCTTCATCCTCGCCGTGCGCGATCACTCCAAAACCTCGATCCTCGGCGCCTTCCGCGCCCGGACCGCCAATGACAGCACCACGGAATTCGCCGAGGCCTGCAAACAGGTCGAACGCATCGCCGAACTGCGCCTGAAGGATCTGTTGAAATGAGCGGCTATTTCTTTCCCACCGGGGGCCTTCCCCCGCAGACCGCGCTGATGACCCAGCGCGCCGTCTTCACCGAAGCCTATGCCTTCATCCCGAAGGGCTGCTTTTCAGACATCGTCACCAGCTACCTCCCCGGCTGGACCGCCACCCGGCTCTGGATGATCGCCCGACCGATGTCCGGCTTTGCCGAAACCTTCTCGCAATATGTCATGGAGGTCAGCCCCGGCGGCGGCTCCGACACCCCCGACAATGACCCCGGCGCTCAATCCTGGCTCTTCGTCACGGCGGGTGCGGCCACCCTCACCCTCAACGGCCAGACCCACAGCCTCACCGCAGGCTCCTACGCCTATCTCGCCCCAGGTGCCCCCTGGTCGCTGAAAGCCACCGGCGAGACCCCGGCCCGCTTCCACTGGCTGCGCAAAATCTGGGAACCCGCCGCCGGCATCAGCACACCCGAAAGCTTCGTCACCCGCGAGCAGGACGTCGCCGTCCGCTGGATGCCCGACACCCAGGAGCGCTGGGGCACCACCCGCTTCGTCGAGCCGGACGACCTGCGCCACGACGCCCATGTCAATCTCGTCACCTTCCGGCCCGGCGGCCTCATCCCCTTTGAAGAAACCCACGTCATGGAGCACGGCCTTTACGTGCTCGAAGGCAAGGCCGTCTACAAACTCAACAAGGACTGGATCGAGGTAGAGGCCGGCGACTTCATGTGGCTGCGCGCCTATTGCCCCCAGGCCTGCTACGCCGCAGGGCCCGAACCCTTCCGCTACCTCCTCTACAAAGACGTCAACCGCCACGCCAAACTGCGCGGCCCCGGCGCCTTCGGCCCCGCGCGCTGAGCGCTTTGGCTTTTTAAAAATACTCCCGGGGGTCCGGGGGCAGGCAGCCCCCGGCCTCACCACCCAGAACAAAGGCCGCCCATGACAGACCGCCGGATCACCCCTGAGCCCCTGACCGCCGAAGCCTTCGCCCCCTGGGGCGAGCTGCTGGAGGCCACGGGCGAGTTCCGCCTCATCAATGAGGGCTGGTGCCAGCGCCACAATGACCGCGCCAAACTCGACTTCGGCCCCGAGGGCCGCGCCGGCATCTCGGTCTTCAGCGCCCGCCCGCGCAGCCTGCCCTATGAGTTCCGCCTCATCGAGCGCCACCCCGAGGGCAGTCAGGCCTTCATCCCGATGAGCGAACACGGCTTTCTCATCATCGTCTCCGACGGGCCTGAGGCAAAGCCGCGCGCGTTCCTCTCTGCCCCCGGTCAGGCGATCAATTTTCACCGCGGCACCTGGCATGGCGTGCTGACCCCGCTGCAGGCCCCCGGCCTCTTCGCCGTGGTCGACCGCATCGGGCCGACGCCGAACCTTGAAGAATTCACCTATGACCAGCCCTTCACGGTGATCGCCCCCGAGAGCTGACCCTGACTGCCCCCGGAGCTGTGGCCGGGCGCGGTCACGGGCTCCGGCCGATAAAAAACCGCGCCCGAGGGAGAGAGACCGATGACCCGCAGCATCCACCCGGTGGACGAAATTCTGCCGCCCCCAAGACTATTCGCGCTCGGCTTTCAGCATGTTCTGGTGATGTATGCAGGCGCGGTGGCCGTGCCGCTGATCGTCGGCCGCGCGCTGCAGCTTTCGCCCGAAGATGTGGCCTTTCTGATCTCCGCCGATCTCTTCGTCTGCGGCATCGCCACGCTGATCCAGGCGCTTGGCGCGGGCCCCTGGTTTGGCATCAAACTCCCGGTGATGATGGGCGTCACTTTTGCCGCCGTGGGCCCCATGGTCGCCATCGCCCAGACCAGCCCCGGACATGAGGGGGCGCGGGCGATCTTCGGCGCCATCATCGGCGCAGGCATCATCGGCATCTTCATCGCGCCGCTGATCTCGCGGCTGCTGCGCTTTTTCCCGCCCGTGGTCACCGGCACCATCATCCTCGTCATCGGCGTCAGCCTGATGCGGGTCGGCATCAACTGGATCTTCGGCACCCCCGTCGGCCCCACCGCACCGCAGATCGTCGACCCGGCCCATGCCGACTGGCTGAAATCCGCCACCGAGGCCGCCGCCGCCGCGGGCCTTCCCGCCCCGCCTGCGGGCGTGCGCCTGGCGCCGAGCCTCGACAACCCGGCCTATGCCACCCCGGGGGCCATGATGGTCTCTGCCGTGGTGCTGGTCTCGATCCTTCTGATCGCCAAATTCGGCCGGGGCTTTATCGCCAATATCTCGGTGCTCCTTGGCATCCTGATCGGCATCGCCGTGGCTGTGGCCAGCGGGCAGATGGGCTTTGACAAAGTCGCCCATGCCGATTGGGTCGGGATCGTGCTGCCCTTCCACTTCGGCATCCCCACCTTCGATCCGATCCTGATCCTGACCATGACCCTGGTGATGATCGTGGTGATGATCGAATCGACCGGCATGTTCCTCGCGCTCAGCGATATGACCGAGCGCCCGCTCAACCGCGCGAGCCTGTCGGCCGGGCTGCGCACCGACGGGCTGGGCACGCTGATCGGCGGGATCTTCAACACCTTCCCCTATACCTCCTTCAGCCAGAACGTCGGCCTTGTGGGCGTAACCGGGATCCGGTCCCGCTGGGTCTGTGTGGCGGGCGGCGTCATTCTGATCGTGCTCGGCCTTTTGCCGAAAGTGGCGGCCCTCGTCGAATCCATCCCGACCATGGTGCTGGGCGGTGCGGGCATTGTGATGTTCGGCATGGTGGCCGCGACCGGGGTGCGCATTCTGGCGGGGGTGAATTTCGCCACCAACCGCGCGAACCTCTTTATCATCGCGGTCTCGCTCGGGATGGGGATGATCCCGCTGATCGCGCCGAAATATCTGATCTGGCTGCCCCATGATCTGCACCCGCTGATCGAGAGCGGCATTCTGCTGGCCTCCATCTCGGCGGTGGGTCTGAACGCCTTCTTCAACGGTGCCAAAGGCTCGGAAGAAGAGGCCCGCGCGGCGGCCATGCAGGCCGACCACTGAGGCAAGGTCCCCCCGGACACTGAGACTGACACTGACCGCAGAAAGGCCCCGGCAAACGCCGGGGCCTTTTTTGAACCGGGCGCAGGCCAGAGGTCTGATCCGCCCGCCGCTGCACTGCGATTTATGCGTATCCTTGCGGACAGGGCCCTGATTTTGCAAATAGGCTTAAGGCATTGCCTTATGTCATCTTCTACACATTCTCCCTCAATCGAGATTTTCACGGCCGATGAAGTGGCCGGCGTCGTCATTGGAGCGATGAGGACAAGCTGCGGATTGTCGAAGAGAGTTATCGGGGCGTGCGGCAAGGGTCGGCCACGGCACGTCGTTACGGTATTTCACGCTCTCTTTTGTCGATCTGGCGGCGGGAACTGCGACAGGGTTCTGACAGCGCAGTAAGCGACAGGCCAACTTTTACGCCACTGATGCTGGAGGCCGGTGTTGCGGCATCCGGCATAGGGTCGGCTGAGAGATCAGCAGCGGATCGGATCGACCTCTTTCTGAGCAACGGACGGCGGATCAGCTTCTCGGCCGGGTTGGCGCCGGAGGTTCTGACTGTCCTTCTTTGCGTGGCAGATCCGCTATGATTGCCTTGCCTGCGGGGGGCAAAGTCTGGATCGCGGGCGGTGTCACCGATATGCGCTGCGGTATGAACACTCTGGCGCTCAAGGTGCAGCAGGGTTTGGGTCGTGATCCGCATGGTGGCGAGATCTTCTGCTTCCGCGGCCGCAAAGGCGATCTGATCAAGATCCTCTGGCATGACGGCGTTGGCATGTCGCTTTATCTGAAGCGGCTGGAGGCGGGCAAGTTCATCTGGCCCGTCAGTCAGAGCGGAGCCGCCGTGCCTGTCTCAAGTGCACAGCCCGGCTATCTTCCGGAAGGGATCGACTGGCGCAATCCGCGGTGGACACAGCGGCCGGCATCGGCAGGATAATTGCTCTATTATCCTTGTTTTGTTGGATTTTATGGCTCTGATGGGGTAGCTTTCTTCCCTGCCTGAGACCGCGCCCGATATCGCTTCCCTCATCGCCGCCCTTAGCGCGGCCGAGGCGCGCGCCTCCGGGCCGGAGGCTGACCTGCAAGCCACGTGTGCGGCTTTGAGCCAGGCCCAGGCGGTCGCCTCTGCCGCCGATGAGATGATCAAACACCTGCGCCTGCAGATCGCCAAATTGCGCCGCGAGCAATATGGCCACAGCGCCGAGCGCCATGCCCGCCTGATTGAGCCGCTTGAACTGCAGCCTGAAGATCGGGAAGCCGGTCAGGGCGCAGGCCGTTCCCGGTCCATCTGCCGCGCGAGCGCGTGCTGGTCGAGGCGCCGACCTCCTGCATCTGCTGCGGCTCGGGGCGCATCGTGAAGATGGGCGAAGACATCACCGAGACGCTGGAAGTCGTCCCGCGCCAGTGGAGGGTCATCCAGACGGTGCGCGAGAAATTCACCCGGCCCGTGACTGCGAGCGGATCAGCCAGCCGCCCGCCCCTTTCCACCCGACACCACGGGGCTGGGCAGGGCCGAATTTCCTGGCGATGGTGTTGTTTGAGATCGAGCCATGGGAACGCCACTGGTCCGAGAGACCATGGCGAGGGGCCGGCACCAGCCGCTCCACAGGCAGGCGGAGCGTTATGCAAAGGAAGGTGTCGGGGTCAGCCTCCCGACATTGGCCGATCAGGTTGGCACCTGTGCGGTGGCATTGCAGCCCCTCCCCGACCTGATCCGTGCCCATGTGCTGGCGGCCGGGAGATTGCATGGAGACGATACAAGCGTGCCGCTGATGGCCAAAGGTG
>NZ_RRAZ01000051.1 GCF_003863335.1 Falsigemmobacter faecalis | reverse complement strand
GGCGGCTCCATGGCTCATCCCGCAGCAGAATGGCATGGTGGAGAGGCTGATCCGCACCCAGAAGGAGCAGTGCACCCACCGCCACCGCTTCGAGAGCATCCAACACGCCACCCGCGGGATCGCGGATTGGATAACCTTCTACAACAACCGACGGCCCCATCAGGCGCTTGCCATACGCACGACCGCTGAGGCATTCAAATTAGCAGCATGAACTGAGCAGAAACTGATGGGTCAATACAGAGGGAGGCAGTGTCGCGGTGTCTGAGGATGATGACGTCACCAGCAATCGTGTTGTGCGCCAGCTTGACTGCAAGCGTCAGGCAAACGGTCCGGGGGACCGTTTGTCGCGCAGCAGCGGATCCGCGAGCTCGAACGTCACCTTGGCCGCAAGACGCTTGAGGCCGAGATCCTGCGTGAAGCCCTGGACAAGTCACGGGTAAAAAACCGACCTTGCTTGCGCAGTCGCTGCGACCGGGAGATTTCCGGTGAAGGTGGTGGCGCAGACATTGGGGGTGTCGCGCTCCAATCTCATTGCCCAGGCGGGAGGCCAAACGCGCGCACGGCGGCGCTACAGGAAAGCCCAAGATGGCGAAGTGCTGCCCCTGATAACCAGGCTTGTGGCGGCCAGACCGACCTATGGCTACCGGCGCATCACGGCGCTCTTGAACCGCCAGATGCGTGTGGAAGGCCTGGTCCCGGTCAATCACAAAAGGGTCTACCGCATCATGCGGTCACATAATATGTTGTTATCGCGCAAATATTCCAAGCGTCCCGACCTTCCCCACGACGGCAGGGTCATCGTCATGTGCTCGAACCTGCGGTGGTGCAGCGACGGCTTCGAATTCACTTGTTGGAACGGTGACACCATCCGCGGCGCCTTCATCATTGATGCCCATGCCCGCGGGATCATCGCATGGACGGCTGTCGCCACTGCCGGGATCAGCGGCTCGGACATCCGCGATATCATGCCGGAGGCCGTCGGGCGCCGCTTCAGGGCTTATCGCACGCCCACGGTCATCGGGATGCTGACCGACAACGGCTCGCCCTATGTCGCGAGGGAGACACAGATCTTCGCCCGTCAGATTGGCCTGAAGCCCTGCTTCACTCCTGTCAGGAGCCCGCAAAGCAACGGCATCTCGTTCACGGGCTCACTCGAACGCATGGCGTTCGCCCGTTCACCCTTCGTAAAGACCCTCAAGCGCGATTACGTCCAAATCACCCCACTGCCGGATGCACAGACCGTTCTTGGATTGATCGGAAGCTGGTTCGAAGATTACAGCGAAAACCACCCGCACTCAGGGCTGAAAATACGCTCCCCACGCGAGTTCATTGCAGCTCAAACCGCAACCGCCTGAGTGTTCGGTGAAACGGGGGCCAATACACCGAATTCCGTGAGATGACCACGGAACGCGTTGATAAGCTGGGTGCGCTGACGGATCAGCACTTCGCGGAGACGAAAGACCATGGCTGAGGCCTGGGTCTTTTCGCTCTTCACCGACACGAAACGCATCGTCGGCCTTTGCGCCGCTTCGCAGATCGCCTCCGTGTCGTTCGTCGGCTTACGCGGCGGCACTGCAGCCGCGGTCCTCCTCACCATCAGTCTTTTGCCGCTTCACAAAGGGCTTTACATAGGCCGGAGGGATCAGGCGGACCTCATGGCCAAATTTGACGAGCTCACGGCCCCAGAAATGCGCACCACCGCAAGCTTCCATGGCAACAACACAAGGTGGGAGCGTTGAGAGAATCGGCAGAACCTGATCGCGCCGCAGCTTCCTGCGCAGAACAGCCTTGCCAGACCGATCGGCGCCGTGCAGCTGAAACACATTCTTTGCCAGATCCAGGCCGATTGTTGTCATCTCCGACATGACCGCCTCCCAAATGGATTATGACGATCCCACCCTGGCACCTCGATGCCGTCGGGGGGCGGTTACAACATCAATGCCGATCAAACACCTAAGCCACCAGCGCTTCAATCGCGGCGGCACGGATCGCCTTGCGGCGTATCTTACCGAAATCATCGCGCGGCAGGCTGTCGCGCGCGATCAGGCGACGGGGGACGCCCTGAGGACCAAGGACATTAAGCAAAGCGTGGCGCAGGACTTCAAGATCTGTATCCCTGCGCAGAACCAGTTCAGCAACCGGTATTTCTCCCCAGTCCCGGTCCGGCAGACCATAAGACACTGCGTCAAGAACGCCAGGCAGGCGCAGGGCGGCAGCCTCAATCGTTTCCGGGTGAATTTTCAGCCCGCCACAGTTGATGACATCATCAAGACGACCCGTCAGATAGAGATAGCCATCCGCATCGAGCCAGCCGGTATCCCCGACTGACTGATGCCCTGACGGCAGCTTCCGGGGGGCAGGCGCTTCAGCCCCGATATAAGCGGAGCGGCCGTTTATGTCATCAGGCAGCATAAATACTTCTCCTGCAGTGCCAGGTGGCAGCGACTGCAGCGCCGCGTCGCAGATCAGGATATCGGTTTCAAACCCCCGCCCGACCGATCCGCGATGGGTCAGCCATTCCGGACCGCTGATAACGGTCTGCCCTGTATTTTCGCCCGAACCGTACATCTCAAAAACGCGCTCTGCGCCAAGGATCTCGATCCACTCCTGCTTTAGCCATGCGGGGCAGGGCCCGGCGGTGTGATAGAACGAGACCAAAGACGACAGATCCGACGGGGCCGCACGATAGGCATCGAGCAGCCGGACCACCATGGTTGTCACACAAAGAATGAAATGTACCTGTTCAGTGGCAATTGCCTGCAGGACCATCGGTGCGTTGAATTTTTCAAAGAGCACCAGATGCTGGCCTTCGAACAGGCCATTCTGCGCCCAGGTGAGCCCGGCGTTATGCGACAGCGATGCTGCCATCAGCTGCGTCTGACCAGGGAAAAACCCAAGTGCCGGGGCGACCCGCCCCCAACTGGCGCCGGGACGGCGCAGATAGGGCTGATCATCGGCCATCAGCTTTGGCAGCCCCGTTGAGCCGCCCGACGAGAGAATCTTACCCGGATGCGAGATACGGTTTTCCACCGGCGCATCGCCAGCGTCGGCCATCATGGCCTCGAACCGGGGGCGAGTGATGCCGGTATCGGTTTCAGAAATGCAAAGACGCGCCGCGCTGCGTGACAGCAGGGCCATCGCCGTGGCCTGGGGGAGTGCGGGATCGAAGTTGAATGTCGTCGCCCCGATGCGCCAGATTGCCAGGGTCAGGATGATATGCAGCGGACTGTTTTTCAGTGCAAATCCGATCACGTCGCCCTGAGTGGCCCCGACCGACAAAAGCGCCCGGGCCGCACGGTTCACCTGCGCATCGAGTTCGGCCCAGGTCAGACGACAGACATGACCGGTGCGGTCATAATAGCTGAGCGCGGTTTTCCGGGGTGTCAGTCTGGCGTGTTCAGACAGCCGCTGGCCATAGCTGCGCGTCTCATCCGTGGTCATCTTCGTCTCCTGGGCTGTCAGGTCTGAGAACCCTGGCCCCCCGGATTGCAGCGGGGGCCAGGGGCGCCGCTTTATTCGGCGCGCAGCAGGCCAAGCAATGCTTTTTGCACGTCAGTCCGGGCGACGCTGTTGTAAAGCGGCTGTGACGCGGCGATGAAGGGCGCGGTATCCGGGCGGGTGATCTTGACGTTTTTCGCGGCCAGGGCTTCCAGAAGGGGCTGTTCTTTTTCATGCACATAGCCGTGCTGCCAGGCCGCGGATTCCGCACCCGCCTCCATCAGCGCGGTCTGCACCACGGAGGGCAGGCCGTCGAAGGCATCTTTCGACATCACCAGCGGTGCGGTCATGTTCATCCAGCCGATGGTGGCATAGTTCGGTGCCACTTCATAAAGCTTCTCACCGTTGTAGTTGGTGGCCGCATTTTCTGCACCATCCACCACATTTGCCTGCATTGCGCCGTAGACCTCGGAATAGGCCATCGGCGTCGGGTTCGCGCCATAAGCGCGGAAGGCCTCAAGGTGGATCGGGTTTTGCATGGTGCGGATCTTCATGCTGCTCAGATCCGACATCGCGTTGACCGGCTTTGTGGTCATGATGTGGCGCACCCCCGACGAATAGACCGCCAGCAGCTGGAAGCCCGCGTCATTCGCCGCCGCCTGAAGCGTTCCGAAGACCTCCGGCGAAGAAACCCTCTCAGACATCGCAGGGATATCTGCAAAGAGGAACGGCAGATCAAACACCTGCAGCGGTTCGACATAGTTTGACAGTGCCGCGTTTGCGGTCAGCGACAGGTCCAGCGTGCCAAGCATCACCCCTTCGATCTGCTCGGTCTCGCCTCCCAGTACGCCGCCCGGGAAGATTTCAAGACCAAAGGTGCCGCCGGTCTTCGCGGTCAGCAGCTCATTCAGGCGCTGCAGACCCATATCCTGGACTTCATTGGCAGCGTTAGTATGCGCAACACGCAGCTTTGTGTCGGCCGCAAAAGCCTGTGCAGCAGTCAGCGAGATCGCCGAAGCGAGAAGCGCAGAGGTCAGTTTCTTCATGGGAGTTCCCTGTCGTTTGTTATGTCAGAAGAAGAGCGAGGGCAGCCAGGTCGCGGTGCCCGGCACCAGCACCAGCAGCGCCAGAACTGAGATCATGCACAGGACCGGCAGCCACACAGCACGGGCCACCTGCTCGACTTTGCGGCCCGCGATCGAGGAGGCCACGTAAAGGCAGATCCCATAGGGCGGGGTGATCAGGCCGATGGAGAGGTTCAGGGCCACAATGATGCCGAACTGAATGTCCTCAATGCCATAGCTGCGCGCGATCGGCAGCAGAACCGGCAGCAGGATCAGCACGGCAGAGACAGATTCCATGAACATCCCCACAAAGAGCAGGATCACATTGATGATCAGCAGAAAAACCAGCGCATTGTCGGTGATGCCGTTCAGCCAGGCCTGCAGCATGGCCGGGAAACCTGCGGTGGCAATGATCCAGGTGAAGACCGCCGCCGTGCCGACAATGATCAGAACGGTTGAGGACAGCGCGATTGCCTTCAGAAACAGGTGGGGCAGATCACGCAACCCGATTTCGCGATAGACAAAGCAACTGATGATTATGGTCGTCACCAGCGCCACGCAGGCAGCCTCAGAAGCGGTAAAGATGCCCCCGATGATGCCAACCACAATGACCACCGGCACCATCAGCCCGGGCAGCGCGTCACGCAACGCCAGGAAAAGCCGGCCGAATGAGAAAGGGACCGCGTCGCGGTACACCGCGCCGCCACGCCGGGCGTAGATGTAGCAGCCCGCGAGCATGGCAAATGCGCAAAGAAGACCCGGTATTACGCCGCCCAGGAACATCGCGCCAATCGACATATTGCCGGTGATCGCGATCACAATCATCACGATCGACGGCGGAATAATTGAAGCAAGCGCACCCGATGCCGCGATAACCGAGGCCGCCATGTCGATGTTATATTTTCTCTTTTTCATCTCGGGGATCATCACTGCCGAGATGGCAGCGGTATCGGCTGAGCCTGAGCCTGAAACGGCAGCAAGCCCGGTGCCGGTGGTGATCGACACCATGTAGAGAGATCCTGTAATCCAGCCCACCAGCGCTGAGGCCAGGTTCACAAAACGCCGGGCAATGCCCCCCGCTTCCATCAGAAGGCCTGAAGCCACGAAGAAGGGAATGGCCATCAGCGTAAACGAGTTCATCCCGGCATAGATGCGCTGCGCCACAATGGTCAGGGGTGCGTTGGTTGTGAACTCAATCGCGAAAAGTGCTGCAACGCCGATCGCCAAAACGATGGGAACCCCGGCAAACATCAGGATGGCAAAGCCGCCAATTGCTGCGAACATTATTTCGCCTCCGGTTTCGTGAGTGCGATCAGCCGCGGCAGGCTGTGCAGGATGTATTCAAAAAGGATGTAGCCAAAGCCCACGACCAGCGCCGCATAGGGCACCGCCATCGGCAGACGGGCGGCCGGAGATTTGACCCTCAGGCCAATATCGACCAGTTGCAGACCCGCTTTGGCGACTGTGAACAGGAACCAGCAGGCCAGCAGGAAAGTCACGGTCCCCACCACAAGCTGCACAATCCGGGGGCAGGCAAGGATCAGGAAATCAACGCCGACATGTTGATTGCGACGCATGGCGATGCCAGCGCCCAGCAGGGTCAGCCAGATCATCGCGAAGGTTGCCGTCTCATCGGTTCCGGCGATGGAATAGTTGAAAAGATATCGTCCGAAGATCTGAACGAGAATGGCGGCAGTCATGTACAGGAACAAAAGCACCGCCGTTACATCGACCAGACCACGCAAAAGTCTTAGCGGCAGGAAAACGGCACGGCCCGTGTCTGTCGCGCTCTGTGGTAGGTCCATGCGGGGTCCCCGTTCATTGGCAGATATCATCAACCCGAGAATAGCGGGCGCTTTATGTCTGGCTATGGCTGGGTCTATTAATAAACGTGTGTCAATTATTACGACTTGGTGCCAAAGCGGCGAACCTTCAGGTATTTCTCGATTTTTGGGACGATTGGCGTTGAAAGGCACAAAATTTCATCGACATGTCAGTGTAAATGCCCTAAAAACAGGCAAGATAAAGACGCCGGTCAAAGATTAAATTTTGTTCAAATCCTGCGCCCGGATTCGACGCCTTTGATGCGCTTTGCGATCGGCATGGTCACCGACAGGCTGTGCCATGGGCGCGAATATCTTTTTATATTAAGAAATTAATTGCTTCGCGGGGCATTTGGGTCGGTGTGCTGGGATCAAATTTCCGCGCAGAGAGCCATATTGATTAATATTTAGACAGCGCATTGGCGTTTTTATCAGGCAGGTCAGGCGGCAGCTTCACCCGGTCAGGCGGCGTGCGTCAGTAAAATAAGGGCAAAGAATACAGGCGAAAAACAAACTATTTGAAAAGTGAATACTCAAGGCCTCTATTGCGATGGAAGTGCCGGTATCGCTCGGGAAAATCCCTGATTAGCTTCAGAAGAAATCAGTATTGGGGATCACCATGGGCGTATTGGACGGGATTAAAATCCTCAGCTTCAACCACTTTCTTTCCGGGCCTGCGGCAGCGCAAATGCTGGGCGATATGGGGGCCGATGTTATCGCCATCGAAGGCACCACCGGCGCATTCCAGCGCAACTGGGCCGTCGCGGGGCACTTCGTGGGCGAAACCTCGGTGAACCACATTGCAACAGGGCGCAACAAACGCTCGCTGGCGATTAACCTGAAAGATCCCGATGCCCTGAGCGTCATCCGCAGGCTGGTCGAGACGGCTGATGTGGTGATGGAAAACTTCCGCCCCGGCACACTGGCCAAAATGGGGCTGAGCTGGGAGGCCATGCAGGCCATGAACCCCGGCCTGATCTATGCGACGGCCACGGGTTTTGGCGTGGATGGCCCGTATCGTGACCGTCCGGGTCAGGACATTCTGTTGCAGGCCATGTCGGGTCTGGCGGCCCATACCGGGGCGCTTGACGGGGCGCCGGTGGCGGTCGGCTCGGTCCCGATCGATCATCACGCCGCCTCGCTTTATGCGACGGGCATTCTGGGTGCCCTGGTGCGCAAACTGCGCACCGGGCAGGGGGGCCGCGTGGATGTGAACCTGCTGCAGGCGGCGCTTGATCTGCAGGGGGAATCGCTGACCGCCTGGCTCAACGATGCCCCACGCCAGGGCCCGCGCGGCGATGACGGCATCGCCTCCTGGTTCTCGGGGGCCCCTTACGGCATCCACAAGGCGAAGGATGGCTATCTGGTCATCTCAATGACCTCGCCCGGGCAACTGGCAAAAGCCCTGGATCTGCCCGCGCTTGCAGATTTGCCGGCGGACGCGGTCTTCACCCATAAGGGTGCGATCACGCGCCAGGTCTCAGCTGCAATTGCCACACAGACGATCGCCGAATGGCTGCCGCGCCTGACCGCCGCCGATGTCTGGCACGAAGAAGTCCGGGATTACGACAGCCTGCGGGCCAATCCGCAGATCGCCCATCTGGGCGCACTGATGGAGGCGAAAGGCGCGGACGGCACGCCGATGACCATGATCGCCCACCCGATCCGCTATGACGGCGAAGCCGTACCCCTGCGTCTTCCGCCGCAGCCGCTTGGCGCGCAAAGCCGCGAGATTCTGGCCGAAGCCGGCCTTTCCAATCCCGAAATTGATGCGCTGATCGCCCGCGGGGCCGTCGCGCAAACCAACAAAATGCGCGCCTGAGCGCGTGAAAGGACTGCATGATGGATTTTTCAATCTCTGATGAAATGAAGATGATCACCGATGTGGTGGAACGTTTCGTGCGCGAAAAGGTCCAGGTGCTTGAGGTGGAAACCGAAGAGAACGCCTGCATTCCTGCCGATAAACTGGCACAGGTGCGCCAGGAGGCGCTGGATCTGGGCCTTTATGCGCTGAACATGTCCGAAGAGGTCGGCGGCGGTGGCCTGAACACGCTGCAGATGTGTCTGGTCGAGGAAAAACTGGGCCAGACCTCGGATGCCTTGATCCGCCGGATCTTTGGCCAGGTCTATCCGATGCTGGAGCGATTTGAGGGCGATCTGCGCGACAAATACCTGTATCCGACCGTCAAAGGCGACAAAATCTGCGCCATGGCGATCACCGAGCCAGGTGCCGGTTCGGACGCGGCGGCGATCCGCACCCATGCCCATCTGGAAGGCGATGAATGGGTGCTGAACGGCAATAAGCACTTTATCTCGGACGGCGACATTGCCGATTACGTCATTGTCATGGCGGTGACCGATCAGGAAAAGCGCGCCCGTGGCGGCATTTCGCTGCTGATCGTTGACAAGGGCACCCCCGGTTTCACGGTGGCGCGCAACCAGCCGATGATGGGGCACCGCGGCTATGGCCATGCCGAGCTGAACTTCGACAATGTGCGCATCCCCAAAGGCAATGTTCTGGGCGAGGTTGGCCAGGGATTTAAGGTCATGATGGCCAATGTGGGCGGCATTCGCCTGGGCCATATCGGCGCGCGCGCCGTGGGCATGGCCAGCCGGGTGCTGGAGCTGATGCACGAACATGCCGCCACCCGCACGCAATTTGGCAAGCCGATTGGTGACTTCCAGATGGTGCAGCAGATGATTGCCGACAGCGCGATGGAAATCTTTGCCGTGCGCCAGATGGTGCTGAACACGGCCTGGGAAGAAGACAACGGCATGGACCCGCGCGAGAAGGTCTCGATGGTCAAGGTCATGGCGTCGGAAATGCTTGGCCGGGTGGCCGATCGCGGCATTCAGATCTTTGGCGGCTACGGCTTTACGAAAGAACTGCCCCTGGAGCGGATCTACCGCGATGCCCGCGTGACGCGGATCTATGACGGCACCTCTGAGGTCCACCGCATGATCATCGCCCGTTCGATTATTAAAAATGGCTTCCATCTTTGAAGGTTATGATGATGTCTCTTCCTGCTTCGGGCACGGCCCTGTCGTTTCGTAAAACTCTGACGGTTGCAGACCAGGGGTTCTTCACCGGGATCTCGGGTAACCTTGGTGCGCTTTATGTGGATCGCCTGAAGGCGCAGGCTCTGGGCCAGCCGGATATGGTGGTCTTTGAGCTGGCGGCAGGCGCGCTGTTCACCACCGCGCTGAACCGCATCGCGGGGCCGCAGTGGCGGATCGCGGGCTTCGCCCTTGATTTTGCAAAGCCGCTGGCGCTGAACACCTCCTTTGAGGCGCGGGCAGAGGTCGAGGGGTCAAGCCCTGACGCGCTGACCTTTGTGCTGACCGGGCTTGTGGGGACGGAAACCGTCGCCACCGGCTCGGCCCGCCTGGTGCCGGTTCAGGGCTGATCAGATGTATGCTATCAAAAACATTGATGACCTGACGGTCGGTGATCGGGTCTCGATCGCCAAGACCATCACAGAGGCCGATGGCGCGATGTATATCGCAGCCTCGGGCGATTTCGGCCCCGTTCATGTCGACGAAGGCTATGCAGGCACCACCCGCTTTGGCCAGCGTCTGGCACCGGGCATTCTGGTGGCCGGGGTCTGCACCTCGGTGCTGACGGCGGAACTGGTTGGCACCGTTGGCGTGTCGATCCGGGACTGCTTTTGGTTCACCGGCGCGGTGCCTTACGGCGACACCATCATCTTTGACATCTGGATCGCGGCGATTGACCTGGAAAACCGCACCGTCGACTGGGCGGCTTCTGCCCGCAATCAGGATGGAATTGAGGTTCTGAAAGCCGAAGCCACCCTGAAATTCCCCCGCAAAAAGGTAGTTTCCTGATGACCCTGACCGCAAAAGACCTGCGTGGCATGACCGTTGCCACCGTCCTTCCCTTCCACGAAGACGGCAGCATTGACTGGGCGGGCTATGAGGCCGTGCTGGACCACTGCGCGCAGCCTGCGACAACCGACTGCGTCTTTGTTAACGGACATGCGGGTGAGGCCACGGCGCTGACGGACAGCGAAAAGTTCGAAGTGATCCGCCGCACCAAAGCGCAGATCTCAAAAAATCAGCCGCTGCTGGCGGGCGTCGTGCCGACCGGTTACCCCGATGCCGTCCGCCAGGTTGACGCCCTGCGCGAAGCCGGGGCTGATGTCGCGGTGATTTTCCCCCCCGAGGCGCTTGGCGGCGGCAATGCCAATACGCGCGCGGGCGCGCTTTTCATGGAAAAGCTGGCCCGCGAAGTTCAGATGCCGCTCTCGGTGTTTCAGTTCCCGATCGGCTCGGGCTTTGGCTTCTCGTCGCAGGTTCTGGCTGAAATGGCACAGATCCCGGAGGTTCTCGCCATCAAAGAGGGCTCGGCCCTGATGCAGAACTATGAAGCCAACCTTCGTGCGGTGGCCGCAACGGGCGCAGACTGCGCGATCCTTGCCTCAAACTTCATGTGGTTTCACGCGCAATGCGCCGTGGGGGCCGATGGTATCCTGTCGGGGCTGACCTCGCTTTGCCCGCAGCTGCTGTCCGATCTGTGGAAAGCGTCAGAGGCCAATGATCTTGTGGCGATGCGCGCGGCCTCGGACCGGCTTTATCCGATCATCATGGCGATCTATGGCCCGGCCCCCGTCGTCGATATGCACACGCGTATGAAGGACGGGCTGAAGTTGATGGGGATCATTAAAAACTCAGCTCCGCGTCTGCCGCTGCTGCCGCAAAATCCTGCCATCGTCTCCGGAGTTGAGGCCGCGCTGAAACAGGCCGGTCTGCTCTGACCCTTTGGCCCTGGTGGGGGGGGGATTGCACCTCATGCCTGCCAGGGCTTTTATCTTAAAGGTTTTCCATGCTGAAAGATGCCCTTCACCTTGAGCTGACGCCCGGGCAGGCTGCACAATCGCATATCACCCATATGGTCTTTGTCGACATCGACCCCCAGTATGACGCGGCTTTTGACGACTGGTACTGGAACACCCATATCCCGGATATTCTGCAATGCCCGGGCTGGCTGGCCGCGCGTCGCGGTCGCTGCATTGAGGGTGGCCCGCGTCACGTCGCAATCTATGTGATCACCGGAGATGATGCCTACGAAACGCCGGAATTTCATGCCATTAAGGGCTTTGGGCCCTTTGCCGATAAGGTGCGGAACTTCACGCGCATCCGGATTGAGGCCCGTGACCAACAGGGGTGAATGAGCGATGTTGAACCTTCGTCAGCTCGAGGTGCTGCGCGCCGTGGTCCAGTATGGAACCACCACGGCTGCCGCCGAATGGCTGGGCATGTCCCAGCCGTCCATTTCCAACACGGTGCGCCATGTGGAGACGCTTCTTGGGCTGAAACTGTTCGACAGAGTGAGCAACCGCTTAGTGCCCACTCAGGAAGCTTTGACCCTGATGGAGGACTGCACTGCGCTGTTTCAGCTGCGCGACGCTGTTAACCAGAAGGCCGCCGATCTGAAGGCGGGCCGCATCGGGCAGATCTACATCACGGCCACGGCCGAACTGTCCGAGGCGCTGCTGCCGCGGGTGATGGCAGCTTATAAGACGGAGCACGCGCGGGTGAAGCTGACGCTTGAAACCAACAGGATTGAAAACGTCCTGACCAGCGTTGAAAGCGGTCTGGCCGACATCGGCTTTATGTATTCCGGCTATCAGCGTAAGGGCGTTGTCATGGAGCCTTTGGCCACCATCCCTGCGGTCTGTCTTTGCCGTCATGATCATCCGCTGGCCGGTTATGACGAAATCACCCCTGCTGATCTTGAGGGCGTGGATCTGGTCGGCCCGCAAACCGAGAACCGGGCCGGGCTGCAGATTGCCACGGCCTTTCGAATTGCCGGGCATGAGTACAAACCCGAGGTCGAGGTGCGTTTTATGAACTCTGCGGCGCAAATGGTGCGCAGCGGCTGGGGGGTGACAATCACCGATGCGCTGACCGCGCGCAATGCGCTGACCCCGGATCTGGTGATCAGACCCTTTGCCCCCCAGGTCGATTTTCTGCTGACCTGCGTGACCGCCAGCCACAAACAGATACCGCGTCACCTGCGCCGTTTTATTCAACAGTGCCGGGGGGTTCTCTCGGGTTAGGGTCACCAGAGCATGACCGTTGATGCGAGGATTATTGCGTTGAGGAAGACTTTGGGGCATCGGTTATAACGGGTAGCCACTCGCCTCCAGTCCTTCAAACGCCCGAATATCATCTCGATACGACTGCGCCGGCGGTAGCGGCGCTTGTCATATTTGACCGGCGTTTCCCGTGACTTTCTGCCTGGGGTGCAGCGGGTGATGCCCTTGTTTTTAAGTGCATATCTGAGCCAGTCAGCATCATAGCCACGATCTGCCAGAAGAAAATCTGCTTCGGGAAAAGCACTCAGCAAAGCCGCCGCTTCTGTGTAATCGCTCACCTGGCTAGCACTCAGAAAGAAGTGCAGCGGCTTGCCATTTCGATCAGCCAGGGCATGCAGCTTCGTGTTCAGCCCACCTTTGGTGCGCCCGATCAGACGCCCCATTCCGGGGCTTATGCGGCCCCACCGGGGCCACGGCCCCCCTTCATACCCCCTTTTTTACCCGCAGACTCGACGCGGTTCGGTGGGACTTCAGATATGTTGCGTCAATCATCAGGGTGGACGGATCGGCGCCCACATCTGACAGGCCCCGCATCATACGGGCGAACACGCCCATCCTCACAGGTCCACTCGAACGCATGGCGTTCGCCTGTTCGACCCGATCGCTTCCAGCGGTTATAAAGTTGCGTTATCGGATATGTGAATCATGCGGTCAGGCTGCTCATAGTTCATGCCTGAGGCCTGCCGGGAAGCGTCAGCTTGTCGACCGCATCTGCCTGGAGTGGAACGTTTCGATCCGGAGGGCCTGCGCGGTCTTCCTCGTCGGGACCTCGCGCTCCCATTACAAGGTGCGGCGACCCGGGCAGGCCAGCATAGAGCAGAAAATCCGCGACATTTGTCAAACCCGTATGCGCTACGGCGACCGCCGGGTGCATGTCGTGTTGCGGCGGGACGGCTGGCACATCAACCAAAAGAAAACCCGGAGGATTGACCGTGAGTCAGGGATGCAGCTGCGCAACAAAACGCCCAGGCGCCGGATGAAGCTCCGGGAAGATCGGCAGCCGGCCAAGGCTGCCGATGAAACCTGGGCCATGGACTTTGTCCATGACCAGTTGGCGACAGGCGACAGGCCGGAAGATCAGGGTTCTGGCCGTTGTCGATATTTTCCCGCGTTTCTCGCCGGTCGTTGATCCGCGCTTCAGCTATCGGGCTGAGAATGTGGTTGAGACCCTTGAGCCTGTCTGTGCTGAACGAGGCTCCCCCAGGACGATCCGGGTCGATCAGGGATCTGAATTCATCTCCCGCGACCTGGATCTCCGGGCCTGTACCAAGGGGGTCACCCTCGACTTCTCACGTCCCGGAAAGCCCACCGATAACGCCTTCATCCTGCGTCGGGGGAAACAGTCCCCCGGACTGAACACTAATCCCTCCTCACGTTCAACGGCCGCGTCCGCGAGGAGTGTCTCAGCGCTCACGGGTTCATGACGCTTGCAGATGCGAAGGAAAAGATGGAGACTTGGTTGAG
>NZ_RRAZ01000050.1 GCF_003863335.1 Falsigemmobacter faecalis | reverse complement strand
CTCTGCGCCAAGGGCATGCTCACGGTGGTGCCCTCGATCGTGCCCAGGGGCGCGGATCTCGCCACGGTGCTCCTGAACAACTTCGGCCAGCAGGGCGCGCCGCAACGGCTGATCGTGCTCACGAAAGCTGAGTATGAGGCGATCACCGCGCCAGATCCGGCGGTGCTCTATCTGATCCGCGAGGGCATGTGATGTATTTCACCGTGGGCCCCTATCTGATCGTGGCCGTGATGTGCGGCGGGGAGCCGGTCTGGCTCTGGACGCCTGCCGCGCTTGCGCCTGGCTTCTGGGCCGGGGGCTTTGACCCGCAGTCCTGAGCCCCGCCTCCCTGACATTCTGACACCCACGCCCGCCGGTTTCGCGCGGGCTTTTTGTTGTGAGACACCATGAGCGATCCTTTCAAATCCCACGCGATCAGCGCCTCAGGCCCCGCGATCGGCGCGCTGGCCGTCACGCCATCCGACAGCGCCGATCTCGCGCAGGCGGTGCGCGCCGTCACCATCGGCGGCGAGGGCGGCACGCTGAGCTTTATCAGCTCGCGCGACGGCCAGACCTATACCACGGGCGATCTGCCGCCCGGCACCTATCCGCTCTGCGCCCGGCGCATCCGCTCGAGCGGCACCACGGCCACCGGCCTCACGGGGTGGATCTGATGCTCGGTCTCGGTCTGAGCCTGAGCGGGCTGCAGCGCGGCAGTGGCGGCCGGGGCTGGACGCCCGCAGATCTCATCAAACCGGGGCAGCCCGGGTTCTGGGCGGGCGGATTTGCGCCCCCCGCATTCACGCCTGACCTGCTGCTGACCCGTGGTCAGCCGGGCTTCTGGGCCAATCTTCAGGGAGCCGTGAAATGAGGCTTTATCAGGATGCTGCCGGGACCACCCCGGCTTATGAAGCGGGCCAGCCGATCGGCAAGGTCGTGCGGAAGGCGGGGACGGTGGATGCCACGCAGGCGACCGCGCTCTCGCGGCCCACGCTGGCGCGGATGCCAAAGGGTGGGCGGCGCAATATGGCCCACTCATTCGGCTATAGTGCCAACTCTGGTGTGACGGTGACACCCAATCAGGCAGACCCAACCGGGGGTATGAGGGCGTGTCGGGTTCAGTTCTCCTCATCCCAGCAAACATTGTCCCTTTGCCCCTCCAACCCGTCTCCGGGCCCATACAGTTCGCGCCTCTTTCTGAAAGGGATCGCCGGAGAAACGATCCGTCGTCGGCTTCCAGGCTCAGCCGCTGAAGCAAATATCGTTTTGACGGGCGAATGGCAGGAAGTCGGGGCGCTTAATCTTTCGGGAAATACCGGCACCTTCAACATCAATACCTGGTCCAACGTCACAGCCCGGGATCTGATGATCTACGCGCCGCAAATGGAGTTCGGATCTGCGCTCGGGGCATATCAGCATGTTGGATCCGATTTTGACATCACCGAGGCGGGCGTGCCGGACGTCTGGCATCTCTGGAATGACGGGGGCGACAGCCTGCTGGCGACCTTCCCGGCGGGCACGCAGCACATCGCCTGGGTCAGCACCCTTGGCCGCCTCGGTTACACCACGGCCGTCAGCACCGGCACGGTGGGCATCGATCTGCTGCGCGATGAGCGGCTGGCCGATGTCTTCGCGCGCGACACCCCGCTGAGCGATGCCGAGCGGCTGCGGCTCGAGACCTGGTGGCAGGAACGCACCGGGGCGTGGTATTTGGTGCCGCCGGGGATGGGGCCGACCCCGGAGCGCATGTGGCAGACCAACACCGGGGTGGACCAGGCAACCGGGGCCGGAAGCCCGGTAGGGCTGTTGCTGGATCAAACTGAACCTGTCGGCTCGGAAATGAAAGGTTCGGGCACGGTCTACACGTCCAGTACGCCCACTGCGATTATCGGCACTTACAATCCGACAACGGGTGAGGGCACTGTGGTGCGGGACAGCAGCGCCGCCGCCTCGGGCACCCAGTTTGCGGGCATAGAGGTAGGCATGATGTATCGTGTCGACCTCGAGAACAGGGGGACTGCGGCTATAAACCTCCGCGCCTCTTCCATAACCGGGAGCTCGTACGGAGGGGTGGCCGCTGGCGAGCGTGTCGTTCGTTATTTGCAGTCGACGTCCATCAGTTTGTTCATCGCGGCTGCGGCGAACACTGAAGCCCCTATCCCGTTCACCCTGCACTCAATCAAAAAGGTGCCGGGAAACCATGCCATGCAGAACACGGCTCTCTCGCGCCCGACCCTCGCGCGTTGGCCGAAAGGGGGGCGGCGCAACTTGATCGGAAACACTTTTGCGATAAGCACCGTGTCTGGTGTTACCGCGACGGTAATTGAGCCCGGCACCTGGGAACTGAACAATCTTTCGGCTGCAGCGGGTCAGCGGGCGGACTGGAGCGTTCCCGCAGACCGCGCTCCGCCCGGTTCAACGCTCACCTTCAGCCTGGAAGTTAAGAGTGCAGGAGAATACGGCTCACTTGCCATGATCGGTATCCGCAACAGCGCAGGGGCATCCGTGTCTCAGGCCGCCTATGTTGAAAGGCTGACGGATAACTGGCAACGGATGGTGGCCACCCTGACGTTGGGGGCGGATAACACGAATGGTGCTCAGCTCCGCATCAACAACCGCTCTGGGGATGCAAACAAGGTTCTGGTGCGCAACCCGCAGATCGAGATCGGTCCTGCGACAACTCCCTTCCAGGCCGTGGCGTCTATCACTGACATCATAGAAGCGGGCATCCCCGACATCTGGCACCTCTACAACGACGGCGGCGACAGCCTGCCCGCCGTGCTGCCAGCGGGCGCGTGGGAAATCGCCTGGGTCACCCACCTCGGCGTGATCGGCTACGCCAGCGTCACCAGCGACGGCACCACCGGCACCGATCTGCTGCGCGCAGAGCGCATGGCCGATGTGGCCCTGAAGCGGGGCCGCTTTACCTCTTACGAAAAAGCACAGCTCGAAACCCAATGGGGGAAATATAAGCCATGATCCCGGTCACGATCGCCGTTCCGGTCGCGCTCATCAGCGCGGCCAATCACCTCGCCCGCGTCATTGGCTACAGTGAAGCGGATGGGGAAACCTTCTCCCTTGCTCCGGTGGTCGGCGGCTATGCCGTGGCCTCCGGGCTGGTGGCCCCTGCCTTTGTCTCCGATGCCTTCCAGCCGCTGGTCGAGCCGGAATGGGGTGCGGATATGGACGCCGCCGCCAGCGCTCAGGCGGAGGTGGTTCTGATCGAGCCCCCCGTCGCCGATGAGCCGCCGCCGGAGATCCCGCCCGGCAAGATCCTCGCGGTGGTCGGGCTCGATCCGCCGGCGGCCCGGGCGCTTCTGGGGCTCGAGGGGCTGCCAGCCGTGATCGAACTGGCTCCCGAAGCGTAAACCTACGGCCCCGCCATCGCGCGGGGCTTTTTCTTTGCGCGGAGGGCGCTGTGACCGACTTTAAATCTCTCGACTTCTGGATCGCGGTCGCCGTCGCGCTTCTGGTCAAAATCAAGACAAGCTCTCAGCTCGGCGCCTGGCAGGTGATCACCACGCTGCTGGTCGCGGTGGGCGCCGCGCTGGTGGGCGCTGAATATGCGGCTGAGGTCTTTGGCGTGCCACTGGCCGTGGCGGCCGCCATCGTCACCCTCACAGCCGAGGGCGTCATGCGCTGGCTGCTGATCGCGGTGAACGACCCCAGCCAGGCAATCAGGCTATGGAAGGAGTGGCGGAAGCCATGAGCGTCAGGAGATAAAAGCTCCTACTATGAGGCCAAACACGATCAGTGCGGCGAAGCCTGCCAGAGCCCAGAACTCGACGCGATTTTGAAAGGGTGTGCGCGCGCCACAGTTGCCACAGCGCAAAGCTGCAAAGCGTAATTTGTGACCGCAGCGACATTGGAATGGGCGGAAGTCTTTACCAAGCATTAGCGGATCTCTGAAAGTTAACAAAAGGTTAATGACCGAGAGCCTCGCACTTACGCGGACGAAACGGTCAACAACTTAAGAATATAACCTCTCATTGCGCGTGTTTTGGCATTTTATGGAGCCACTTTGAAATTTCCGGGTCAGTTTATCGCCGATCTCGGCTTTGAGATGCCTGTAGGGAAAAAGCCCCCTCGCTTAACGGAAAGCTCGGGGGCCGCTAAAAATTTTCCATCTGGTAAACTTCAGGGACAATTCTGCCGCATAGATATCAAGCCTGCCCTTCAGACAATTCCCCCAAAGAGGGGAAGCCCGAACGAAACAAGGCGTCTTCATTGAAGACGCCCTGTCCCATCACATCTGGCTCGTAGCATGTTGTGACAGGACCGAAGTCATCTGTGACGCGATGCGCGTATAACCAGTTGATCCAGACAGCTTGCCACAGTTTCGCGACAGATGGTGTCACAAAATCGCGACAACCCGTGAACAGGTGTCAGAAGTCAAACAGCTCACCGAGCCAGCTTTCCCGCTTTTTCTTTTTCCCAAAGCGATAATCATCATCGTCCGAGTAGCGACGGTAATCGTCGTCGTGGTCCTGACGTGAGCGGTCGCCATCGCGGGGCTGCTCCCGGAGCGGCTGCGCAGCGGGGCGTTCCATGACGGAACGCTCAATGATCTTGTCCAGCTCTCCGCGATCCAGCCAGACACCGCGGCATTTGGGGCAATAGTCGATCTCGACCCCGCCACGGTCAGAGATCACCAGCGTTTCATTGTCGATTGGGCACTTCATGGGCTGCTCCGAATTCAGCGTTATCGAAAGATAGCTGGGGGCTGAGCAGGCTCAAACAACTCTCACAAACGCTTTTGTGACCAAAGGCTTGGGGAACATTCCCGGCCTCGCCTCAGGGCAAAATTCAAACATGGAGGCAGCAATGCTGCAATTTCTGGTCCGGCTCTTTGCTGGTCTCCGGGCGATGCTGAGTGCGCGCCCGAAATCCACCGCTGGCGGCGCGGCTGCCATCCTCGCGATTACAGCCATGTTCGTCGGCCCCTGGGAGGGTGAGCGCACCGAGGCCTATCTCGACCGCATCGCCAGCCCGCCTGTCTGGACGGTCTGCTATGGCGAGACCAAGGGCGTGCAGCCCGGCGACCGCTACACGCCTGAGCAATGCCTCGGGATGCTACAGCAGTCCCTGGCAGGCTATCACGCGCAGCTCTCAGCCTGCCTCCCTGCCCTGCCCGCGCAGCCTCAGGGCGTCCAGGTCGCGCTCACCTCCTGGACCTACAATGTCGGCGCCGGCGCGGCTTGTGGTTCCACACTGGTGAAGCTGGCGAAGGCCGGAGACTGGGCTGGCGCTTGTCGCCAATTGAGCCGATGGGACAAGGCCGGTGGCAAGCAGATTCGGGGCCTCACAAATCGACGGGCGGCTGAGCAGCGGCTGTGTCTCGAAGCTTTGGGGGTGAAGGCATGAACGCGCTCGCTCTCGAACTGCTGCGCCAGCTTCTCCGCTGGCTCTCTGTCTGGTTGATCGCAGCGGGTCTCCCTGCCCCGATCGCTGCCGTGTTAGAGCATCCCGAGGCCGCCGCCTTCACCGCAGGCCTGATCTCACTGGCGCTGGCCGAGACTGGCTGGCTCATCGCAAAGGTGCGGCATTGGCTGGCGCGCTGATCCGGGCGCTGTGGAAGCCGCTGGTGGGCCTCCTGCTTTCCGCGGCGATCTACTGGCGAGGGCGCAGGGATGCCGCTCAGCGGGCCGATTTGAAGGCCGACAGGGCCTCTCTCGATACCATCAGGAGGATACAGGATGCGCAGAGCAATGCTTCTGCTGGCGGTGCTGACTGGCGTGAGCGCCTGCGGATGGGCGACAAAGCCCGCAAGTGATGCCGGGATGTGCATCGGCTTGCGTCCCGCAGTTGCTCAGTTGCGCGCAGGGCTGACCGCTCACCCTGAAACACCGGATGCTGTGGGGGAACCTGCGGCGGATCTGGTGATCGGCTTTGAGGGTGTGTGCTGATTGCGGTTTCATTGCCCGTCCCTGCCCTCACGGGTGGGGGCGGGCTTTTTGCGTTTCAGTGGCTGTGTTCAATGACACCTCATTGGGGCTTCTTCATACTCTTCTAAGAATCTTCTTCTTCGTGTGAAATTAACTAAGATATATCAGGGTGTTACAAGGAGCATTGTAACCTATTGGGTGGTTTATTGTAACTTTTGGGGTGATGTATCGTAACTTATCGGGTGGTTTATTGTAACTTTTGGGGTGGATAGGTACCCATTCACAGGACGTAAGAGCAAAGGACTTGCCCCAGAAGGAAAATTTGGGGCATTGTAACCCCGACACAGGGCGCGGGTTTCGATGGATCAGCAGGAAAATCACCCAAAAAGTTACGATAGGACTAAAACGCTCGCGGTGAAGCCCTTGGATGGGGAGATGATCAAGCCCGCAGAGCTGATCGATATTCAGGGCGGCACCGGTCTGACGCTCGCGGCGCGGCGGCTTTATAATAAGCTGCTGTCGAATGCCTTTGGCCCCAAGCTTGCGGTGGAAGGTCACGATTTTACCATTTCTCTGGCAGAGCTGCGCGGCACGCACGGGGGAAACGAGCGGATCGGCGAGAGCATCGAAGCTCTGATGAAAACCGTGGTTCTGGTGCGGCACGGCGAGGGCCACACGACCCGTGTGCAGCTGCTCGGCGGTAACGATATGGCCGACAGCCAGCGCGAGCACGGCACGCTCACCTACAGCTTCGACAAGCGCCTGGCTCCCCTGCTCCAAAGCAGCGCGGTCTTTGCCAAGCTGGAGCTTGCCGTGCTGCAGGCCTTCACGACGAAATACGGGCTTGCCCTGTATGAGGCGGTCTCGCGGCGCATCCGCATGTCGTTCAAGTTCTCAGAGGTGATCGCGATCGATGATTTCCGCGAGCTGCTGGGGGTACCGGAGGGGAAGCTGTCAAGCTTTGGCAATCTGCGGCAAAAGGCGATCGAGCCCGCGGTCGCTGAGGTCTGTGCCCTCGCCCCTTTCAATTGCTCCATCGAGGTCGCTGATCGAGTGGGTCGGAAGGTGACCACCATCAAGCTGACGTGGTGGCGGAAGACTGAGGATGAGCTGCGGGCAATGTACGCTGAGAAAAAGGCGCTGGCCCTCTCTGATCTGAACCCGCTTCTTGAGGATCTTAGCGAGTAACATCATAGGCGCGGACTGCCTTGACCTGAGTAAACACTTGCCTGCAGGCGCCATAGTAAAATAACAAAATGGGAAACTGGGGTGATAATATTTTATATAAATAATTATTCCCCCAAATAAATAAACCCTGCATTGAGGGAATGAGCGAATGCCAACTATCGTGATTTCAAGTCCCAAGGGCGGGGCCGGAAAGAGCACCGCGGCTGTGATCCTTGGCACAGAGCTCGCGGCCATGGGCATCGAGGTCACGATGCTGGACTGCGACTTCGTCACCGGGCGCGAGACTGCGCTGGAGGTCTGGGCAGGTGCTGGCGACACGCCTGCCGGCATCACGCTCAAGCACCGGGTCGGTGAGGCTGAAGTAATCCGCGAGATCAAAGCAGGTGAGGGCGATGGAAAGGTGGTGATCGTCGACCTGGGCGGCGCGGCATCGCGACTGGCGACCCGGGCCATCTCTCAGGCGGATCTGGTGCTCGTGCCGATGCGGCCCACGTCTCTCGACGTGAAGATCGGCGCGGCAGCCATTCAGATGGTGGCTGAGGAAGAGGAAACGCTTGGACGCTCGATCCCGTTTGTCGTCGCTCTGTCGGCCACAAAGGCGATCAAGTCGAAAGCGCAGCGCGGCCTGACCGAGAGCCTGATCGCGGAGGGCGTCGAGATCATCGACCCGCCACTGATGGAGCGGGGAGCCTTTGCGGCCTTCTTTGAGTTCGGCGGAGACCTCCGCAGCATGCCTCCGCAGGGCTCGCATGATGCCGCTGTCGAGAATGCGCGGCAGTTTGCTGAGGCGGTGTTGCAGCGTCTTGCCCGGGAGGCTGATGAATGACGGAGAAGAAGCCGTACCAGCTTGCTGGCCTGCTTAAATCCAAGCCGAAAGACAGCAGCCCTGAAACCATGGCTCAGATCGATGCGGCTGGCGATCGTATGGGTTTCACCGTCCGTGACCCCGCCGTGGCTGAGAAGCCGAAGCGCGGCGCTCCGGTACGCGTCACAAGGCAGAACCCGCGCCGGGTGTCGATCGAACTGGACGGGGCAGATTACAAGCGCCTGCAGCTGTTGGGGGTGGAGCGCGACGAGAAGCTGCAGGCGATGTGTGAGCAGGCGATCCTTGATTATTTGTGCAAACACGGGTTTTGATATTTGGGGTAATATTTATTCCCCCAAATAAACATTTATTTAGCTAGCGACTAAGACGTCAGAAAATTACCACGTGATTTATACGTCAGAACACTTTTAAAATCGGATGATTACTCTGATAGCCAAATAGCTGACGGCACAGGAGAGGTGCATTGACACAGTTTATTGATGATGTAAGCAGAGCGGTTATTCTGCCGCCAGATTGGCAGGTACGGCTGCGAACCCATTTGAATGTGCCCGCTGGGCGTGCGCCGAGACTGGCATTCATGGCCGGTCCCGGTGATGTGGTAGGAACCTACGAACAGTGGGCGGCAGGGCGCCACGATGCGCGCGTGCCGGTGTTATCCTATTCAGCGCAGTTTTATTCCCTGGTTGCGGCGATTGGAGCCGAAGCCTTGGTAATAACCTCAGGCCCGGTTCAGCCAACTATCTCCGACCCCCGCTTTCACTTCGTTTGCGTCGGGCGAAATCATTCTGCGAGAGGGCTGAAATGGCATCTGGCAGAACGCGACTATGCCCGCCGCCTCGCAGCAGTCATCAATGACTGGTCGCCCGATGTCGCCATCCTGAGTGGCGATCTGAAGCCGACAGCCTATCACGCAGTAGCCAAAAGGACACGCCTGCTCCTGACCCTTCACGGTTCCTTCTGGCCCATGGGAAGGCGCGCAAATGGGCTGAAGAACCGCGTTCAGCAATGGTTGCTGGGTCGGGCGCTGACGCGGGCAGAGGCAGCAGTCTGCACTTCAGTCGAATGTGCACGTCAGTTCAAGCTGCTGGCCGGAGCTGGTCATAGCGTCGAAACAGAAATGCCACAGGTCCTGGGCGGGCACCTGAAGGCTCCCCGCAAACGCGAGAAAGCGAGACGGCTTCTTTTTCTGGGCAGGATAGAGGCGAACAAGGGCGTATTCGATCTGCTTGCAGCTTTCGGGGCCATTGCAGCGAAATTTCCGGATGCGCGGCTGACGCTGGCCGGCACCGGAAGTGCTGATCAGGCCCTGACAGAGGCAATAGACCGGCACGAAGCCGGTGGGCAGATTGAGTTCGCGGGACTTCTGGATGCCGAGGGTGTGCACGCCGCACTGGGGGAGGCGGACCTTTTGGTTTGTCCGACCCGCGCTGACGTCACAGAAGGTTTGGCGCTGGTCGTGCTTGAAGCCGCTGTTCAGGGCGTGCCCTCCGTGACGAGTTCGGTCGTACCTGCCGCCGAAACCGCCGGCGCGGCTTGTCTGACTTTCCCTGCCGATGATGTGGCTGCACTGCGGACTGCGCTAATGCGGCTGATGGAAGATGACGACGCCTATACCACACTTGCAGGCAAAGCAGCGGAGATACGCCCGCTTATGCTGGACCGCAGCCTGGGGTGGGGCAGCTGTCTCGCAAGGGTCTTACTGGGCGAAAAGGCCACCAATTTGCGCTGATCCCCGACTATTTCACCGCTCACCCAGACCGGGCTATGGTTTTTGCCTCGCGTGCTGCAAAGCAGCACAGCCACCGGTGAGGCAATTCGGCAAGCTGCGCCGGATCAGTTTGATCTCCAGCACAAGGCTGCGCCGTCAAATATGCACATGGGCTGCCCCAGGTGGTATATCTGCTACTGCCCATGCCGGGCAGAATAACTCGATGCGTTCCTGACAGGGTCTTAATGTTTGATAAGGTAATCTTGGCGCGGTCTGCCTGATTGTAGCAGCGGGTTAACAAGAGCTTTATCGATCTTCCATAGAATCCGTATCGGCCCCGTCAGGGGCTCTCTCTGGCAGGGATCGCTCAGCTTCCTCTGGCTTGAAGTGAGGCAGAAAAGTCAGTGTGGCTTTTGTCAGAAGCGCAATGACAATCGCAACCTCATAAGCCCCCAGACCCACAGCTGCACCAATTGCGCCGGTTCCCCAAAGGCTGGCTGCGGTGGCCGTCCCCTTCACCGAGTTCTGGAGCTTAAGGATTGCGCCGCCTCCAATGAACCCTATGCCGGTGATTAAACCTTCCACCACCGCGCCCATCGCCCCGAGATCTTCACCAAGCCGCCCCTCGGCAGCCTGTACAAAGCCGCAGCAGGACACGGCGACGAGCGGAAATGTCCGAAGACCTGCACTACGCTCCTCTTGCTCACGGTTCCAGCCGATCGGGAGGGCCAGGACGTAAGCGATCAGAAGCGTGATGGTCTGACGCATTATGTCCTGCCACTCGATCTCAGACATCCATTCACTCATGGGGACCACCATCTTGTCAGGTGACGGTCAACGCCGCTCAAGAGATAAAGCTGCCACCTCAGATCGATCTGAGTGGTTCTTTGCCAGGAGGCGTCTGACCTGCGCCTGAAGGGCGAAAGAAGATATCCGATAGCCCGGACTTACCCTTCACAGAGGACGTGGTCGGTACCCCCGCGCCTCAGTGAAGCCGGTCACACTCTGCATCTTCGAGGAGGGTCGTTTCCCGCGCTTGCAAGAGCAGGTCCAGCTGGCGGGCCAGCTCATGCATTCGAGAGGTGGGAGCTCCCAAGGGTTCAGAGTATGCATGGCGCAGCGCGCTTCGGATCGCGTATTTTGGATCATAGGGAGTCATGCGCCGGTCCATTCAAGTCAGTGACCGGGAACAACCCCAGTAGGGGGGAAAAGACCCCTCCTGAACTCAATTAAGTTGCCGCCACGTCAAGATCGATCAAAGTGCGGGAAGACACCTGAAGCGAAGGTCGGCCCACTAATATCCGATAACACAATATTATCAGCACGCCCTGTAGCTCTGAGATACCAGGCAAAACGCTGACTTTATGCATCGCAACCGTGGCTGACAGGCGACTGGCGCCAGCTGGTCAAGGGGGGGCCAGCTGAGCAGTTTCGGGCGGGAAGGCGACGGTCAGTTCGAACCGGTCATCTTAACGTTATGGGAAGAACTCAGAAGTTCACCCTCTGCGCGAACACAAGGATGTCAGAACGTCGAAACGCGCATCCCCCACTACAACTCAGCCAAGATTTCTTTGAGCTTTTCCTTAGTGTCACTGGGAAGCTGACAAGCTGAAACGAGATAAGCTCCCATAGCGAGGATAAACTGAGTTGCTCGATTTGAGCCTCGAACTCCATTCGCAAGATTCACCTCTTCATCTGCACTCTTTGTCACAACGCAGCGAATAGACAGGTCCCTGCAAAGATTTACGCACCCGAATACTGCCTGAGGCGCACTCACAACTAATCCTACGAAGTGCTGCAATTGCTCCCATGCAGGAAATTCCTGAACATCCGCAGGAATTTCTGCTCCGGAGTTAAGTTGAACTGCCCTTTCACGCAACGCTTGACGAATTTCGAACGCTTCTTTGCCTCCCCAAACATAAAAGCGAAGCGCATGCTCGAACTGCTGCTGCTTCATCTCAGGGCTGTATATGCGCCTGAAGTCCCGCCCCATAGAAGTCCACAGTATAAACATTGATGCCATGAGGTCGAAAAATATCGCCATGTGCTCATTCTTTCGTGGATCAAAATATCCACGATTCCTTTTCAACTCGACCACCAACTTCCTGAATGTTTTTTCAGGCGTTCGTGAGATGGGAGTTGTGTTTCGAGCAATTTCAAAAGCAGTTTTGGACCAAACACATTTGTCATATGCATCAGATACTTTTTCCCAGTTATCAATTGTTGATTGATAATGGTGAGGCATGTCGAAGTCTAGCAACTTAGAACGACCTAAATCCTCAAAAGATTTCTGATCATGCAAATCTACATTGATCGAAAGGGCGGATATTCTGTGATTGTAGACTGCTGGCTTACCTAAGATAACGAACGCACCATCACAACCAGTATACTGCATTAAACCAGCTGCCCAAAATGTGCGGCCGATCGCGCTAAGTTTCGTAGACGACTTGCAATCGAACGCAATTCGACGCAATCCTCCATCAGCGACAAACTCTAAACCCAAAGCGTCTATGTCGGTGATAACTTCAGGATTGTCTGACAATTCAGAAATGCTTGGAACAACCACCTCTAAGCAAGGAACCATTCCCTGCGCTAAGCAATAGCGAATTGCGAGCTCTTTTTGGCGTCGATCTTTATCGTATTTTCCCATGGTCAATCAAACTGCATAACAAGTTGATCAAATTCTTCAATTGCCTGAGGGTCGGTTAACTGTTTCTGCCTTTTTTTTAACTCTGTCGCTGAAATCAGAGACTGAATATACTCTTCACCCTTAGAAAGAGCAATTCTCGCTTCTTGATTGACCTCCATGTTTGAGACGGTACCTTCTTCAAGCAGTTCAATTGCCAAATCCAAAGCCTGTTCATTCTCAATTGTTCGATGGAGCTGCAGCTGCCATCTACCCGAGGCGACTTCTTTCAAATGCGCTACTTTCATCACAACAAGATTTCTATATTGCTCTGAAGCCTCAGAATTTGAGCCGAGGAAACCATTGTTCCGAAGTGCCCGGAGGATAGCAATCGGCGAACGTATTCTGTATTCCTCTGGCAGAAGCTGCCCTTTCCTTACAGCAGAGATGATCGCCATTGCTCGTTCGTATATCTCCCTATTGGCAGCATTTAGTCGCGCCCCGCCAGGCTTAGGCGTGAACAGAAATGACTCAGTCTTCGCACCAAAACTAATCGTTGGCGGTTTGACGATTCCTTCAGACGCGAGCTTTTGCACCAGCTGCTGCTCTGTCGGAGTTAACTGAACATTACCAATCCTGCCAGTGCTAGCCACGAGAGATAGTGGCCATCCTTGGCTCTCCTTGATTTTTTGAAGTGTAGACTGCAGCGCAGGTGCGCCCGCTAAAGCTACCGTGTCGGCTAGGCCCGTCAGGTTGTCCGCGAAGTAATAAGGACTAATCAAAATGCTTTTACCACGAGCCATTTGCTCAGTCAGGATTCCGCTTTTTTCACCCAGGGTCACACACCTGTTAAAAAGGATTTTGTTTATCCCTGACTTCGCAAGTAAAGACTCCCTGTTCTTGGGCGCGTCATATAAAGCTGAAAGGATTTCAATAGTAGCATCTTCGTGCTCATTGAATGAAAGCTCGTTCGACGCAAACTGCCCTAGACCTTCATAGACATTATCAAAAATAGGGATATTGGGAATTATTTTTTCAATCGTCCGGCCTCTGCTAATGATATTTACAAACTCAATTGCATCGAGAATTTCGACGACTTGCTTCAAGGCAAAAGAAGGTATCGACATAAAGTGATCAGAAACCTTCCTTAGAACATCATACTCTATTTCGCCTAATCCTTTGATGTGCACAGCTAGTGTGGCACACATCCCCAACACAGGAAGTTGATCAAATTCAGGGACGGAAAGAGAGGAAAGCCCTGAGTGCAAATCATACGAAAATTCTGCAATTTTCTTAGACATCTAATCACCTTTGGCAGAATAATGATAAAGTTCTTCTATCTCTAACATGAAAACGGAGCTTGGACCGATTATCGCCCTTTCACTTACTCATTAGAGAAATTCTAATCAGAAAGAATGTGCGCGAAACATGTCGATTTTTGATCATGTTTCACCTTCCGCGCTCAAGAACAGTTTGTGGCTGAAATACCGCAAGCAACTTGCCAACATAGCGCGCGAGCGCATACTGCGCCATGCATAGTAATCGAAGCGTGTAGTGGATTACCCACATCTTAACCAGTTGCCGTACGATTTTTCGGAGTATTTCCTATGACCCAAAAGGTAGATTTCTCTGGTAGGCAGTCGTAGATAAAAGGCCGCAGAAAGAACAGCCTGGTCAAAAATCTCTGCCAATCTAGTTTCGAAAATAACTATCATAGCGTGCTTTCATCTAGCTTGGTGTTTGCGATCAGGAAGTGTATCCAGTTTGCCTTTCCGTAAAATTGGCGCATACACTAAGTAATAGGCATCAATTGTATGCGGCTGACAACCCCCGTGAATCGACCATCTCAATGAGTTTCTACTTATACTTCCCAACAGACATCTGGACTTCAATTTAGTGTCCGCTTTGAATGGCAGCTGTGAGGCATCCCCCCATGCAGAAGCGGCGGTGCACGATCATCTGGTTTCGGCCTGTAGGTAGGTCGCCTGTAGCATCGCATGACCGGCAGCTATGGCCGAAAACGACCGTTTGGTGCGCAACTCTCGCGGTGCTCTGACCATTCCGCCCGGATGGCGGAGAGCGTCTGCGTCAGGCGGCTGCTCTCCGCCTGACGGGTTAGCGGCCGGCGGCTGCTCAGGGCAGATGGCGCGCTTTCAGGCCTTGCATCTGCACGGGTCACTGACGGGCCCCACGGCATGCGCGAGAGGCTGACCTGAACGGTGGTATCTGCGGAGGAATAGCAGCTGAGCGTTGGCAGTACGTGGGTGCATTTCGCAATCATGACAGCCACCAGGCAAGCAGACCGAAGGCGGTGACGTTGGCGAGAAAGGCGCCAATAAGCCACCTCGGAGCGGGGTGCAGCCGCTCGTTCCGGCTCTCGCCTTCTTCCAGGAGGCACTGCAGCAGATCGGGTTCAGCACTCATAGCTGCGATCCTGCAGCTGGCTGCACAGCTGAGCGATTTCGGCCTGCTGCGCATCGCAGAGATCGTGAACGGCAATCACCTCGGTGCGGGCTTCCTGCAATTCGCGCTCCAGTCGGGCGCGCTCGGGGTCGGTATGGGGTTGGGTCATTTCAAACCTCAGTTCTGTGCCGCTCAGCTCATGCCCAG
>NZ_RRAZ01000049.1 GCF_003863335.1 Falsigemmobacter faecalis | reverse complement strand
CCTGCGAAAGGATCACACCATCAAATCGTGAGATCAAACACCTAGTGGCCGCACTTTTGCAAAAATTTGATCGAATTCGCTCACCAAGAGCCTATCTGCGTCATCTGGTTCAGAAAGCTGCTGCGCGCAAGTTTACCTGTCGACCATGTGATCATGGCGCTATTGGCATGAGCGACAACTTAACAGTTGTTAAATGTGCAAAACCAAGGCGCAGTATCCAAGATCTCCCGAGAGAAAACACGTATACGCAGCATAAGTTAAAAATTGTGATGTCCAACATAACATAATCCGCCACGTAGCAAGGTTAGTCAAGCCGCAGTCGATACGAGCCGACAACGGGCCGGAATATATCAGTTCAACATTGATGATTTGGGCCGAAAAACAAGGAATTGCCCTGAACCACATCCAGCCAGGAAAGCTCCAGCAGAACGCCTATGTCCAACGATACCGTCGCACGGTGCGCCACGACTGGCTTGACCTGTACATCTTCGACAGCATCAAGGAGGTGCAGACATCGCAACGAGCTGGCTCCGGACATACAATCACGACCGTCCAAGATGGGCATCGGCCGCATGACGACCGCCCAAAAGCTGAAACTGGCTGCGTGAGTTCTACTCCAGAACCCCGCTAAAACGGGAATGATTACCGACAGACCGCAGAAATCCAGATCCGCATCGCCATCATGAACAGATAGAACGCCCTCGGCACTGCCGAAATCAGAGCTGCAGATTGAACGATAAAACGGGAAAGGGTCAGATCAGCCTGCTGCCGATTAGCTCAACAACGCCATTCCAAGCGGAAAATAACACCATTCTTTTTCTGTCATCAGTACCAGTCTCATGATAGCCTGGCATAGAAATATAGCCTTTCTTTTTCTTTATCTTATTCCGTGTATGTAATGAGTATTTTTAATCGGGTGATCGTACTGCTTACGGTTATCGTTTCGGTCTGCATGTTGCTGTCCGGAGCCTGGCTTACACATTACCTGCGTCAGTCGGATATCCGGGCGGCGGCGCGAATGGCTGCCGGCTATTTCCAGCTGATCGTGAGAGGGGGGGCGGATGGTCAACCTGTTGCCACATTGTCCGGCCTTGATCTTCGCGGCATAGTCGTACCTCCTGGCCGGATTGAGGCGGTGGTCTTCTGGCGGCCGGACGGTACCATCGTCTCAGGCTCCCCCCCGGCGCTGGCCGGGCAATGGCGTGAGAATCCCAGCCTGGCGCGGGTGTTAGAGGAGGGAATCTTCTCCGAGATTGTGCAGGGCCGCTCCTACATGGAGGGCGGCCCCGGGATCATGGATCCGGATGAGCCGCTGCTGGAGATTTACGTGCCACTCGATCCTGGCCCCGATGGCGGGCCGCGGCTCATCGGTGAGATCTATCTGGACGCACGGCCACTGCTTGCGGCCGAAGCGCAGCGCACGAAGCTGATCTGGGCGGGAATTGCACTGACGGGAGGGGTGATCCTGGCGCTCCTGCTTTATACCCTCTGCTGGGCACGTCGGGTGGTGCAGGAACAACGCATCGAACTGGACGCGCGGCTGGCCAATACCGAAAGACTTCTCGCGGTCAATCGTGCGCTGCGCAATGACGCGGATACCGCGCGCGATGATCTCATTAATGGCAATGAGGCGCTGCTGAACGCTCTGGCGGCGGACCTGCATGATGGCCCTTTGCAGATGCTGACCGCGGCGGCGCTTTCCCTGGACGACGCGGCCTGCCCGGTCGGGCGGCGCGGGATCGAGGCACTGCTGTCGCAGACCATGCGTGAGTTGCGTGAGCTTTCCTCCGGGCTCAGCCTGCCGGAACTGGTCGGGCTCAGCATGGGAGAGACCATCCATCTCGCCGTGCGGCGCCACGCCGGCATGACCGGATCGCAGGTCGCCTGTCACATCGCCGATGGATTGCCCGAGCTGGAGACAGCCTTCCAGGTGTGTCTCTTCCGCGTCGTGCAGGAAGGACTGATGAATGCCTATAAACATGCCTGTGACAGGGCTCCGCAACTGCATGTGAGGTCCCGGGGCCACAGCCTGGTGGTGACGGTTGCCAGTCTGATCCAATCCGAAGCCTCCTCGGGACCGGGCAGACGCGGCGGCCTGGGCCTGCCGGGCCTGCGCCGCCGCCTGCTGGCGCTTGGCGGCAGTATGCAGCACCGCAGATGCGCCTCGGGGCGGGTCGTGATGCTGGTCCGGCTGCCTTTGCGCTGAGCTATTGCAGAAAGCCTGCCGTGCGCGGTCTTTGATTCAAGCTGCTTTGCAGCTTCTGGGCGGCCAGCACGGCCTCGAGGCGGTTGCGGACATTCAGCTTTTGCATGACCAGTGACATGTAATGCTTAACCGTTTTTTCACTGATCTTCAGCCGCGCGGCGATCTCGCGATTGGTCATACCGGTCAGCAGCAGCTTCAGGATCTGTTGCTCGCGCATGTTCAGCCTGAGATCCTCGGCCTCACGGTGGTTCTGCATGGCCTTTTGCGAGGCCATGATCATGCGAGCGGCCACGGTCTGGCTGATATAGACCTCGCCGCGAAACAGGGCCCGGATTGCGTCTGCCAGCTCAGCGCCACTGCAGCCCTTGACCACATAGCCCCTGGCACCGGCCTCGAGCACGCGCCGGGCATCCTGCAGCTCGTTCGACGCCGTGAAGATCAGCACCTGCACGTCAGGGGTCAGGCGCTGAAGCTTCATGATCGTCCGGCAGACATCGCCGGTCATCCCCAGATCCATCACGAGAACATCCGCCCGGTTTTCCAGCGCATATTCCGCTGCTGCTGCCGCAGTGCTGCCGGTCCCGGCACAATCCATATCGTCGATCTGAGTGAGCACACGCAGCACTCCGTCAATCACGATTGGATGATCATCAAATATTGCTACGCGAATATTTGTCATGCCTGAACTCCCCCCCGGCATTGTCACCAAAGTTAACAGAAATTTGTGAATTAAGGTGAATAATTATTAACGGGTGCGATTGGCCCTCTCATGACAGCTTTTGCGTCACCGCTCGCGGAAGGCGCGCAGCACGACATCGGTAAAGGGCTTGGCAAGATAAGAGATTGCCATCCGCGGCTCGGTCGCGATAAAAACTTCGACCGGCATGCCCGGTAAAAGCACCGCCCCCTCCAGAGCGGCGAGCGCACTCGCCTCAACCCCGATCTCGGCGAGGAAGAAGGATTCGCCGCTGACCGGATCACGGGTCGCGGCGGCGGCGACATAGCGGGTTGTGCCCGCCAGCTCCGGCGTCACGCGCTGGTTGAAGGCGGGGAAACGCACCCGCGCAGATTGCTCCGGCACCACCTGATCGATCTGCACAGGAGGCACCCTCACCTGAAAGGTCAGCTGCGCGGCATCAGGCATGATGGTTGCCAGCACCTCTGCCGCGCCGATCACCCCGCCAAGCGTATGGACGTTGAGTTCATTCACGATGCCACTGATCGGTGCGCGCAATTCGGTGCGGGTCAGCCGGTCCGCGGTGGCGGCAAAGCGCTGCTCCATTTCGTCGATCTGAATCTCGGTCTGCCCAAGGCCCCGCTGCGCCTCGGTGCGGAAAAGATCATCGGCAGCCAGGATCTGCAGCCGGATTTCGCTGCTGCGCACCCGGGCGCGGGCGATGGTGGCGGCGATTTCGCCGCTTTCGCCGGTCAGCCGTGCGAGTTCACGCCGCGTGGCCGCCACGCGGCCGATTTCGGCCAGCCCCGCTTTCATCAGGGTCTCGCTGCGGGTCTGCTCTTCCTGCACCAGCCCGGCCTCCTCCCTCTTGGCCAGGGCCTGCGCTTCGAGCCCGCGGATCTCCTCAGCGACCTGCTCAATGCTCAGTTCAAACTGCTGGCGGCGGGCGCGATATTCGCCCAGCCGCCCCGACAGGATGCGCTGCTCTCCTGCCACCTGTCCGGCAATCGCAGGATCGGTGACATCGATCGCGGCGGGCAGCACGAGAGCGTCCCGGCCGTCGCGCTCGGCTGCGAGTCTGGCCTGCTGGATCTTCAGCTTGATCAACTGGCCACGCAGGATTTCCAGCTCGGCGCGTGTCTGAGCATCATCGAGCTGGAACATCACATCCCCCTCCCGGACCCGGCTGCCTTCGCGCACCAAGATGCTGCTGATGATCCCGCCGTCCAGATGCTGCACCAGTTTCAGGTTCTGATCGACGGCGACCACGCCGCTGGCGATCACGGCTCCGGCAAGCGGGGTGGTGGCGGCCCAGCCGCCGACCCCGGCGATCAGCCCGACGGCCAGCACGCTGCCCGTCAGCACCCGGCCTCTGAGGCCGAAATAAGACCCGGTCTTGTCTTTCACGGTTTTCATGGCGCACCTCTCACGTGAATTCCACCAGCGCCAGGGCCCGATGGCCTTCCAGCGTGATGATCAGGGTGAAACTGTCGTTCTCCTCCATCGTCCCGCGGATGATGGTCCGATCGCCGTCTTCGTCGCTTTCATGCGTGATGCTCAGGTGCAGATCGTCATCGTCGATTTCCGTGCGATAGAACTCCCCGAACCTGTCCTCCAGGCTGTCGAGCAGATCTTCCACAATGTCATGATGGCGCAGACGCAGGCGATCCCCTGCCTGAAAATCGTCCAGCCAGTAGTCAAAGCGCAGCGCGGCGGGCGCCGGCCCTTCCGGCATGCTGAGCGCGGGCGGCAGATTTGAAGGCGCGGGCGGCAGGCAGAATTCAAAAATATCCTGCCCCTCGCCCCCGCGAAGCCGGGCCATGCCTGTCCCGATCAGGAAATGGTCATTACCAGCGCCCCCCGTGACAGCTTCGAAGCCGGTAAAGCTGTCAGACCCCTCCGGGGTGGTGACCCGGCCCGCCCCCTCGGAGTAGGTCAAAGTCAGATCCGCCGGGCTCGCGGTATAGTCGAGGTGATCGCGGCCCGCGCCGCCGTCGAAATGATCGTGACCGGCGTCGGCATCTGCCAGCACATGGTCGTCCCCCTCGCCTGCCAGAACAAGATCCGCGCCGCTGCCGTCCCGCAGCAGGTCATTGCCGGCCCCGCCCAGCAGCGTGTCATCCCCATCGCCCCCGATCAGGACGTCATCCCCCGTTCCGCCAGGCAGGATGTCATGCCCGCTGCCCCCCAGAAGGGTATCATTGCCCGCCCCGCCGAACAGGGTGTCATTGCCCGCGCCGCCGATCAGGAGATCGTCCCCCGCCCGCCCGAACAGCATATCGTCGCCGCTGCCCCCCGAAAGGATATCATCCCCAGGGCCGCCAAAGATCACATCACCCTCTGCGCTGCCATGAAGCGGGGCCTCGCTGTCACCGACGGGTCCGGCCCCGTCATCAGGTGCCGCGGGAAAAGAGGCGGGCTGCGGCGCCTGATGCGGGGCCGGCAGGTCTGACAGGCTGAGGCCGGGGCAGGGCCGGACCGGAACAGAGGGCGGAACCTCAGGTCCGGGCGGCGCATCCGGGGGAGGGACTGCGCCGGGCTGTCCGTCATCGTCGCGCGCCCCCTCAGAGAGGGGCGGCGTCGGCTCACCGGTCGCAGGCTCCGCCCCCTCAGGATCGGCCGCAGGGGAGGCGGGGCTGTCGGTCGTCTCGCCATGGGCCGGGCCCATACTGTCAGCCAGGAGGCTGCCGATCAGCACCGCCTCAAGCGGCAGCGGCGAGCGGCGATCGGGCCCGGCCGCTGAGCCGGACTTTGACCTGTCGCCCGATCCGCAGCCGCACTCGCCGTCCTCGGAGACGACGACCACCGGCTGCGGCGGCGCAGGCTGCTGCGGCGGAGGCGGGCTGAAGCTCAGAGTGGCCTCGTGCAGCGGCTGGCTGAAATGCATCATCCGGGCCAGAAAGGCCTCGGCATCGGGCTGCATATAGCCATTGTCATTGGCCGCCGGCAGCGCACCGGCCTGTCGCGCCGCCATCTGCACCAGCCCGAGACGGCTCTCACTGCCGCCCCAGCTGACGGACAGGCTGCGTGAAGAAGATGCGTCATGTGCTGTGACAGGTCCCGTCCCGGCCGGGTCCGTGACCTGCACGGTCAGATCCGCCGCCTGCCCGGGACCCGCCACAGGCTCCCCGCCCGGCGGGGCAGGGGGGAAGAAGGCCTTCGCTTCGCTGACCAGAGCACGCAGAAAGGCCAGAGCCATCGCCATCACCGCCACCACCACCTGGGGCATTCGTGAGCGGGGCGTGTCCTCCCTCTCGTCACCGGGGAAAGGGCGGTCGTCTTCGGGGTTACGGTCGTTGTTGCTGCGGATGCGGATGACCATCACAGCACCCTTTGCTGCAGATCACGCGCCGGGTCAGAGCCGGTTTCGGCCCGAACCGGGCGTGCAATGATTTCCGATTTATCGCCAAAGGCGGTCATTTTGCCATTCTGGATCACCGCGACCAGATCCACCGCCGCGAGAGCACTGGGGCGATGGGTGATCACAATGGTGATGCCGCCCCGCGCACGCACGGCAGCGATTGCGGCGCTGAGTTCGGCCTCGCCTTCGCCATCGAGATTGGAGTTCGGCTCATCAAGCACCACCACAAAAGGCGCCCCAAAGAGCGCGCGGGCAAGGCCGATCCTCTGGCGCTGGCCGCCCGAGATTGCGCCGCCCATCGACCCAAGGCGGGTCTGGTAGCCATCGGCGAGGCGGGTGATCATCTCATGCACACCCGCGGCCGTCGCGGCCGTGACCACCGCCTCCGGGTCGGGATCCTCTTCAAGCCGGGCGATATTGGCACGGATATCGCCCTCCATCAGCACCACATCCTGCGGCAGATAGCCGATGTGGCGGCCAATCGCCTCTTCGGTCCATTGCGAAAGCGCGGCACCGTCCAGCCTGACCTCCCCCCGCACCGGAGCCCAGATCCCGGTCAGCGCGCGGGCAAGGGTGGATTTGCCGCCGCCACTCGGGCCGATGACGCCAAGCGCCTGACCCGCGCTGAGCGTGAAAGACACGTCACTCAGCAGCACCCGCCCGTTGCCTGGTGCCGCCACGGTCAGGCCCTCGACCTGCAACATCCGGCGCGGGGCTGGCAAAGCCATCGGGTCCTGGACCGAGGCCAGCGCCACCATGGTATCGCGCAGCCGTTTCGCGGCCGCCCGTGCCAGCACCACACCCCGCCAGTTGGCGATCGCCAGATCGATCGGTGCCAGCGCCCGGGCCGAAGTAATCGAGGCCGCAATAATGGCTCCCGGCGTCAGCTGCCCGCGGATCACCAGCCAGGCCCCCAGCCCCAGCACCGCTGACTGCAGCATCATCCGCAGCACCCGCGCGACAGCCGCGAAGGTGCCGGTGACATCGGTGGCCCGGGTCTGCAGGATCAGATGGTCGTCATTGGCGGTCTCAAAGCGGCTGATGGCGCGCGGGCCCATGCCCATCGCCCGCAGCACCTCGGCATTGCGGGCATTGGAATCGGCGATCATATTGCGCTGCACCAAAGCCTTTTGCGCCTGGTCATTCAGGCCGCGCGAGACAAGCTCCGTCACCACCGTGAGCAGGGTCAGCACCACCGCCCCGCCAAGCGTCACCGCCCCCAGCAGCGGATGCAGCAGATAAACGAAGCCCACAAAGATCGGCACCCAGAACAGGTCAAAAAGCGCGACCGGGGCCTGACTGCCCAGAAAGCCGCGCAGGGTGTCGACATCGCGGCCCCGCTCAAGCGCCTCGGTGGTGGAATAGCCATGGCGCGGCATATCGATCACCACGCGATGCGCGAGAGGGGCAAATTTGGCATCGATCCGCCCGCCGATCCGCACGAGGATCTGGCTGCGGATGATATCAAAAAGGCCCTGCGCCAGATAAAGCCCGATTGCCAGTATCGAGATGGCAAGCAATGTCGGGATGCTGCCGCTTCCGAGCGCACGATCATAGATCTGCAGCATGTAGAAAGCGCCCGTCAGCGCCAGAATGTTGATGATCCCTGAAATGAAGAAAAGAAAACTGATTAAGCCGCGATAGCCCGACGTCAGCTCTGCTGCCGCACGGCGGCGCGCTGCCCGGTCCGGATCCTGTATTCGCATGACGTCACCCCGACGACTGTGGTGCAGATGACTGGTCCCCGCCCGGACCCTGATGGCCCAGGCGGGGGGGAGACGTGCGGGCCTCAGAGGGTAAAGTCGCCCGCTGTCAGCTCATGCGCGCCCTTCAGGTGAATGCGGAAGGCGGGCTCGGCATCTTCGGTACTGCCCGCGATCACCGTATAAGTGCCATCGGCGCGGGTTTCCTGCGTCACCAGAAGCTGTCCGGGGCCGGTCAGGGCATCGCCCGTCACAAGGGTGAAGGATTGCCGGCCCGCCAGCTCCGCATTGGCATCGATGCCCGACAGATCGATCCGGTCACCGGGTGCGAAATCGGTGATCACATCGCCATCGGCGGCCGCGGCGCTGCGGAAGCAGAAGGTGTCATCGCCCGCGCCCCCGGTCAGGATATTGAGGCCATTCCCCGCAATCAGCAGGTCATTGCCCTGGCCGGTGGTGACGTTCTCGATGCCGCGCAGAATGTCCTGTCCGCTCTGGGCGCTGCTGGCGGTGCCAAGGTCCAGATCGACCCGGATCGCCGCAGTGATCGCCGACATATCCAGCGTATCTGACCCCGCATCGCCGAAATAGACGTCATTGCCGTCATTCACCCCGGCAAGGAACAGATCGTCCCCGGCGCCGCCGAAGAGGTGGTCGTCCCCCGCGCCGCCCGAGAGCACATCCTCTCCGTCATTGCCAAAGAGGTAGTCGTCCCCGTCCTGGCCAAAGAGGCTGTCATTGCCGCCATCGCCCAGAAGGGTGTCGCTGCCCGCGCCGCCAAGGGCAACGTCATCGCCCCCCTTGCCGCGGATCAGGTCATCGCCCGCGCCGCCCGAGATCAGATCCCCGGCTTCGCTGCCGCTCAGGATGTCATCGGCGGCGCTGCCAGCCAGGACATTGGTGGTGTGAGTAGCCTCCGCCTCACCGGCTTCTGCTGCCGCTTCGGCTTCGGCTTCTGCTGCGGAAACGTCCTGCCCGTCACCGGCCTGACCCTGCGTCCCGACGCCATCTCCGTCGATATAGACGTCCTGCGGGCGCAGGGTGCCAATGATACTGTCATCGCCGCCTTTGCCGTCGAACACCACCCGATGCGCAGACAGAAGCTGCGTCATATCCACCCGGTCATTGCCGGTGCTGCCGGTAAAGCGGATGGTGTTGTGCGAAAGCGAGGTCGGACTGAAGTCGCCATGCGGGGTGAAGGTGTCATTGCCCCCCACACCATCAATATGGATCTCCTCGATACCGGACAGCTGGGCGACGATGCTGGCAAAGTTGGTCCCGTTTCGGGTGATCAGGATCTCGGCATCGGGGTCGAGACCGCCAGCCGTATTATTGGCGCCGCTGAAAGCCCTCCAGGCCGCTACGGTCCAGATGTGATAGGCCTCGTTTGATGCGTCGCCATAAAGCCGGACGGTATCCGTGCCGCTGCCGCCGCGCATAACGTCGCGCCCGTCACCGGCCCGCCAGATCAGCAGGTCATCGCCCGCGCCGCCCTCGACCACGTCATTGGCAGCGCCGCCTTCCAGGGTGTCATTGCCGCCATCGCCCTGCAGCAGGTCAACGCCGGCCCCCCCATACAACAGATCGTCCCCTTCGCCGCCCGAAAGGGTATCGGCGCTGTCCCCCCCCTCAAGCGTGTCATTGCCGCCATCGCCCTGCAGCAGGTCAATTCCGGCCCCCCCGTACAACAGATCGTCCCCTTCGCCGCCCGACAGCGTGTCGGCGCCGCCGCCGCCCTCGAGGGTGTCATTGCCGCCATCGCCCTGCAGCAGGTCAATTCCGGCCCCCCCGTACAACAGATCGTCCCCTTCGCCGCCCGACAGCGTGTCGGCGCCGCCGCCGCCCTCGAGGGTGTCATTGCCGCCATCGCCCTGCAGCAGGTCAATTCCGGCCCCCCCGTACAACAGATCGTCCCCTTCGCCGCCCGACAGCGTGTCGGCGCCGCCGCCGCCCTCGAGGGTGTCATTGCCACCATCGCCCTGCAGCAGGTCAATGCCGGCCCCCCCGTACAACAGATCGTCCCCTTCGCCGCCCGACAGCACGTCGGCTCCGTCGCCGCCATCCAGCGTGTCATTGCCCGCCCCGCCGAAAAGCACATCCGAGCCGCCTTCGCCGTTCAGGACATCATCACCGCCAAAGCCACTGATGGTGTCGTTGCCGCCCCGGCCGTAGATTGCATCGCTGCCTGCCGTGCCATCCATCACATTCGCCATCGCCGTGCCGATCAGCTCGACCCCGACGATGCCGGTCGGATCAGAGGTGACCGTCTCCGGGTTGCCAAAGCCATCGGTGTAGCGCATCACGACCCGCAACTGGGTGTTCACCTGACCGATGCCAGGGGTGAAGCTGGCCCCGGTGGCACCGGGAATATCGGACCAGTTCCCCGCCAGCAGCACCTGCCATTGCAGCGCCACCGAGCCGGGCGAAATGCCATCCGCATCGCTGACCCCGGCAAGATCAACCTGCAGCGCCGCGTTCTGTGTCGGCGTTGTATCGCTGATCAGCGGCAGGCCGACGGGCGGATCATTGAAGAACTGCCCCACATTGATCCGCTGATCGGCGAATTGCAGATATTCGATGTTGTAAAGCCGGTCGGTTCCATCGTCGATGAAGGCCCGCCCCGTGGCCGGGTTGATCACGCCGTCGGGTACATCGATATGGCTGACGGTGATCGAACCATCGGCATTCTGAGTCAGCTCGTAATTGGCCAGATCATCCCAATAAAGGGCAGTGTCTGTGCCGCTGTCGTCCCAGAGGATTTCGCGCACGATCTGCAGCTGGCCGGGGTTGTAGACCCGCTCCAGCATCAGACTGCTCAGCGGGCGGCCGTTATGCAAAGTCTGACCAGTGTTGTCGGTGACCGGCCCCATCATGCTTTCGGCCGTGGCGATCTGCTGGCCGCTTTCTCCCAGGATGGCGATGCGGGTATTGAGCCAGGCATCGCCATCGATCACATCATTTCCGCCGCGCCCTTCGATCAGATCGCTGCCGCCGCCACCAAGCAGGATATTGCCGCCGGTGAAGATCATTTTCTGGCTTCCCGAGCCATCGGCCCAGTATTGCCCCATGGACATCAACTCGGGCAGGATCAGCTGATCAAGACCCGAAATGCGCGCAATTCCTTCAAGATCGAGTTCGTTATAAAGGAAATTCCCCTCGGGGGTCGGATCGGCCAGGCCGACGGCGCCACCATCCGCCGAGCGGTCATCGCCGCGCAGAACGTCGTCATATTTCCAGCCGGACAATGCCTCGACCTGACTGAAGCGGTCGCGCAGCACCTCGAGCGGCAGGGTTGCAAAGACCGGGGTGTTCATATCGGCCTCGGCACCCACCGCCTGGCCTTTAAAGGACACCCAGTCAAAGCCCCACATGCCGATGAACTTCTGGATCCCCTCGCCGCCAATCATGATGTCGTCGCCGGAATCGGCGTCATAATCGGTATCGCCGCGGCCTCCGTTGATCACGTCATGGCCGATCTCGGTGGAGTTGAAGAATATATCGCCATGATCCCCGGCGATATAGTCAAAGAGCCCGCCCCCCTCGATCCAGTCATCGCCGGCATTGCCAAAGAGCGCATCCACCCCCGAGCCGCCGCTGATGAAGTCATCGCCGTTGCCGCCGCGTGCCTCGCCGCCATCGGGGCCGACCATCAGGAAGTCCTTGCCATCGCCGCCAAAGAGCAGCGCCAGACCCGAGCCGCCATGGATGACGTCATTGCCGCCATCCCCCCGGATCATATCCGTCTCGCCGATATCGGTGCCGGAGTTTGTGATCACGTCATCGCCGTCGCCGCCATAGACGATATCAACGCCGTAGCCTGCTTCGATATTATCATCGCCGCCAAACCCCCGGATCGCATCATCGCCGCCCCCGGCAATGATTGTATCATTGCCTTCGGTTCCGGCGATCACGGTGTGATCCAGACCGTTGTAGCGAATGAAGTTCGGGCCGCGCTCGACCAGCGCCGAGACGGCCTGCAGCAGCGGATTGTCATGGGTCGGATCGGCATAGCCGAACGCCGCCTGTTTGGCCGCATCGACATAGAGCACATGGTCGGGGGTTGAGAAAATGTCACCCGGCAGGGCAAATCCGGTTTCACCCAGATCGGTATTGCGCATGACGATCGAGGCGAGGGAGTTGTTCTCCATCTCGTTGAGCAGGTTGGTGCCCTGCAGCCGCGACAGATAATATAAGCGATCCCCGTGCTGCAGGTTCTCAAGCTGCATCTGGAAGACAAAAGAGAAGGTTGAGCCAAGCATGCCCCCAAAGGCCATCTTCTTCTCGGCCAGACCACCGACCCAGAGATCAATCAGATCAACCCCGGCGCGCTCCTCCGCATGGCTGCCGCGCGCATTCAGGAAGTCCAGCCGGTCCGCCGGGGCGTTGATCGTGCGCATCGCCGATCCGTCCCAGAAGCTTTGCGCGGTGCCGAAGACCAGCGCCATCGCGGCCGCGCGCTTGCCCGCGACGGTGGTTTCATCCTCGATCAGCTGGTGGCGGCCATAAGCGGCGATGAAGTTTACCACCGATTCCGGATTGCGGATATTCAGCGCGAAATCGACCCAGCTTTCATAGGGCTTGAGCTGCGTGTCGCCGCCTGCCATCTCCATGAACTGGGCCCGCGCGTCATTGAGGCCGGGCATTCCGGCATCCCGGCCCCGCGCGATATTGAGCGCGGCCAGATCCAGCGGAATGCCAACAAGCTGGTTGCGCAGCACATGGGTGACGAATTCGTCGATCTCATTGCCGACCTGGCCGGTCATGCCGCGCACGATCACCCCTGCCGCTGCGCTGTGATCGACCGTCTCCGAGCCGAAGGCCAGCGGGTTGAGGAAGGCGTCGAAGAGGTCCATATCGTCGCGGCTGCCATCCGCGCCAATGCGGTCGATGCGCTCGGTCAGCATGGAATGTCCGAAGCGATAGACCACATGGGCGAATTCGGCAAAGATCCCCGGGTTCAGCTCCACATCGGGCTCAATCACGAAAATATCGATGTCGGGCTGAACCTTGCGGGCGAATTCCTCAAAGACCAGATGCTGGTACTGCATTTCAGTGGCAAAGCGCGCCGCCTGGAAAAGCCGCTCCCCATCCCAGCTGCCATCTGCAAGCTGCCATTCGGCGATAAAAGCCGTATCCTCCGTGGCCAACACCGTTTCGCGGATCTCTTTGACCAGGCGGTTATGCTCGGCGTGGAAGACGTAGTGAAGGGCGGTCAGGCCAATGTTCTCATTCCCGCGCCCGTCGCCGGTGATGTAATGGGCATCGAGCATCTCATTGTCATAGGCGGTCTGCGCCCCGCGGTCCGTAAAGCCGCCCGAATAGCCGGGGGTCGCGTCATCGTCAGGCTGCAGCACCCCGCCCGCCACGACCGGCACCGCCGCATGGGCGATATCGTCGAGGAAGGCATTGCCCGTGCGGGCGGCCGAGACGGTCTCGCCGGCCTCAATCACATTGCCACCGTAAAGCACGGTGCCCACCGGCAGCTGAATGGCCGAGGGATTGACCGGATCGGCCAGATTGCCCTCAACCCAGATCGCCATGCCCGCCTCGTCAAAGGCGGCCAGGATCTGCGGCAATCCGTTCGGCCCGCGGATAAACTCGCCATAGGGGTCGGTGAGCAGCACCGGCACCGCACCGACATCCAGATCGGTCAGCTCAATACCCAGCAGCTCGCGCGCCTGTGTCTTCACATCGGCCCAGGTCGCCATGCCGCGGGCACCATCCAGCAAAAGCCCCGTGGCAAGCGGGCCGTCCGGTCCGGCTTCATAGTCACGCAGGAACACCTGATGCGAGGGATGCGAGGTATAGGTCTGGTTCTGATCGACCCAGGGCGTGGTGACATTGGTCGCGCTTTCACCGAGCGTGGCCCGGGTCATCACCATGAAGTTGGTGTCCGGCGAGGCAGGATTGTAAAGCGGGTCATCGGGTTGCAGCGGGATATAGACGGACCCGTTGCCACCCTTTTTCACCAGATCGAGCCCGTGATCGAAGAACTGCCCAAAGAGTGTGAACCAGCCGTTGTAAGGCGCGGACAGACCCTCGTCGGGCGAGGCGTTGCTCAGCAAAACCGTCGGCCCGTCCATGCTGATGCCATAGCTGCCGATCAGCGCATCCCGCTGGGCCTCGGCGATGGCGCGGGCCTGGGTTCCCGGCGTGGTGCCGTTGACAATCACCTGGGCGGTCTGGACGGCGGCAAGGGCTGCGGGAATATCCGCCTCTGCCATCCCCGCAAGCCGTAGTCCCGCGGTGACCGCCGCAGGGTTGTTCAGCGTCTGATCGACGATCAGGTTCGAGATCAGCCGGGGGTCGGCATCGACCACGGTGCCGGGGGCAAAGCCGGGGCTGGTGGTCGCGTTGGGGTCATAATTGTTGTTCCCCAGAACGATCTGATCGGCAGGAGTGCCGAAGCTCATCTGGTCGTCGCCCTCATTGCGCCAGTAGGGCCGGGTCAGCTGCACGAAAGGCTCATGCGAGGCCCCCCATTGTTCGCGCCCCGCAACCAGGTTGTTGAAGCTGCCATCAACCGTTCGCAGCCCCCAGGGCAACAACGGGCTTTCCACCAGATCGCTGAGCGGCGTTCCGGCGGCATGCGCTTCTGCGACGCGTATCTGACGCAAGATGAAGTCAAGATCGTGACGAATGAGCGTGACCATGGCTTTCCCCTGTAGCTGTCGGAAAACGATCAAGCCGGACCGGCTTCCACTGGCGATGCGCGCTAAGATCCGCATCTTTGCCAAGAGTAGGCTGCCGGGCAGGGGCGAAACATCGCGCAAGGTCGCCTGAATGTTCAGACCTTTGGGGAAGGCGGCGAGGGCCTTTGGTCCATATCTGAGGCGCGTCGGTGCAGCTCAGGCGCTGCGGGCCGACGCCCACTCTCCGTCCCGGAGTATGGTTCCGGCCTGTCTGAGCGAATGAGATGAACTGCCGTCCCGCCAACCGACTGCTCTCGTTGCCTGCCGAGGTGGAGAGATGCGCATCTGACCGCCATCAGGGTTCCGGGGATTGATCCGGGTCAGACCAATTGCGGACCTTGCCGGTCTGAACGCCGCAGAAGTTGCCGTGTTTCGCCACGCTCTTCAGCGGCACCGGCTGCCGGAGTTTCAGGATGATCTTCGCCCTGCCTTGTCAGGATGGAAGTCTGCAACGACCGATCCTGTCTCTGGACGTGGAGCAGATCAGATGGTCATCCGCTTTGTCGGTCGTTTCGGGGCGTTGATGATGTAACCGCCCCCGGACGGCATCGATGTGCCATATGTGGACGGCCCCCTCCCTACAAGA
>NZ_RRAZ01000048.1 GCF_003863335.1 Falsigemmobacter faecalis | reverse complement strand
GCTACAAAATCAGCGCGGCTGTTCCAAATCATTCGACGACGGACAATTGTGGCAATCGAAGCCCTGATCCGTGATATCGAGAGCAGGATCCGAAGGCTGATCTGCGCCTCTGATAACATCCACGAACCCGGCTCCATGACAGCTGGACAGGCAGCTGCCATGGCAGGCCTGGCACCATCGCCCAGGACAGCGGCGCCCTGAGAGGACGCCGTAGGATTGCTGGCGGGCGAAGGGACTTACGGCAGGCGCTGCTTCAGGCAGCGCGCGCGGCTTCCCTGCACAATCCAACTCTGAAGACCGCAGCACAGCGTCTTCGCGATAAGGGAAAGCCCCATATGTCGTGCTCATTGCAATCGCCAGGCGGCTCGTGGCGAGTGCGAATGCCATCCTCAAATCAAGGCAGAAATGGAGTGCTGCAACCGGAGAGGAACACAGTTGTCAGGCCTCACAAACGGGCGTTCCTGCGCGCTATTGCACCTCTGGCGGCGATGGCATCGGGACAGGTGCGTGTGTCGTAAGTCCGGTCAGAGGTCACGCAGGCGATCATCACTTGAGAAGCGATCTGGTTGCGCAGATCAGACAGGACCGGTGCATCACCGATGGCACTGGAGGTGACCCCGACGGCACGGATCTCCAGCGTTTGTCCGCAACCGCGATGTGGATCCTGCGCCGCGCAGACCTGGTCCGCCACTGGTCAGGGGCCATGGCGAGCGTGGCGTTTGGAGCCGCCATGTGTGCGGCGCTGCCATTCGCTGCTCCCCTCCATCCTGATCCCCTGCGCCATTGGGCCCAACCCATGGCGCCTCAATGGCGCAGTCGGTCAGGGAATGGCTTTCAGGAGGTGTTCCAGCAAGTCCCACGCGGCTCTGCGGCCGGCCTTATCGACAGGTTGTCATCACAGGAAATGTGGTTGTTCTGTCAATTCTAACAAAGAGATAGAGCCAATCTTCGGGCAAACGAACCCCGGATCGTTTTCTGATCCTCCTCACTCCCGAGCTCCAGGCTCAGTTCTGCGGGCCCTCAAACCTGGCGTTGAGCCGATGGCGGCAAGTACTCAGTATCGCAGTGCGGAAGGCCTGCGTGGTCGTGGTGCTGCCATGACGAATTTGACCCCAAGGGCTTTCTTCCAAGCTATCGAAAGGACCGTACCATCAGACCATGGATCAAACACACAGGGCCAGGGAACCTCGTTGCTTCAGTGGCTGGTCCTGTCGCGGGACCTGGAAGGACAGCTCATGCCAACAGCGCCGCAGCATCAGGCAAGAGACTGAATCCAAAGAGACCTGTGCAACAAAACCCGTCTGACAGGCCCCAGGCCCTTCGCCATCTCCTGCGATCTCACAACCCGCCATCTGATGGTCTCCAGACACGGGACGCATCCTCATTCCGGCCCCAGCCTGGTAAAAAGGCGCGCGAAAGCTGCGGCGGGTCCGGCCGCACGTCAGCTTCCGGAGCGGGGGGCTGAGCCGGAAATTCGGCGCCATGCCCGAGCTGGTTTCCGGCAGAGATCGGCAGAGATCGGCGGTTGGGCCTGCCCTTGCCATGCCGTCGGCGGTCTTGCGCAGCGAGTGATCCAGAGCTGGCCGAAAGCTTTGCGCGTGACCGCAGGACGCTTCTGATCGTGAACAGGACATCTTCTTTGCCCGCCGCGTCGCCCCCCCGGTGATCTTCAGGCGTGAGAAAAGTGAGCCCGTCCAAGACGATTTTCGGCGGACCGCAGACCCGGAGCTGCAGCAGCCCTGTCTTCGCGGCACGATCGAACGCGCGGGAGGGTCTTTCAGGCCATAAAATTGTCTTGCCACAACCCCGCCCTGCCTTCAGCCTGAAGCTGCGGAGAGGAGCCGCACGGGAGGGTAACTATGATTGACAGACTTCGCTTCGGCATCTTTATGGCGCCGTTTCACAAGCCGGGTGTGAACCCGACGCTGGCGCTGCAAAATGACCTTGATCTGATCACCTGGCTGGATCGCTGCGGCTATGATGAGGCCTGGTTCGGAGAGCATCATTCGGCGGGATCGGAGATTATCCCCAGCCCGGAGCTGTTCATCGCGGCGGCGGCGCAGAACACGAAATATATCCGCCTTGGCACCGGGGTGGTCAGCCTGCCCTATCACAACCCGCTCTGGGTGGCGGAGCGGATGGTGTTTCTGGATCACCTCACACGCGGGCGCGCCATTCTGGGCGTCGGGCCGGGGGCTTTGCCCACCGATGCCTCGATGGTGGGGCTTGATCCGCGCGAAGGGCGTCCGCTGCAGGAAGTGGCGCTGAAGATCATCATGCAGCTTTTGCAGGGGGAAACCGTCACCTTCAAAAACGAACGCTGGGACCTGCGCGAGGCACGGCTGCATCTGCAGCCCTACACCAAGCCCCATCTGGAAGTGGTGGCGGCGGCGGTGGCCTCTCCCTCAGGGGCGACGCTTGCGGGCACCCATGGCGCGGGCCTTCTGTCGATCGGGGCCACCATGCGCGACGGCTTTGACGCGCTGGCCTATAACTGGAACATCGCCGAAGAGACCGCCGCGAAACACGGCAAATCCATGGACCGGCGCGGCTGGCGCCTGGTGGGCATGTGCCATGTGGCCGAGACTTATGAGCAGGCGGTGAAAGACGTCGAATACGGCATCGAGCATCATTTCAAATACTTCCAGAACGTGGCCGCTTTCCCGCAGATGGCGCTGCCGGGCAATAACGTCCGCGAGATGGTGGAATTCGTCAATACCTCCGGGATCGGGGCGATTGGCACGGCGGATATGGTGCGCGATCAGATCGACCGGCTTTGGAAGCAGTCGAACGGCGGTTTTGGCTGCTATCTGATGATGGCGCATAACTGGGCCAACCAGGAGGCAACGCGGCGCAGTTATGAGATCATCGCCCGTGATGTCTTCCCGCATTTCCAGGGCCACTACCAGCCGATGATGGATGCGAACGACCGCGCCGCCGCGCGCCGTCCGCAGCTTGCGGCGACCCATGTGAAAGCGGTGGAAGAGGCGACAGCGCGCTATCAGGCGCAAAAGGGCTGACCTCAGAACAGCGCCGCCCGCAAAAGGGCGGCGCTGTTTATTCTGTGCCGATGGCCCCGGGGCTCAGCGCCGGTTGCCTGCCGGTTTGACTTTACGGTTGCCGCGCGGGCCGGTCATCACCGGGGTATTGGAGATATTTTCCTCCGAGAGCTTGCGCCAGCGCTCCAGCCGCGCGGGATCAAGCGATCCGGCTTTGACGGCAGCCTGCACGGCGCAGCCCGGCTCATGGGCATGGGTGCAGTCGCGAAAGCGGCATTCCGGCGCCAGCTCTGTGATCTCGGCAAAAAGGACCTCCAGCCCGATCGAGAGATCGCTGACATGCAGGGTGCGAATGCCGGGGGTGTCAATCACCGTCCCGCCGCCCGAAATGGCGTGCAGAGAGCGCGAGGTGGTGGTGTGGCGCCCCTTGGCATCGTCTTCGCGGATCGATCCGGTCAGCTGCGCCTCTTCCCCGGTTTTATCGGTCAGGGTGTTGAGGAGCGATGATTTTCCAACCCCCGAGGAGCCGACCAGCGCCACGGTCTGTCCTGCCCCGCACCAGGGGGCCAGGATGGCCTTTGCGCTCTCGGACGTGGCGTCAAGGCTGACCACCTCAAGTCCGCGCTGCAATCCGGTGACCTGATCGCGCCAGAAGGCCGGGTCATCGACCTTATCGACCTTGGTCAGAACGATCACCGGACGGGTGCCCGCCTCATTGGCCAGCGCGAGATAGCGCTCAATCCGTGCAGGGTTCAGATCGTCATTGCACGACGTGGCGATAAAGAGGGTGTCGACATTGGCGGCGATCAGCTGCTGCGCGCGGGCCCCTTCGGTGCGGCGCTGCAAAAGGCTGCTGCGGTCCAGCCTGCGGACCAGCAAAGCGGTCTCCGGCTCGGCCAGCACCCAGTCGCCAACCGCATAATCCGCGGTGCTGGTCTGCGGCGGCAGCACCAGGCGCAGCGTCTCATCGGCCGATTGCGCCGACATGCGCGAGCGGTGCACATTTGAGATACGCAAAGGCTGCAGATGCGCCTCATCGGGCGCGATCTGCGCGGCAAAAAACGGCGACCAGCCAAGGGCTGCCAGGGTCGGGCGGTGGGGATCGGTTTCTGATGTCACATCCACCTGAATGGGGATATTTTTGCGCCATTGCAAGCCCCTGGACCTGCGGCATTCGCGGGTGATCTTCGCCGCTTCAGGCCCTCGTCTGCCCGCAGATCGGCCGCGACGCTCCGACCGGGATCGCTTTGGGAGCCACCCGCCTTTTCGACAGACACCGCTGCCCCCCTGATCTCTTTGCGTTTTGCACAGCTGCGCGCGGTCGAAACCTGCGGCGTGACAAGGGTTTGCGCCCGGCAAAGCCTGGGGGCTGAGCCGCCGCGGGGGGAGGTAAATTCAAGCCTGAAACTCTCGCTCACGACCCATAATTATTTATATATAACAATATCTTACCAGAAAAATTCCCTTAACTGTTGTGTTTCACGACATTGTGGTTATGCTCTGATCACCTTGTGATGAGGTTATGCGCCGCGGGAGTCTGGTCTCCCCCATCTTTGCGCTCTGTGCCGTTCTTTCGGCACCCGGCCCTTTGCGTTTTTCGCAGTTCATTCGGGCCATTTAATCCAGCGGGTCGTCACAGGGGCAGCGCCTGAGGCGGGTCTCCTTTTTACGCTGCACAACGACGAAGGACAGTAATGTCATGACGAAGTTGTCTGAGATTTCTCTCATCGCACTGGTTGCAGGTGCGCTGTTTTCACCCCTCACCCTTACCTCTGCCCATGCGCAGGAGAGCGATACCTGTGGTCGCGTCTCGATTGCAGAAATGAACTGGGCCTCGGCGGGATTCGCCGCCTGGGTCGATAAAATCATCCTCGAAGAGGGTTATGGCTGCCGGGTGGATCTGATCACCGGCGATACCATGCCGACCTTTACTTCGATGAATGAAAAGGGCGAGCCTGATATCGCCCCTGAGCTTTGGGTCAATGCCGTTAAAGACCCGCTGAACGCCGCCACCGAAGAAGGCCGCCTGATCGTCGCTTCTCAGATTCTGAGTGACGGTGGCATTGAGGGCTGGTGGGTTCCGAAATATATCGTCGACGCCAATCCTGAAATCACCACGGTTGAAGCGGCACTTGCCCGTCCGGACCTCTTTCCGGCGCCCGAGCGGCCTGATCGGGGCGCGGTGATGAACTGCCCCGCCGGCTGGAACTGTCAGATTTCGACCGAGAACCTGTTCCGCGCCTATGATGCGGGCTCAAAAGGCTTTGATCTGGTCGACAGCGGCTCGGCGGCGGGCCTCGACGGCTCCATCGCGGGGGCGGTGCAGCGCGAACGTGGCTGGCTTGGCTATTACTGGGCGCCAACCCCGGTGCTGGGTAAATATGAGATGGTCCGCCTTGATATGGGCGCAGAGCTTGACCGCGCGCATTTTGATGCCTGCACCGCGGTTGCCGACTGCCCGGACCCCAAGCCCAACGCTTATCCGGTCGCGGAAGTTTTCACTGTGGTCACGAAACGCTTTTCCGAAAGCAATGGCGTGGTCATGGGGTATCTGCAGACGCGCTCCTGGGGCAATGATGTACTGAACGAGGTTCTCGCCTGGATGGACACCAATCAGGCCACCAATGAGGACGCGGCTTACCATTTCATGGAACAGCATCCTGACCTCTGGAAAGCCTGGCTGACCCCTGAGATCACCGCGAAAGTCGAAAAAGCGCTCTGATCTGCGACAGCGTCGCGGCTCTCTCCGTGCCACCCCGGGTGGCACGGACCGCGCGCTTATATTCTGAAGTCAAAAAACAGGAGTGCCCATGGCCTCTTCCTGCTGGGGTCTGCCCGAGTTTCTCTGCGCAGCCCCCGAACTCAGCAGCAGCACCCTGCGCCAGATCCGGCGCAGCATTGATGGCGGTTTCCGCGATCTGGTGCGCGAACTTTCTCCGGTGATCGATGCCGCAACCGCGCCGCTGCAGGTGGCGCTGAACGGGCTGGAGAGCCTGTTTGTCAACACGCCCTGGATCATCACCCTGGCGGTCCTGGTGGCGGCGGCGGGTGCGGCAAGCCGCTCGTGGCGGATCACGCTGGGCACGCTGGTCGCGCTTCTGGCGATCGGCTGGGTCGGGCTTTGGACCGATACGATGATCACCCTGTCGATGGTGACCGTCTGCACCCTGGCGGCCGTGAGCATTGGTCTGCCGATCGGGATCTGGATGGCGCGCTCGGATCGGGCGCAGCGGGTGATCTCGCCGGTGCTGGATGTCATGCAGACGCTGCCGAGCTTTGTTTATCTGATCCCGGTGGTGGTGATTTTTGGCATCGGCAAGGTGCCCGGTATGATCGCCGTGGTGATCTATGCCACGCCCCCCATGGTGCGTCTGGCCAGCCTTGGCATCCGTCAGGTTGACCGCGAGGCCATTGAGGCGGCAGATGCTTTTGGCTCTTCTCCGCGCCAGAAACTGTGGAATGTGCAGCTGCCGCTGGCGCTGCCAACCCTGATGACGGGTGTGAACCAGACCATCATGATGTCGCTGTCGATGGTGGTTGTGGCCTCGATGGTCGGCGTTGGCGGGCTTGGCAAGAATGTGCTGCAGGCCATTAACAATCAGTTTTTCACCGTGGGCTTCATGAACGGCTTTGCCCTGGTGGCCATTGCCATCGCCTTTGACCGCGCGTCTCAGGCCTATGGCAAAAGATTGCAGCGTCATAGGGAGACTGTGGATGAGTGAAGAGCTTTCCGACACCGATCTGACTGCCGCAACTGTGGTGCCGGACGAGGATGATACCGTCACCGGCATCTCGATCCGCAGCCTTTACAAGATCTTCGGCCCCGAGGCCGCCCGTCATGTTGAGGCCGTAAAAGCCGGCATGACCAAGACCGAGCTGAACCGCCGCCACGCCCATACCCTGGGGCTGCGCGATATCACCACCGATCTGCCCGCCGGTCGGATCTCGGTGATCATGGGGTTGTCGGGCTCTGGCAAATCGACGCTTCTGCGCCATGTGAACGGGCTGATCCAGCCCACGGCGGGGGAAGTTCTGATCGACGGCGAGGACGTGGCCGCTCTGTCAGAGACGCAGCTGCGGGATTTCCGCCGCCGCAAAACGGCGATGGTGTTTCAGAAATTCGGCCTGCTGCCGCACCGCACGGTCATGGAGAACACGGTCTATGGCCTTGATATTCAGGGCATAGACCGTCAGTCCAGCCGCGCGCGCGCCGCGCATTGGATCGAGCGGGTCGGGCTGAAGGGCTATGAGGACCGCTACCCCTCGCAACTTTCGGGCGGGATGCAGCAGCGCGTCGGTCTGGCGCGGGCGCTGACCATGGATGCGCCGATCCTGCTGATGGATGAGGCCTTCTCGGCGCTTGATCCGCTGATCCGGATGGATATGCAGTCGGTGCTTCTCGACATCCAGAAAGAGGTCAGCAAGACAATCGTCTTCATCACCCATGACCTCGATGAGGCGCTGCGGCTGGGGGATAAGATCGTCATCCTGCGCGCGGGGGAAATTTCCCAGCAGGGCAGCGGCGAAGAGATCGTCCAGGCCCCCGCCAATGACTATGTGCGCGCTTTCGTCAAAGAGGTGAACCGCGGTCGCGTGCTGCGCCTGCGCAGCATCCTGCGCCCGAAGCCCCGCGCCGGGGACTGGCCACAGCTGGAACTGCCCGGGGCACTGACGCTGGAGGAAAGCGCGCTGCGGCTGCTGTCGAGCCCCGAAAGCGCCGTCACCGTGCTGGGCCGTCGCGGCCAGCCGCGCGGCGTGGTCAATATGGACGATATCATGAAAGCCATGCTGATCCAGCCTGCTCAGGCCATCTGAGCAGGGCTCCTCAGGCCGCCGACCCCGGATGCGGCGGCCTGAGGAACGGCACCAGGAAGCCGTCTTCTGTCCGACTTTTCCCGCAAAATGCCCGGAGGGGTCGGCCATCCCGTCGGAAACCCGCTCCCCGGCGTGATTCATACCCCGCCGAATTTGGCCTCAGAACCTGCTTTGCAAATTTTGACGCGCGGGGGGGGGGCCTGTCTCAGGCCTGCTCCTGCAGCGCGCTGATGGTGCTGCCTGACCGGTGTTCGCGGATCAACACCGCGCCCCCGGGGCCACCTGGTTGCAGCCCGGTCCCGCTGAGCCTGCCTGAGACCGTTGCGCCAGGCGCCTCTCTGCCCTGTTCCGCTTCGACCTCCCGGGCCATAACGACCCGGGAGGCGCGCAGCGTCCGGTCTGGCGGGACCTTGCGCCAACATCGGAGGCTTGTGCCTTCGCATGCCTCCGGACCCGGTGCCTGACCGGGCCAGGCCGGACAGTCACGTAACGGGCGGAATATGTCCGGAACAAAGGCCGTCATGGCCGACAGCCGCCGCGCCCCGCGACCCGGATGGTCACAGGGAAAGTGCAACATCCGTCTCCCCGGCTGCCGAAGTCGCGATTTCAGTGCAAGCTGTGAGATGACCGCTTTCCAGGAGGGACCATCGCAGACGCCTCCTGGCGCAGGAATGCCGTCGAAGGGCGGCCACAGCACAAAGACCCTGTCGATGGCACATTGGAACGACGATTAAGATGTGTCTTAGTGGCCGGGGGCCTGTAAGCTACCGTAAAAGCTTTGGCATGCTATAGAGCAGTACAGGTGCCCGGCGACCCTTCAGATGATCTGTTTCGGAATGAGAAAAAATATGGACAGACCTTCCCTTGGGGCCGTTGCAATCGGGCGCAACGAAGGCGACAGGCTGAAAGCCTGTCTGCGGTCACTGACCGCTGTCTGCGATCTGGTGGTCTATGTTGACAGCGGCTCCTCGGATGACAGCGTGGAATTTGCGCGCAGCCTCGGGGTCCATGTGGTCGAGCTGGATCAGGCAAGGCCCTTTACGGCCGCAAGGGCGCGCAATGCCGGATTTGAGAGACTTGTGTCGGAAAACAGCCCCCCCGAATTTGTGCAGTTCGTCGATGGCGACTGCCGGGTCGAGGCGGGCTGGCTTCAGGCCGGACTGACAGAGCTGAGCGGCGATGCGCGCCTCGGGCTGGTGACGGGCTGGCGCTCAGAAATCCATCCGGAGGCTTCGGTCTATAATGCCATGTTCCAGATGGACTGGCACCGGCCGGCCGGGGAAATTGCGACCTGCGGCGGCGATATGATGGTCCGCACGAAAGCCTTTCGCGAGATCGGCGGCTTTAATCCCCGCGTGATCGCCGCCGAGGACGACGACTTCTGCCTGCGCCTCGGCAAAGCCGGCTGGGCGCTCAGAAGGCTGCCGGTGCTGATGACCTGGCATGATGCCGATATGAAAAGCTTCGGGCCCTGGTGGAAGCGCAGCATGCGCGACGGCCATGGCTTTGCCCAGGTCGGTCAGATGCATCCGCCGCATTTTCAGCGCGAGCGCCTGCGCGTCTGGGGTTACGGGCTGGTTTTGCCGCTGATTTTCCTCGCCGGACTTCTGCTGTTCCCCTGGCTCTCGCTGGCGGTGCTGATGATTTACGCGCTGTCCTGGCTGCGGACCGCTGCCGGCCTTCGGCGGCGCGATCTGACGCGCGGCATGGCGATCAGGCAGGCCGCTTTGCTGACACTCTCAAAAATACCAAATCTTTTTGGCATGTTGACCTATTACCGTCGTCGCCTCAGCGGAGACGACATGAAAATCATTGAGTATAAGTAGAGGCTGCTATGAAGAATTTTCGCGTCGGCATTCTGGGTGCCGGCTATATCGCCACCTGGCACGCGGATGCCATTCGTGCCACCCCGGGCCTTGAGCTTGCGGCGGTTTGCGATCAGTCCTCTTCTGCAGCTCAGGGCTTTGCCGCCGCCTATGGGATCAAGCCCTTCAGCGACCTTGAGGAGATGATCGCAGCCGGGGTCTGCGATGCGGTCCACATCCTGACGCCGCCGCCGCTGCACCACCCCCTGGCGCGGCGCTGCCTTGAAGCGGGGCTGCATGTTCTGGTGGAAAAGCCTGCCGCGCTCTCGGTGGCGGAACTCGATGAGATGGCAGAGGCTGCGGAGAAGTCCGGGCTGACGCTGGGCGTTTGCCACAATTTTCTGGCTCTTCCCTCTTTCCGGCGGCTGAAAGAAGCGCGCGATAACGGGCTTCTGGGCGTCGTGTCGGATGTGCAGATCAACTGGTCGCTGCCCCTGCCGCCGCTGCGCTCGGGGCCCTATGGGATCTGGCTGCTCGACGATCTGCGCAACCTGCTGCTGGAGCTGGGGCCGCATCCCTTCTCTTTTGCGGTGGATCTTTTTGACGGGCTTGAGATCGAATATGTCAGCCTTGGGCAATGGATCACCCTGCCCGGGGGCGCGCAACGGCCGCAGAGCTGGCGCATTCTGGCGCGCGCGGGGGAAGTCGCTGTTACACTCTCGCTGTCGCTGGTGGAAACCGTGGATGACCGCTCGGTCACGCTGCGCGGATCTTCGGGGATAGCGCGGATGGATTATGCCGCCGACACCTTCGTGATGAGCCGGGACAATACCGCTGAACTGGTGCTCAATCCCTTGCGCAAAGAATTGGGCAAGGCCGGCGCGCATCTGCGCGAGGCCTTGGTGAATGCCGCCCGTCAGGCCGGCTCGCTCAATCAAAAAAGCCCCTATGGTCTGAGTTTTCGCAATACGATCGCAGCCTTTTATGACGGTCTGCGCCGCGGCAGCCCGGACAGGCGCTTCTCGATCGCTCAGGCGCGCAAAGTCATTGCGGCGATTGAGAGCAGTCTTGCACTTGCCCCTCAGCCGGTCGCTGCGCCTTTCGTGGCCAGGCAGGCCGCACGCCCCCTCGCGCCAAAGATCATGGTTATCGGCGGCACCGGCTTCATTGGCCGCAATCTGACGCGGCGTCTGGTCGATCGCGGTCATGATGTCCGGGTGTTGTCGCGCGGCAAAAGCGGTCCCTTTGACGATCTGACCGATCATATTGAGCTGTCGCGGGTCTCGCTGCGCGATGAAGAGGCGCTGCGCCGCGCTATGGAGGGGATGGATTATGTGTTCAATCTTGCCCGCTCCAATGATCGGACCTGGAGTGAGGCGCTGGAAAATGATGTGGCGACCGCGCTGCGGATCTCACGTGCGGCGCGGCAGGCCGGGGTCAGGCGGATGATTTATACCGGCACCATTGCCTCTTACGACATGTCGGATCCCAACCGTGTCCTCACCGAAGACACGCCTTTCGGCGAGATGGAGCAGCGCAACCTCTATGCCCGCTCCAAGGCCGAATGTGAGCGGCGGCTCCTGGAGGCGCAGAGCACCGATGGGGTCGGCGTGACGATCGCGCGCCCCGGCATCGTGCTTGGCCATGGCGGCCCGCTGCAGCATTGGGGGATCGGTCGCTGGCATGGCCCGGGCGCGGTCCGCCTGTGGGGAAGCGGGCGCAACACCCTGCCCTTCGTGCTGGCCGATGACGTTTCGGACGGGATGATCGCGATGATGGATCAGCCCGGCATCGAGGGCGAGTCCTTCAACCTGATCGGCCCCCCCATGCTGACCGGGCGGGATTATTTCGATGAAATCCATCGCCGTCTGGGTGCGCGGATCCGCGTGACAACCTCTGACCCCAATCTGCTGTGGGCTGCGGATCAGCTGAAGCAGGGTCTGAAACGCTATGTGCTGCGGCACAAAGATGTCACCGGGATCACCCGGGCCGACTGGAAGTCGCGGTGCCATCTCTCGCGCTTTGATAACGAAAAACCGCGTCGTGTCCTGAGCTGGGCGCCGGAAAGCAGTCGGGAAGCGTTCCTCGCCAAATCCATCAATGAGCCCCATCTGTTCTGGTGACCCTGAACTGAAATGACCCGGGCCGAATGGCATTCCGTCGCGGTTGCCAAATTCTGCGGCGTTACAGACTGCCGACAGCCCGTGTCAGTTTGATCAGCCCCGACATCTGGCGGATGGGTGTCGGGACTGATCTGTCCGGCTGTGAAGTCCATATTTTGCAGATCTGTTCATAAGGCGTGAGGCCGCTGAGTGTCTTTCGTCGGCGGGCAAAGTTGTAGGCGGCCATGAAGTCGGCCAGATGCGTTCACAGCTGATCGTGGCGCTCGTAGTGGAAGCGTTTGACGGTCGAATCCTTGATCGTGCGGTTCATCCGTTCGACCTGTCCGCTTGTCGGAAAAACAGTCCGCCGGACTGTTTTTTGATCCTCCAAACTCCAGGGATGGTTTGGCTGGGTCAGCCGGTGTTCGATACCGTTGGCCTCGCAGATCATGTCGAAACGCATCTGCCGGAAGGTGGCGGTATTTCGATTGCGGGGCTGATCGGCAAACTGAATACCCCTCGCCATTGTCGTGTTGGCCGAACAGCCGATCCTGGTCGCGATCGGGACGATAGCCTGCCAACGCGCCCCATGCTGCGCCTCGTTGTCGAGAACCAGACGCAGGGCGCGGTCACGTACTTCAGGGGAAAAGCTGTTCGTTGTCTTGCTCATGATGCTCTGTCCTGCTCAGGAGTTGGAGCCGCCGGCAAACTCGGGGCGGTTCAGGGGTCAAATACCCTGCGATTGGTTTGCCCGACGAACATCATTCAGGCCTGCCTGCCCCTGAAGCTGTTGTTCGGGCTGCTTTTGCGACAGGCCACAGGGTTGATTGAGCGCCTCTTGACGCTGCCTGGACTACCTTGGCCAGCACCTGACTTTAGCCCGCTGAGCCGTCGCCGAAACACATTGAAGGTGGCGATCCCCTATCAGGGCAAAGAAGGCCTGCATCTCCTGAGCGACACCGAGCCATTGAGGCGCCCTTGGTCCGGGCCCAATGGCGAAGGGAGATCAGGGTGGCGGGGGAAGGCGAGTGGCAGCGCCGCAACATGGCGGCTCCAGGCGCCACGCCCGCCATGATCCCCGGACCAATGGCGGACATGGCCCGCGGTGCAGGATCAAAGGCGCCGTTGGTGAGCAAACATTGGAGATCCGGGCCGTCGGGGCCACCTCCAGTGCCATCGGTGATGCACCGGTCCTGCCTGACCTGCGCAACCAGCTCGCGCCTCAAGAAGATATCACCTGCGGGATGGCTGACGGTGCCTGCGACACACGCGCCCCATCGCCGCCAGAGGGGCCACGTCAGTCATACCGCCCCCGCAGGAACGCCCGTTACGGGGCAATGACGCTCTGCACAGGCCCAAAGGTCTCGGTCGCGCCCTTTGGCGGAAACGGAACGGATATCACCGCCGCAGTCGGGTGGAATCCAGGATGAACTGCATCAAACAGCTCGGCCAGCGCCTCATGGCCAAAGCCTTCGACAGACAGCTCGCAGAAGTCCGGATCCGTTCGGAGATCCTAAGTTGCTTCACGGCAATCGGCACGCGGACCACCACCCGTGTCGCAGAAGCCACGCGGGCTCAGGGCAGGTCTGACCTAAAGCGGATGCACGCAACAGCGCCGCGGAGAGGCACAAAGGAAAACACCAACCACCTCTTGCGCCACTATTTTCCTAAGGGCACAAACTTATCTGGCGACAGTCAGGCAAAGCTCAGCGCGGTGGCAAGACAGCTCAATGAACGTCCCCGAAAAACCCCTGGCGACAAAACACCTGCGCAGCAGTTGCAGGCCTGTGTTGCCGCCAACCGTTGAGCCCACCAAAGCAGACAGTCGAGCGGCCTTCAGCCATTCGCCATGGCGCTCTGCTGCCCCGCGCAGCGGCGGTCTGAATGGTCCTTGCCCTGCACCCCCGGATTGCCGATGCCACGAACCACTGCCCCCGGACCGAAAGCACACCCCATGAAACCGATCGAAACTGACCGCCTCATTCTTCGAAACTTCCGCGGCGAGGATGCGGGCGGGCTGTTGGCTTACCTGGAATCGCCGGTCGCGAGCTGCTTTCTCTCGCTGACCCTGCGCGACATGGAGGCCGCCATGGCCGAGGCCGACCGACGCGGCGCGGATGACACCCAGATCGCCGTTTGCCTCAGGAACAGCGGCCAGTTGATTGGGGACCTGTTCGCACATCCCGAGGAGGACACCGTCTCGGTCGGATGGAACTTCAATCCGGCATTTTCACGACAGGGCTACGCGTTCGAGGCCGTCCATGCCCTGTTCGCAGATCTGTTCGGGGTCAGAGGCATCCGCCGGCTCTATGCCTTTGTTGAGGATCACAACCTGCCCTCGCAAAAGCTCTGTGAGCGGTTGGGAATGCGACAGGAGGGGCTGTTCCTCGACTTCGTATCCTTCCGGAATGATGATGCCGGTCAGCCGATCTATGAGAACACCATGCAATACGCGCTGCTGCGCCGGGAATGGGATGACCTCTGCAGGTGACAGGTGCAGATGAAGCGCTCCGGCGAGGTCATTCCCGAAACAGGACAGGCTGATTTAGGACGGATGGGGCTGAGAGCGCTGCTACGACTGCCCGCTATGAGCGCTTCGCGTCACCCGGTATCCCGCCTCCTGCCCTGTCGGCCGGTAGGATCAAACAATTCTTGCGATCACGAACGGCCGCTTTGCGGGAGGAAGGGGGCGCCTGCTGAGGCAGCGACACGTCTTTTCCTGCGGACCTGAACGAGCTGCCCCCTCGGCGGGAACCTGCCGGGCGCAGACTTGGGTGAGCCGCATTGAAGCTCTGGCCAGGAGCTCAGGTCTGTAATCGCGTTGAGACAAAAGTGAAATGCCGCAAGGACTTCGGCGAATGTACCGCCGCAGGCGATCCGGAGCGTCAAGCGGCAGTTGCCCTTCGCTGTCTCTCTCAGACAAGTGGCGTTCGACGGCTCAGTCATCAAACGCTTCACGGGTTCCGGCCCTGGAAAGGGCTAACCCGGCCAGCGGAGCGCTTTTGCAATAGCGCCATCACACTGCGGCGATGGTATTCATCGCATCAGCCCCGCACTAATAGTTGACAAAAATACAAAGATTTAGTCTTTCGCAGGAAATGATCTCAGAAGGACAGCCCTGATGACCCCCTCCCCGCTGCGCGCACTCCTGTTGGTGCTGACATGCCTGACGCCTGCACTGGCGCAGGCCGATGTGAGCTTTCCAAAGCCGGAAGACTTCAAAGGCCGCTGGCGCGTTGAAAGTGCAACACCGGGTCTTCCTGTCTATCCGGGCGGCGCAGCGACGATCTCGGGCAGCGGGCTGCAGCCGGGACAAAAGGTCTGGCTTCAGCGTGGGCCGCAGCGACTGCTTGAGACCCCTTTGGTCGCTGATGACAAAGGCGCTGTTTCGGTTGAGGTGGCTGTTCCGCAAAGCGCGGCGCGGGGGCTGCACCCCATCGTTGCGCTTTTGGAAGAGCCCTCCATGACCGCGCTGATCGATCTGAAAGTTTCTGGCCCGCTTGAGCATCTGAATGTGGACAAATGGTCCGTTACCGAGCGGCAGGTCACAAAAGGGCTCTATCAGGCGGCCTTCAGCGCGGCGGAAGGGGCGCTCTACGTTGCAGGGGCCGATTTTTACACCGGGGGCTCAGAACTGGTCAAACTGAACCCCGACACGCTTGAAGTGCTTGCGCGGATCACGCCCGCAGATTTCCCGCAGGAGCAAAGGGTGGAAAAGAAGGGCGGCAAAGGGATGGCGCTGGCGCCTGCCGGGGTTTACGGCGTGGCGACGGACGACAGCCTTGGCCATATCTGGGTGACCAATACGCCCGACAATACCATCGCGGTTTATAAGCAAAGTGACCTGTCGCTGGTCCGTCAGCTGCCGCCTGGCTCGGTCTATCATGCCCGCGAAGTGCTGGTTGACCCGGAGAGCAGACAGGCTTTCGTGTCCTCTTCTGCCAGCAGCAGGGTCTATGTTTTTAACAGCGAAACCTTTGAGAAAACGGGCGAAATCGACATCCGTTCGGCTGCGCGCGGCGGGGATTTTTACGTCATGAACCTCGCCCACAATCCGCAGCGGGGCGAACTTTACGTCACCAGCCGGATCAGCAATGAGCTGGCGGTGGTTGATGTGAAAACGCTTGCGGTCAAGCGTGTGCTGCCGCTTGCCGCTGCGCGCAATGCGACCGGCGTTGCGACGGATCCGGCGTCGGGGCGGATCTTTGTGGCCGCGCAGGACAGCGACAATCTTCTGATCCTTGACGGCGAAAGCGGCGACATTCTGCACGATGTCACGGTGGGGGCCGGGGCGCTCAGCGTGACCTGGGACGCGAAAAACGCGCTGGCCTGGGTTGCCTCGCGCGGGGCGGGCAGCCTGTCGGCGGTGGATGCGGAAGGCAGGCTTGTGGCCCATCTTGAGGGTGGCAGCTACGCCAATCACATCACCACCGACGGCAGGGGCCGCATCTTTGCGCTGAACAAAGCGCTTGGTCCGCAGGACCCGAAGGCAGATTTCCTGCGCGTCATCACCCGGGCAGACTAGGTGTTCAATCCCGGCATCTGGTGGATCGGATCGAGAATGAATCTTTCCGGCTCTGCAGCCCGGATTTTGCAGATGTATTCCCAGGGCGTGAGGCCATTCAGGGTCTTCAGCCGGCGGGCGTAGTTGTAAGCGGCCATGTCGTCGCCAAGGTGCGCCCTGAGCGGCTGATGATCCTGATAGTGGAAGCGCTTGACCGTTGCCTCTTTGATGGTTCGGTTCATCCGCTTCACCTGTCCGCCTGGCAGGAAAACAGTCCCCCGGACTGACCTGCCACGGGATTTTTCCTCCATCTGCGATTAGAGTCC
>NZ_RRAZ01000047.1 GCF_003863335.1 Falsigemmobacter faecalis | reverse complement strand
TACCGGCTCCAGTCGCGGCCGGAGGAAAGTTCAGTGGCAGGTCACGCGGGCGGCCGCGACTTTTGAGCAGGATGGGTGCGAGGGTGCGGCGCATTTCCCGCTGGTTTCAGACGATGCCGGGGTTGGGTCCGAGATCAAGGCCCGGGAATATCTCGCTCGACAGGCGCGATTTCTCAGCCCCGGTCAGCGCGTGGATCACCCAGCCCGCGACCGAGCGGACATCTCCGGTGGGCATCAGATCGCGCCCTGCGTAAAGCGCATCTTCGGACAGGCCGGGCCAGGTGCCAAGAACTGCCCCGCCGCGGATCGCGCCACCGGCGGTCACCATAGCGCCGCCGGTGCCATGGTCGGTCCCGGCAGAGCCGTTCTCGCGCACGGTGCGGCCAAATTCCGTCATCGCCATAAAGGCGGTCTTCTGCCAGACCGGGCCCAGCTCTGCCCGCAGGGTCAGGATCAGCTGCGAGAGCCGCGCCATGGGGCGCAGGATCGCCCCGGCCTGGCCCGCGTGACTGTCCCATCCCGGCAGGGACAGCGCCACGATCCGGGTCTCTTCGCGCATCTGCGCAGCGGCGAAACGGGCGAAAGCCCCGACCTCCGGGTCTGATTTTATCGCACCCGGCAGCACGGGGGGCGGGGCTGCGAGGGGCAGATCCTCCTCTTCATCCGGCAGAAGGGGCAGGGGCTGCCCGGTCAGCTCCAGCGCGGTGGCGGCGGCGATGTGAAAGGGCATATCGCCCTCATAAAGCTGCTCCAGCAGGCGTCTGCCCTGGGCCGAGAGGGCCAGTGTGGTCTCGGGTTGCCAGCGGTGCACGGGGGCCGCGCCTGAAAGGATCGGCAGCGCCTCGCGGCCAATCGCAAAGGCGGTTTCGCTTTTGGCACCGGGCAGGCCGGCAAGCAGACGGTTCAGCCAGCCGTCGCGGCGAAAGCCCGCAGGGGCATCCATGCCGATCCCGGCTTCCAGCAGATCCTGGCCATCGAAATGGCTGCGCTGGTCGCGGTAGGGGGTGGAGACGGCCTGAACAAAGCCCAGCTCTCCCGCACGCCAGAGCGGCATCAGATCCCCGAGCCTTGGGTGCAGCTGCCAGAAATCGCCAAGGGGAATACCCTCCTCCGCGGCGATCTTTGGCCTCAGCTGGCGCAGCAGCGGATCGCCCGCCGGGCGGATGATGTCGAGCCCGTCCATCGCGCCCCGCAGGATCACCACCACGATGCGGTGATCAATGGGTGCGGCAGCAAAGGTGGCATGGGTCAGCAGCGGCAGCGCCGCCGCCGAGCAGCCAAGCGCCAGCCCCTGATGCAGAAAGGCGCGGCGGTTGAGGCGGGGGTGAGACATCGGGCCCTCCTACCGTCTGTTGAACTGCGGCGAGGCCAGCACAAGCGCCACCCCTTCGGCATTGGTTTCAGCCCGCGCCACCAGCGCCGCCAGATCTTCGGTGTCGGGACCGGGCAGGGCGGTGCGGGCAAGGCTGCGGGCATCGGGCAGATCGCGGCGCAGCAGGGGCGCGATGCTCAAGCCCCAGTCGATCCGGGTGGCAAGCCCCTGGGGGGTGATCCAGCTGTCAAAACCCTCTTCCCAGCCGTCCGGCCCGCCGGGGGTGACCCAGGGCTGGCCCATGGCGCTGAGCGGTGTCACCGCCGCCAGGGTCAGGCGATGGGTATTCCAGGCGAAAATCTGCTCTGCGCCGATATTCAGCGCCCGCAGGGCTGCGGCAATAAAATCAAAGGGCTGGCGCGCTTTGTGCAGGGTCGGATCCGCCGCCGCCGGATGCCGGGTCAGCGCCTGCGAGAGGGCCAAAAGATCGCCCCCGGTGTCCTGAAAAACCCCGGTCAGATGCGTGACCAGATCCTCGGGCGGGGTGTCGGACAGGAAATGCACCGCCAGTTTGCGCGCGATATGAGCGGCGGTCGCGGGATGCTGCGCCAGATCCTCCAGCAGCGCCTCAATGTCAGAGACTGCGGCCTGGCCCGCGCTGCCGTAGCTGCGGCCCAGAACGCGCTCGGCTCCGGGTTCGGCGCGGTTGGCCTGAAAGACCGTCTCGCCCTCCCGGCTGAGGGTCAGGCCGGTCAGCAAAAGCGCGGCCTGCCGCACGTCGCTTTGGCTGTAGTCCGCCCCCACGCCCAGGGTATGCAGCTCCAGAAGCTCGCGGCCGAGGTTTTCATTCACGCCCTGACCGCCCGCCCGCCCCGCCGCCGAGCCGGGGCCGAGCGAGCTGTTTTGGTCGAGATAGCGCAGCATCATCGGATGCAGGATCGCGACTTTCAGCAGATCGGCAAAGCGTCCGGTGAGATGCGGGCGGATCGCGGTTTCGGTGAAATCCGCGATCACCGGCATCTCAAGGCGCAGCTTCCAGCCGACGGTGAAATGATCGGCCCAGAAGCGCACCAGACGCTCGCGGAAGTAATCCTCTGCCTCGGTGGCGCGGGCCAGGGCGACGCGCAGGCTTTGCAGGGTCTCACTGCGCGCCGCGCGCCGGATCGCGCGGCGGATGGATTTTTTCTCCGCATCGGGCAGGCTGTTGGCCTGGCGCTCTTCGCGCCGCCGCGCGAGGGCAATGCCCATGGCATCCGGGGGCAGGCCGAGGGGGATCTGTGCCGCCATGAGATCCGGCCCCGCCAGCAGATCGGCGGGCGCATGTCCGGGCAACCGCCCGTCACGCGCGCCAAAGCCGAAGCGGTGGATGGCCAGACCGGCCGGATCTGTGCTCATAGCCCTTAGGCCTTTCACGACGAAAGCGGTAGCGCGGGTCAGCCCTGCGCTTTGCGCCAGGCCTCAAGGATATAGCGGCTGGTCATCAGGTCCAGATGGGCACCGCCGCCATTTTTACAGATCGTGATCTCATCGGCGGAGCGGCGCTGAAAGGCCCCGGCGCTGATATCGTAGTAATCGCCGCGGATGTCGCCCTCGGCGATCACGCCGCGGGCAAGCGGATCCATGATCTCACCGATATGCCCAAGGGTCGTGGCGCGGCTGTCGACGAAAAGCCGCGCCCGGCTCAGGGCCTCGTCATCCGCCTCGCGCATGTCGGGGCGGTAAGCGCCGATCAGATCGAGATGTTGCCCCGGTTGCAGCCAGGCGCCTTTGATCAGGGGGGCGCTGCTCATGGTGCAGGTGACGATGACATCGGCGGCGCGGACCGCGGCCTCAAGATCGGTGGCGATGCGCAGGCCGGGGATCTCTGCCGCCATCGCTTCGGCCCCTGCGGCAGAGCGGTTCCAGACGGTGAACTCAGCCTGCGGGAAAATCGCGCCATAGGCCGCAATCATCGAGCGGCCGACGGTGCCCGCGCCGACGATCAGAAACCTGCGGCTGTCGGGACGGGCGAGAAGGCGCGCGGCCAGCAGGCTGTCTCCGGCGGTTTTCCATTTGGTCACGAGGTGGAAATCAACCAGCGCTTCCAGCTCTCCGGTCTCATCGTCAAAGAGGTTCACCACCCCGTTGACCATGGGCCTGCCACGGCCCGGATTGCCCGGCACCACGGTCGCCACTTTCACAGCCGCCCCAAGCCCCGGGATCCAGGCCGCGCGGTCCAGAAGCGTATCCGCACCGCGATAAAGGAAGAGATCGGCAATCTCAGGCTGCCCGCGCGCATGACCGGCGATCAGCGCATCGGTGAGCCCGCGCCAGTCCAGATGCGCCTCCGCCGCTGCCGGAACCAGAGTGATATCCATGTGACCTCCCCTTTATGTCACGATTTTTTCTTCACGGTCTCGCGCCAGATCGTATAAAGCCCGCTGCCGATGATCAGCGCCATGCCCGCAAAGCTGGTCAGATCGGGCAGGGTGCCAAAGACCGTCAGCCCCCAGAACACCGCCATCGGGATCGCGATATACTCAAAAGGCGCAGCCACCGCCGCCTCAAGGGTGCGGTAGGCCTGGGCCATCATCAGGCTTGCAGCCCCGATCGCAAGGCCCATCACAATGAAAAAGGGCAGATCCGAGGGGGTGGGCCAGACCCAGGGGCGGAACAGAAAGGTCAGCGAGCCATCCTCAAAGACGTTGAACTGCCCGTGCCCGATCAGCGCCCCGGTGGTCAGCGACGAGAGCAGGAACCCCGCCTGCATGTAAAAGCCCATGGTGAAGGTGCTTTCCGTGCCGCGCATCTGGCGCACCATCATCTGCGAGACCGCATAGGTGAAGGCCGAAAACACCACCAGAAGGGCTGCCACCTGAAGGGTGCCGGCACCCGGGCGCACCATGACCAGCGTGCCGATCAGCCCCGCGACCACCGCCGCCCAGCGGTGCGGCCCGACCTTTTCGCCTAAGAAAAAGATCGACAGCAGCGTGATAAAGACCGGCCCGATATAGGCCGTCGCCACCGCATCCGCGAGCGGCAGGGCCGCCAGCCCCAGGAAATAGGTGATGTTGGAAATGAAGACCACGCCCACCCGCAGCGCATGAAAGCGAAAGCGGCTGGTGCGCAGATGATGCCAGCCCCCGGTGATCAGCCGCATGCTCAAAAGCACGATGACCAGCGCAATGACGGAACGGGTCGCCACGATCTGATGCAGCGGATAGCCCGACGACAGGAACTTAATCGACATGTCATTCAGCGAATAGATCATGCCGGCTGCCAGGGCAAAGCAGATGCCCGTCAGGGTGGAGCTGGCCGCAATAGTGCGAAGGATCAATCTGGCAACTCCTGGCCCTGTAAGATGCCCGCCCTTAACTCCGGCGGCGGGCCAGCCGGTCAAGCGCATCGAGAAACCGCGAGCGGTCGGCTGCGCTGAAGGGTTTACCGCCGCCCTGGCGGAAGGGATCTGCCGAGCGCAGATCCTGCATCAGATCGCGCATGGCAAGGATCTCGCCGATATTGCGCTGATCGAGGGTGGAGCCATCGGGGCGGATCACAAAGCCCCCGGCTTCCACCACTTTCGCGGCCAGCGGGATATCGGTGGTCACCACCACATCGCCGGGCACCACGCCCTCGGCGATCTCCATATCGGCGACATCGGGACCGGCCGAGACATAGCGCACGCTGACCAGCGGATTTTGCGGCGCACGAATGCCGCCGTTGGTGACCATGATCACCGGACGCTGCAACCGCGTGGCCACTTTCTCGACCTCTGCCCGGACGGGGCAGGCATCGGCATCAACCCAGATCGTCATGGCTTAAGCCAGCAGATGATCGGCATGGAAGGCGATATGGCTTTCCATGAAGGTCGAGACGAAGAAATAGCTGTGGTCATAGCCCTTTTGCATGCGGAAGGTCGCATTATGGCGGGTGGCGGTCAGCGCCTCGGCCAGGGTCTCGGGCTTCAGCAGATCAAGGAACTGATCCGAAGAACCCTGATCGATCAGGATCGGGCCGTCAAAACCGCGGCGCTTCAGTTGCAGCGTGCTGTCATGCGCGGCCCATTTCGCTTCATCCGCGCCCAGATAGGCGGTCAGCTGCTTGCGCCCCCAGTCCGAGGCGGTGGGATTGGCGATCGGCGCAAAGGCCGAGACCGAGCGGAACCGCCCCGGCAGCCCCATGGCCAGCGTCAGCGCACCATGGCCACCCATGGAATGCCCGGTGATGGCCTGCGCCTCAGGCGCGAGCGGGAAGGCCGAGAACAGCGTGCGCGGCAGATCTTCGGCGATGTAATCCCACATGCGGTAATGCTTCGACCAGGGCTCTTCGGTGGCATTGACGTAAAAGCCCGCGCCCTGGCCCAGATCATAGGCGGGATCATCGGCCACGCCTTCACCGCGCGGCGATGTATCGGGGAAAACCAGCGCAATCCCGGCCTCCGCCGCCCAACGCTGCGCGCCCGCTTTCACCATGGCGTTCTCATGGGTGCAGGTCAGACCCGAGAGATACCACAGCACCGGCACCGGCTGCTCTTCGGCCTCTTTGGGCAGGAACAGACCGAAAGTCATCTCACAGCCCGTCGCCTCTGAGGCATGGGCATAGACCCCCTGAACCCCGCCAAAGCACCGGTTTTCGCTGAGCGTGCGCATCTCGATCTCTCCTGTCACTGAAATCCGGCGACCCAGGCGAGAACCAGGGTCACCGTCAATATCGCGGCCACTGTTGACACAAGGATTGAGGCCGAAACGCGCTGGGGTGCAACCCCGTAATGAGCGGCCAGAATATAAACATTCCCCGCCACCGGCAGGGCAGCCGCCGCGACCATGGCCGCCGCCACCGGCGCGGGCAGATCAAAGACCCAAAGCGCAAAAACGGCCGTCACCAGCGGATGCACGACCAGCTTCAGCGCCGAAATCCAGCCCGTGACCAGCAAAGACCCCGCGCCCTTGCCCGCCAGCGAGACGCCGATCACAAAAAGCGCCACCGGCGTGGCGGCCCGGCCCAGCAGCTCCAGAAAATCCAGGGCCGGGGCGGGCAGGGGAATGCCCGTCAGGCTCCATCCCAGCCCCGTCAGGGAGGAGACGATGATCGGGTTTTTCATCAGGCTGACCGCAAGGGGTTTCAGCGAGGCGATCCCTAATCCGCCGCCGCGCGCGGCGGTGATAATCAGCGTGATCAGCGGGTTAAAGATCACCATATCCAGGATCAGCACCTGCAGCACCGGCAGCGCCGATGAGGGGCCAAGGATCACCACCAGCATCGGCAGGCCCAGAAAGCCGGTATTGCCGATGACACCGCATTGCGCCTCCATCGCGGCCTCTGCCAGCGGCAGGCCGCGCAGACGCGCCACCGTAAAGCCCAAAAGCCAGACCAGCGCCCAGGCGCAGCCATAGGCGGCAAAGACCCGGCCATCGAGCATATCGCCCAGACTGAGCCCCGAGGTCAGCGCCAGCAGCATGGCCGAAAGCGCGAAGTAAAAGACGAATTTCGTCAGCGCGGCATTCTCAGCCGGGGTGATGAGGCCGCGAACCGCCACGACCCATCCCAGTCCGGTCAGCGCAAAGAAGGGCAGGGTGCGGGCAAGAATGTCGAGCATGTCTCAGGGTATAGCTGCAGGTATCGGGCGCAGCGTTTCACGCAAGCGCCCGCACCGCAAGGGGATCAGCCCTCTTTCACCAGTTTGCCGGGGTTCATCAGGTTCTGCGGATCCAGCGCCTGTTTGATAAGCCCCATGACCTCCCAGGCCTCGCCATGCTCCTGCGCGAGGTATTTGCGCTTGCCCATGCCCACGCCATGCTCCCCGCTGACGGTGCCGCCAAGACGCAAAGCCCGCTCGGCCATGCGGTGCGCCAGATCCAGCGCGGCCTCTTTGTCGCGCGGCTCATGGGGATCAAGCAGCAGGCAGCAGTGGAAATTGCCGTCGCCGACATGGCCCACCATCGGGCCGGTGAGGGGGCTTGCGTCGATATCGGCGCGGGTCTCCAGCACGGCCTCAGCCAGCCGCGAGATCGGCACGCAGACATCGGTGGTCAGCACAATGCAGCCCGGTTTGGTGGATTTGGCGGCAAAAAGCGCATTATGGCGCATCTTCCACAGCTGATTGCGCGCCTCGGTGCTGGCGGCATGGCGGAAGTCCGAGCCGCCCATCGCGGTCATAATCTCGCCCGCAAGTTCGGCCTGTTCGGCCACGCCTGAGGGCGAGCCGTGGAACTCAAGGAACAGATGCGGACGCTCAGGGTAAGTGGTTTTTTCATAGGCGTTGAAAGCGCGGATCGCGGTTTCATCAACAAATTCAATCCGCGCCATGGGGATCCCGGCCTGGATCGTGCTGATGACGGCCTGGATTGCGCTGCCGATATCGGGGAAATCCACCACGGCGGAAGAGACCGCCTCGGGCTGGCCATGCAGCTTCAGCGTGAGTTCGGTCAGGATCCCCAGCGTGCCCTCAGAGCCGATGAACAGCCGGGTCAGATCATAGCCGGTGGAGCTTTTCTTCGCCCGGCTGCCGGTGCGGATGATGCGCCCGTCGGCCAGAACCACTTCCAGCGCCAGAATATTGTCTTTCATCGTGCCGTAGCGCACGGCTGTGGTGCCCGAAGCCCGGGTCGCAGCCATGCCGCCCAGACTGGCATTCGCGCCCGGATCGATTGGGAAGAAAAGCCCCGTGGCGCGCAGCTCGGTGTTCAGCGCCTCGCGGGTGCAGCCGGGCTGCACCACCACATCCATATCTTCGGCATGAATAGCTAACACGCGGTTCATGCGGTTCATATTCAGCGTGACGCCGCCTTTGACCGCCAGCACATGCCCCTCCAGCGAAGAGCCGACGCCCCAGGGCACCAGCGGACAGCCATGGGCCGCGCAGATCTTCACGATGGCTGAGACCTCAGCCGTGCTCTCGGGCCAGGCGACGGCATCGGGCATTACGGGGGGGAAATGGCTCTCATCGCGCGAATGCTCGGCCCGCGCGGCCTCGGTCGTCAGAAAACGCTCACCCAGCAGGGCGCGCAGTTCCGCGAAGGGGATATCCCAGGCCATTTTTTCACTCCGAAACAGTTATGGGGCGGAAAGTGCCCTGAAGTGTCGCAAAGGGCAAGCCGGAGGACAGATTCTGTCAATTCCCTCATTTGGGAAGGTATGCAACCTTTACGCGATCCTATACTGTCGCTGCGCCGGATGTTTTCCCGGTTTGATCTCAGGACATATACAATGACCCTTAAACTGCGAATTGCCGCAGCCCTTCTGACCGTGACCATGGCGGCTCCAGCCATGGCAGATGAGCTGACTTTCACCATTGTGAACAAAACCAGCGAAGTCATCACGCATTTCTACACCTCGCCTTCGAATGTCGAAGACTGGGAAGAAGACGTTCTGGGCGATGACGTGATCGGTTCGGGTGAATCGATGCAGATCACCATCGCGGATGGCCGCCGCACCTGCAAATACGACCTCAAGTTCGAGTTTGAGGGCAGCAGCAAGCTGGACACCACCACCGACACCCAGGATCTCTGCGAGATGTCGACCTATACTCTGACCGAATAAGCGGCGCCTGATATGCAAAAGGGCCGGGGAACTCCCCGGCCCTTCTTCATTTGTCGCTCAGATCAGGCGTCGAAACGCAGCGGCTTGACCTGGTTGAATTTGCCGGTGGCTTCGAGCTTGGCGACAACCTCTGCCGGGATCGCCTGATCGAGGTAAAGCACCGCAATCGCATCCTGGCCCACAGCCGCACGGCCAAGGGTGAAGTTGGCGATGTTCACGCCGTTCTCGCCCAGGATCGAGCCGAGGTTGCCGATGATGCCCGGCACGTCGTTGTTGGTGGTATAGAGCATATGCTCGCCCACTTCGGCGTCGATATTGATGCCTTTGATCTGGATGAAGCGCGGCTTGCCATCCGAGAAGCAGGTGCCGGCCACCGAACGCTCGCGCACATCGGTGACCATGGTCACTTTGATATAGGCGTCAAAGGTGCCCGACTTGTCCTGTTTGGTGGTCGAGATCTGGATGCCTTTGTCTTTCGCAATCACCGGGGCCGAAACCGGGTTCACATCCGGGTTCTGCGCCTTGAGCACACCGGCGATGACCGCCTGGTTCAGCGCGGCCAGGTTCATCTCCGACACAGCACCATCGTAAAGGATGTTGATCGCCTTGATCGGCTCTTCGGTCATCTGACCGATCAGCGCGCCGATGTGGCCTGCCAGCTTGATCCAGGGACCCATGACCTGTGCCTGCTCAGCGGTCACATTCGGCATGTTCAGCGCGTTGGTGACGGCACCGGTCAGCAGATAGTCCGACATCTGCTCAGCAACCTGCAGAGCGACGTTCTCCTGGGCTTCCGTGGTCGAGGCGCCAAGGTGCGGGGTGGCGACGACATTCGGGTGACCAAAGAGGGGGTTCTCGGTCGCGGGCTCAACCTCAAAGACGTCGAGCGCGGCACCGGCCACGTGACCCGAATCCAGCGCGTCTTTCAGGGCTGCCTCATCAATCAGACCGCCACGGGCGCAGTTGATGATGCGAACGCCTTTTTTGGTTTTCGCAAGGTTCTCAGCGCCAAGGATATTGCGGGTCTTGTCGGTCAGCGGCACATGCAGGGTGATGAAGTCGGCCTTCGCCAGCAGCTCATCCAGCTCAACCTTGGTGACGCCGAGTTGCTTTGCGCGCTCTTCCGACAGGAAGGGGTCGAATGCGATGACCTTCATTTTCAGGCCAACAGCGCGGTCGCAGACGATGCCGCCGATATTGCCCGCACCAATCACGCCGAGGGTTTTGTTGAAGAGCTCAACCCCCATGAACTTCGACTTTTCCCATTTCCCGGCATGGGTCGAGGCTGAGGCCTCAGGCAGCTGGCGGGCGATGGCGAACATCATGGCGATGGCATGCTCAGCGGTGGTGACCGAGTTGCCAAAGGGGGTGTTCATCACGATCACGCCCTTTTTCGACGCAGCCGGGATGTCGACGTTATCGACACCGATCCCGGCGCGGCCAACCACTTTCAGGTTGGTGGCGTTCTCAAGCAGTTTTTCAGTGACTTTGGTGGCCGAGCGGATCGCCAGACCGTCATACTGGTGGATGATTTCCGCCAGCTTTTCTTTGTCTTTGCCGAGTTTCGGCATGTAGTCGACTTCAACGCCACGATCGCGGAAGATCTGAACGGCGGTTTCGGAAAGTTCGTCGGAAACAAGAACGCGCGGTGCCATGGGCTTCATCCTTCAGGATATAAGGGGGCAAAGGTGGGGCGCAAAACGCCCCATCCGCTGGGTTTTATCGTATTCAGAAAAGATCAGGCCTGCGCGGCGATCTCTGCCTCGAAGGCATATTCGATCCAGGGCATCAGGGCCGCCACATCCGACTGCTCCACGGTCGCGCCGCACCAGAGGCGCAGACCGGCCGGGGCATCGCGATAAGCACCTGCATCCAGCGCCACGCCTTCTTTTTCCAGGCGTTTCGCAACGGCCTTGGCAAAAGCGGCTGCATCTTTGATGCGTGCATCGGTGAACTTCAGGCAGACCGAGGTGCAGGAAGCCGTGGCCGGATCAACGGCCAGGTTCGCGATCCAGGGCTTGTCGGCGATGAAGGTTTTCACCGCATCGGCATTGGCTTCCGAACGCGCGATCAGACCCTTCAGACCACCCAGGTTCTGCGCCCATTTCAGCGCAACCAGATAATCTTCCACGCAGAGCATCGACGGGGTGTTGATCGTCTCACCGACAAAGATGCCTTCCGAGATCTTACCCTTCGAGGTCAGGCGGAAGATCTTCGGCAGCGGCCATGCCGGGGTGTAGTTTTCCAGACGCTCAACCGCACGCGGGCTCAGGATCAGCACGCCGTGACCGCCTTCGCCGCCCAGAACCTTCTGCCAGGAGAAGGTGGTGACGTCGAGTTTCGACCAGTCCATCTCCATCGCGAAAGCCGCCGAGGTGGCGTCGCAGATGGTCAGGCCTTCGCGGTCCGCCGGGATCACGTCAGCATTCGGCAGACGCACACCCGAGGTGGTGCCATTCCAGGTGAAGACCACGTCTTTGTTGAAATCAACCTGCGTGAAATCAACGATTTCGCCGTAAGGCGCCTTGCGCACCGTGGCGTCCAGTTTCAGCTGTTTCACCACATCGGTGACCCAGCCTTCGCCGAAGGATTCCCATGCGAGCATCTCAACCGGGCGTGCGCCCAGGAGGCTCCAGAGTGCCATTTCAACCGCGCCGGTGTCCGAGGCGGGCACGATACCAATGCGGTAATCTGCCGGAACGCCGAGGATCTCACGGGTCAGGTCGATGGCTTCTTTGAGTTTGTTTTTGCCGACAGTCGCGCGGTGCGAACGGCCAAGGGGTGCATCAGCAAGCATAGCAAGCTGGAAACCCGGGATTTTAGCGCAGGGGCCCGAGGAAAAACGCGGGTTCGCCGGGCGCAGAGCCGGTGCAGCAATCGTCATATCTGGTATCCTTACAGATATATGCCCTTCGTTGGGGAAGGGTGTCCCGCCGATGCGTCTATCTGAGAGGGGTCTTTCGGTCAAATGATTCGTAACGCGCAACCCGTCAGGAATGCGATAAGTTTTAGAGATTGAGGGGTCTGCGAAAGAATGCGCCCCGAAACCGGGGCGCGGGCAGTCGAAAATTTCAGAAATCCCGCCGCTGTGGCGTGCTGACGCAGGCCGCGTTCAGCGCCGCGTGCCCGCGGTTTCCAGCATGGCATCGCTGACCATTTTGCCGCTCTGTTGCGGCCTGATCAGCCGCGAGAGATCATAGCCAATCGCCCGCGCATGGGCCAGAAAAGCGTCCTGCTCAGCCTGTGAAATCTGCGGATCACGCGCCAGCAGCCACAAAAATTCGCGCTGCGGATCGCCGACCAGCGACAGGCGGTAGTCCGGATCCAGCTTCAGGATCCAGTAATCGCCTTTGGTAAAGGGGATCCAGCGCAGCAGCTCCGGCAGAAAGCTGACGGTCAGCTTTGCGTGGCTCTCATCCACCGCCTCCGCCTCACCGATCGACTGGGTGGGCTTGCCGTCCTCATCAATGCAGCGGTTGTCGACGCGGATCTTACCGTCGTCCTGCAAACTGTAATGGGCGGTGATATCGCGCGCCGTGGCATCTTCATATTTCATCGGCAGGCGGCAGATTTCATACCAGAGCCCCAGGTAGCGCTGCAGATCAACAGTGGCGACCGTGGTAACGTTATTCATAACAAGACCCTTTACTTACAACCTCTCCGACAACGCGCCAGGGGCAGGGTCTGTTCCCTTACTCAAAGGGGATGTTGAGGCTGCGGGCCAGGGCCTCAAGTGCGGCGATATCCTCATCATAGACGCGGCCCGCCACCGGAAAGTCGAGACGCTGCTTTTTATAGAATGCGATCCATTCGGGCAGACGGGTGAGCGGATAGCTGTTCGACCAGGCCTTTTTGCTGTGGGTAAAGCTGGCCGTTTCGGGATCATGGGTAATGCGCAAAGTCATGGCGGGCTTTTACCCCCACGGCCCGCGCGAGGCCAGAGGCCTCAGGCGCCATCGTCGGCCTTCCGACCCATTCCCAGACCCATCCCCATGCCCATTCCGGCGCCCCCTCCCGCGCCGCCACCCGCACCGCCACCCGCACCGCCACCCGCACCGCCACCACCACCCGGGCCGCCGCGCTCACCACCGCCGCCGCGCGGCCCGCGCCCCCCCGCCGCAGGGCGGGTCGGCCCCTGGGCCGGCACAATGACATTGGCCGGGATCGGCTCCAGATCCAGCGCCTCGCGGATATAGCTGCGCAGGGTCACCACCAGTTCCGCCGTATGGATCGGCCGCCCCGCCGCCATATCCCGCGCCGCCTGTCCGGCCATGCGGACCATCTCTTCGGTCCCCAGCAGCAGGATATCCGACAGCGCCGCTTCCACCGCATCGCGGATCTGCACCCGCCGCTCCAGCGCAAACTGCGAGGGCTCTCCCTCCGCCGTCGGGGTCTCGGTCAGCACAACATCCCCGGTCTCCCCCGCCTGCACCTCTCCCGCCTTCCGGCTGCCGCCCAGATGCGAAGGATCCACCGTCAGCCGCCCGGTGAACGACCCGCCCAGCACCTTATAAGCCGCCATCAGCGTCCGCAGCCGCTCATTGATCTGCCGGTTCATCCGCTGCTGACGGGCCTGAATGGTCATCATCATGATGATCCGGATGCCGACCATAATCAGCATCATCAGCAAAAGCCCGAAGACCGTGGTCAGCGCCGATTGCCAGCTGGAAAAGTCAAAACTGCGAAACATACCCTCTCCCCCTGTCGCGGCCCCTGAAGCCTCGCTCAGGCCAGGGCAAAAAGCCAGCACCGGTTCACCCTCGACTTTTGCGCCCCGCCTGCACTAAGGGGAGCCCAAGGCCCGAGAGGAGATGTCCCATGCTGACCGCCGTTCTGATTGCCCGCCCCGATCACCTGAGCGATGCCACCGTTACGGGCCTCGCCTCCGCATTGCAGGGCAGCGCACTCCGCTGGCTCTCCCCGGGCGAAGCGGCGGAATTCTCTCTCCCCGCGCGTCCCGCAGAGTTTGACGCCACCCGCGCCACCCTCCTCGCCGAGGGCATCGATCTCAACCTCGTCCCCACCGCCACCCGCCGCAAAAAGATGCTGCTCGCCGATATGGACAGCACCATGATCGGCCAGGAATGCATCGATGAGCTGGCCGATATGGCCGGCGTCGGCCCGCGCGTGGCCGATATCACCGCCCGCGCCATGAACGGTGAACTCGACTTTGAGGCTGCCCTGAAAGAGCGCGTGGGCCTTCTCAAAGACCTCCCCGAGACCGTCATCGCCCAGGTCCTGGCCGAGCGAATCACCTATACCCCCGGCGGGCGCGCGCTCATCGCCACCATGAAACGCGACGGCGGCTATGCGGCCCTTGTCTCCGGCGGCTTTACGGCTTTCACGGCCGCGGTCGCCGCCCATCTCGGCTTTGACGAAAACCGTGCCAATACGCTTCTGGCGCAAAACGGCCGCCTCACCGGCGAGGTTGCCCTGCCGATTCTCGGCCGTCAGGCCAAGATCGACGCGCTCGATCAGATCACTGCGCGCCTCGCCCTTTCAGACCAGGATGTGATCGCCGTGGGCGACGGCGCCAATGACCTCGGCATGCTCGGCCGCGCGGGCTTTGGCGTGGCCCTGCACGCCAAACCCGCGGTCGCGGCGCAATGCGATCTGCGCATCCATCACGGCGATCTCAGCGCGCTTCTTTTCCTGCAGGGCTATGCCCGCAGCGATTTCGCCGCCTGACTTTGGCTTTTTAAAAATACTCCGGGGCCCGGGGCAGCGCCCCGGACCTCTCCGCCCAAGACCCCCGCAGGTCTCCCCTCACGGCCTCAGAGCGGACGGACCTCAAAGCCCTCCCCCTCCAAAAGCTTCAGCACGCCTTTCTCACCGGACAGATGCAAAGCCCCGAAAGCGGCCAGCAACGGCCCCTCTTTCGCCGCCGCCAGTAACACCGGGATCCAGCGCTCATTGCGCTTTGTCATCAGTACCTCCTCCATCAGGCCGAACTGCCGGTCCAGCTCTTTCGGGGTCATGCCGGGCAGGCCCGCGCTCAGCGCGCGGGTAAACTCCCAGACCAGGCGCGACTCCTGTGCGAAATAGGCATTGGCCAGCGTCACGGTCATATCCTCGGGGCGCTCCGCCGTCAGAAGGCTGGCGCGCACCATATCCGTCTCATCCTCAGACGACAGCTCCCCGAAAATGGAAAAGAGCGTGTCATAGCCCTCCAGTGCGCGCAGCGGGATGTCGCGCTCTGCCGCCAGCGCCATGATCTGATGATCAAGGCCCCGCGCGCCCTCTTTCAGATCCCCCATGGCGCAGGGCGGCACGCCCAGCAGCACGGCCATATACCAGGGCCGGAAGCGGTCGGCCATGAAGGCCGGGATGCCGCGCAGCTGCGCCTCATGCGAGAGCTTCTCCCACTCGGCTTCGGTCAGCTGCTCTGACAGGCGCGGGCCGTCGGTGATGACCATGAAATCGGGCCGCTTTGCGATTTCCTCTTGCAGCCGCGCCTCTTCTTCGGGGGTTGCCTCCACCAGAAGCTGCGACACCCCGGGCAGCAGCGGTGTCAGTCGCGCCAGCATAGCTTCATGGCGCGGGTCGGGCAGATGATAGGTGCCCGCGAGGATAATCCGCTCAGGGCCCCGCTCGGCCTGCCACAGATTGCCCTGCGCGAAGGGCTGTGAGTCGGCCTTGGCCTCCAGGGCCGCGCGCTCCTGAGGCGGCATGGCTGCAATCAGATCGCGCCCCTCACAGGCGGCCTGCGCGGCGGCTGCGGTCAGAAGTGCCGCGAAAAACCCCGAAATACCCGAAAACTTACCCATCTGACGGCCTTTTTTATCCCGCGCAAAGCTTGCCAGAGCCAGCCGCGCTGTCCACCCAAATTTGGTCACGCGCGGGTGTTGACAGGTGGCAAGGCTCTGACTACCTATTTTCATGTGGTTGGCACTCGACGAGTGTGAGTGCCAACAAGTTGCACTGATCTGAACTCAAGGGAGTGTTCTCAGATGGCATTCAAACCGCTGCATGACCGCGTGCTGGTTCGTCGCGTCAAATCGGACGAAAAAACCAAAGGTGGTCTGATCATTCCGGACACCGCAAAAGAAAAGCCCGCTGAAGGCGAGATCATCTCGGTCGGCGAAGGCGCACGCAAGGACTCGGGCGAGCTGATCGTACCGGGCGTCAAAGCCGGCGACCGCGTGCTGTTCGGCAAATGGTCGGGCACCGAAGTCACCGTCGACGGTGAAGAACTGCTGATCATGAAAGAAAGCGACATCCTCGGGATCCTGTCCTGAGCTGACGTCCAGGCGCGGCCTGACTGCGCCCTTTCTTTCTTCGCAACACGAATTCATGGAGCCTCACAATGAGCGCTAAAGAAGTCCGCTTCAACACCGATGCCCGCGAGCGTATGCTCAAAGGTGTGAATATCCTCGCAGACGCAGTCAAAGTGACCCTCGGCCCGAAAGGCCGCAACGTGGTCATCGAGAAGTCGTTTGGCGCACCGCGCATCACCAAAGACGGTGTTTCGGTCGCAAAAGAGATCGAGCTTTCGGACAAATTCGAAAACATGGGCGCCCAGCTCGTGAAAGAAGTTGCCGCACGCACCAACGACGAAGCCGGTGACGGTACCACCACCGCAACCGTTCTCGCTCAGGCCATCATCAAAGAAGGTCTGAAGTCGGTCGCAGCCGGTCTGAACCCGATGGATCTGAAGCGCGGCATCGATCTGGCAACCTCGAAAGTTGTCGATTCGATCAAAGCAGCGGCCCGTCCGGTTGCAGATACCGCTGAAGTTGCTCAGGTCGGCACCATCTCGGCCAACGGCGAAGCTTTCATCGGCGAGCAGATCGCTGAAGCCATGCAGCGCGTCGGCAACGAAGGTGTGATCACCGTCGAAGAAAACAAAGGCATGGAGACCTCGGTCGAAGTCGTCGAGGGCATGCAGTTTGACCGCGGCTACCTCTCGCCCTACTTCGTCACCAATGCTGACAAAATGATCGCGGATCTCGATGATGCGCTGATCCTGCTGCATGAGAAAAAACTCTCGTCGCTGCAGCCGATGGTCCCGCTGCTGGAGGCTGTGATCCAGTCGCAAAAGCCGCTGATCATCATCGCTGAAGACGTTGAAGGCGAAGCGCTGGCGACCCTCGTGGTCAACAAACTGCGCGGCGGCCTGAAAATTGCGGCTGTCAAAGCACCGGGCTTCGGCGATCGCCGCAAAGCCATGCTGCAGGACATCGCGATCCTCACCGGCGGTCAGGTCATCTCGGACGACCTCGGCATGAAGCTGGAAAACGTGACCCTCGACATGCTGGGCCGCGCGAAAAAAGTCACCATCAACAAAGACAACACCACCATTGTTGACGGTGCCGGCGAGAAAGCTGAGATCGAAGCCCGCGTGGCCCAGATCCGTGCGCAGATCGAAGAAACCACTTCGGACTACGACCGTGAAAAACTGCAGGAGCGCGTTGCGAAACTGGCAGGCGGCGTTGCAGTCATCCGCGTTGGCGGCATGACCGAAGTCGAAGTGAAAGAGCGTAAAGACCGCGTTGATGACGCGCTGAACGCAACCCGTGCAGCGGTCCAGGAAGGCATCGTTGTCGGCGGTGGCGTGGCTCTGGTTCAGGCGACCAAATCGCTTGAAGGTCTGAAAGGCGCAAATGCTGACCAGGACGTCGGTATCGCCATCGTGCGCCGCGCTCTGGAAGCACCGCTGCGTCAGATCGCTGAGAACTCGGGCGTTGACGGTGCGGTCGTTGCCGGCAAAATCCGTGAATCGGACTCGCTGTCCTTCGGCTTCAACGCACAGACCGAAGAATATGGCGACATGTTCTCCTTCGGCGTGATCGACCCGGCAAAAGTGACCCGTACTGCGCTGGAAAACGCAGCTTCGGTTGCTTCGCTGCTGATCACCACCGAGGCGATGATCGCTGACAAGCCGGCTCCGGCTGCGGCTCCGGCTGCTCCGGGCGGCATGGGCGGCATGGGCGGTATGGATTTCTGATCCATCCCACCCGGGACAGGAAAGGGCGCCGCTTGCGGCGCCCTTTTTCATATTCAGCTGCCGGCGTGACAGCCGATCGCTTTGTCAGGCTCAGGCCGCCTTCGTTTTGTGTTTCTCAGCCTCCGCGGCCTCCAGAAGATCCCGCAGGAGCGTGTCTTCCATATCGCAGCCCCGGTTGCTTTCATCAAAATAAGCCCAGTCCCTCATGCGATCCCAGTCGGCGGTCGTCGAGTCCCCCCGGGACATTTTCACGGTCTCGAAATAATGGCGGCTCTGGGTTTGATAATGGTTCATGCGGAACACATCATCCATTGTGATCGTTCGTGCGGAATCAATTTCGTGGAATTTATGAAGGTCCACCTGTGACAGCACGTGGATTGCAACGGTTCTGCAGATCCATTTGCTAATTGCGGGCGGGCACAGTTCGGCGCGCCGCAGGATCAGCTCGCGCCGCAGGCTGGAGGGGTGCCCCTCTCCCTGACAGGCACCGAAATTGGCAGGGCGTGCATAAACCAGGTCAAGCCCCTCCAGCGCCTGCAGTTCCGCTGTAAGGCTGAGCCTGCGGGTTGAGAACCAGAATTCATCCAGATCAGCAATCAAAAGCCAGTCGCAATCCTGCAGGATGTCAAAGGTTTGGATGGTAGCCCGGTAATGCCGGACCTGTTGATAAGGCTTAGTGAGTTCGATGATCCGAATATCGGCAGCCACCGCGGTCTTGCCGTGGAGGATCTCTATCATAAGCGCAGTTTTGCGCTTCGCGGCCCAACGTTTGATGCTGTCTGCCATCGTCATACTCATGGCTATTTTGCTCCACTATAGCCTGAGCAGGAATTCACTGAGTCAATACTCCAGCCATTGGTCCAAAGGCAGGCTTGAGTGCTCGCGGAGCTGAGCCGGTAACCCGGGATCAATCCGAAGACCGTTGCCAAATGGCGCAAACGGACTTCCGTTGAAGACCAGAAGACGGGGCCCAAAGAGCCCCGCTCGACGGTTCTGTCCGAAGGCGAAGAGGCCCTCGTTGCCGCTTTCCAGCTTCACACTCCGCTGCCACTGGACGACTGTCTCTATGCCCTCCAGCCCGCATCCCAGCAGGTCGGCTCTGCATCGCTGTTTGCAGCGGAACGGTATTTCAAGGCTGGAGGATGTCGGCGATGACAAGCCCAGGCGGCAGAAGCTTAAGCGCACCCCGATTGGCTTTTCCACATTGATACGGCGCTGATAGTGTAACCGCCCGACGGCATCGATGTGCCATATGT
>NZ_RRAZ01000046.1 GCF_003863335.1 Falsigemmobacter faecalis | reverse complement strand
GTAAGCGAAGCCATCCCAGGCCTCAGCTATCCGCGGCTTCTGAAGACCAGCGGAGCATGCCCTCCTGAAGACGTTGGTGGGGCATACGGCTATGAGGAGTTCCTGCAGACTCTCGCCGATCCCGGGCATGAGCAGCACGATGAAATGCTCGACTGGTCAGGAGGCACATTCGATCCCGAGGATGCCCGCCCTGAAAGGATCGTCGAGCGTTTTGCACAGCTCGCAAAGAAATGGGCGCCAAGGACGGCCAGGCTCAAAGCTGTCACCCTGGACTAAAAGCCACGGCCTGCGCCGGATGGTTACGGGGGGCCAGAGGTGCGGGCGCTGGAGCGCGCTGTGCTGAAGACCTCAGCAATCCTGGCGCAGCAGGGGAGGGTGACTGTGCAAAACGATCCCAACGTTATCCGGCATTGCCGTATAATGTGGTTGCGTTCTATGTGGCATTGCCGTATACCGAGGCAATGCAGACCGTGATTCAAACCTCCATCTTTCTGAGCCAGGCGAAGCGATCCGGCCTGACGGAGGCAGAGCTGCAGGAGATCGTGGCCGTCATCGCTGCCGATCCCGAGGCTGGTGCGATCATGGCAGGGACGGGCGGTGCGCGCAAACTGCGCCATGCGCGCGAAGGCCAGGGGAAAAGCGGCGGCTATCGGACGATCCACTATTTTGGGGGCGGTGATATCCCGGTGTTTGCCCTTGCGATCTATGGCAAGAGTGAGAAGGGCAATCTGTCGAAAGCCGAGCGCAATGAGCTGGCTGTCATCCTGCCAAAGCTGGCCGAGGCGTATAGAGCCGGAAAGGAAAGACCATGAGTTTTGGAGCTGAACTGATCGCGAGTGCGAAAGAAGCGCTTGCAATTGCAGAAGGGCGTCAGGAGCCGGCAGCTGTGTTCGTGCCGGAAAGCATTGACGTGGCCGCGATCCGGAAACGCCAAAAGCTGTCGCAGGCCGAGTTTGCGGCGCGCTATGGGCTGTCTGCGGGCACGATCAAAGATTGGGAGCAAAAGCGTCGCCAGCCTGATCGGGCGGCTATGCTCTTTCTGAAGGTCATCGATCAGGCCCCGGATATGGTGGCACGGGCTATTCGGGCGTGAGATCACATGGGCGCTGATTTGTAACCGCCCCCGACGGCATCGGGGTGCCAGGGTGGGATCGTCATAATCCATTTGGGAGGCGGTTACAACATCAGCGCCCGGCCATATCCCGGGTTATGGTCTTTGCGTTTCCGTATCGCCGATCCTGTCGTCATTGAGGTTTAGGGGGGCAGATATTTTCTTTCCGGTTGCTCAATTTTCGAGGAGCAGTTTTCAGCTTGCCGAGCTTTTGTCCAGGAACAGGCATTCAAGAATGCTGCATCCGCAGGCGTGTGGTCAGCGCATTGCGGATGTGATCACGCGCGGCAGCTTCAGCCGCATCCGGATCATGGCGGGCGATCGCCTCAAGGATACGGCGATGCTCGGCGGCGGCGGGGGAGGCGCGTCCCATAACGGAGAAGGTGGTCGGACCCAGAAGTGCAAGGAAATCCTGTAGTTCCTCAATGGGGCCGTGGAAAAAACGGTTCCGGACAGCGCCGGCAATGGTGCCGTGGAACTTCTTGTTCAGGCGCTGCCAGTCGGCTGCGGTCGTGGCTTCTTCGAACGAGGCCTGCAGGTCGGTCAGCAGGGCAATCTCGGCATCTGTCGCGTTCTCGGCGGCAAAGCGGGCGGCCGTCCCCTCCATGATTTCGCGCATCTGGTAGAGCTCGAAAACCTCGTTCTGCTCCAGCCGACGTATCATCAGCCCCCGCCCGCCGGAAACTTCAAGAAGTCGCCGCTCCAGCATCCGCCGCAAAGCATCACGCACGGGCGTGCGGCTGACCGAGAAGTGCTCGGCGATCTCTTCTTCGCGCAAACGATCGCCCGGTCGAAAGATCCCTTCGCGCAGGGCCTGCCGCAGAGCGACAAACACTGCATCCCCCAAGCCTGCCTCACGCGCGCCAACAGCAGCGTCGAGGCGGACATTGGCCAGACGGGATGTGGCAGAGTCAGGATGGAAATTCATAGGCGAAACCCCGATTAGACAGTCACACCAAGATAGGGACAGCAGTCGGAAAAGACCACAGTACAGTTTTTTATTGTATACAGCAATATCCAATAACGACGAGAGCCAGAATTTGATTCTGACCCCGCTTTCGCCAGGGAGGAAACAATGACCATTCTGAAGAAACCGGCCATCGGCCGAGCCTTTTGGGCTGTCATTGCGATGGCCATGCCCGTCGCAGGCCTTGCTCAGATCCCGGAGGGATATCCGGCAGAATATGCGGATATCCTTGCTGTTGCCGAGGCGGAGGGCTCGGTGGTGATCTATGCCAATACCGAACATGCAGCGGTTGAGGCCATTCTGGCCGATTTCCAGAAAGCCTTCCCAAAAATCCGCGCTGATTATATCGAGATCAAGGCGGCGGATCTCTTCAGCCGCGTCAGCAGCGAAGCTGCCGCCGACGCACTGAAGGCCGACGTGGTCTGGTCCTCCGCGATGGACCTGCAATATCAGATGGTCGAAGACGGGGTCGCGGCCGAATATGCCTCGCCTGAAAAAGGCGCGATCCCGGAATGGGCGTCTTATGGCGACCGGATCTATGGCACCACCTATGAGCCCGTCGTCATGGTCTACAACAGCAAAGTCGTCGCCGACGACCAGATGCCCAGGACTCATGCGGGTCTGGCCAGCTGGCTGACCGAGAACCGGGATACCATGAAGGGCAAAGTCGCCACCTATGACCCGGAACGGTCGGGCCTGGGCTTCTTTGCCGTCAACGAAGATGCGAAGCACAGTGACGATCTGTGGCCGCTCGTCACCGCCTTTGGCGCGGTAGACACAAAATTCTACACCGCGACCGGCACGATGCTGGAAAAGATCAGCGCCGGCGAGCATGCTATTGGCTACAATATCGTCGGTCCCTATGCCTATCTGCGGGCCGAGCGTGACCCGAACGTCAAGGTCGTGGTGCCGCAGGATTTCACCGTCGTGCTGTCGCGGCTGGCGATCGTCACCGAACAGGCCAGACACCCCAATGCGGCCCGTGTTTTCCTTGATTATCTGCTGTCCCATCGCGGCCAGTCGGTGATCGGCAACGCGGCGCATCTGTTCGCGATCCGCCCCGATGTCGAGGGCAAGGCGACCATTGCCGGGTTGACCGCCGAACATGGCGACCGGTTGAAGCCCGTCGCCATCGGCCCCCATCTGCTGGATGCGATCCAGCCGATGGAACGGCTGGCGTTTTTCCGCAAATGGGCCGATGCCCTGAAAGCGGGTAAATAATACAATGCGCAGCGATTTTTGGCGAAATAATATCGTTCTTCTGACGGCGCTCTTCATTCTGGCCCCTGTCGGGCTGATCGTCTGGCAAAGTTTTCTGACGGATGCCTTCTTCAGCGCCCGTGCCAGACCCACGGCGGATGCCTATAGTTTTGTTCTCTCCGATCCGGGGTTCCGCGACGCGCTGAAGAACACGATCATCTTGTCCGTCGGCATGGTGGTGATCGCCGTTCCGCTGGGATCGCTGCTCGCTTTTCTGATGGTGCGGACCGATATGCCGGGCCGCAAATGGATCGAACCGGCGATCTTCCTGCCGCTGTTCATGTCGCCGATGGTTCTGGCTTTTGGCTATATCGTCTCCATCGGGCCGTCGGGGTTCTGGTCGGTCTGGTGGCAACAGACCATCGGTGTGCCGTTCTGGAACGTCTATTCCATGCCGATGCTGGTGCTGGTGGTCGCGCTGACCCATGTGCCGCATGTCTATATCTATGTCGCAACCGCCTTGCGGACCGTGCCCTCGGATCTGGAGGAGGCGGCGCGTGTTGCCGGTGGCTCGCCCCTGACGGTGGCGCTGCGCGTGACGCTGCCGCTGGTCTGGCCGTCCATTGCGGTCAGCGCGGTGCTGGTGGCCTTCCTTGGGTTTGAGCTGTTTGGCCTGCCCTATGTTCTGGGCGATCAGGACGGCCGGTTGGTGCTGGCCACCTATCTTTACAAGTTCAACACCCTGCTCGGGCGGCCTGCCTATCAGCTGATGGCGGTGGTGGTGATCTTCATCATGCTGGCGACGCTGCCGCTGGTCATGCTGCAACGGCGGATGCTGCGCTCGGCGCAACGCTATTCCACCATCGGCGGCAAGGCGACGCGGGCGCATCTGGTGCCGTTCGGCCCGTGGAAATGGGTGGCGCTGGCGGGGGTGCTGGTCTGGCTCTATGCGGTTGTGCTGCTGCCGCTGTCGGGCGTGGCGCTGCGCTCGCTGGTCACCACCTGGGGGCCGCTGGTGTCGATCCGCGATGTGCTGACCTTTGACAATTACCACAAGCTCGCCGAGCTGCCGCTGATCCGCCGGTCGATCGTCAACACCTTGCTTTTGGCCTTTATCGGCGGCTTTGCCTCGCTCTGCGTCTATGTGCTGATCGGTCTGGCCAGCCACCGGTCGCAGGCACGCGGCACCCGCGCGCTGGATTTTCTGGTGCTCCTGCCGCGGGCTATGCCGGGGATCGTCGCCGGTCTGGTGGTGTTCTGGATCTTCCTCTTCGTGCCGGTGCTGAAGCCCTGGGTCTCCTCGCTGGTGGCGATGTGGGTGGCCTATACGCTGGTCTGGCTGCCCTTCGGTCTGCGGCTGGTGTCGAATTCCTTAGGCCAGGTCGGGCGTGAGCTGGAAGAAGCCGCCCATGTCACCGGCGCCGGTCAGGCCCGCGTTGCCCGCGACGTGATCCTGCCGCTCGCCAAGCACGGCCTGCTGGCCGCCTGGCTTTTGGCCTTCCTGCTTTATGCCCGCGAATATTCGACCGGCATTTTCCTGATGGGTCAGGGCAATGAGGTGATGGGCACCATGCTGGTCAGCCTCTGGAACGGCGGAAACATCGACGTGGCCTCGTCTCTGGCCGTCGTCAACACCCTTGTCATCGCGGGCGGTATCGCGCTTGCCCTGCGCCTCGGAGTTCGTCTCGATGCCTGAACTGGTTGTAGAAAACATTCACCTGAAATACGGGGCCATCGAGGTTCTGAAAGGCGCGTCCTTCGCTGTCGAAAAGGGCCAGATCGCCGCGCTTCTGGGGCCGTCGGGATCGGGCAAGACGACCTTGTTGCGCACGGTCGCGGGGCTGGAACGCGCCTACAAGGGCCGGGTTTCGGTCTCGGGCAAACAGGTCTTCGACGGCGACCGCAAACTTGACCTGCCGGCGGAAAAGCGCGGCCTTGGCTTTGTGTTCCAGTCCTATGCCCTCTGGCCGAACCGGACGGTGTTCGACAATGTGGCCTATGGGCTGCGGCTGCGCAAAGTGGCCGATGCCGAGGTGCGCCGCAAGGTCGGCGATGTGCTCGAGGTGCTGGGCCTTGGCCATCTGCACACGCGCTATCCGTCGCAATTGTCGGGCGGGCAGCAACAGCGGGTCGCCATCGCGCGCTCGCTGGCCTATGACCCGGCGGTGCTGCTGCTGGACGAGCCGCTGTCGAACCTCGACGCAAAACTGCGCGACGAGGCCCGCGCCTTCCTGAAAGAGCTGATCACCCGCGAAGAACGCGCGGCGGTCATCGTCACCCATGACCAGATCGAGGCGCTGGCCATCGCCGACACCATCGTCTTGCTGAATGGCGGCGTGATCGCGCAGGAAGGCAGCCCTGAAGACCTTTATAACCGGCCCCGGACGCTGTTCACCGCCGATTTCATCGGCAATAATGTGCGGCTGACCGGCAAGGTCGTCGCCGCAGGCGACGGCTTTGCGACGCTCGATTGCGGCGGGCTGCGCGTGACCGGGCGGATGGGCCAGCCCAAGCGGCCGGGCGAAGAGGCAACCGCGATCTGCCGCATGGACCGGCTGGCGCTGGCCGGGGCAGGGGAGCCGGATACGGTTGAAATGCACCGCGCGACCTCGATGTTCCTCGGCGAGAAATGGGAACATGTCTACCGGCTGGGCGATCACAGCCTGCGGGTGCTGACCGAAGGGGCGGTCGCAAGCGACACCTCGCCGATCCGCATTCCGCGCGAAAGCGTCTGGGTGTTCTGAGATGGAACGCCCTGTCGATTTCAGCCGGTCCTATGATGTCGTCGTCGCGGGGGGCGGAAATGCCGCCCTCTGCGCGGCCATCGCCGCAAGCCGGGCGGGGGCCAGCGTCGCCATCGTGGAAAAGGCGCCCAGGTTCTATCGCGGCGGCAACACCCGCCACACCCGCAACATGCGTTGCGCCCATGACAGCGCCACCGAAACCCTGTCGGGCCCCTATACCGAAGACGAATTCTTTGACGACCTGATGCGGGTGACGCAGGGCAATACCAACCAGCATCTGGCGCGGATGATGATTTCCAGGTCCAAGGACATGCTGGATTGGATCGCCGAACAGGGCGTCCGGTTCCAGCCTTCGCTTGGCGGGACGCTCAGCCTGGGTCGGACGAATTCGTTCTTTCTGGGCGGCGGGCGGTCGATGCTGAACGCGCTTTACCGCACGGCCGAACGGCTTGGCGTCCATGTCGCCTATGAGGCCGAGGTCACCGATCTGGAGATGGATGGCGACCGTTTCGTCGCGGCCGAGGTCACGACCCCGGACGGCACCAAGCGGCTGGAAGCCAGGGCGCTGGTCGCGGCCTCGGGCGGGTTCGAGGCCAATATCGACTGGCTGAAGGAAGGCTGGGGCGAGATCGCGGAAAACTTCCTGATCCGCGGCACGCCTTATAATCGGGGATCGCTGCTGCGCACTTTGATCGACAAAGGCATGAAGCAGATCGGCGACCCGACCCAGTGCCACGCCGTCGCCATCGACGCCCGCGCGCCGAAATACGACGGCGGCATCATCACCCGGCTCGATTGCGTGGTCTTTGGCATCGTCGTCAACAACCGCTGTGAGCGGTTCTATGACGAGGGGGAGGACATCTGGCCCAAACGCTACGCCATCTGGGGGCGGCTGGTCGCGAACCAGCCCGAGCAGATCGCCTATATTATCTTTGACGCGCGGTCGCTGCAGCTCTTCATGCCCTCGCTGTACCCGCCGGTCACCGGGGCCACCATCGAGGAACTGGCGGGCAAACTGACCCTCGACCCCGCCGCCTTGCGCGCGACGGTCGAGGGCTTCAACGCCGCCGTCCAGCCCGGCACTTTCGACGACACGATCCTCGACGGATGCCACACCGAAGGGCTGGTCCCGCCGAAAACCAACTGGGCGCGGGCCATCGAACAGGGGCCGTTCTACGCCTATCCGGTGCGCCCAGGCATCACCTTCACCTATCTGGGCGTCGAGGTGGATGAAGATGCCCGCGTGCAGCTGGCAGACGGCGGGCGGGCCGAAAACATCTGGGCCGCGGGCGAGATCATGGCCGGCAACGTTCTGGGCCTTGGCTACGCGGCCGGTATCGGAATGACCATTGGCAGCGTCTTCGGGCGTATCGCCGGAGAAGGAGCGGGCAGTTATGCAAGCCGTTGATATCATGACTCTCGGGCGCGAGGGCCAAACCCCGGCCTCCGATCATCAGGCCCATCTGGATGAGGCGGAACGGCTGATGACGGTCTGCAACTCCTGCCGCTATTGCGAAGGGCTCTGCGCCGTCTTTCCGGCGATGGAAATGCGGCGGTCGTTTTCGGCGGGCGATCTGACCTATCTCGCGAACCTTTGCCACAATTGCGGGGCCTGCAATTCCGATTGCCAGTTCGCCCCGCCGCATGAATTCGACGTGAATGTGCCCAAGGTCCTGGCCGAGGTGCGCAACGACAGCTACGCCCGCTATGTCTGGCCCGGCTTTCTGGCGCCGATGTTTCACCGCAACGGGCTGATGGTGACGCTGATCGCGGCGCTGTCCGTCGCGGCCTTCGTGATCGGCTTTGCCGTCTGGCACGACCCCGCCGTGATGTTCGGCACCCATACCGGGCCGGGCGCCTTTTACAAGATCATGCCGCACAACACGATGGTCGCCATTTTCGGCGCAGCCTTCCTGTGGTCAGTCCTGGCCGTGGTGATGTCTTGCGTGAAGTTCTGGCGCGACATCGGCGAGCCCGCAGCAACGCTGCGCGACCCCGCCGCCTTGGCCGGGGGCGCGCAGGATGCGGCCACGCTGAAATACCTCGATGGGGGCGGGCAGGGCTGCATGAACGAAAGCGACAAGCCCGATGACAACCGCCGCCTCTACCACCACCTGACCTTTTACGGCTTCATGCTGTGTTTCGCGGCGACCTCGGTCGGCACGATCTGGCACTACCTGCTGGGCCGCGATGCGCCCTATCCGTGGTGGGATCTGCCCGTCGTGCTGGGCACGCTCGGCGGGATCGGCATCACCATCGGCCCCATCGGGCTGTTACGGGCCAAATTCCGCCGCGACCCGCAGCTGATGGATGAAAGCCGCAAGGGGATGGATGTGGCCTTTATCCTGATGCTGCTGCTGACCGGGGTCACGGGGCTGGCGTTGCTGTTCCTGCGGGCGACGCCGCTGATGGGCACGATGCTGGCGCTGCATCTGGGCTTTGTGTTCGGGTTCTTCATCACCATGCCCTATGGCAAGTTCATGCATGGGATCTTTCGCGGTCTGGCGCTGGTGCGCTACGCTGCCGAAAAGCGTCGCCATCTTGGCTAGGACCTTCCGTCCGGCCCTGTCGTTCCACCTCCAAAGCGGTAGGGAATCGGCCTTACTGATCTTGTAGGTCAGGATAAGGGCGCTATGGGGCCGTCCGGCAGGATGACCCCGAGTTGCACGAAAGGCTGACGAGTGCGCCGCGGGTTCGGCCAGGCACCGAGCCGCGCCTTGAGATCCTGCGCCGCGGTCAGCAGGCCATCAGCCAGGGTGCCGCGGGTGTCAAAGCCGAACAGAAACAGCATCTCGTGGTGCCGCGCCATCCGGATCACGCCGCCGATGTCCAGATGCGGGATCAGGCGTTCGGCAGTACGGGGATGTGTTTCTCGGCAACGGCAGGCGCGGAGCCGGTGATGCGCATCAGATGACAGAGGACATCCTCATGCTCTGCCGGACCGAACAGGGGAGCCGCCCTGGAGGACAGCGACCACAGGAGATGGTGGTCGCGGGGCAGAATTTGCCCTGCCGCTTTTGCGCCAGACTCTCGGTTTCATCGGCGATGATCTGGCGCAGAAGATCGCTGTCGAAAGTGGTCATGATGACTTCCTTCAATTCGTCCGGAGTAGAGGCCAGTTCAGCAGGCTCTGTCGCCCATCCTCCGCTCTGTGCCCGCTTAGCTGTTAGCAGGGTGCTGAAATAGTCGGGCCTGGACGCGGCTTGAGGAACATGGTCACCCTTTGCAGACAAGGTGCCGGGGTGATCATGCGGGGAAGTGACGAAACGAGCGGGTCGCTGTTCAGCTCTGTGGACCTGGAGGCGCGGATCCCTGCGCGCCATCCTCTGCGCAGGATCCGGCAGGTGGTCAATGCCGCACTGGTCAGTCTGGATGGAGCGTTTGCCGCGCTCTATACCGACTTCGGCCGGCCCTCGATCGCTCCGGAGCGGCTGATCCGTGCAAGCCTGCTCCAGATCCTCTTTTCGATCCGCCCGGAGCGACAGCTCATGGAGCAGATGGAATATAACCTCCTGTTCCGCTGGTTTGTCGGGCCTGGGATTGATGATCAGGTCTGGGGTGAAGGGTGCCCGGAAATCTGTGCGGGGGACAGATTTCAGCCCTGAACGGGCGGAGCCCCGGGCCGAAGGCCGACAGTTTTCAGCAGGAACCGGGACCGATTGCTGAGCACGGAGATGTCGCGGGAGGTGATGGGGGCAATCCTGGCTCACCCTGCGGTCGCGCCTCTGCTCTCGGACGAGCACTTTTCAGTCGATGGCACCCTGGTCAAGGGTGAGCCACCGAAGGCGCCACCGGTTCAGGCCCGGTGGCGAACGGCCTCGATGAAAAGTTTCCGCCCGAAGACTGACGGTGGCCCCTCGGATGAGGATCCCGGCGGCTCTGGTCGCCCGAAGATCCCGACCGATCCCCCTTCTGAGCCAACCACGTCCGAAACCGGCCCGGTGATCCGTCAAAGCCGCAATACCAAAGTCGATTTCCGGGGACAAAGGCGCTCCAATGCCACGCCTGCTTCCTCCACTGATCCGGACGCGCGGCTTTACAAAAAGTCACCCGGCGCCGGGGCCATGCTCTGCTTTGTCGGCGGAGGAGGGGCCAGGACGGTCGGCGGTATGACCCAGACCCTCTATCGGGGGGTCGGGCGGCTGCGTGCCCGCTTCATCCGGGCAATGGCAGCCAACAATCTCGCCAGACTGCCCAAACTGCTGGCCGCCTGAGGCTGGGAGAACCCGCCAGGCATGCATGTTGTCTGGCGAAGAAAGCCCCACGGCAGAACAGATCAGCCCTGATGAAGCAAAACCGTCCTGCACTCAGGACTATTTCAGCAGCCTGTTAAGCCTGCCTTTGGATCAATGGCGCATTCAAGGGCTCACCATCTCAATGACATGGGAGCGCAGTATTTGCTCACTCGTTAGGGAAACTTCTGGCAAACGCCGGCATTGTGCCTCCCTTCGGCAGCGTCGGGGGCAGCTGCGACCTCGATCCTGCCGAATGATCGGCGGAATTTTTGCCGCCAGGGTAAATGACAGACGAGAGTTTCGCCGCCCTGGGATATGCCCTGCCGGGATGGGTTGAGTGGAACAACAAGCGCCGACTGCCGGAGCCAGTCGGGAACATCCTGCCACCGGAATCTGAGGCCAAATTCTGTGCTGCTCCGGCAACTTACACTCATCAGTATGGCGTAAACCGGACGAGGATCACGGGCAGAAGTGAGGTGCGCTATGGTATCGCCCGGACGATCTGCGGTCAGGCAGCGGAGGTCTGGCAGGTTGCGAGCCGGAGCGGCAGCGCGGCCAAAGTCGATGCTTGACTGGTCAGAGCGGCAGCTCAAAGGGGGATCTTGCGAAGGCCTTTCGCTACGGCCTGAACCCGGGGGCCGCATTGCTTGAAGAGGGCCGTATGATGATCCGCGACATGGCCGCGAAAGAGGCTGAGGGCGATTGTCATGGGACAGGCCGACCTGTCTGCCGTTGGTGCCGAAAGGCTGATCCCTGTCATGAACCTCATGGTGAGTGCAGAAATGAACGGCGATCTGCGGGCCTGGCTGAGGGATCGTCTCACCCGGATCAGGGATCACAGGATCAGCCGGGCCGGAGAACGCTTTCCACAGAACCGGACATCGCGTCACGCCGCAGTCACATAAACCGCGCGATCCGCGGCCGCAATCGGTCGGCTCCGGAGTGCCAGGCATGTCAGCGGATCTCAGACCGGCGAAACGGCCCGGGCATCCGCCTGCTGATGGCGCGGAGAGACCGCGCCTCCAGGGCCACGGATCGCCGCTGCCTCAGCTTTCGCGAAAGCGATCACCACCAGATCGCGGGACTGCGCACCAAAGGTGGGCCGTCCCGGACGGCTGCAATCCGTGCCGGGACAGCCGTTCCTTCAGCGGTGCACGATTTCGGTGCCGAGCACCTTCAGACATTCGCGCATGAAGGCTGCAAGCCCCGTCCAGCCCTTGGCTGAGACCATGGTGCCGTCAACAATCGCCTCATGCGGCAGGACATCGACATAGGTGCCGCCTGCCAGAGTCACCTCGGGCTCGCAGGCACCAAGGGCGGCCACGCGTTTGCCGCGCACCACACCATCGACGGCAATCAGGATCTGCACGCCGTGGCAGATCGTGAAGATCGGCTTTTGCGCCTCATGGAAATGGCGCACCAGGGCCTGAATGCGCTTGTCGGTGCGGATATATTCCGGCCCGCGACCGCCCGCGCAATAGACGGCGTCATAGTCGTCGGGATTGATCTCCGAGAAGGTCTTGTTGATCTCAGCCAGGTGGCCAAAGCGCTCAATATAGGTCTGGTGACCTTCAAAATCATGCAGCGAGGTCTGGATCATCTCGCCCTTTTTCTTATCGGGGCAGACCACGTGGACGGTATGGCCCACGGCCTCCATCCCTTGCTGAAAAACGAAAATTTCATACTCTTCCGTGAATTCGCCGCAGAGCATGAGAATGGATTTGGCGGGCATGATATGTTCCTGTCGCAGTCTTAAAGGCCGGGTCAGATAGGCGGACGCGTGAGGGACCGGAGGCCCGGGGGCCTCCGGTTGCGATGGCTCAGAACGGGCTGTCGGGATACCAGAACTGCTCGGCGTTCTGCGGCGTGATCAGCGGCGCATCGAGTTTGAAGCTGCCGCGCATCGGCGCCTGACCGTTGAACTGACCGGCAACCATATAGATGGCCGATTTGATCATTGAGGGCGGATAGGGGGTCGAGATCGGCGTCATGGCATTTTCTTCCATGACCATCTTCACGACATCCTTCATGCCATTGCCGCCGAGCGCATATTTGATCTCTGAGCGGCCCGATTGTTTGACGGCCTCCAGAACACCGAGCAGCATATCGTCGTCATTGGCCCAGACCGCGTCGATATGCGGATATTTGGCCAGATAATCCTGCATCAGCTTGAAGGCTTCGTCCTGGTTCCAGTTGGCATACTGGATGTCGAGGATCTCAACTTTGGTGTCTTTCATGACTTCCGTGAAGCCCTGAATACGCTCATCGTCGATGACGGTCGGGATGCCGCGCAGCACCACCACTTTGCCCTCACCGCCGAGCTTTTCGGCCATCCATTTCGCGGTATTGGCCCCCACGGCGATATTGTCGCCCGCCACGTAAAGATCCTGCACGGCGGGATCGGTCAGACCGCGGTCGACGACGGCAATGAAGGTGCCCTTGGCTTTGACCTGCTCAACCGGGCCGGTCAGCTCTTCTGAGGTGAAGGGCAGGATGACCAGGGCGTCAAGTTTCTGGCCCGCCGAGAGATCTTCCAGCGCCGAGACCTGAGCGGTGGCCGAGGGCGAGGTTTTCACCACGATATCGATATGCGGAAAGGCGGCTTCGATTTCTTTTTCCGCCTGTTCGGCGTGATAGACCACGCCGCCGGTCCAGCCATGGGTGGCGGCCGGGATCGACACGGCGATGATGCGCTTGTCCTGGGCCTGGGCAGAGCCCACGGCCAGGGCGAGCAGGCTTGCTGCAGAGAGCAGGCTCACTGTCCGACGCAAAGTCTTAGTCATTCGTCTTCCTCCCTTTGGTTTTCGTGTCTTTCCGGTTGCAAACCGCCCCTCCCCGGGCGGCTATCTGATAAAACGATGCGCAAGCATGGCGAGGATGATGATCACCCCCTGCACGGCCGCGACGAGGTATTCCGACACCATGTTCGACAGCACCATCAGGTTGGCGATGATCTCAAGGATCAGCGCGCCCGCAATCGTGCCCCAGATCCGCGCCTTACCGCCGCGCAGAGCCGTGCCGCCGATCACCACCGCCGTGATCACCTGCAATTCCCAAAGCTGGCCCGTGGTCGGCGTGGCAGCCCCGAGGCGCGGGATGTAGCAGATCGCCGCAATGCCGACGCAGAGGCCTTGGATGACAAAGGTCAGCGTGCGGATCCGGGTCACCGAAACGCCCGAGAAGCGCGCCACTTCGGCATTCGAGCCAACGGCAATGCAGCGGCGGCCATATTTCGTACGGTAAAGGATGAAGGCCCCGGCCAGCACCACCAGCGCCGTGATCACCACCGGGATCGGCACCCCGAAGAGATCGCCGAAATAGACCGGGCGGTAGGGCTCGCGCAGGCTGCGCTCCATGGGGATGGAGCCGCCGTTCGACATCCAGGTGATCAGCGCGCGGAAAATCCCCATGGTGCCCAGGGTGACGATGAAGGGCTCAATCCGCCCCAGGGTCACAATCAGACCGTTCACCAGCCCGCACAGCGCGCCGACGATCAGACCAAGGCCCGCCCCCACAAAAATCGCATTGGAGCCAAGGGTCGGGGCCAGCTTGTTCATCGTCAGGATCATCAGCCCGGTCACAAAGGCCATCATCGAACCCACCGAGAGATCAAGGCACCCCGAGGAAATCACAAAGGTCGCCCCCACTGCGATGATCGCAATAAAGGCCGAACGCGTCACCACATTGGCGATATTGGTCGCAGAGAGAAAATTCGGGTTTAAAAGCGCCCCCAGCACGATCACCAGGGCCAGCGCGATGAAAGGGGCCATATCCATCCAGCGGATCCGGCTCAGCCCTCCGGCTGGTGGTGCGATGTCGCTTACCGTCGTCATTCAGCTCTCCTCCCCCGTGCCGGGCTGATCGTTTTCAGACCGCTCCCTGGCCTGTCCCTGCCTGTGCGGCAGTGTGGTTTTCCCTTGCCTGCGCTGCGGCGCCTCCCCGCGCCGCAGCACCGCTTGTGGCGGCATAGATCACGCTTTTCTCAGTGATCTCATCCCCCGAAAGCTCCGCCACCAGCCGTCCTGCGCGCATGACAAGCACACGGTCCGACAGGCCCACCAGTTCCGGCAGCTCCGATGAGATCACCACCACGGCCTTTCCCGCCCGCACAAGGCGGTCGATGAAGCCATAGATCTGGCTCTTGTTGCCGATATCGATGCCCCGCGTCGGCTCATCGATGATGATGACGCGCGGATCGGTCAGCATGACCTTGGCCAGCAGAAGTTTCTGCTGATTGCCCCCCGACAGCTGCCCCGCACGCAGCAGCGGCGAGCGGACGCGGATGTCATATTCCTCAATAGCTTTCGCCAGCCATTCCGCTTCCCGCCGGGGCGCAAGCACCGGCCCCGGGTTCAGGTGATCAAGCGCCTGAAGCGTCAGATTGGCGGCCAGCGGCTCTTCGAGCAGAAGGCCGCGGTCTTTGCGATCCTCCGTCAGATAAACAAGGCCCGCCGCCTGCCAGGCGCTGACACTGCGCCGCGGCAGAGCCCTGCCGTCAAAGCGGATGGGGCCGCCCTGCGCGGGGCGAAGCCCCAAAAGCCCCTCAAACAGCTCCGTCCGGCCCGAGCCAATCATGCCCCCGATGCCGAGCACTTCGCCCGGGCGCACCACAAGGCTGGCCAGAACCGCGCCGTGATCGACGGAAATCTCCTCAATCTCCAGCAGCGGCGCGGCCGACGCGGCCCCCCGCTTTGCCGGATAGAGATGCCCAAGCGCGCGGCCGACCATCTTTTCGGCCATATCGCGCTGGCTTAGCTGAGCTGTCTCCCAGGTGCCGATCATCCGCCCGTCGCGCAGCACCGTGATACGGTCGGCCAGCGCCTCCACCTCATCAAGGCGGTGCGAGATATAAAGCACCGCCACGCCCCGGGCGCGCAGCCCGCGCACCACATCCAGAAGCGCCGTGACCTCATCCCCGGCAAGCACAGCCGTCGGCTCATCAAAGATGACCACCCGGCGCGGCTCCAGCAGCGCGCGGGCGATCTGCACGAGTTGCCGCTGCGCGAGCGGCAGACTGCCCACCCGGTCGCGGGGGCCGCATTTCGCCCCGATCGAGGCCAGCACTTCCGCCGTGCGCCGGTTCATTGCCCGGTCATCGACCGAGACCCCCCGCGTTAACTCCCGCCCGAGAAACAGGTTTTCTGCCACCGTCAGATCCGCAGCCAGCAGGATTTCCTGATGCACCAGCACCACGCCCGCGCGTTCTGCGGCGGCGGCATCCGGGAAAGCCACCTCCCGAACGCCCTGCAAAAGCCGGCCCTCGGTCGGGAGGACATGGCCGGACAACAGCTTCATCAGGGTGGATTTTCCCGCCCCGTTTTCGCCGATGATCGCATGAACCTCACCCGGGCGGATGTCGAGCGTGACATCGGAAAGGACTGTGATCGCGCCGTAGCTCTTGCCGATCCCTTCGGCACGCAGCGCGGGCGGCGGAGCCCCGGGCTCTGCCGGTGCAGCCGCGCGCGCTGCGCTCAGCGGCGCCGGGGTCAGCCCCTGGAGATCCGCCCGCAACGTCATTCGAAGGCCTGCAGCAGCCGGTCACGTGAGGCCGAAAGATGCGCCCGCATCGCCGCCTCGGCGCGTGGGGCATCCCCGGCGCGGAAGGCGGCGAGAAGCTCTTCGTGCTCCTCAAGCGCCTCCTGGGTGACCCGGGTGTGAAACATCAGACGAAAGAGATGCAGATGCACATGCTGGTTGTGCAAAGTGCTGCGGATCACCTCATTTCCGGCGATCTGCAGAACGGCATCGTGGAACTGCCCGTCAATCCGGGCAAAGCGCGAGTAGCGGCTGGTGCGGTCCAGCGCGGGCGCGCCCTCGGCCATATCCGCCGCGATCCCCTCAAGCGCTTTCAGCTTTTCGGGGGTCATGCGCAGCGCCGCCAGCCGCGCGCCCTCCGGCTCCAGCAGCAGACGGAAGCTGGACAGGTCATCGAACTGCTTGCGGGTCAGCAGCGGCGCTGAGGAAAACCCGATGAGATGCGCCTTACAGACCAGCCGCTCACGCTCCAGCCGCGCCAGGGCTTCGCGCACCGGTGTCTGTGACACGCCCAGTTCGCGGGCGATCAGATCCATCGGAATGCGGGCGCCCGGCGCAATCTCAAGGGACATCAGCCGCTCATAGATGCTGTCATAGACGGCATCGACAACACTGACCGGGCGAATGGCCTGGGACGTGTGTTCGGACTGATCGGCGGAGAGGGCCATCGGGGGAACCTGCAAGTTGACGTGAATTGCAAATATCTCTTGCAAGACTCAAATCATATGTCAAATAGAATATCATATACGATCCGAAATACGATTTCAGGAGACGCCCTTTCGTCCCGCGTCCCGCCCCCCAGCACAGCTTTTTAGTAAAAGGACACAGAGCGATGGAGACTTTCGGCACGATCCGTGCGCCGCGTCAGATTATCTTCGGGCCGGGTCAGCGCCGCGTCCTGCCCCGCGTCGCGGCCGGGCTCGGCACCCGCGCGCTGGTGGTCACCGATGCCAGGCTGAGCACCGATTCCGACTTTCTCAACCTGACAGAGGGGCTGCGCCAGGCCGGGCTGGCCGTCTCGGTGGACGCCACGACCGAGCCGGATGTCCCCGCCCATACTATTGAAGAGCGCGCTCTGGCCGCACAGGCCTTTGCCCCGGATCTGGTGATCGGAATCGGCGGTGGCTCCTGTCTGGATATGGCCAAAGCGCTGGCCCTTTTGCTGACCCACGGCGGCGCGGTGCAGGACTATTATGGCGAGCTGAAGGTGCCCGGCCCGGTTCTGCCGCTGATCGCCATGCCCACCACCGCCGGAACCGGCTCAGAGGTGACGCCGGTGGCGGTGCTTTCCGATCGGGACCGGGCGCTGAAGGTGGGTATTTCCAGCCCGCATCTGATCCCGGTTGTGGCGATCTGCGACCCGGAGCTGACGCTGTCCTGCCCGCCCGGCCTTACGGCGATTGCCGGGGCCGATGCCCTGACCCATGCGCTGGAGGCCTTTACGGCAAAGCGGCGTCCCCTGAGTGATGATCTGACCCAGGAGCGCGTTTTCATTGGCAAAAACGCGCTCTCAGACGCCCTCGCCCTGCAGGCGATCCGGCTGATCTGGCAGGGGCTGGAGGCGGCCTTCACCCAGGGCGCAGACCGCACCGCCCGCAGCCGGATGATGGAGGGCGCGCTGATGGCCGGCCTCGCCTTTGGCGTCGCGGGTACCTCTGCCGCCCATGCGATCCAATATCCGGTGGGCGCTTTGACCCATACCGCGCATGGTCAGGGCGTGGCCTGTCTGATGCCCTGGGCGCTGGAGTGGAACCGCCCCGAAATCACCGCAGAACTGGGCGAAATCGCGGCAGCGATGGGGCTTTCCGGCGCGGATGAGGTGATCCCGGCCCTGCGCGCCACCTTCACCCGCATCGGCATTCCCCCCACGCTGAAGGCCCTCGGCCTGCCCGAAGACAGCCTGCCCGAGGTGGCCCGCCTCGCCTGCGGGATTGAGCGGCTGATCCTGAACAATCCCCGCAGCCTCACCCCGCCCGAGATGATGCGGCTGCTGGCTGCTGCCTGGCACGGCGATGCCGCGCTGATGTCCTGAACGGATGGAGAGACCGATGGACCATAAATCTGACCCCCGACCCGATTACGCCAGCCCCGATCTGCACGCCAAAGGCCTTTATATCGGCGGGGCCTGGCATCCGGGCAGCGGCATTGCGGTGCTCAACCCCGCCACCGGGCAGCCGCTGGCCGAGGTCCCTGATGCCAGCGAAGAACAGGCCCTCGACGCGGTTGAGGCTGCGGGGGCCGCAGCGGCAGACTGGCGGCGCACCCCGCCCCGCGCGCGGGCTGAGATTCTGCGCCGCTGGCACCAGTTGATGCTGGCCGAAGCAGAGAACCTGGCCCGTCTGATCGCGCTGGAGAACGGCAAAGCCCTCCCCGATGCGCGCGGAGAGGTGGCCTATGCGGCAGAATTCTTCCGCTGGTATGCCGAAGAGGCCGTGCGCATCGGCGGCGAATTCCGCCAGGCGCCCTCCGGTGCGCATCAGATCCTGGTGGACCACGACCCGATCGGTATCGCGGTTCTGATCACGCCGTGGAACTTTCCCGCCGCCATGGCCACGCGCAAAATCGGCCCCGCCCTGGCTGCGGGCTGTATGGTCATTCTGAAACCCGCCTCTGAGACCCCGCTCACCGCTTACGCGATGGCGCGTCTTGGTGCAGAGGCCGGGGTGCCGCCGGGGGTGGTCAATGTCATCACCACGCGCCGCCCCGGCCCGGTGGTCTCAGCCATGCTGGCGGACCCGCGGGTGCGCAAACTCTCGTTTACCGGCTCCACGGCGGTGGGCCGGGGTCTGCTGGCAGAGGCCGCGAAATCGGTCGTCTCGGCCTCCATGGAACTCGGCGGCAATGCGCCTTTCCTGGTCTTTGACGATGCCGATCTGCAGGCCGCGCTCGACGGGGCGATGATTGCCAAAATGCGCAACGCCGGCGAGGCCTGCACTGCCGCCAACCGCTTTTATGTCCAGGACGGCCTCCATGACGCCTTCGTTGAGGGGCTTGCTGCGCGGATGGCAGCCCTGAAAGTCGGACCCGGCAGTGACCCCACGACCGAAGTCGGCCCGATGATCACAAAGAAGGCCGTGGAAAAGATCGATCAGCTGGTCAGTGAAGCGGTCTCCCGTGGCGCCCGCATCGTCACCGGCGGCAGCGTGGCGCCGGGCGAGGGCTTTTACTATCCGCCCACCGTGCTCGCCGATGTGCCCCGGAATGCGGCGCTGGCCCATGAGGAAATCTTCGGCCCCGTGGCCCCGGTCTATCGCTTCTCGACCGAAGAAGAGGCGGTCGCTCTGGCCAATGACACCGAATATGGCCTTGCCGCTTATGTTTACTCGCGCGATCTTTCCCGCGCGATGCGGGTGGGCAAGGGGATTGAAAGCGGTATGATTGCGATCAACCGCGGCCTGATGTCCGACCCGGCGGCGCCCTTTGGCGGCGTAAAGCAGAGCGGACTTGGCCGTGAGGGCGGCGTGACCGGCATTCACGAATACCTTGAGCCGAAGTATTTCGCGGTAAACTTCTGAGGGTAGCATGGCAGTTGATCTCTATCGCAACCGGGATTTCATCGCCGATTTTGATGAGATCAGCGCCGAAACGGCCGCGCGTTCCCGCGCGCTGGCCGCGCGGGTAGAGATGAGGCGCGATCTCTCCTACGGGCCGTCCGGGCGGATGCGATTTGATCTGCTGATGCCCGCAACCCCGCGGAAGGGCGCGCCGCTGCATCTCTTTTTGCACGGCGGCTACTGGCGGTCCGGCCGAAAAGAGGACCACCACCTCGTCGCGGCCCCCGTCCTGGCGGCAGGCGGGCTGGCCGCGATCGTAACCTATGATCTGATGCCGGGGACGCGGCTTGGCACGATTGTGTCTCAGGTCCGGCGGGCGGCCGCGCATATCCTGCGTGAGGCCCCCGCCTGGGGCGCGGACCCTGCGCGGATCAGTGCGGGCGGCCATTCCGCAGGGGCTCATCTGGCGGCCTGTCTGGCGGCCCGCGGCCCCGAAGACCCCGCCGCGACTGTCCTTCCGGCCCTGACCGGGCTTTTCCTGATGAGCGGGATCTATGATCTGAGCGCCATCCCCGAAAGCTTTCTGAAATCCGAAACGCAGATGTCACCGCAGGAGGCGCGCGCCTGGTCGCCGCTGAATGCCGTTCAACTTGCGGGCCCGCGGCGCTACCTCACGCATGGTGCCCTGGAGACCGCGCCCTTTCACGATCAGGCCCGGGATTTCGCGGCCCTGCTGCGCCATGCGGGCGCGCGCGTTATCTACGCCCCGGAGCCGGAGCTGAACCATATGTCCATCGTCCTTGCACTCAGCGAGCCGGGTTCCCGCCCTGGCACTGCGCTTGCTGATCTGGTGGTGGGGTAAAGAGGCCTTCGGATTTCTGATGAGGGGCGTTGATTTTGTGACCGCCCCTGGGGCGTCAGGGGCCCGGGGTCTGCGATGCTCCCCCCCAGAAGGGCGGTCACGTCAGAGCTGACCGCGATGGGTCGTGATCTCGCGGAGGACATGTTCAGGCTTTTGGGGCAAATGATTTTGCCCGGAACGTTGAAATAAGATTATGCCTCATCGCGCGATGCACAGTGGCGCGGCTGATGAAGGGCATGGGTATTCAAGGCGCTATCCGCGGCAAGCCACACCGGACAACGATCCCTGACAAGAAGGCGCCCTGTCCATTGGACAAGGTGAACCGCCGGTTTCAGGTGCCCGCACCCAACAGGCTGTGGGTCAGTGACTTCACCTGCGTCGCCACATGGAAGGGTTTTGTTTATGTTGCATTCGTCCTCGATGCCTGGGCCCGCCGCATCCTCGGCTGGCGGGTCAGCACGTCGGCTCATGCGGGTTTCGTCCCCGATGCTTTGGAACAGGCGGTGCATGATCGCCGCCCCGCAAAGGGCATGGGCCTTATCCATCATAGCGACAGGGGCAGCCAATATGTGTCAATCAAATACACTGACCGGCGGGCAGAGGCGGGCATCGCGCCCTCGGTCGGAAGCGTCGGTGACAGCTATGACATATCCGCCATCAGCACCCCTGGAACAGTTTGGCGTGATTGCGTAGCG
>NZ_RRAZ01000045.1 GCF_003863335.1 Falsigemmobacter faecalis | reverse complement strand
GCTCGACAATGCAGCTCTGAAAGATCTGCTTGGAAAAAAGTGGTAACGGTGAGCCATGAGCCGCCACTGGTTCAAGGCCATGGCGAACGCGCGAAGCGGCAAGCGGTCGCCCAGCTTGTGGCCAATCACAAGATGAGCGAGCGGCGGGCGTGTCAGGTCATTGGCTGTTGTCGCATGTCGGTGCGATATAAAACAGTCAGGCAGGACGATCCGGTGTTACGTGATCGGCTCAATGCGCTTGCGAGGGAGCGACGTCGGTTTGGTTATCGGCGGTTGCATGTCTTCCTTCGTCGCGAAGGGCATGAGGTCAATCACAAGCGTCTGTTCCGGATTTACCGCGAAGATGGAGGAGGATCAGAAAACGATCCGGGGGATCGTTTTCCTGCTGAACGTCAAACGCTTCCACTATCAGGCTCACCAGCAACTCAAGGCGCACTTTGTCGACCATATGGCTGCCTATAACTACGCCCGCCGCCTGAAGACCCTGAACGGCCTGACGCCTTACGAATACATCTGCAAAATCCGGACTTCAGAGCCGGAAAGACTCATCCTCGATCCGATCTACCAGATGCCGGGACTGAACACCTAAGGCTGATTTGCGCAACAGCGCCGCTGCTCACCCGCACCGGACACCAAAATGCACCAGACATCTTGACGTGCCAAATTAAATAACATGTAAATTATATTGTCGCGGCGAGGGACAACCTCCGCCTTGTGAGTTCTGGTCTGGAGGGGCCACATGAGGCGTCGCGAATGGAGGTCAGAACGTAACACGAGGGCGCAGAGCGCCTGTCCCGCGCGGCTGCCCGAGGGGGAACGCCGGGAGCGAAGGGGGGAATTCATGTCTCATCATGTGATAGTGGCGGGCGGCGGTCCGGCAGGTCTTTTGACGGCGCTTGGTCTGGCGCAGGCGGGCATTGCGGTCACAGTGCTGGAGGCGGCGCAGGCCGCCAATACCAGCCCGCGCGCGATGGTCTATCACTGGCCGGTGCTGCCGCATCTCGAGCGGCTCGGGATCCTCGATGACTGCAGGCGGATCGGCTTTCTGAAGCAGGACTACGGCTGGCGGTTCGCGCACACGGGCGAAATGATCGACTGGAGTCTTGAGTGCCTTGCCGATGAGGTAGAACGTCCCTTCAACCTGCATCTGGGTCAGGACAAACTCTCGGATATCGTCTTTGGGCATCTCGCAAAGATGTCCAATGTGACCGTCCGCATGGGGCGCAAAGTCGTCGACCTCGTGCAGGATGCGGGCAGCGTCACGGTGACGGTCGAGACCGTGGACGGAGAGCGCGAGACCTATGAGGGCGATTATCTGATCGGCTCGGACGGGGCGGCCTCGGTGGTGCGCGAGAAGCTACTCAAGCTGAACTTCTTCGGCGTAACCTGGCCTGAGCGCTTCATTGCAACCAATATCTATTGCGACTTCGAGCGCCACGGGTATCGGCGCACCACGATGCAGGTCGATGATGAGCAGGGCGCCATCATCGTAAAGATCGACGATGGCCGATTCTGGCGCGTGACGTTTATGGAAGATGCGGCTCTGCCCTCTGAGAGCATCGAGGCCCGGATCCATGAAAAGTTCAAAACGCTGCTGCCGCCGGGCGAAAGCTATGAACTGGTGGCCTTTTCGCCCTACCGCATGCACCAGCGTGCGGCGGATACCATGCAGGTGGGCCGCGTGCTTCTGGTGGGCGATGCGGGCCATATCACCAATCCGACAGGCGGTCTGGGCCTGACCTCGGGGATGTTTGACAGCTTTGCGGTGGTCGAAACCTTGAAGCGCGTGATGCTGGACGGGGCGGCCCCTGGCCTTTTGAAGGATTATTCCGACGACCGCCGTCGCAAATTCATTGAGCTTGTCTCGCCGCGTGCGTCGCAAAACAAGCTGACGGTCTTTCACTCTGCGCCGGGGAAAGCCTTTGACATCTGGACTGAACGGATGCGGGAGATTGCGCGCAATAAAGATCTGCAGCGTGGTGCGCTGTCCTTTACCGCCGGTCTTGCGACCCAATTCTCATGAGTTTTACGCTGCGTGAATTCGGCGGCACTTTCATCGGCGGAGGCCCTGTGGCCTGCGCCGATGGCAAAACCCGCCATGCCGGGGCAGGCTGGCTGAGCTGGTTTATCCCGGAAGGCGCCGGAGAGGTTTCAATCACCTGCATCCACGGCGGCGGCGGGCAGAGCAGCGATTTCATCACCACCCCGGATGGCCGCCCGGGATGGCTGCATGATTTTCTGCGCGCAGGCTTTGCGGTCTATCTCCTCGACCGCCCCGGCCATGGCCGCGCAGGCTGGAACCACGAGCATCTGGGCCCGGCGCTTCCGGCGGCGGATTACGAGATGATGACTGCGCGCTTCATGCACCCCGCCCGCGCCGCGCCCTGGCCTGAGGCGGCGTCGCACAGTCAGTGGCCTGAGGGAGCGGATGATGCGTTCATGGCCGGCCAGGGCGAAATGGCCGAGCAGCTTTCCCGGGCCCAGGCCCATGCCGAAGCGATCGCGCCTGCGCTTTTCGCCCGCATCGGGCCGACCGTGCTTTTGTCGCATTCTGCCGGCGGCCCCTGCGGCTTTGCCATGGCAAGCCATGCCGCTGAGGGACAGATCCGCGCGATCTATGCCATTGAGCCTCAGGGCGCCCCGGGGATGGTGCATCCTTTGGGCACTTTCCATGCGGGGCTGACGGTTGATCCGCCGAAAGGGGCGGGCGATCCCTATGCCGCTCCGGTGACCGTTGTCACGGCCGAGGCCAGCTGGATGCGCGGCTCGAATGCAGAGGCGGCGGCCTTCCTGCGCAGGCGCGGGAACCGGGGACGGCATCTGCTCCTGGAGGCGCACGAGATTTACGGCAACGGCCATATGATGATGCTGGAAAGAAACAGCGACAGCATATCTGCTTTTCTGATTGATCAAATCCGGGCAGACTTGCGCCTGTGAGGCAACCGGAGCCGGAAATGACTGCTGACGTCCCCCTTGAAGGCCAGTTCGGCATGGCGATTGTGGCCAGCGGCAAAGCGCTGCGCCGCAGCCTGTCGCGCCGTGCGGCAGCTTTTGGGCTACAGGATGGGGAATGGGGGATTATTGTCCACCTTCAAAGGCTTGGAGAGGGTGTCAATCAAAAGCAGCTGGCGCGGCGGATCGGCAATGACGCGGCGTCTGTGGTCCGCATCCTTGGCAATATGGAACAGGCGGGGCTGGTCATTCGCCAGCCCGACCCCACCGACGGGCGCGGCCGTCTGGTGTCGCTGAGCCCGCAGGGGCGGGAGTTGGCCGCAGTCCTGCTGGCCGATTTTGACCGCTGGGAGGCTGATGTTTTCCGCGATGTCCCCGCGGATCTCATGCGCCCCATGCTGGCCTGTCTGAACCGGCTGCGCGACCAGCTGGATCTGGCAGAGATATAACGAAAAAGCATATTGTGCCCGCCTAATCCGATCAGTCACGACCTTTCGGGTGGCTATCCTGCCTCGGAGGAGGCGCCCGGGCTTGAAGCCATGGTGCGCATGAAGACCGGGAGGGCCAGAATGAGCTATTTCACTGAAGACAGCTCAGTTGATGTGGTAAACGGGCGCATGGGGGCGGATGTTTCGCCGCGCCTGCAGGAGGTGATGAGCTCTCTTGTTCGCCATCTGCATGAGTTCATTAAAGAAAACCGCATCACCCAGGAAGAGTGGGACTACGGCATTCAGTTTCTGACCCGTACCGGACAGATCTGCTCGGGCGAGCGTCAGGAGTTCATTCTGCTGTCCGACACCCTGGGCGTATCGATGCTTGTGGATGCGATCAACAACCGCCGTCCCGCGCCGGCCACCGAAAGCACCGTTTTTGGTCCCTTCCACGTGGCCGATGCGCCGATCCGGGAGATGGGCGCCAATATCTCGCTCGACGGCAAAGGCGAAAGCTGCCTTTTTGAGGGCCGCGTCCTGGATCTGGCGGGCAATCCGATTGCGGGCGCGACCGTGGATGTCTGGTCGGACAATGCGGACGGCTATTACGATGTGCAGCAGCCCGATCTGCAGCCGAAGTGGAACAACAGGGGCCGCTTCATCACCGGCGCGGATGGCCGCTACAGCTTCCGGGGCATTCGCCCGGTCAGCTATCCGATTCCCGATGACGGCCCGGTCGGGCAGATGCTGGGCGATCTTGGGCGTCATCCCTACAGACCCGCGCATATGCATTATCTGGTCACCGCCCCCGGCTATCAGAAGCTCGTCACCCATACCTTTGTGGGGGGCGACGACTATCTGAGCTCGGATGCCGTCTTTGGTGTGAAAGAAAGCCTTGTTGCTCCCTATGAGAGCATCGCGGGCGGCGAAACGCTCTGGCGTTCTCCCTTTGACTTCTGCCTGACGGCGGTGTGACGCGATGCCCAATCTGAAGATCTATGTTGAACGCGCGCGCTATGCGGCCAGAGAGGACGCGCTGAGTGAGCAGCTTCCGGCCCTGCGCGCGCTTTTGTGTGACCACCTGGCGGTGCCGCCGGCGGCCTGCCAGATTGCTGTGCTGCCGGTTCTGGGTCTGGCAGACCAGCCCGAATTGAATGCAGAGCTGTTCATCCTGCCCGCCCCCGCGCGGGACCGAAGCTCGATCATTGCGCTGGCGGCCGCGCTGCGTGATCAGATCTCGACCGCGGCTGAGGCCCCTGCCGCGGTGCGGATCTCATTTCTGGACGCCGGGACCTATGTGGCCCTGAAATAACGGAAGCTCTGCGCTGCCCTGACCCGCGGCGCAGAGGATCTGTCCCTCAGCCGCGCCGTCTGGTGACCTGACGGTCATGCTCAATGCGGATGTGCAGCCGCTCCAGCTCCTGCATCAGAAACTTCACGAATTTCTCAAGCGCGGGCGAGCGTTCGCGGTTTTTCGCGAACAGCAGGCCCAGATGCCGGTCAGGGTGCCCGATATTCAGCGGCAGCGCGGCCATCGGCAGGCTGCGCCGCGAGAGAAAGACCACCGAAAGCGGCAGCACGGTCAGCGCATCAGATCCCGCGATCACCGATTGCACTGACGACAGCGTGCCGCCGGAGAAACTGACGCGGAAATCCTGACAGCCGATCGTCTCCAGCGCGCGCTGCAGATCCTGATGAAGCGGGCTGTTGCGCGGGGGGGCGATCCAGGAATAGGGCTCGATGTCATGGAGCGTAATGGCCTTGCGCCGCGTCAGCGGATGGCCCGCACGGCAGGCAATGACGTTACTGCCCGGAAGGGCTGCCAGAAAATTCATATCGTCCGGGATCTGGCCGATGTTCATCGGCAGGATCGCCATATCCAGCCCGCCGTTTCGCAACGAATTGGTCAGCGTCTCGGCATAGCCGTAGGACTGGTCGATCAGAACCTCAGAATTGCGGCCCTGAAAGTCCGCGATCATGGTTGAGACCACACCGTCCATAAAGAGCGGCGATCCTCCCACCCGAAGCCGTCCTGCGTGGCCCAGACGGTATTTGTCCACCAGGAAAGACGCTTCCTGGTTCGCGGCCCGGATTTTGGCACCGAGGCGTGCAAGGCTGGCCCCCAGTTCCGTGGGCCGCAAAGGCCGCCGCCCGGGCTCAAAAAGGGGCAGGCCGATCCGCTGCTCCAGCAGCGCCATGGAGCGCGAGACGGAGGGCTGGGATTTCCCGAGGGCCTGTGCGCCCTCAGTCAGACCGCCGTATTCAATAATCGCGGCCAGGAGTTCAAGATGTTCGCTGTCAATCTTCATATCCGGAAGGCATAAAGTTCGCCGCCATTCGGATCAATATTATTCCGCCTTCACCGTATAAAAACTTCAAAGCTTTGAGGGGAGGAGAGCCGGATGAGCTATTACAGCAACCAGTTCACCGCGCAGTCGGCTCAGGTCCGGGTGCGCTTTGGGGCGGGTCTGCGCCGATCGCTCGGCGAAGAGCTTGAGCGGGGTGGTTTTGAAAAGGCCCTTTTGCTGACGACGTCCTTTCAATCCGATCTTCTGGCGGAATTTGAGGGCTATTGCGGCGGGCGTTGCGCGGGCAGCTTCAGCAAGGCAGAGATGCATACCCCGGTGGCCATCTCGGAGGAGGCGGCGGATTATGCGCGGGCCTGTGACGCGGATGTGGTGATTGCCATCGGCGGTGGATCGACGACGGGTCTGGCGAAAGCCATTGCCCTTCGGACCGGTCTGCCGCAGATTATTCTGCCCACCACCTATGCCGGATCTGAGGCCACACCGGTGCTCGGACAGACCGAGAATGGCCTCAAAACCACGCTCAGCAGCCCCAAAGTACAGCCTGGTACCATCCTATATGACCCCGAGCTGATCACCGGCCTGCCACTGCCGATGACGGTCACTTCGGCCCTCAATGCCATGGCCCATGCGGTGGAGGGACTTTACGCCCGCGACCGCTCGCCCATCGCCTCGCTCATGGCGGTGGAGGGGCTGCGGGCCTTTCAGAGCGCTTTGCCGCGGGTGCTGGCCGATCCGCGGGATCTGACGGCACGGGGGGAGACGCTCTATGGCGCCTGGCTCTGTGGTACGGTGCTCGGGCAGGTGGGCATGGCGCTTCATCACAAGCTTTGCCACACGCTCGGCGGCAGCTTCGGCGTGCCCCATGCCGAGACCCATGCGGTGATCCTGCCCCATGCGGTGGCCTTCAATGCGCCCGCCGCGCAGGAGGCGCTGCGCCCGCTGACGGATCTCATGGGCCATGATAACCCGGGCCTTGGGCTTTGGCATTTTGCGCAATCCCTCGGCGCCCCGATGGCGCTGCGTGATCTGGGGCTGGCAGAGAGCGACCTTGACCGCGCGGCCGATCTGTCGGTCGCCAACCCCTATTGGAACCCGCGCAGTTTCACGCGCGACGAGATCCGTGCGCTGCTGCAGCCCGCCTGGGAAGGCCGGCCGCCGGCTGCATAAGCCCCCGCTATCCCGCCATAATTCAGGGAGGAAGACATGGCTGATTATACGACTGAGGTTCTCATTATCGGCACCGGGCCTGCGGGCTCCGCCGCCGCAGCGCTGCTGTCGGGCTATGGGATTTCAAATATGGTGGTCAACCGCTATCGCTGGCTGGCCAATACTCCGCGCGCGCACATCACCAACCAGCGCACGATGGAAGTGCTTCGCGATCTTGGCCGCGAGGTTGAGGATGAGGCCTATATGTTCGCCACCCATCAGGACCTGATGGGCGAGAATATCTTCTGCGAAAGCATCGCGGGCGAAGAAATCGGCCGCATGAAGGCCTGGGGCACCCATCCGCTGTCGCGGGCCGAGCATCAGATGTCCTCGCCGACGAAGATGAATGACCTGCCGCAGACCTTCATGGAGCCATTGCTGTTCAAGACCGCCTGCCAGCGCGGCACCGAAGCGCGGATGTCGACCGAATATCTGGGCCATGTGCAGGATGAGACGGGCGTCACCACGACCTGCAAAGATCGCCTGTCGGGGCGCGAATTCACCATCCGCTCGAAATATCTGATCGGGGCTGATGGTGGCCGCTCGCTGGTGGCCGAACACGCCGGCCTGCCCTTTGAGGGCAAGATGGGCGTCGGCGGGTCGATGAATATCCATTTCCGCGCCGATCTGAGCAAATATGTCGCCCACCGCCCTTCGGTACTTTACTGGGTGATGCAGCCAGGCGCTGATGTCGGCGGGATCGGCATGGGCCTTGTGCGGATGGTGCGGCCCTGGAATGAATGGCTGATCGTCTGGGGCTATGACATTAATGCGCCCGAACCGGAGGTGACGCCGGAGTTTGCGACCAATGTGGCGCGACAACTGATCGGTGTGCCCGATCTTGAGATTGATCTGATTTCGGCCAGCGTCTGGACGGTGAACAACTATTACGCCACCCGCACGTCAAACGGCCGGGTCTATTGCATGGGCGATGCAATCCACCGTCATCCGCCGTCGAATGGTCTGGGCTCGAACACTTCGATCCAGGATGCTTTCAATCTGGCCTGGAAACTGGCCATGGTGTTGAAGGGTCAGGCCGGCGAGAAGCTTCTCGACAGCTATGACGCCGAGCGCGCGCCGGTCGCCAAACAGATCGTCACCCGCGCCAATCAGTCGATCGCCGAAACCGGTCCGATTTTTGCGGCTCTGGGCATGGCCGAGGGCGTCAGCCCCGAGCAGATGCAGACCAATCTTGAAGCCCGCACCGAAGGCACCCCTGAGGCCGAGGCGCAGCGCGAAGCCATCCGCAAAGCGATTGCCTTTAAGAAATACGAATTTGATGCCCATGGCGTTGAGATGAACCAGCGCTACCGCTCAGAGGCGGTGCTGACCGATGGCCAGCTTGAGCCGGATTTCCAGCTCGATGCGGATCTGCATTACCAGCCGACCACCTGGCCCGGCGCGCGTCTGCCCCATGCCTGGCTTTACCGCCATGACAACGGCGCCGGGGTCTCGACGCTCGATCTGTGCGGCAAAGGGCGCTTTACGCTGCTGACGGGACTTGGCGGCGAGGCCTGGGCCAGGGCGGCCACGCAGGTGGCGGCGGATCTCGGCATTGATCTGGTGACCCATGTCATCGGGCCGCGCCAGACCTATGCCGATCACAGCGGCGACTGGGCGCGGATCTCTGAGATCCGGGACAACGGCTGCATTCTGGTGCGTCCGGACCATCACGTGGCCTGGCGCGCAACCTCGGCGCATGAGGCTCCTGAGGCTGAAATCGCCCGCGTTCTGCGCAGCGTTCTGGCGCTCTGAACGAAGCCTGCTCCTTATCTCTGAACCCCGGCTGCATCCTGTGCAGCCGGGGTTTTTATTTGACAGAAGGCCGCCTGGAGCACTTGCGGCATCTGTTGTCAGGATTGCTTAAGTCTCGGCTTCCGTCCGGACCGTGTGCAGGAATGCTGAAAACAGGCAGGTCTGCCTGCCGGCCTGAATGGCAGGTCCCGCAGGTCCCTCCGCCAGCCAGGCCCCCGGGTTCGCCAACGTAACAGGGGCAGCACCCTGGTGCTGCCCCTGTTACCGGCCGCCGAACTCAGTTCTGTGTCAGAGCATTCCGGGCAGCCACAGCACGATGACCGGAAAGGCGATCAGCAGCGCCAGTTTGAGGATGTCGGCGATCACAAAGGGCATTACGCCTGCGTAGACCGCATTCATCCTGATTTTCGGCGCCACACTCTTGAGCATAAAGAGGTTCAGACCGAAGGGCGGGGTGATCACGCCGATCTCGACCACGACCACCATCACAACGCCCCACCAGACCGGATCATAGCCATAGGCCGCGACGATGCCGGTCGAGATGCTCGCAGTGATCATCATGATGGCCATGCTGTCGAGGACAAAGCCAAGCGCCACATAGACGATGCAAAGAAGCACAACCACCTGCCAGCCTTCAAGATTAAGGCTGCCGATCAGGCCGACCATGGCTTCCGAAAGGCCGGTCGAAGAGAAGAAGAAGGTGGTGATCAGCGCGCCGATGATCAGAAAGTAAATCATCGAAGTGGAGCGCGTGGTTTCTGCCATCACCTGCCAGAACCCGCCGCCTTTCAGACCACCGCGCAATGCGAGGACTGCATAGGCCACCACGGCGCCGATCCCTGCCGCTTCGGTCGCGGTGAAGATACCAAGGAAGATCCCGCCAAAGACGATGCCGAACATCGCAATCGCCGGCAGCGCCCGCAGACCGGTGGTCCGGATCATCGCAAAGTCCCAGGGCTCACCCTTCGGGGCGGCACCGGGGCGGATCCGCACAATGATGAGGATCGTCGCAAAATAAAGCGTGATCGTCAGGAAGGCGGGGATGATCATCGCCATGTAAAGCGCACCGATCGACTGCTCGACCAGCAGCGCGAAGACCACCGCCGCCGTTGAGGGGGGCAGCAGTTGCCCGAGTGTGCCGCCTGAGGCAATGGCCCCCGCCGCCAGGCTCTCGGAATAGCCGCGCTTTTGCATCTCCGGATAGGCCACCGAGCCAATGGTTGCGACCGTGGCCACCGACGAGCCGGTCAGTGCGCCAAAGCCCGCTGAGCCGCCGATCGTCGACAGCGCCAGCCCGCCACGGAACGGCGAAAAGAGCGCCTGAGCAAAGGCGAAAATGTCTTTCGACATGCCGCTCTGGATCGCAAAGCCGCCCATCATCAGGAAAAAGGGCACCACGGCCAGATCAAGGCTGACCAGCAGACCCTTGGTCTCATTGCCGGTGACATTGATGGCCTGGCTGGGGCCAAACATCGCCAGAATGCCGAGGGCTGCGGTCACGCTCAGCGCGGCAGCCAGCGGCACATAAAGGAGGATCATCACCCAGAGCAGCAGTACCAGAAGCCCGGCTGCGGTAAGCGTATGCGTCATGAAGAAATCTGACAGCCCGCCAAACCAGCTGATCGTGGCAGAAAGGGCCAGAGCCATGCCGCAAAAGACCACCAGCACGCCCACCCACCAGCGCGAATGCAGGTCCGCTGCGGCGCGCAGCGCCACCATCAGCTGCGCCGGAAGGCAAAGCAAAAAGCTTGCGGCGATCACGAAATAGAACGGCCAGAGCGGCACCTTCAGGATGGTGGTGATGGTGCCACGGTTCCAGGAAGAGAGCGCCTGTTTCCATACCGCCCAGACCAGCAGGCCAAGGGTGGCCACAAAGAGCACCGCCCCGATTGCGCGCAGCCATTTCAGACCGGCCGGCCCGAAGAGCGGCCCAAGCAGGTCGATCTCCAGCACGGCGCGGTCGCTTAAGCCAGAAGCCAGGACCAGCGCAATGGCGGCCGGGAAGATCGTCTGGAAAATCTCGTTTGATCCGGCGATCGGGCTGTCGAAGAGCCAGCGCATGATCATCACGTCAAATGTCGTGATCAGCGCCACGCCCAGCATCAGCACCGCGCCGAAGGTCGCAACCCGCCGCGCGATCTGCCCGATGACCTCATCACCGCGGGCGATGGCCCGTCTGGCCCGGCAGGGCTCTGCCGGGGTGTGCTGTGCCAGATGAATGTCAGCCTGTGTCATGGCGGCTCCTCCCGTCCATAGATGCGGGGGGCAGAACTACGGCCCCCCGCCTTGGGTCAATTGGCGCCGTCGATGGTGTTGTATTCGGCAAGGAAGGTGTCATAGACCTCCTGGCCTTTGGGCGTGTCTTTGATCCACTGCGCCACCACCGGATCAATCGCGACGGACCAGCGGGCGAGTTCAGCTTCATCCATCTCAGCACGGATCAGCTGGCCCGCTTCGGTCAGACGGGCTTCGAAACTGGTGCGGAAGTCGTTTTGTTTCGCCCCCATGAAGCGCGACAGGCGCTCCCCGCGCCAGGCGTCGATCGCGGCTTTGCCCGCGTCATCCAGATTGGCATAGGCGTCTTTGTTCATTGCAAAGACAAAGGTGGTCATGCCGAAAGCCATGGCGGGCTGTTCGTGCGGCAGCAGTTCCGCAAAGCGGTAGATCACCCCGGTATTGACGTTGCCTACAGCCGCGTCGACGACACCGCGGTCGATCGCCTGATAAGCTTCGTTAAAGGCGATCGAGACCGGAGCGCCGCCAAGCGCTGCGATGGCATTGGCCGAGTTGGCATCCGCCACGCGCACGCGCAGACCTTTCAGGTCTTCGAGTTTGGTGATCGGGGTCTTGGAGTTGAGCGTAAAGGCGATGGCGGTTTGAAAGCCCAGAACCTCAACCTCGTCGAGCGCTACGTCAAGGAGGCCCTTCTCATAGAGTTTCCACATCGCCACCGAGGCCGCCTCGGTGTTGCGGCCGAGGCCCGGCAGCGAAGCGACAAAGGCCGCTTTCAGGGGCAGTCCGGTGTTGTTCAGCGAGGCGATGCCCATATCGGCCACACCGGCAGTCACCCGGTCCCACATATTGGAGGCCGTGGCGAAGGGCGGCGGGAAGGATTCGACGCGCAGAGCCCCATTTGACTCTGTGTTCAGGGCCTCGGCCCAGACGCCATAGGCTTCTTTTTGCAGAAGGCTTTCAGAGGACTGGCCAGTGGCGAGGCGCAGATGCTGCTCAGCTGCGGCGCCGGTTGCAAACAGGGCCACCGACGACAATGCGGCAATGGCCAGCCCGCGAAGGCCGGTCGAATAACGTTTGGACATCTTTTCTCTCCCTCACTGGCTTCGCCGCGTCCCGGCGCTGGCAAAGCCTCCCCGTGCCTGATCCGCAGCAGACACACTGCCGGAACGTTGACCGCCCCCGAGTTCCCCCGATCCTCAGCTGGTGTTTCTGAGGGTCTCCTCCGCCGATAACATTAGTGTGAAAACCTCGGATCAAAATGCAATGATCTGATAAATATATTTCTTTGGGGTATATAATCCGGGTCGATTGCCGGGCTGCTCGAACCCCCGGGCTGCGAGGGGCTTGATGGTATCGCCCTCGCCCAAAGGCATCGATTTGCCATGACGGGACCGCCACAATCCCTTTGGAAAGCACTCATGACAGAGCGCTCAGCAATGAGCTTGGGCTGGCAAAGCCTGTGACCAGGCGCATAACCCCCGCGTCTCATGGGCCGGTCTTCGCCGGACACGGCTGCGCGATCCGGGTCCGGCTTTCTTTTCAACGTTGCCACCTTGTGGTGTCGCCATGGAGGCTGCGGAGGGCGGTGGCTTCAGATCCATGAAGATGTTGAGAAAATTAAGACAGGCATCAATCACCGAAACCACCGCGAGGCGGCCCAGGACATCCATGCCCTCATCGTCGTGGTCCAGATAGTTCTGTCTGCACTACAAAGACGATCCTCACCCCCTGGAGACGCCGGAAAGTCGGGCAGCGCTGATGCGGGGGGCCATGACCAGACCTGTCAGTCCAAGGGCCAGCGGTGCCCCCAGCCCGAGAGATCCCGCCTGTCGCTATAGCCCGCAGGCGAGCGCGCGGCAAAGCACCTGCTGAGACGAGGAAGGTCCCAACCAAGCCCGACATGGGTGAAATCGGTGCTTCGCCAATACCCTTCGCCCTCAGGCCGCATCACTTCAAACTGTGCCATGCGGCGGTTATCCGGCCAACGACCGCCGTTTTGCCGTCGTCGGTCAGGTTCGGCGCGAAAAGGCCGTTGAAGTCGGAAAACGGATACCCGCAACAGCCGGCCGCCTCCTGCAGGCGTGTACGAGCGATACTCCCGCGGGCCAGCTTAAACGCCGCAATATCAGAGTTAGCAGACACTGCAGGATTTCTGCGTTTTGGCTGAGGCCCTCGCCGTTCAGTCCAGGCACCGGCAGGGCACTGCGTGGGGCGATGGCAAGAAACTCTCTATCGGAAGCGGATATTTTCTCACGCAGATGACCGACACGGCTTCGAAAGGCGCGTCCATTTCATGGAGGATGATGTGACCGGCCTGCGAACAGGCACCGGGAAAATAGCAGAGCACCATGGATAGTCGTCGGCTAAAGCCACAAGCGACCTCAGGTGCAGCGTGACACCGCAAGCAGACAGCATCGCAGCGGATGGTTGAATGGAAACGCTTCTTTGCAGCGCCATATGAATGGCTGACCGCGACCGATACTGCCCTCCTGCGAAAGCGTCATCAGACGAGCGGTCTTGCCCCCGCCCCGCAAGAAAGTGTCAATGAGGACTGTCTCGCTGTGTCCGGAGGCGTGGCAGCGCCCTGACCTGCCGCCGCCCGCGGTGCGGGCGGGCGGTCTCTCTCACGGGAAAACCCTTGCCACGCAGCAGCTTCGGCGCATCTTTCGGACGCGCAGGAGCGTGCCTGCGTCAGAGCCGCGGAGGGGAAATCCGCTGATTTTCAGCCGCCCAGATAGGCCTTTTGCACCGCCGGGCTTTTCAAAAGCTCCTGCGCGCTGTCTTCGCCGACGATGCAGCCCTTTTCGATCAGATAGCCCCGCTGCGAAATGGCCAGGCTCTGATGGGTGTTCTGCTCAACAATCAGCACGCCGATCCCGCGTTGGGCGATCCCCGGCAGCGCGCGGAACAGCTCTGAAGTCAGCAGCGGTGAAAGACCGAGTGAAGGCTCATCAAGCAGAAGGATTTTGGGGCGCGTCATCAGGGCACGACCGATCGCCACCATTTGCTGCTCGCCGCCGCTCATGGTCCCGGCAATCTGCGTCAGCCGCTGCTTCAGCTTGGGAAAGATGCTGAAGACAATCTCAAGGCTTTCGGCAGCAGCGGCGCGGGTTCGCGGCAGAAAAGCACCGAGACTGAGGTTTTCGGCCACTGTCAGCGTGCTGAACAAATGCCGGCCTTCGGGCACCAGTGCGAGACCTGCATCGACGATCTTATGGGAGGGAAGCGCATGCAGCGCCTGATCCTCCAGCGAAATTCGACCGCCCGGCGCATGGGGCACCAGCCCCGAGACCGCTTTGATCAGAGTGGATTTGCCCGCTCCATTGGCACCGAGCACAACCACGATTTCCCCGGATTTCACCTGCAGTGCCGCATTTTCAAGCGCCAGATGCCGTCCGTAGCGGACAGAAAGGGCCTTCACTTCAAGCATGGACCGGCTCCCCGAGATAGGCTTCAACAACCAGCGGATCGCTCAGCACCGCTGCGGGAGTGCCCATGGCAATCCGCGTCCCCGCATTCATCACCACGCAGCGGTCACAAAGCGAGTGGATCGCGGACATAACATGTTCCACCATGATGATGGTGGTGCCGAGGCTCCGGATCTGCCGGATCATGGCGATGCCGGTATGCAGCTCGGTGGCGTTCAGCCCCGCGAGCCATTCATCCAGCAGCAGGACCTTAGGCTCCAGCGCCATCGCGCGGGCCAGCTCCAGCCGCTTCTGGTCGATATAGGTGAGCTCTGACACCGCGGCACCGCCGAGGCCGCCAAGACCCACAAGCTCCAGAAACTCCGCAGCCCTGCGCCGAAGCGTGGCATCCCAGGGCTGCCGGGGCCGGAAGGCCAGCCCGACCATAACGTTTTCCAGCACGCTCATATCTTCAATCAAACGCAGAAGCTGAAAGGTGCGCGCAATCCCGCGCCGCGCAATCAGATGCGCAGGCTGTCCGGCGATATCCTGCCCCTCCAGCAGGATCTGACCCTGATCCGGGCGGAAAGCCCCGGAAATGAGGTTCATCGTGGTGGTTTTGCCTGAGCCATTCGGCCCGATCAGGCCGAAGATCTCTCCCCGCATGACGTCAAAGGAGACATCATTGACGGCGACGAGTCCGCCGAAGGATTTGCGAAGTCCCTGCAGCCGCAGGACGGGGTCAGCGCTCATGGTGCGGCTCCTTCAGGCTGAGATCGGGCGCCGGACGCGCCAGAAGCTGGCTGAGACGGCCCGAAAGCCCGTTCGGCAGCAGATAAACGATCACGATGAAAACAAGGCCAAGCAACAACGCGAAGGCCTGAGGGAAGTGGCTGCCAAGGATCTCAAACAAAATAGACATCAGCAGCGCACCCAGCAGCGGGCCCCAGAGACGGCTCATGCCGCCCAGCATGGCCATGATCACGACCTGAAATGACAGCGTGGCATTAAAAGCGATGGCCGGATCAATATAGGTCCAGCGCGGGGCCATGATCGCACCGGCAAGCGCCATCACAGCAGAACTCGCGACGAAGAGGCCAAGTTTCGCACGTGTCGGCTCCAGCCCGAAATGCCGCGCCATGGGCTCGTTTCCGCCGATGACCCGCAGGGCAAAGCCCAGCCGCGAGCGGTGCAGCGCCACGGCCCCCAGCAGCACCAGCGTCAGAAGGCCAAGCAGCTGCCAGAAAATGGTCTCCTGGCTGATGTCAAGAAACACATATCGGCCCATGGACTGGGTGATATTGACCTCATACCAGGTGACCATCTGGCGCACCATTTCGCTCAGCCCGAAGGTGAAGATCACGAAATAGATCCCGGCCAGCCGAAGCGTCGCCAGACCGACCAGCAGGGCCATGCCCATCCCGGTCAGCAGCGCCACCAGCAGCACCAAAGGCCAGGGCAACACCTCGCCCAGCACGGCAACGGTATAGGCACCAATCCCGAAGAAGACCACGCTCGCCAGCGACACATAGCGCGTGGGTCCGGAAAACTGCCCCCAGGCGGTGGCAAGGATCATGTAATTCAGAGTGCCGATGGCCAGGGTCAGCCAGAAGCTGTCCACCAGAAGCGGCGTGAAAGCCAGCAGACCGGCTGCGGCAAGGATCGCCAGATAGGGGCGCAAAGTTGTCGTGTTCATCGCACCACCCGACCGAAAATGCCCTGCGGCCGCAGCAGCAGCACCAGAAGAAAGACCGCATAGATCACCGCTACCGTCAGGCCGGGATCGAGATAGGCAGCCACGAAAGATTCCACGAGCCCGAGGCTTAGTCCGGCCAGCAGCGCCCCAGGCACATGGCCGACCCCGGCCATGATCACAACAATCAGCGCCTTCATAGTAAAGACGACGCCCATTTCAGCGGTGAAGGTCAGATAGGTCGAGACCATCACGCCACAGAGCGCCGCCACCGCACCACCCAGACCAAAAGCGAGGCCCGCTGCCCATTGCACGTCAATGCCGACCAGCCTTGCTCCGACCGGATCCACCGCCACCGCGCGCAGCGCAGCGCCGGTACGGGTCCGCATCAGCAAAACCCAGCCCAGCCCCCCCACAACCAGAGCTGCGACAAAGGACAAAAGCCGGTTGGCGGGCACCGTGGCGTCCAGGATCCGGATCGGGACGGCAAGATAGCTGTAATTGGTGTAATTGCTGCCAAAGACCAGCAGCAGAATGCCCATAATGGCAAAGAGCAGACCAAAGGTCAGCAGCATACTGTCAATCTCAAGCGCCATGCCGGTCCCCGCCCGCCGCACCAGTGGTGTGGCCATAATCCGATAGACCAGCCACGACAGCCCGAAGGCCACAGGTACAATGACCACGGCCAACAGATAGGGGCTGATCCCCAGGGTGCCAAACAGCATATAGGCGGCAAAAGCGGCGCCGATCAGAAACTCACCATAGGCGAGGTTCATCGTGCGCGAGACCGAATATTGGATCGTCAGCCCCATTGCGACCAGCGCATAGACGCCACCGAGCGTCAGCCCGGCCAGCAAGGCATTCATAAACATTCTATTTTTCCCTGCGAGAGAGAGGGGGAGCGGCTGAGCCGCTCCCCGTGAGGGGGCTCAGCGGGCCGGCCAGGGCTGCTTCGGCGCGACCAGCGCGCCGGCACCGGGGACATCGCGCGGACCAAGGCCCACCACCATGCCATCGCGGATCTGCCCGGCTTTGAAAATCGACGGCATCATCTGCGTGGCGAGGCTGATTTCGCCCAGCACGGTGTCGAATTTGCCCGACTTCATCTCATTGGCAATGGCCGTGTTGTCCAGAGAGCCGACCCGTTCAATCGCCTGCTCCATGGCCTGCAGCCCGGCATAGGTCACGATCGAGCCTGCGCTGTCGGGCGTTTTGCCGGTAACTTCCTTATGGCGCGCAATATAGGCCAGGGTTTTCTCATCCGACATATCCAGCCCGCCATGGGTCAGCAGACCCTCTGCCGAGGCGCCGAATTTCGCGGTAAACATCGGGAAGGCACCGCCAATGCCCACATACATCACTGCCGGGTTGAAGCCCTGCAGCTGGGCGCTTTCGGTGATCGCAACGGTATCCGGCGGATAGCTGAATGACGCAAAGGCTTTGGCATCTTTGATCTCGGTGAGAATGGCCGAGAAATCCTGGGTGCCGACCGGATAGGTCTTGTCATATGTGAGTGTGAAACCCGCCGCTGCAAAGGCTTTACGGGCAGCCTTGGCAAGGTCGATCCCGAAAGCATCGGCGACGGATATCATCGTCACCTCATCGCCGATGTGACCAGCCTTGCGGGCCTCATCCATCAGTTCAACCACCGGCTCAGCCCAGGAAGCCGCCGTGCCGGAGAGCCAGAAGCTGTTGGGCCAGCGCTTCGTCAGTTCCGGCGCACGATCGGTGATCCCGGTCGCCATCATCTGGATGTAATTGCCCTTATCAAAGAGCGGGCCGACGGCCAGGTTCATCGCGGTGCCCCAGGGCGCCAGCAGAATATCCACCTTGTCCTGGTTGATCAGACGCTCAACCGCCTTCACCGCCTCTTCCGAGTTGGAGCGGTCATCATACGCGATGACCTCAACCGGGCGGCGCTCTGCGCCAACCAGCAGGCCGCCTTTCTCATTCAGCTCATGCACCCAAAGGTTGTAATTCGGCAGCGTTGTGGTGCCTGCACCACCTGCGTTGGGGCCGGTGAGTGAGACGGCATAGCCGATTTTCACAGGCTTTGCGTCCTGCGCCAATCCGGCTCCGGCCGAGCTGAGGGCCAGAACGCTGGCAAAAGCTGCCAAAGCGGCACGTCGGGTCGTCTTCATGTGTTTTCCTCCCTGATCGGCACGCCGGCCGATTGTCCTCAGTGCTCTGCCCCAGACCCGAGCCTCCCCGCCCGGGTCTGTTGCCGTCGTCTTTTCAACGCCTTCCCGCATGGCCCCGGGATCGGTCGGGCCTCGGCGCGTGGCGGGCGGGTGGCCCGCCACAGCGATGATCTGCCAGTTGAGCGCCCCCGGCGGGACCAAGGTGCCGTCCGGCAGGCGCGCAGGGCTGTCGGTGCATCCTCTGCAGGCCATGCACGGGGCTGTGCCCTGGCAGAGGTACTCAGCTGAACGCCAGCCCAACGCTTTCCAGCAACAGCCCCGCCGTTCGGGCAGCCACCCAACCGCGGCGCGGCTCAGGCTTTCTTTTCGATCAGGTCATAGAACTGCCAGCGGCGGTCGGACCAGAGCCCGCCTATCTCCCGACCGGCATTGTTCATCACTGCCGGCGAGATGGTGATGTGATTGACCGCCACCATCATATCGCGGAAAATACGCTGCATGACGCCGGCCCGCAGCGACGCACCGCCCGCAGCCCGGTAAGCGAAGTTCACCGCCCGCTCTCCGGCCTCATGGATCTCGGATTTCGCCATATGGATCAGGGTGACCTGACGGGTGGAAATCGGCTCGCCACGTTCCACGCTGCCCTCAATGTCGCTCCAGACTTCCATGACGAGGGCCCGGGCCGCCCGATAGCGGGCCTCAGCCTGGGCGTAGTCATGCCAGAACTTTTCGCTTTCGCCGAGGGCTCCGGCACGGCCGGTTTTTGAGCGGGCAAATTTTGCGATCTCATCGAGCATCCGGCGGCCTGCACCCATAGCCCAGCCGGTATGACCAATCGAGGCCAGACCAATCACACCAAGGCTGAACAGCTCTTTCTGGCGCTGCGGCTCTGCCGTCAGGATAGGGAAGACCATGTCCTCGGCGATAAAGACATCTTCCGCCGCATAATCGATCGAGCCTGAGCCTTTGAGTCCCAGCACATCCCAGTTGCCCATCGGCTTGTGCTCAGACACCGGCGCATGGGTGCACATGATGACCGGTGCGCCATTTGCATCCATCAACGGTTTCCCGGTGCCGTCATCCACAAAAGCCGCGCTGTGGGTATAGGTGGCATGCGTAAAGCCCGAGCCATAGCTCCAGCGACCATTGAGCCGCCAGCCGCCATCGACCTTTTTGAGCATACCAAGGGGTGCTCCCTGTCCGGAAAACCGATGTTCGGTCCCCGGCGCAAAGAGCCGGGCCACTGCGCTGTCGGGCAGAAAAGCCGCCGACATGGCGCCGATCCCCGCATGGACCATCGACACCCAGCCCGCCGCGCCCGAGTATGAGGTCACGGCTTCGAGGATCTGCAGGCCCTCGGTTGGACGCATCTGCGCCCCGCCCATGTCTTCGGCGGCAAAGAGATGCGACAGCTTCAGCGGACGCAGGGCTTCAAAGCTGGCGGGCGTGAGTTCCCCGGCCGTTTCATCTGCCTCGGCATTCGCCTCCAGCAGCGGGCCGATTTCATGTACCTTTGCGAGCAGCGCGCGAAAATCGGTGGTCGTGCCCCAGGTGGTGTGTTTAAGCGGTTTGTTCATTTGAAATTCCTCCCCGGAAATTCGTCAGGCAGCCAGAAAATCGCCGATGGTCTGCAGCGCCTCGGGGCGCTCCTGGGCGATCAGATGGCCGGTGTCGGGCAGAGTGATGAGCTGCGCATCCGGCAGCGTCTCCACCCAAAGCGGGGCCTGGGAGGCAGGCAGAATGCGGTCCTTCTCGCCCCAGACGACCAGGGCGGGATTGGTAATCCGCGCCAGCAGACGGCGCAGGTTCGGGTGGCCCATGCCGTGGGGCGCGCAGATGCGGCCCACCGTTTCTCCTTCGCGGCCCCGGGCCATACCGAAGGCTTCCGCCGCAGCATTGTCGCTGCCATCGGGGAAATATTGCAGGGCCACCGCAACATCATGCGCCAGATAGCCCGGGAACTCGGCCGGGGCGATTTGCGACAGGGGCGTGGCCGGGTGGGCCGGATCATTCAGCCCGGCAGGTGCAAGCAGCACCAGACGGTCGAACTTTTCGCGGGCCACGGCCGCGAGTTCGCTCGCGAGCCATCCTCCCATGGAAAAGCCCATCAGATGGGGTTTCTCCTCCAGTCCCATGGCGTCAAGCAGATTGAGGTAATGGATCACAACATCTGAGGCCCCTGCGAGATGGGGCGCATCGCCGGAATCGCCCATCCCCGGATGCGAGGGGCAGATCATCTGAAAGCGATCCGCCAGACCTTCGGCAAAGTCAAAGCCCTCCAGCGTGGACGCTCCGTGCAGAAAAAGCACCGGCTTGCCCCGGCCCGTCACCCGTACCGAGGTGCGCACTCCCCCGATCTCATAAATACGCGTTTCAACTGCCATTGGACCCTCCGCTTCGCAGCGCATCTGCGGCCCGGGCCGGTGAAGCGCTCCTGACACTTCGCCGGCTGGCTGTATTCCGCCTGCGCTCTCCTGGTTCCAGAACGCCTGACAAAGATGCAGCGGTCAAATTGAAAGATCGGAGAAATTCATAACGCAATGGCATATTAATGAATAATCGGAGCGCACCAGATCGCTTCCAGCGAAAAACCGGAGCTAAGTGATGTCGTCAGCCCCTTCTCTTTGCGTGCAGCAGAGTGGAAGTTGCGGTTGGCGAGCTTTTCGTGTGCCGGGCTGATCTCGCCCAAGTATGAGCTGTAGCGCCGCCACCCGGCCGCGGCACGACCAAAGCTACCTGGCGCGTTGCATAAATCTGCTGGGATTCAGTGTTTTGCCAGAGCATGCTCCCCCTTTGGCATGAGCGATCGATCCACTCCCCGCGACAAGACCAGCAGCTGGCGAGCCTGCAATCACGCGTTGAAGCAACGCGGTTCGCTGACGGCCTGGTTTGACGCAGATATGGAGTGGGTCGCAAAGCCCTCCGGCAAGCGCGGACGACAGCAGGCCTCCAGCCGTAAGGCGGATCAGCAAACAGTCCGGGTATGAGCAGGACAAGTATTTGATCCAGGGGATCAGATGCCCTGCGATTGGTTTGCCCGACGACCGCCATCCAGGCCTGCCTGACCCGTGAGCGGTGCTTTTCGGGCTGCCATTGCGACAGATCGAGCCAGGGTCCGCCATGGGTTCGAGGCCCCCTGGCGAGGGGGATTTATGGAGAGCCTTTTGGCTTTGTCCGGTCTGTCGTGGTCGGTGCCCATCGTCGGGACATCTGCCACTGGACAGATGTCTGATCCTCCTCTGTTCAGCACTCTGAGCCGCCGACAGACTATATTGAAGGTGGCGATCCCTGACCGCGCCAGAGAAGGTCTGCATCTGCTGATCGACATCGAGCCATTGACCTGCCACTGAACTTTCATCCGGCCGCGACTGGAGCCGGTAGCTGATTTATGCCTTTCGGCAC
>NZ_RRAZ01000044.1 GCF_003863335.1 Falsigemmobacter faecalis | reverse complement strand
GGGTTAGGGGCGCTCTATCCTAAGGCGGATTTGTGCAACAACGCCGTTTAAAGATCACTTCGAGTCTCTTTGGCAGGATCAAGGAACATTAGCTGTCAACCTCTCGGATTACGAGACAGCCTGATTGAAAGATTCTTGAGCGGAGCCGTGCGAGTGCCGGCGAAGTCCCATCCCTGAACGTCTCGTGGAAGTATACTGCAGCAAGATTGAATGCCCGGTAGTCACCAAGTAGCCTGCGAATATTGACCTTGCTGACCGGCAGCACAGGGAGAAATCAGACATTGCTACTAATGCAAAAGCCGCCCAACGGGCGGCTTCAATCATTTCATTCACTTATCAAAACTTTGGTCCGAGCGGCGCGATCTTTGCCCCCAATTGGCAGCAACTATGCTCGGATCTACACCTCTCAGTGCGTCCAGGCTCCCTTACGGCTGGTGGCGAAGTTTTCGCCGTAGCCCATCTGTCTGATATTGGCAGCGCGCTTTTGCGGGGGCAGCACGTCGTAGTCGATGCCACGGGCGCGGGCGTAGTCTTCTGCGGCTTCCTGCGAAGCAAAGCGCAGGCGGACCTGACGCTGGGTGTCGGCCGAAGAGGTCCAGCCCATCAGCGGGTCGATCTGACGGGCGTCTGCCGGGGCAAAATCCAGCATCCAGTCGTGGGTTTTCGCGGATCCCGACTGCATGGCATTGCGGGCAGGCTGATAAATACGTGCGCGCATGACTTTCTCCCGTCTGATGGCTGGCGCGTTGATGCCTCAAAGCGCCTCTGCGTGCAAGTCCGGCCTGCGGCGAAAGGGCGCGAAAGCGCAGCCCGGTTGCTCCTGCCCGCGTTTCGGGCATAGTGCGCCTATGGCTCGCGACCCCCATTCAGATGATCTGCCCGAACCCGACCGTACCGACGGCGCGCCGCATCCGCGCGACGTTCACATCCTGCGTGGCCAGGACCGCGCGGAAGCTGCTTTTCTTGAGGCTTTTAACAGTGGGCGGCTGCACCACGGCTGGCTGCTGACCGGGCCAAAAGGCGTGGGGAAAGCCACGCTCGCCTGGCGTATCGCGCGGTTTCTACTCAGCCAGCCCGGGCCGGAGGCTGCAGGCGGCTTTTTCGCGCCTGAGGTGCCGCAAAGCCTGAGCACGCCGCCTGACAGCCCGGTGGCGCGGCGTCTTTCGGCCCTGTCGGAGCCGCGATTGTTCCTGTTGCGCCGGGCCCCCAATGACAAAGGCGATGCGCTGTCGCGTGACATCACCGTGGGTGAAGTGCGCAAACTGAAAAGCTTTTTCGCGCTCTCATCGGCGGACGGCGGGCGCCGGGTGGCGATTGTTGATGCCGCCGATGATATGAACCCGGCCGCTGCCAATGCGCTGCTGAAACTGCTGGAAGAGCCCCCCGAGGGCGCGGTGATCCTGCTGATCTCGCACCAGCCGGCGCGGCTTTTGCCGACCATCCGCTCGCGCTGCCGGGTGCTGTCGCTGGCGCCGCTTGGCGCGGAGGATGTCGGCACCATCCTGATGGAGAACGGCATTGAGGCGGAAAACCCGGTGGCGCTGGCGGAACTGTCGGGCGGCTCGGCGGGGGCGGCTTTGCGGATTGCGGCTCTCGATGGCGAGGGGCTTTATGCAAAGCTGATCCGGCTCTTTTCCACCCTGCCCGATCTCGCGCGCTCAAATGCGCTGGCGATTGCGGAAAGCACGGCCGGGCGCGGCAAAGAGGGTCAGTTTGATCTGACCCTGGAGCTGATCGACCTTTTTCTCGCCCGCCTGGCCCGCGCCGGGGCCACGCGGCAGCTGCCGCCTGAGGCCGCCGGGGGCGAGGGGCAGCTTTTCGCCCGCCTCTGCCCTGATCCGGCCATGGCGCGGACCTGGGCGGAACTGGCGCAGACCCTTGGGATCCGCGCCCGTCAGGGGCGGGCGGTCAACCTTGACCCTGCCGCGCTCGTGATGGATATGTTCCTGAAGATAAATGATGCGGCGAAGGGGTTACGGCAATGATGGCAGAGCTTGTGGACAGCCATTGCCACCTCGATTTCCCCGACTTCGACGGCGAGACCGACGCTCTGCTGGAGCGCGCGCGCGCCGCGGGCGTCACCCGTCTGGTCACCATCTGCACCCGCATCGCCAATGAGCCGAAAGTGCGGGCCATGGCTGAGGCGCATGAGGGGCTTTTCTATACCTACGGCGTGCATCCGATGTCCGCCACAACCGAGCCGGAAGTGACGGTCGAAGACCTGATCCGCCTCTCACAGCACCCCAAAATGGTGGGTCTGGGCGAGACCGGTCTCGATTACCACTACACCCCTGAGTCGCAGGATGTGCAAAAGCGCAGCCTGCGCGTTCATATTGAGGCGGCTCAGGAAACCGGCCTGCCGCTGATTATTCATGCACGCGATGCCGATGAGGATATGGCGCGGATTTTAACCGAAGGGTACCGCGCAAAGCCCTATGGCTGCGTGATGCATTGCTTCTCTTCCGGGGCGGAGCTTGCGAAAACCGCGCTGGATCTGGGGTTTTACCTCTCAATGTCCGGCATTGCCGCTTTCCCGAAAAGCAAGGACCTGCGGGCAATCTTTGCCGCCGCGCCCCTGGAGCGGATTCTGGTCGAGACCGACAGCCCCTATCTGGCGCCGCCGCCCTTCCGCGGCAGGCGCAATGAGCCGGCCTATGTCGCCCATACCGCCCGGGTCGGCGCAGAAACCTTCGGCATTTCTTACGAAGACTTTGCCCGCGCCACGTCGGAAAATTTCGACCGTCTTTTCCCCAAAGCTGCCCGCAAAGGCTGACCGCTCATGAGCGCCACGCTCCGCTATACCATTCTGGGATGTGGCTCTTCGGGGGGCGTGCCGCGGCTTGGGGGCTATTGGGGCGACTGCAACCCGGCCAATCCGAAAAACCGCCGCCGCCGCTGTTCCATGCTGGTCGAGCGGATCACGGATGAGGGGGTCACCCGGGTGCTGATCGACACCGGCCCCGATATGCGCGAGCAACTTCTGGACGCAGGCGTGGGACGGCTCGATGGCGTGGTCTATACCCACAGCCATGCCGATCACGTCCATGGCCTCGATGATCTGCGCCAGATCGTCTTTAATACCCGCAAGCGCCTGTCGGTCTGGGCCGATGCGCCCACTCAGGACGCGCTGATCTCGCGCTTTGGCTATGCCTTCATCCAGCCCGAGGGCAGCCCCTATCCGCCGATCCTGAACCTGCACAGCCTGAAGGGCCCCTTTGAGGTGACAGGTGCGGGCGGCGCGATCCGCTTTGAGCCTTTCACCGCCGATCACGGCTCGATGGAGGCTCTGGGCTTTCGCATCGGCGGGCTGGCCTATCTGCCCGATGCCGTGGCGATCCCGGAAGAAAGCTGGCCGCATCTGATGGGGCTTGAGGTCTTTGTGGTCGATGCCCTGCGCCGCATGCCGCATCCCACCCATGCCCATCTCGCCCTCGCGCTGGAGTGGATTGCCCGCGCGGCACCCAAACGCGGCGTGCTGACCAATATGCATATTGATCTCGACTATGACGCGGTTGCGGCCGAGACCCCTGCCCATATCACCCCGGCCTTTGACGGCATGGTGATTGATCTTCCTGACCACCGGGTCTGACCCCGGCCTGAGGCCCCCTGATGCTCCTGCTGCTCGATGTCATCCTGCCCGTCTTTCTGATCATCGGGGCGGGCTATGCAGCCGTGTGGCGGGGCTGGTTCAAAGATGACTGGGTTGAAGGGCTTATGCGCTTTACGCAAGGCTATGCGATCCCCTGCATGACCTTCCGCGCCGTGGCGCAGATGAACCTCTCAAATGATTTTGAACCGGCGATGCTGGTGAGTTTCTACCTGGGTGCGCTTTGCGGCTTTACCGCTGCCCTGCTGGGGGCGCGGTTCATTTTCAAACGGCCCTGGACAGATTCGGTGGCCATCGGCTTTGTCGGCCTGTTCTCCAACTCGGTCCTGCTGGGCCTGCCGATTTCTGAGCGCGCCTGGGGGGCCGATGCCGTCGCCTCAAACTTCACCATCATCGCCTTTCACGCCGCCTTTTGCTACGGCATCGGCCTGACCGCGATGGAGGTGGCCCGCAATGCCGGTGGCGGTCTGCGCGCGGCGGCCCCGCGCATCCTGAAGGCGATGTTTCGCAACCCGCTGATTCTGGCGATGCTGCTGGGGGTGACGGTCAATGTGACCGGAGTTTCCCTGCCCAAAGCCGGCTGGGACGCCATCAACATGCTGTCGGGCGCGGCACTTCCGGCGGCGCTCTTTGGTTTGGGCGGCACGCTGTACCGCTACCGCCCCGAGGGCGATATTGCGACGATTCTCTATGTCACCGCCGTCTCGCTGGTGCTGCATCCGGCGGTGACCTATGGGCTGGCGCTGGCTTTAAACGTCTCGGATGAGGGGCTGCGCTCGGCCGTGATCACCTCGGCCATGGCTCCGGGGATCAATGCCTATATGTTCGCGGCCATGTATGGCGTGGCCAAGCGCGTCGCCGCCTCGACGGTGCTGATCGGCACGGCGCTGACCGTGCTGACGGCCTGGGGCTGGCTGCATATCCTGCCCTGACGCGCCATGAAAAAAGCCGCCCCGGGGGGCGACCTTTCGCATTCGCAGCAAAGAGGCCTCAGGCGACCTTTGCAACCTCTTCAAAATCCAGACGCGGCAGGCGGTCATATTCCGGCTGCGCTTCGACATAGCCAAGGGTCGAGAAGTAAAGCGGCTGCCAGCCGTTGTCGGCCAGGAACAGCTCTTTCACTTTTGCCGGGTCAAAGCCGATCATCGGGCCCATGCCAAGGCCGAGACCACGGGCTGCCGCGATGAACATGCCCGACTGGATCAGCGCGTTCAGCTGACCGGCAGCGGCCGCACCGGCGGGATCCGCAAAATAGCCGCGCACGTCAGCGATCGGGAAGACCTTCGGCAGAGTCTCAACGAAATTCGCATCATAGCAGAAGATCGCAATCGCAGGCGCTGCCGCCACTTTGGGCTTGTTGCCCGGCACGATCGCCTCATCAAGCTTCGCCTTGCCCTCTTCCGAGGTGACATAGAGCACGCGCAGCGGCTGCTGGTTGAAAGCGGTCGGAGCCAGACCGGCCAGCGCGCTCAGCTCTTCGAGCGTGGCGGCATCGATGGCTTTGCCGGCATAGGTCGGGTGGCTGCGGGCATTGTGGAACAGCTGGTCAAAAGCGGCGTCATTCAGGCGGGTCATCGTTTCTTCCTCAGGATCATCGGGACCTGTGGCATGCTCTGCCAGCGCCCGTACCCTCTTAAACTAGGTCTTTCGCTGCATCTGCGAAAGGGCCGGATCCGGAAAACTCTGTTCAAAAATCCACAGACCACTCTTCCCATCCGCTCAGAAACCCGCGAACCTGCGGCCTTCGACAACCCGCAGATGAAAGAGGCGCCATGATCCCCGCCGCAAAGCCCGCGCCCCATCCCAATCTGCTGCCCAATCTGCTGCCCAATCTGTTGATCGTCGCGCAAAACGGTCGTCTGCACTATGAGGCGCTGGTCTTCACGGCCTCGCTGGCAGCCGTGGCCCCGCATCTGCTGCCGCGCCTTTACATCGCCGAGCCCCAGCCCGGCCCCCTCTGGCCACAGGACCCCAGGATGAGTGCGGCCATTCGCGATAAACTCACCGAATTCGGCGCAAAGGTCCTGCCGCTCAACAGCCGCCACTTCGGCGCCGACTACCCTTACGGCAATAAAATTGAGGCCCTGCGCCTGCTGCCCGAGGGAGAGCCCTTTCTCTTCTTCGACACCGACACCCTGCTGCTTCAGGCCCCCGATGCCCTCGGCATCGACTTCACCCGCCCCGCAGCCTCGGTGAAAGTGGAAGGCACCTGGCCTGAGCCGCAGCCCTATGTCGCCACGCTGCGCGCGATCTGGGAGACGCTTTATGCGCGCTTCAGCCTCGATATCACGCCCACGCTGGACCCGCGCTTCTCCGAAGACCACTGGGAGCATTATCTTTACTTCAACGCGGGCTGGTTCTACGGCCCCTGCCCCGCGCGCTTTGGCACCACATTCACCCGCTTTGCGACCGATATCCGCGACGCCCCCGGCGCCATGCTGGCGGCCCAGAGGCTGGATCCCTGGCTCGATCAGATCGCTTTGCCGCTGGTGATCCATGCGCAGGGCGGCGGACGCCCGCCCGCAGATCTGGCCCTCGATGGCGCGGCCAGCTGCCACTACCGCGCCCTGCCGCTCCTCTACGCCCGCGAGGCAGAGCGCGTGCTGGACCAGCTGGAAGCCGTCACCGCCGATCCCGGCATCAGACGCCTGCTGCGCGACTGGGAGCCTGCGAAAAAGCTGATCTATCAGGGCAAAGGACGCCAGAAAATCCGCCCGATGTTTGACCGCGCGGATCCGGCTTTGCGCGAAAACCAGATCCGCAAAACCCTGCGCAACGCCGGATGGTGGCTCAGATAGCAAAACGCCGCGCTCCCGCGCGGCGTTTTCAAAGTCTCAGACCGCCTCGATCCGGATTGCCACCGGATCCCCGGCCAGAACCCCGGTCTGCGGCAATTGCGACAGCGCATAATCCAGCGCCTCGCGGGTACAGCGATGCGTCACGATCAGCACCGGCGCGGTCTCAGCCTCATGGCCATGCTGGCGCATCCGGTCGATCGAAATCCCCGCCTCGCCCATCACGGTGGCAACCTTGGCCAGCGCCCCCGGCTTATCCTGCACCTGCATGCGGATATAGAAGGGCGCCGGCGCCGCAACCGAGGCCGCAACCGGCTCTGCCAGGGTCGCAGCCGGCTGGCCAAAGACCGGATAGCGCACACCGCGCGCAAGATCGAGCACATCGCCCATCACCGCACTCGCCGTCGGACCCTCGCCCGCACCGGCGCCGCGCAGCACGATCTGCCCCGAGGCCGCACCCTCAATGATGACCATATTGGTGCCCCCCGTCAGCTGCGCCAGCGGGCTTTCCACCGGCACCAGACAGGGCGACATCCGCTGCTCAAGCCCGCGGCCGGTGGTCTGCGCCACCCCCAGCAGCTTGATGCGGTAGCCCATATCCCCGGCATAACGGATGTCAGCAATATCAATGCGGCCAATGCCTTCCAGCTCCACCGCGTCAAAGCTGACCCGGGTGCCAAAAGCAATTGAGGCCAGCAGCGAGAGCTTATGCCCCGCATCAATGCCATCGACATCAAGGCTCGGATCGGCCTCCAGATAGCCCAGCGCCCGGGCCTCCTCAAAGACGGTCTCATAGGGCAGACCCGCTGATTCCATCCGCGTCAGGATGTAATTGCAGGTGCCGTTCATCACACCCATCACCCGCCTGATCCGGTTGCCCCCCAGACCCTCCATCAGCGCCTTGATGACCGGGATCCCCCCGGCCACCGCCGCCTCAAAACGGATCACCGCCCCCGCAGCCTCCGCGGCCTCCGCCAGAGCCTGACCGTGATGCGCCAGCAGCGCCTTATTGGCCGTGACCACATCCTTACCCGCCGCTATCGCAGCCTCGGTCGAGGCCTTGGCCGGACCCGAATCGCCGCCCATCAGCTCAACGAAAACATCCACATCCGGACGCTGCGCCAGCTTCACCGGATCATCTTCCCAGGCATAGCCCGACAGATCCACATCACGGTTTTTCTTCCGGTCGCGGGCCGAGACCGCAGTAATCTCGACGCTGCGTCCCGCGCGGGCCGCAATCAGCGCGGCTTCCTCCTGGATCAGGCGCACAACACCGACGCCGACAGTTCCAAGACCGGCAATGCCAAGTCGCAAGGGGGCAGTCATGAGACACTCCGTCAATAAGCCTGCCTTGCGGTTTAGACACTTCCCCGCTGAGGCGCAATGTCGCCCCCCGCTCTGCCCGCCCCCGATTTTGGCTTTTTAAAAATACTCCCGGGCGGGGTCCGGGGAGGGCAGGCAGCCCTCCCCGGCGCTCTCAGACCAGCGGACCGGCCGCCTTCAGGCGCAAAGGCTCGGTCTGGCTCAGATGCAGGAAGGTCTCCATAAAGGGATGCCGCCCGTCCTCATCGCGCACCGCCGCATAAAGACGGCGCGGCCTGCGCCCCTTCAGCGGGCGGATCACATAATCGGGATTGTCCTTCACCTGCTGCAACACCCAGTCCGGCAGCACCGAGACCCCGCGCTCAGAGGCCACCAGCATCAGGATCACCGCCGTCAGCTCCACCTGCCGCACCAGACGCGGCTCCACCCGCGCGGGTGCCAGAAACTGCGAAAACACATCCAGCCGCGTGCGGTCCACCGGATAGGTGATCAGCGTCTGATCGCGCAGATCTTCGGGCTCAATCTCCGCTTTCGCGGCCAGCGGGCTTGTGGCGGCCATGACCATCAAAGGCTCATAGTCAAAAAGCGGATGAAAGGTCACCCGCGGGATCTCTTCAGGATCCGACGAGATCACCACATCCACCTCCTCGCGCACCAGCGCCGGCAGCGCGTTGAACGCCAGCCCCGGCCGGATATCGACATCCACCTCCGGCCAGGTCCTGCGGTAAAGCGACAGCACCGGCAGCAGCCAGTCAAAACAGGCATGGCACTCAATGGCGATATGCATCCGCCCCGCCTTGCCCTGGCGCAGCCCCCGGAACTCTTCCTCCAGCGCCTCAATCTCCGGCAGGATCCGCTCCGCCAGCCGCAGCACCCGCATCCCCGCCGCCGACAGCCGCAGGGGACGTGCGCGGCGCACGAACAGCTCCACCCCGGTCTGCTCTTCGATGCCCTTGATCTGATGGCTCAAGGCCGATTGCGTCAGGTTCAGCACCTCTGCCGCCCGCGCCAGCCCGCCCTGACGATGGATTTCCCGGATGGCTTTGAGATGGCGAAGCTCCAGATGCATCGTGAGCAGCTTTCATATTGATCTTGAAGATTATGAATTTGTCCCATGTTCATTTGTCTGGCACAAGACCGAAGCTGCGCCGGCACCCCGCTGGCCAAGGAGTTCTGCCATGTCTGCCCCGCGCATCTCATTTGAGTTTTTCCCGCCGCGCTCGCTCGATGCGTCGTTCCGGCTGTGGGAAACGATGAAGATGCTTGCGCCGCTGCGTCCGGGCTTCGTGTCGGTCACCTATGGCGCGGGCGGCACCACGCGGCAGCTGACCCATGAGGCGGTGAAGGCCATCGGCACCCATTTCGGCGTCGATGTGGCGGCGCATCTGACCTGCGTCGATGCCACCCGCGAAGAAACCCTCGCGATTGCAAACTCTTATGCCGATGCAGGCGTCAGCCAGATCGTGGCGCTGCGCGGCGATCCGCCCAAGGGTGCCGACCGTTTCACCGCGCATCCTGAGGGCTTTGCAGATTCGGTTGAACTGATTGAGGCCCTGGCCGCGACCGGCAAATTCAACCTGCGCGTCGGCGCTTATCCTGAGCCGCATCCCGAAGCCCGGGAGGATCTCGCCGATGTCCGCTGGCTGAAGCGCAAATTTGAGGCCGGTGCCGACAGCGCCATCACCCAGTTCTTCTTTGAAGCCGAGACCTTCCTGCGCTTTCGCGACAAATGCGCCAAAGAGGGCATCACCAAGCTCATCATCCCCGGCATCCTGCCGATCGAGAACTGGGAAGGCACCAAGCGCTTCGCCGCGCGCTGCGCCGCACAGGTCCCCGCCCATCTCGATGAGGCCTTCACAAAAGCCAATGCCGAGGGCCGTGAGGCCGCGCTTTCCGTCCAGGTCTGCGCCGATCTCTGCCGCCGCCTGATGGCGGAAGGGGTTGAGGATTTCCAGTTCTACACCCTGAACCGCCCGCATCTGACGCTGGCCGTTTGCGCGGAACTCGGCATTCATCCGCAGGATCAGGCCGCCGCCTGAGGCCGGCCTTCAAAGTGAAAAGCCGCGCCCCCGGGCGCGGCTTTTTCATTTCCGCCGCACCACCCGCGGGATGCGCGAGGCGCTCAGCGCATAGGCCGCCTCCGGATGCGGCGGATGGCCCTGAAAGCGTGCCCAGAATTTCGGGCCGCCCTGACGGATGAAAAACGGCATGGCCAGCGCCAGCCCGGCGATAAAGCCGCCCGCATGGGCCCAATAGGCCACCATATCGCCGCCCTCGGGATCTTCGGGTGTGGTCACACCCAGCACCTGCAGCCCGAACCAGACCATCAGCACAATCCAGGCCGGAATGCTGAAGACCCTGAAAAAGATAATAAAAATCAGCAGCACATCCACCCGGGCCCGGGGATAAAGCAGCAGATAGCCCCCCAGCACCCCGGCGATGGAGCCCGAGGCCCCCACCATGGGGATCTCGCTCGCAGGCTCTGTCAGATATTGCGCGAAAGCCGCCGCCACCCCGCAGAGCAGATAAAAGCCGAGGTATTTCAGCGGCCCGAAGGCATCTTCCAGGTTGTCGCCGAAGATCCACAAGAACAGCATATTGCCCAAAAGATGCATCCAGCCCGCATGCAGAAACTGCGAGGTCAGAAAGCCGTGCAGCATCTCGCCTTCGCTGACAAAGGCCGGAACCATCCCGCCGATGTAGAAAAGATAGCCCGTCAGCTCCTCGCCCGAGACCTCATCGCCGCTGCCCAAAAGCAGATCCGGCATGACCCAGGTCAGCAGAAAGACAATGAAATTCAGCGCGATCAGCGCCCGGGTGATCCAGGGCGTGCGGCCGGGGGGATTGTGATCGCGGATCGGAAACATGACCGCGAAGCTGCACCCCGCGCCCCCGCGCCGTCAAGCGCGAAGCGCGCCCCCCTGTCGCCGCCAGGCGGCGGACAGGGGGGCGCGGCGGCGCTCAGTCCCCCGCTTCGGCCAGAAGCTGCGCATTGCCGCCCGAAGCGGTGGTGTCGATACAGCAATGCCGCTCCGTCAGCACCCAGGAGGCATTGGGACGCCCGCTGATCAGCGGCACGATTGCGCCCTGCCGCCCGGCCAGCGCCTGCTGAAAGCCCGCGATATCGCCGCCGTAACAAACCACCGCCGCCAGCCCCGGAAGGGCGGTCAGCGCCTCAGGGGCAACGGGTCCGGTGGCGCGCACCGCCAGACCGCCGGCGGCTTCCGTGGCGCGGGCCTGATCCTCAACGGCCTCTGCGCCGGGGCCAAGACAGAGCACCGGGCCGCGCGCAAAGGCGGAGAGACGGTTCGATTCGCCCGTCGGACCCGGCAGATCCCGGATGTGAACCGCCGCCTGCGGCACCACCGCCCCCGCCAGGGCCGCAGCCGGATCAAAGGCAGCGGCGGCACCCCAGGTGCCAGGCGCGCCCGCCGCATCCTGCACAAAGCGCTGCAGATACATCGGCCCCCCGGCTTTCGGCCCGGTGCCCGACAGCCCCTCCCCGCCAAAGGGCTGGCTGCCGACCACCGCGCCGATCTGGTTGCGGTTGACGTAGATATTCCCGGCCTTCACCCGCTCAACCAGGGTCTGCACCCGGTCATCGATGCGGCTGTGCAGACCAAAGGTCAGCCCATATCCGGTGGCATTGATCTGATCGACCACAGCGGGCAGATCGCGGGCCCTGAAGGTCACGACATGCAACACGGGGCCGAAAATCTCCCGCGTCATCTCGGCAATGGAAGAGACGCGGATCGCCACCGGCGCAAGATGCCAGCCGGTGGCGGGGGCGCTGCCTTCAAAAAGCACCCTGCCCGCCTGACGCGCCGCGGCGACATAATCTGAAATTGACCGAAAGGCCGCTTCATCGATCAGCGGGCCGATATCGGTGGACAGCGCCCATGGGTCGCCCAGCGTCAGCTCGGCCATGGCCCCCTTCAGCATCTCCAGCACATGAGGGGCGATATCCTCCTGCAGATAAAGGCAGCGCAGCGCCGAGCAGCGCTGTCCCGCCGACTGGAAGGCCGAGGCGATGATATCGCGCACCGCCTGTTCCGGCAGGGCCGTGCTGTCGACGATCATGGCATTCAGCCCGCCCGTCTCGGCAATCAGCACCGCCTGGGGCGCATGACGCGCAAGGCTTTTGCGAATGCCCAGCGCCGTGGCGGTGGAGCCCGTGAAGGCGACACCGGCCACCCGCGGATCGGCGGTCAGGGCCGCGCCCACAACCGCTCCGTCTCCGGGCAGGACCTGCAGCGCGGCGCGCGGCACCCCGGCCTCCTGCAAAAGCGTCACCGCCAGATGGGCGATCAGCGGCGTCTGCCCCGCAGGCTTGGCCAGCACCGCATTTCCGGCGGCCAGCGCGGCGGCGATCTGTCCGGTAAAGATCGCCAGCGGGAAGTTCCAGGGGCTGATACAGGCGAAAATCCCCCGCGCCGGGGCCGTCAGCGCGCGCGCGCCTTTGGCGTAGTAGCGCAGGAAATCCACCGCCTCGCGCAGCTCTGCCAGGGCATCCGGCAGGGTCTTTCCCGCTTCGCGTGCCAAAAGCGCGAAGATCTGCCCCTCATGGGCCTCAAAGAGATCGGCGGCGCGGTTCAGCACCGCGGCGCGCTGTTCTGCGGGGGCCTCCCAGGTCTGTGCAGCGTCGAAGGCGCTGGCCACCTCTGTGGCGGTGGCGGTGCGGAGCCTGCCTGCGACTTCGGCGCTGCTGCGCGCGAATGTGGGCGCCAAGACCGGCTCGGCGGCACCGCCCTCGGGCAGCTCAAAAGCGGTGAGCGGGGCTGCGTGGTAAACCGCCTCAGCATGGGGGCGGCGCGCGGCTTCGATCTGCGCAAGATCGGCGGCATCGCTGAGATCGCGGCCACGGGAGTTGCGGCGCGCGCCAAAGAGCGCCGGTCCGGGGTGCAGTTTCGGATTGGGCGCGCAGCCAAGCGCCTTCAGCGCGGTCAGCGGACAGGCGGCCACCCGGTCCGCGGGCACGCTGTCATCGACGATCTGATTGACGAAGCTGGAATTTGCGCCGTTCTCCAGCAGGCGGCGCACCAGATAGGCAAGAAGGTCGCGATGCGCCCCCACCGGGGCATAGATGCGGCACATGGTGCCTTCATCCTGCTGCACGATGTCATGCAGAGGCTCTCCCATGCCGTGGAGGCGCTGAAATTCATATTGCGCGGGCGTAAGACCTGCGGCTTTCGCCATATCGAGGATGGCCGCCACCGTATGGGCGTTGTGCCCGGCAAACTGCGGGTAGATCCGGTCGGTCATGCCAAGGAGTTTGCGGGCATTGGCGATGTAAGAAACATCGGTCGCCTGTTTGCGGGTGAAAACCGGAAAGCTTTCCAGCCCAAGGGTCTGGGCGCGTTTCACCTCAGCGTCCCAATAGGCGCCTTTCACCAGACGCAGCATGATGCGGCGATCGCTGCGGCCTGCGAGATCATAAAGCCAGTCGATCACCGCACCGCAGCGGCGGCCATAGGCCTGGACCACCACGCCAAAGCCGTCCCAGCCCTGAAGGCCGGGGTCTTTCAGAACCTCCTCCATGACCTCAAGCGAGAGATCGAGCCGGTCCGCCTCTTCGGCGTCGATGTTCAGCCCCATGCCGCCGGCTTTCGCAAGGCCGCAGAGCGCGCGGACGCGGGGGACGAGTTCGGCCATGACGCGCGCGCGTTTGGCCACCTCATAGCGCGGGTGCAGCGCCGAGAGTTTGATCGAGATGCCGGGATTACGGCGGATTTCCTCATGGGTGCAGGCGCGGGCAATGGCGGTGATGGCGCGGGAATAAGACAGATGATAGCGCCGCGCATCGGCTTCGGTGCGCGCCGCCTCTCCCAGCATGTCATAGCTGTAGCTGAAGCCCCTGGCCTCGCGGGTCTGGGCGCGCTTCATGGCCGCTTCAATGGTTTCGCCAAGGACGAACTGACGGCCCATCTCTTTCATCGCCTGGCCCACGGCGCGGCGGATCACCGGCTCGCCGAGGCGGCGCAGCGCTGCGCGCAGATGGCCCGCGACGCCGGGCGGCGCTGCGTCATCAAGGACGCGGCCGGTGAGCAGGAGCGCCCAGGTCGAGGCATTCACAAGGCTGGAGGCCGATTTGCCTAAGTGCCGGCCCCAGTCGGAGGGGGCGATTTTATCCTCAATCAGCGCATCCATGGTGGCGGCATCGGGCACCCGCAGCAGCGCTTCTGCAAGGCACATGAGCGCGATCCCCTCATCGGTGGAGAGGCCGTATTCGGCGAGAAACACCTCCATCAGGCCGGGTTTCGCGCTTTGGCGGATGCGGGTGACGAGGGTGGCCGCTGCCGTGCTGATGCGGGCGCGGTCCTCAGCGCTGAGCGCGGCCTCCTGCAGGAGGGCCTGCAGCAGGGGGGTCTCTTCCCTGAGGGCGTGGCGGGTGATGATCTCGTGAGGAGAGAGCTGGGGCATGGGAGACCTGCTGAAAGTTCTGGCCTGAGGCCGGTTTTGCCCAGTATAGCGCGTGATGAGCTGTCATTTGGCCCGAAGATGGACAGTTTGCAGGCGGATTGCCTGAAGATGGAGAATTTTGCGATGCGATTGGAGTGGCGCGATCTGGACCGCTATGACGAGGCGATCCTTGAGGTGCTGGGCACGGAGGGCCGCATCGCGGTGACGGAGCTGGCGCGGCGCATCGGGCTGTCAAAAAGCCCGGTGCAGGCGCGGCTGAAGCGGCTGGAAGAGGGCGGCATTATCCGCGGCTACCGCGCCACGCTGGATCCGATCCGCATGGGGCGGGCGCATGTCGCCTTTGTCGAGGTGCGGCTGTCAGACACCCGCGAGGCGGCGCTGCAGGCCTTTAACCGCGCGGTGCGCGGCGTGGCGGAGATCGAGGAATGCCATATGATTGCCTCGCGGTTTGATTATCTTTTGAAGGTCAGAACGGAGGATATTCAGGCCTATCGCCGGATCCTCGGCGAGACGATTTCGGCGCTGCCGCATGTGGCCTCGACCTCGACCTATGTGGCGATGGAGGCGGTGAAGGAGGCCGGTGTCTGAGCGCGTGCCTGTGGCAGGCCCCGGGGCGCTGCCCCGGACCCCGGAGTATTTTTGAAAAAGCCAAAGTCCGGGGGGGGGGGCGTGCGTCCCTGTCAGGGGCGGGTCAGGGTGACGGTCTGGCGCAGGTTGCCGCTGGCGCGGTCGTAAATCAGGATGCGGTCATCGGTCGTGGTGATGCCGATCCAGTCGGCCCCTTGGGTGACCGCGAGGGCGGAAGCGCCCTGGGGCAGCACAAGGGTTTCCGGGAGCGGCGGTGTCGCAGCCTTCGGGAAACGGGTGACAACCACCGCCACCACGGTTATGACGCCGAAAATCAGACTGGCGGTCAGACCGATCACCAGTCCTTGCAAGATGCGCAGCGGGGGCGGAAGCGAAGCCTGGCTGTCTTTGTCCGGAGGTGCTGCCATGTCCACTGATCCTTTCGGGGAGGTTCTTCGCGTCACTCTCGGGGAAGACACGCCGTCGCGTCTTGATAAGGCGCTTGCGCTTTATGTGCCAGAGGGGCTGGGGCTGTCGCGGTCGCGGATTGCGAAGCTGGTCGAAGAGGGCTCGGTGCGCCGCGGCGGCGAGGTGCTGATCGCCAAGTCGAAAGTGGCTGCGGGCGAAGAGATCGGGATCACCCTTGGAGCGCCCGAAGAGGTCGAGACCCTGGCGGAGGATATTCCGCTGGAGGTGGTTTATGAGGATGACGATCTGATCGTCATCAATAAGCCTGCCGGGATGGTGGTGCATCCGGCGGTCGGAAATCCGCGCGGCACCCTGGTCAATGCGCTTTTGTTTCATTGCGGCGAGAGCCTGCAGGGGATCGGCGGCGAGCGGCGTCCGGGGATTGTACACCGCATCGATAAAGACACCTCGGGTCTGCTGGTTGCGGCCAAAACCGCCGCTGCCCATCAGGGGCTGGCCGCGCAGTTTGAGGCCCATACGGTGCACCGCCATTATCTGGCGCTGGTTCATGGTGTGCCCTATGTCGGCGATCCGCGTCTGCGCGGGCTAAACGGCGTCAGCGTGGAGACCGGGGGGGTTGTGCGCATTGCAACGCAGCTCGACCGGCATCGCGGCGACCGGCAGAAGCAGGCGGTGGTGCCCTCGGGCGGGCGGCATGCGGTGACCCGGGCGCGGGTGGTGGAAGCCTATGGCCAGCCTGCCGGCATCTCGCTGATCGACTGCTGGCTGGAGACCGGGCGGACGCATCAGATCCGTGTGCATATGGCCTATGCCGGGCATGGGCTGATCGGCGATCAGACCTATGGCGGGCGGCGCAAAATGTCGGAAAAAGCGCTGGGCGTGGCGGGTGTTGCGGCGGCCGAAGCCTTTCCGCGGCAGGCGCTTCATGCGGCGACCCTGGGCTTTACCCATCCGATCAGCGGCGAGGATCTGCATTTTGAAAGCCCGCTGCCGCAGGATATCTGTGATCTGATCGAGGCCTTCGCAAAGCCTGTTTCAGCTCTCTGACAATTCCGTGAGATCGTTGTCACAACACGAAGTTGTGCGACGGGTTCAGCCCTTCTGCTGCGTATAAGCTTCGGGACATCCGGGGAAAGGGCCCGCCGCCCTGCCCCTTGAGGAACCTCCCGGCGCTGATTACGTTGGCGTCAACAGGCGCTTGCTGCCCGTTCCCTGCTTTGCGGGGAATGCGGCGGCAGGCATGAACCGAACAGGGATTCGACGAATGGCCAGTTACACCAGTCTTCCGGCCCCCAGCCCGGAGCAGGGGATGAACCGGTACCTGCAGGAAATCCGCAAGTTTCCGATGCTGGAACCTGAGGAAGAATATATGCTCGCCAAGCGGTGGGTGGAGGATCAGGATGCGCAGTCGGCGCATAAGCTGGTCACCTCTCACCTGCGGCTGGCCGCGAAAATTGCCATGGGCTATCGCGGCTATGGCCTGCCCCAGGCCGAAGTGATTTCAGAGGCCAATGTGGGCCTGATGCAGGCGGTCAAACGCTTTGACCCTGAGCGGGGGTTTCGTCTGGCGACCTATGCGATGTGGTGGATCCGCGCCTCGATCCAGGAATATATCCTGCGGTCGTGGTCGCTGGTAAAGCTTGGCACCACCTCGGCGCAGAAGAAGCTGTTTTTCAACCTGCGAAAAGCCAAATCCCGCATCGGTGCGCTGGAAGAGGGTGATCTGCGGCCGGAGAATGTGACGAAGATCGCGACGGATCTGAATGTGTCAGAGACCGAAGTGATTGATATGAACCGCCGTCTTGCGGGCTCGGATGCCTCACTGAATGCCACGGTTGGCAGTGAAGGTGAGGGCACCGCGCAGTGGCAGGACTGGCTGGAAGATGAGGATGCCGATCAGGCGGGCGATTATGAGGCCCGTGATGAGATGAGCACCCGGATGCAGCTTCTGACCACCGCCATGGACGCGCTGAACGACCGTGAGCGGGATGTTCTGACCCAGCGCCGTCTGGTGGATGATGCGGTGACGCTCGAAGAACTGTCGGTGCGCTATGGCGTGTCGCGCGAGCGGATCCGTCAGATCGAGGTGCGCGCGTTTGAAAAGCTGCAGGCGCGGATGACCGAGCTTGCGAGTGAGCGCGGGATGCTGGAACGCGCCTGAGACGGCAGGGTTTGAAAAAAGGGCTGCGCAGATGCTGCGCCGCCCTTTTTGCTGCTTTCAGTGCCGGCCAACGACTGCGGAGTGCCTCCGCGCAGCGAGGCGGTTCGGGATCACAGGCCCTGGCGGCGCAAAGAAGCGCGCCTTTTCACCGCCGCGGCGGTGATCACAGGGCCCCGTCATGACGGGTGATGTGCGGAGTTCAACCTGCAGCCGTGATTGCGGCGATCTCCATGGAAACCACCCGAACCGCCCGAAGATTGAGGGAAGGTCCCCGGCCAGCTGCCACGACATCAGCGAAACTCTGCCGCGGTTTTGCCCAGGTCGGCAGGCAGACTGCGCCGAAGCAGCAATGGGGCCCTGGCATGAACATCACCCTTCCGACCCGCAACGGAGTTGAGCCGCCGCCCGGTCCGCGCCGGATGGAGGATCTGGGCATCAGCCCGGTGATGATGCGGGATATCCTGCTGAAAACGATGTTTCGCACCAATCTTTCGCTGCCGAGCGATATTGCGCGGGTCGTCTGTCTGCCATTGCAACTGGCCCAGGAGTTGCTGGATCTGGCACGCGGGCAAAAGCTGGTCGAGGCCACCGGCAATCTGATCGGTCAGGGCGGCAATGAGGTGGCCTTTCAGCTGACCGACGGCGGGCGGGCCCGCGCCCTCGATGCGCTGGCGCAAAGCGAATATTACGGCGCGATGCCCGTGCCGCTTGATGCCTATAAGGCCCAGGTTAAACGGCAGTCGATCCGCGACATCCGCCTGAGCCGTGAGGATCTGCAGCGCGCCATGGGGCATCTGATCCTGCCGCCGGATCTGCTGTCCAATCTGGGGCCTGCGGTGACTTCGGGGCGCTCGGTGCTGTTTTACGGGCCGCCCGGCAACGGGAAATCGGCGATCTCCAACGGCATCCGCGATGCGATGCGCGATAAAATCTATGTGCCGCGCGCCGTTGAATATGGCGGTCAGGTCATCACGGTCTATGATCCCATCGTGCATTCCTCGGCGGAAGAATCGACGGATGATCCCAACAGCCTGCGCCGCACCTCGAATCGCTTTGATAACCGCTATGTGCTTTGTGAGCGGCCGACGGTGATCACCGGCGGTGAACTCAGCCTGGATATGCTGGATCTGGCCTATAATCCGGTCTCGCGCACCTATCAGGCCAGCCTGCAGATGAAAGCTACGGGCGGCATTTTCATCATCGACGACCTTGGCCGTCAGGCCGATCCGCCACAAAAGATCGTCAACCGCTGGATCGTCCCGCTGGAGGAATCGCGCGATATTCTGACCCTGCAGTCGGGCGAAAAATTTACCGTGCCCTTTGATACGCTGGTGATTTTCTCGACGAACTTCCACCCCAATGAGATTTTTGACGGCGCGGCTCTGCGGCGAATCTTCTTTAAAATCAAGATCGACGGCCCCGGCCAGGAGAATTTCCTGAAGATCTTTGCCATGGTCGCGCGCAAGAAAGGCATCGCCCTCGACGAATCGGCGCTGCTGCATCTGCTGAAGGTGAAATATCCCACCATCAACAATATCTTCGCCAATTATCAGCCGGTCTATCTCATCGATCAGATGATCTCGGTCTGCGACTTTGAGGGGATCCCCCGTCAGATGACGCCGGAACTGATCGACCGCGCCTGGTCGAATATGTTTGTGAAAGATGAAGTGATTCTGAAGTAAGCTGCCCCTGTCGGAGGCAGGAAAGGCCCCGCCCTCGTGCGGGGCTTTTACGTTTTTTCCTTGCTCCACCGTATGGCGAAATATAGTTTAACGCTAAACATTCTGGATAGACCGAGGGAGGGGCTGCCGTGGCGACCCGCAAATCACCGGAGAAAGCGAACGTCTCCAAGGACGAGCTGCTGAAGTATTACCGCGACATGCTGCTGATCCGCCGCTTTGAAGAAAAGGCCGGCCAGCTTTATGGCATGGGCCTGATCGGCGGTTTCTGCCACCTCTATATCGGTCAGGAAGCCGTGGTTGTCGGCCTTGAGGCCTCGACCAAAGAGGGTGACAAACGCATCACCTCCTACCGCGACCACGGCCATATGCTGGCCTGCGGCATGGAAGCCAATGGCGTGATGGCCGAACTCACCGGGCGCATCGGCGGCTATTCCAAGGGCAAGGGTGGCTCGATGCATATGTTCTCGAAAGAGAAACATTTCTACGGCGGCCATGGCATCGTCGGCGCCCAGGTGCCGCTTGGCGCGGGTCTGGCCTTTGCCGATAAATACCTCGGCAATGATAACGTCACCTTCACCTATTTCGGCGATGGTGCTGCCAACCAGGGCCAGGTCTATGAGACCTATAATATGGCCGAGCTTTGGGATCTTCCGGTGATCTTCGTCATCGAGAACAACCAATACGCCATGGGCACCTCCATGCAGCGCGCCACCAAATCCACCACGCTCTATGAGCGCGGTCTGGCCTACGGCATCCCCGGCGAACAGGTCGACGGTATGGATGTGCTGGCGGTCAAAGCTGCAGGTGAAAAAGCCGTCGCACACTGCCGTGCGGGCAAGGGCCCCTATATTCTGGAAATGATGACCTATCGCTACCGTGGTCACTCGATGTCGGATCCGGCGAAATACCGCACCCGCGAAGAGGTCCAGAAGATGCGCGATGAGCGCGACGCCATTGAGCAGGTCCGCGATCTGCTGCTGACCGGCGGCCACGCCACGGAAGACGATCTCAAACAGATCGACCGTGACATCAAAACCATCGTCAACGCCTCTGCCGAATTCTCCAAAGACAGCCCTGAGCCGCCGGTGGATGAGCTCTGGACCGACATTTACGCCTGATCCCTGAGGAGAGACTGACAATGGCAATGAACATCCTGATGCCCGCCCTCTCCCCGACCATGGAGGAAGGCACCCTTGCGAAATGGCTGGTCAAAGAAGGCGATGAGGTCAAATCCGGCCAGATCCTCGCCGAGATTGAGACCGATAAAGCCACCATGGAATTTGAAGCCGTGGACGAAGGCGTGATCGGCAAACTGCTGGTGGCTGAGGGCACCGCAGGCGTAAAGGTCAATGACCCGATCGCAACGCTCGTCACCGAAGGGGACAGCGCGGATGCGCCGACTGCTGCAGCGGCGACCCCGGCGCCTGCCGCCGCTCCGGCGGCCCCGGCGGCTTCCCCTGCCGCCGCCAAAGCGCCGGTTCCGGTGCGCGACGTCGCCCCGGATTATCCGGAAGGCACGCCGATGAAGACCATGACGGTCCGCGAAGCCCTTCGCGAAGCCATGGCCGAAGAGATGCGCGCCGATCCGACCGTCTTTCTGATGGGCGAAGAGGTGGGCGAATACCAGGGCGCTTACAAAATCTCGCAGGGCCTGCTGGATGAGTTCGGCCCCAAGCGCGTGGTCGACACCCCGATCACCGAGCATGGCTTCACCGGCATCGCCGTCGGCGCTTCCTGGGGCGGCGTGAAGCCGATCCTTGAGTTCATGACCTGGAACTTCTCGATGCAGGCCATCGACCATATCATCAACTCGGCTGCTAAAACGCTTTATATGTCGGGCGGTCAGATGGGCTCGCCGATCGTTTTCCGTGGCCCGAACGGGGCCGCCGCCCGCGTGGGCGCACAGCACAGCCAGGACTTCGCCGCCTGGTATGCCGCGATCCCGGGTCTGAAGGTCGTGATGCCCTATTCGGCAGCCGATGCCAAAGGCCTGCTGAAAACCGCAATCCGCGATCCGAACCCGGTGATCTTCCTTGAAAACGAGATCCTTTACGGGAAATCCTTCGAGGTGCCGGATCTGCCCGATTTCACCGTGCCCTTCGGCAAGGCCCGCATCTGGCGCGAAGGCTCTGATGTCACCATCGTCTCCTTCGGCATCGGCATGACCTATGCGCTGGAAGCGGCAGACAAACTGGCGGAAGAGGGCATCTCGGCGGAAGTCATCGATCTGCGCACCCTGCGCCCGATTGATTACGAAACCGTTCTCGAATCGGTGAAAAAGACCAACCGCTGCGTCACCGTGGAAGAGGGCTTCCCCGTCGGCTCCATCGGCAACCACCTCTCGGCCACCATCATGGAGCGCGCGTTCGACTATCTCGACGCGCCGGTGGTGAACTGTGCGGGCAAAGACGTGCCGATGCCCTATGCCGCGAACCTCGAAAAACTGGCGCTGGTGACCACCGCAGAGGTGATCGCCGCCGTCAAATCCGTCTGCTACCGCTGAGGAGTTGGGATCATGGCACAAGACATTCTGATGCCCGCCCTCTCTCCCACGATGGAAGAGGGCACGCTGGCCAAATGGCTGGTCAAAGAAGGCGATGTGGTCAAATCCGGCCAGATCCTCGCTGAGATTGAGACCGATAAAGCCACCATGGAATTCGAAGCCGTGGATGAAGGCGTGATCGGTAAAATCCTGGTGGCGGAAGGCACCGCAGGGGTGAAGGTCAATGCCCCCATCGCGGTCCTGCTGGAAGAGGGAGAGGACGCTTCCGCAGCCCCGGCCCCGAAAGCCGCCCCGGCAAAGGTCGAAGCGCCCGTCGTGGCGGCGGCTCCGGCGGCCGCCCCTGCCCCCGCTGAGGCGGCCCCGGCAAAGGACGGCAGGCGCGTTTTCGCCTCGCCGCTCGCGCGCCGGATCGCCACGCAAAAGGGGATTGATCTCGCTTCGGTCAAAGGCACCGGCCCGAACGGCCGCATCGTGCGCGCCGATGTGGAGGGGCTCAGCGCCTCTGCCCCGGCTGCCACTGCTGCGGCCCCCGCGGCAGTTGAGGCGCCGAAAGCTGCGGCCCAGGCCCCGGCAGGCGCAATGCCCAGCGGCCCGAATGCCGCTCAGGTCGCCAAAATGCTCGATGGCCGCGCCTATGAGGAGGTCACGCTTGACGGCATGCGCCGCACCGTCGCCGCGCGCCTGACGGAAGCCAAACAGACCATCCCGCATTTCTATCTGCGCCGTGAGATCCGTCTTGATGCGCTGATGGCCTTCCGTGCGCAGCTGAATGAACAGCTGGCGGCCCGCAATGTGAAGCTCTCGGTCAATGACTTCATCATCAAGGCCTGCGCCGTGGCGATGCAGCGCGTGCCGGGCGCCAATGCGGTCTGGGCAGGCGACCGGATCTATAAGCTGAAGCCCTCGGATATTGCGGTGGCGGTGGCGGTCGAAGGCGGCCTTTTCACCCCGGTGCTGAAGGATGCGCATCTGAAGACCCTCTCGGCGCTTTCGGCTGAGATGAAGGATCTGGCGGGCCGCGCGCGCACTAAAAAGCTTGGCCCCCATGAATATGTCGGCGGCTCCATGGCGATCTCAAACCTTGGGATGTTCGGGATTGAGAACTTTGATGCGGTGATCAACCCGCCGCATGGCTCCATCCTTGCTGTGGGGGCGGGCGTGAAAAAGCCGGTCGTTCAGGCCGATGGCAGCCTTGGGGTGGCGACGGTGATGTCGGTCACCCTCTCGGTCGATCACCGGGTGATCGACGGGGCACTTGGGGCGGAATTCCTCCAGGCGATTGTCGACTGCCTTGAGAACCCGCTGTCGATGCTGGCATAATGAAAAGGCCCCGGGACAGCCCGGGGCCTTTTTCAAAGGTGAGTGATGCGGAACTGGTGCCTCCTCCCGGCGCTCGCGCTCTGGGCCCTGTCCGGCCCCGCCGCCGCGCAAAACCGCTGTGCTGCGCCTCCGGCGGCAGAGGTGACGCAGGTCTTTACCGATTTGAACCGGATGCGGGCTGCCAGAGGGCTGGTGCCGCTTGCGCCGGAGCCGCGCCTTATGCAGGCGGCCCAGGCCCATGCCTGCGACAATGCGGCCCGGGGTGGTCCCTCCCATCAGGGCCGGGACGGCAGCAGCCTTGGCCAGCGGCTGCAGCGCGCAGGCTATCCCTACCGCACGGCGGCCGAAAATATCGCCTATGGCCGCATCGCCCCCTCGCAGGTGATCGGCATGTGGCAGGGATCCGCCGCGCATGACCGCAATCTGCGCAATCCCGCCGTCACGGAGGCCGGGATCGGCATTGCCCGCAACACCGCAGGCCAGAGCGCCTATGTGCTGAAACTCGCCGGGCGCTGAAGGCCAAGCGCCAGCGCGGCATCGGCATCGCTCACCGGACCCGTCGCGAAGGGCCGGAAGCGCAGCCGGAAGGCCGCCAGACGATCCTCCGCCGGGACATCCGCCGGATAGCCAAAAGCCAGCGCCGCCGCGTCAAACTGATCCGCCTGCGCGCCCTCAACAGGCCCGGGCCAGAGCGCCAGCCCCTGACGCGCCAGCCGAAGCCAGTCAAAGCGCGGACCCGGATCAATCTTGCGACCCGGCGCCATATCGGAATGCCCGATCACCCCTTCAGGCCCGATCTGCCAGCGCGCCATGACGCCGCGCAACAGATCCTCCAGCGCCGCCATCTGCGGCTCGGGGAAGGGATGGGTCGCGGGGTTCGCCAGCTCAATCCCGATCGAGCGGGAGTTCAGATCCGAAAGCCCCCGCCAGGAGCCCGCGCCAGCGTGCCAGGCCCGCTGATCCTCAGCCACCAGAGCCTCAGCCTCTCCGGTCTCAGAGATCAGCCAATGGGCCGAGACCTCTGCCTCGGCCAGGCACAGACGCGCCCGCGCTGCCGCGCAGGAGGTCATGCCGGTATAGTGGAGAATGATAAATTCAGGCCGCAGCCCGCCCCGCCGCGCGGTGAAATTCGGCGAGGGGAAGGACATCAGCGCGCGCGGAACGGACGCGGATCCCAGCCACAGGCGAAACCGTCGCCATCGGGATCGACGCCAAGCTTATCGCGCTGCGGGCCACCGTTCGACAAAAAGGCTTCCTGAGCGGCATCGGCTGAGCCGAACTGACCGCAGGCCGCCTCATAGTTCTTCCGGAACAGGCTTGAGCGCGGATAGACCTGACTGCCGGGTGCATGGCTGGTTGAGACCGCGAAAGCGACGATATTCGGGCCGGAGGCGCCGCTGCGGGTCGGCAGCGCCGTCGGCTGCACCACCACGTAATTGGCGCGGTTCTGCTGAATGCGGGCGGCATCCGACTGGATCGATTCGCGGCTGGCGACGGCGTCGAAGTTCTGCTCATCTGAGATGCCGGTGCTGTTGCCGCCGCTGTGATGCACGCGCTCACCGGTCTGGGTCTGAATACCGGCAAAGGTCTCAGCGCGGGGGCGCTCCCCGCTGCCGGGGATCCCGGCGTTCAGCGGCTGCGAGGTCACTGCGGCGGGCGCAATGGTCCCCAGCCCCTGGGTGGCAGGCGCGAGACCCGTCTGGCCCTCGCGCCGCGCCATATAAGAGGCGTAGCTGTCAAACCCGACGCCCTGCCCCGAATCCGGCACCTGCGGCTGGCAGGCAGCAAGCGTCACAACAGCAAGTGCAGTCAGAGCAAAGCGTTTCATTTTGACCTCAGTGTTCCCGATCGGGGAAGCCGATTACCACCATTTCGACGGCTTGGCTACAAAGCCCGCCGCCTTCTCCAGCACATAGGCGTGGTTCAGAAGACCGGCTTCATCCCAGGGACGACCGATCAGCTGCAGACCAAGCGGCAGACCCGAGGCATCGAGCCCGACCGGAACCGAGACGCCCGGCAGACCGGCCAGGTTCACCGTAACGGTGAAGACGTCGTTCAGATAGGCCTCAACGGGCGAGGCGTCTTTCAGCTTGCCAAGCTCAAAGGCCGAGGAGGGCGTCGCCGGGGTCAGGATCGCATCGACGCCTGCCGCGAAAGCCTGCTCGAAGTCGCGCTTGATCAGCGCGCGGACCTTGCGGGCGCGGTTGTAATAGGCATCATAGAAACCTGCCGAGAGCACATAGGTGCCGACCATGATGCGGCGCTGCACCTCAGGGCCGAAGCCCTCGGCGCGCGATTTCTCATAGAGATCGTTGATGCCGTCGCCGGCACCCAGGGTGGCGCGGTGGCCGTAGCGCACGCCGTCATAGCGCGCGAGGTTCGACGAGGCCTCTGCGGGCGCGATGACATAATAGGCCGGCAGCGCGTATTTGGTATGCGGCAGCGAGATATCGACCACTTCGGCGCCCGCATCACGCAGCATGGCAATGCCGTTCTGCCAGAGGGCTTCAATCTCATCCGACATACCGTCGACGCGGTATTCGCGCGGAATGCCGATCTTTTTGCCGCGGATATCGCCGGTCAGCGCCGCTTCGAAATCCGGCACCGCGATGTCAGCCGAGGTGCTGTCTTTCGGGTCATGCCCTGCCATGGCGCCCAGCATGATGGCGGCGTCGCGCACGGTTTTGGTCATCGGACCCGCCTGATCGAGCGAGCTTGCATAGGCAATGACGCCCCAGCGCGAGACACGGCCATAGGTCGGCTTGATGCCGACGGTGCCGGTATAGGCCGCAGGCTGGCGGATTGAGCCGCCGGTATCGGTGCCGGTCGCCGCAAGGCAGAGATCTGCCGCCACAGCCGCCGCCGAGCCACCCGAGGAGCCGCCCGGGGTCAGGCTGCGTCCGTCGAGCTTCCAGGGGTTGACCGCCGCGCCGTAGCAGGAGCTTTCATTGGCCGAACCCATGGCGAATTCGTCCATGTTCAGCTTGCCGAGCATGACCGAGCCTGCCTCAAAAAGCTTTGAGGTGACGGTGGATTCGTATTCGGGCTTGAAGCCCGCGAGGATATTCGAGGCCGCCTGCGAGGCCACGCCTTTGGTGCAGAAGAGGTCCTTGATCCCGAGCGGGATGCCGCACATGGCGGGCGCCTCGCCGGCGCGCAGACGCTCATCGGCGGCGCGGGCCTGATCGAGTGCGATCTCGGGGGTCTTGTGGACATAAGCGTTCAGCGGATCCGAGGCATCCATCGCCGTGAGGCAGGAGAGCGTCAGATCTTTGGCGGTGATATCGCCTTTGCGAAGCTGGTCGCGGGCCTCGGCGATGGTGAGCGTATTGAGGGTCATTCCACCACCTTCGGGACTGCAAAGAAACCTTCACGCGCATCGGGCGCGTTTTTCAGAACGGCCTCAGGATAGCCACCGTCGGTGACGCCGTCCTGACGGCGCTTGAGGCGCATGGGGGTGACGGAGGTCATCGGCTCGATGCCGTCGACGTCAACCTCATTGAGCTGTTCCATGAAGTCGAGAATGCCGGAGAGCTGCTCGGCAAGTTTCGGCAGGTCTGCCTGCTCAACCCGGATACGGGCGAGACGCGCAACCTTGGCTGCGGTCGGGATGTCAATGCTGGACATGGAGGCCTCCGTCTGTCGGGCTTCCGTTTAGCGGGAGGGGGGCTTCTGCGCAAGTCAGCGCTTGTCGCATGGCCGCTGTCAGATGGGGGCTTCAGGGCGAGGGGCGGGAGCTGTGGAGCGCGCCGGGGGCTTTGCGCCCCCGGACCCCCGCAGAGTATTTGGAAAAAGCCAAAGCCGGGGGGCGGGCTCTTGCCCGGGGCGCGGGGGGGCGGCAGACTGCGCCTGTGGCGACTGGAGCGCATTGGAGATTTTGATGAAGATAATCTGGCTGGGGCATGCGGGCTTTCGGATTGAGATCGGCGATCAGGTTTTGCTGATCGATCCCTGGCTCGGCAATCCGCTGTTTCCGGCGGAGCGGCGGGCGGAGGCTTTGGCGGGGGCCACGGCCATTCTGGTGAGCCATGGGCATTCCGATCACCTGGCCGATGCGGCGGGTCTGTCGAAAGACCTCGGCATTCCGGTGGCGGGGAAGTTTGATCTGACCTCCTGGCTGGAAAAGACTGCCGGGGTGACGGGAAGCATCGGGTTTAACAACGGCGGCACGATTAAGCTTGGCTCGGTGAATGTGACCATGGTAGCGGCCTCGCATTCGTCCTCGGTGATGACGCAGAGCGGGCCGGTCTATCTGGGGTCGGAGGCGGGCTATATGATCGAGCATGACGGGCGCACGATCTATTTCTCGGGTGATACCGATGTGATGGCGGATATGGCGATCTTTGCGGATCTGCATAATCCGGAAGTTGGCATTCTGTCGGCGGGGGGTCATTACACCATGGATATGAAGCGCGCGGCCTATGCCTGCCGCAAGTTCTTCCATTTCCGCACGGTGATCCCCTGCCATTACAAGACCTTCCCGGCGCTGGAGCAGACGGCCGATGATCTGCGCGCCGGGGTTTCGCATCATATCAATGTGATTGAGCCGGAGGTTCTGGTGGCGATTGAGCTGTAACGTTCAATCCCGCCGGTTGGTGAAAAAGCCGGTGAGGAGTGCTGCGGCGGTCTCGGCCTGATGACCGTCGTAGACCTCGGGGCGGTGGTGGCACTGGGGGTGGCTGAAGATCCGCGGGCCCTGGGCGATGCCGCCCGATTTCGGATCGCCCGCGCCGTAATAGAGGCGGCGGATGCGGGCATTGCTGAGGGCGCTTGCGCACATAGGGCATGGCTCAAGGGTGACCCACAGATCAAAGCCCGGCAGGCGTTCGGTTTTCAGCCGGGCGCAGGCCTCGCGGATCACGAGGATTTCGGCATGGGCCGTGGGGTCGGAGAATTCGCGGCTGCGGTTTCCGGCGCGGGCGGCAATGCTGCCATCGGGGGCAATCAGCACGGCGCCCACCGGGACTTCGCCGCGCAGAGCGGCGGCGCGGGCCTCTGAGAGGGCGATGTCCATATGGCTGAGAAAGGGGCTCATGGCTCTCTCCTGGCCTGAAGCGGGAACGCGTGCAAGCCTCACGCGGTTGTCGCTTGCAGGACCTGGGGCTTTGCGCCTATGGAGGGCCTCTTTTTCCGCCCCCGCATGACTGCCGGGCTTTCTCCTCAGACAGAGTGATATCATGGCCAGCCGCCCCTTTGACCGCAAACCCGCCGCCCCGAAACCGGGTGCAAAACCCGGCCTGAAAAAAGGCGGCGCGCGCGCTGCCACCGCAGCGACGACAGCCCCCGCGGCTCCGGCCGCTGATGTTCTGGACAAAGCGGAGGCAGGTCCTGAGCGGATCGCCAAAGTGCTTGCCCGTTCGGGTGTGGCCTCGCGCCGCGATGCTGAGCGGATGATCGCAGAGCGCCGCATCTCGGTGAACGGCAAGGTCATCGACAGCCCCGCGCTGGATGTGAGCCGCAAGGATAAGATCCTGGTCGATGGCGTGCCGCTGGCGCCGCCCGAGCCGCCGCGCCTGTGGCTTTATCACAAGCCTGCCGGTCTGGTGACCACCGAGCGTGATGAGCTGGGCCGGGCAACGGTCTTTGAGTATCTGCCGGAAGAGCTGCCGCGGGTGATGAGCGTGGGTCGTCTCGACCTCAGCTCTGAGGGGCTGTTGCTGCTGACCAATGACGGTGATCTGAAGCGCCGTCTGGAGCTGCCCTCGACCGGCTGGCTGCGCAAATACCGCGTGCGGATCAACGGCCGCCCCGAAGATCAGGACTTCAATGCGCTGCGCGAAGGTGTGGTCATTGACGGTGAGATGTTCCAGCCCATGGTGGTCTCGATGGATCGCCAGCAGGGCGCCAATGCCTGGCTGACCGTGGGTATTCGTGAAGGCCGCAACCGCGAGGTGCGCCGCGCGATGGAATTCGTGGGCTTTACGGTGAACCGTCTGATCCGCGTGAGCTATGGCCCCTTCCAGCTGGGCGATCTTGAGGTTGGTGAGGTCACGGAAGTGCGTCCGCGCACCCTGCGCGATCAGCTGGGCCTGGCCGAGACCCCGGATGTCGCGGCAACGGACGGCATTCTGCGCACCTCCGGCACTGCCGGGCGCTCTGTGAAGGGGGCCTTTGGTTCGGGCTCACCGGCGCGGGCGCGTGTCAGCGGCATGGGGCGTGGCGCCGCCTCTGATGAAGCACCGCGCGGCCGGAGTTTCGGTGCGAAATCGGGTGATGAGCGTCGTCCCTCGGGGAATTTCCGGGC